>NZ_JBGCBZ010000009.1:0-261511 GCF_041262585.1 Planotetraspora sp. GP83 | reverse complement strand
AAGAAATGGGCGAACGGCACCGCCGCAAACAACGGCCTAGTGCTGCGCGCCCCGACCGAGGGCACGACCTCCAGCTACTGGGTGTACTCCACCTCCGAAGAGACGGTCGAGTTCAACTTCCCGCCCAAGCTTGCCGTGACCTACACCGTGCCCCCTACTGTTGGAACACTGTCGGCCAGCCCCTTCGTCGCCGGGCGAACAAACTCCCTCACCCCTTCCCTCCGCGCCCAGCTCAAGGACGACGACGGCGGCATACTGACGGGCGAATTCCAGGTACAGCGCGCCGGTAGCACGATCTGGAGCGGCACCGCCACGAACGTACCGGCAGGCACCGAGGCGTCAGTCGTCATCCCGTCGGGGACCTTGGCAGATGGACAGCAGATCCAGTGGCGTGTCCGCGCTTATGACGGCACAGCGTACTCCGCTTACTCGTCATGGCAGGCCCTCACCGTCGACACGAGCGTTCCCCAACCCCCTGCGATCTCATGTGGGGCCTACCCAGCGAGCACCTGGTCCGCCAAGAGTGCCAATCCAGTGTCCTGCTCGCTGGACTCTCCCTCGGCGAACGTCACCGGGTACAACTGGAGATTAGAGGACGATGTTCTGCCGTCCACCGCGACCGGGGACCCGGCGACGATCACCATCAATCCGGCCGAGGGCTGGCACACACTAACGGCCGTGGCTATAGGCGCCTCCGGAACAACATCAGCGGCTTCGGCCTACGCCTTTGGCGTTGGGGTCGGCGAGGTGTCCAAGCCCGCTGAGGACGATCTGACCCAGTCCGCCATCACGCTCGCCTCGCGGGCGAAGCCTGACTACACGGCGGTCCGCTACCAGTACCTCGCCGACCTCAGTGGCGACGGCACCTGGACGGATATCCCCCCGGCTCATGTGAGCGTACCCGGTTCGTCAAGTCCGATCTCTGCTTGGCCGCAGACCCGGACTGACACATCCAAGGACTTCGCCGACCTGGTTTGGAACGTCGCCGCCTCTCTGGCCGCGCGTGGTGACGGTCCGGTCCGGGTACGCGCCTGCTTCACCGGAACTGACGAACAGTGCTCCCCGCCGGTGACCTTCCTTCTGGAACGGACGGCATTCGGTGGCTCCCACGCCACCTCACCTCTTGGGCCCGGCGAGGTATCTCTACTGACCGGTGATTACTCAGTATCGGCGGCCGATGCGTCCGTCTTCGATCTATCGGTCAAGCGTGGACATACCACCCTTTCCCCAAACACGTCGAGTGTGTTCGGGCCGGGGTGGCAGGCATCCTTCCCTGCCGGGTTCTCTACGGTGTCGGGTATGACCTTCGCTGATCATTCCGCGGACGGATACGTATTGTTCACGGACAGCGACGGTACCCAACTCACTTACATCGTCCAGGCAGACGGGACCTATAGGGGAGCGGCCGACGCCACCGACGGCTCATTCGTGGTAAAAGATTCGGCCACCCAGTTCACCCACACCGACTCCACCGGAACGAAGACGATCTTCAACGTGGCGGGGTCTGTCTGGAACATGACCTTGATCGACGAACCGGGAGCGAACAACACCACCAGCTACCAGTACGACGGACAAGGACGAGTCACCCGGATTCTCGCCCCGGTACCACCCGGAGTGGACTGCTCAACCAGCCTCGTCGCCGGGTGCAAGGCGCTGCAAATCGCGTATGCGTCGGCCACAACGGCGACCGGGGTCAGCTCCGGATGGGGCGACTACATCGGCCAGGTGACCTCAGTCACCTACACGGCCTACGATCCGGCTACCTCAGCCATGAAGACCACGGTCCTAGCCACGTATGCTTATGACTCGACCGGGCATCTTCGCACGGTCACTGACCCACGCACTACCCTGGCCACCACCTACTATTACACGGGCGAGGGCCGAGTCTCCCAGGTCACACCGGCTGGACTCGCCCCATGGACCTTCTCCTATGACAGCGCCGGAAGGCTCGCACACATCAGCCGCACCAGCCCCCAAGGTGTGCTCACACAGGCTGTCGCCTATGACGTGCCCATCGGCGGCTCGGGCGCCCCGATTGATCTGACCGGCGGCCAGGTGGCGGCGTGGGGCCAGAACGTCGATCTGCCGCGAGTGGGCGCGGCGGTCTTCCCCGCTTCACACGTCCCTACCCGAGCGGCCTCGGGCGCCTACACGCCCACCGTAGACGACTACTCTTACGCCGATCTCACCTACCTCGACGTCAACGGCAGAGCGGTCAATACCGCGGACTACGGCGCCGGTGCCTGGCAGATCGGCACCGCCCGATTCGACGATGACGGCAACGTGGTGTGGCAGTTGTCGCCGAGTGCCCGGGCACAGGCGTTGACGCCGACCGTCGACACCGACGCTGTGGTGTCTGGCACGTCCAATTCGGCGGAGCGAGCCAACGCCCTCGCAACAGCTACCACCTACGACGCCAATGGAAACGTGCTCACGCGGACGGGCCCCGCACACCGCGTCACTCTAGCCTCCGGGCAAACGGCCTATTCGGCGCGGCTGCGCATCGACTACACCTACGACGAGGGCGCACCAGCCGCCCAGGTGGGTGCCGGCCTGGTGACCACGACCACCACCAAGCCGATCATTCTCGATGGCGTAACCACAGCGGGGAGCGGTGACACCCAGACGATCAAGACTAGCTACAACGCGATCGTCGCAGGCGACACCACCGGCTGGGAACTGTACAGCCCGACCAGTACAACCAAGGTTGTGCCGGGCGGCGCAGATATCGTGCGCAAGACCCGATATGACGCTCTAGGCCGCCCAATCGAGCAGCGAATGCCCGCCTCCTCGGGCAGCGACGCGGGCACCACAGTCTTCACCTACTACACCGCGACGAGCAACAGCGTGGCGGCCTGCGGCAACAAACCGCAATGGTCGGGGTTGCTCTGTAGGACCGGACCGGCCGCCCAGCCAACCGGGAAAGCCCTGCCGGTCATCACAATCAGCTACGGTTACTACGGCCAGCGGACGCAGCAGATTGAAGACAACGGCGCTGCCGTTCGCACGACAACGCTGACGTACGACGCGGCTGACCGCCTGGTCACAACAGCGGTAGCGGTCACACCCGCGGCGGCCGGAGGCACCGCGGTCCCGGATGTCACCTACAGCTATTACCCCGCAACGGGGCTCGCGAAGCAGACGGCGACCAATGCAGGATCGGTCAGCGTGGCATACGACACCTTGGGGCGGGTGGTCTCGCAAACCGACGCTACCGGCAATGTCGCCACCACCACCTTCGACACGGCGGGGCGGGTCGCTTCCGCCAGTGATGGCAAGGGCACTACTACCTACGGCTACGACGGCACTGACGCGAACGGCAAGGCTGAACGGCGTGGCCTCACGACGAGCCTGACGTCAGACACACACGTGTTCTCGGCCGCCTACGACGGCGACGCACACCTGATCGTCCAGGTCTACCCAGGAGGCCTCACTGCCACCAGTCGGTATGACACGGCTGGAGAGCGAACCCATCTAACCTATATCCGCAACACCACCACTTGGCTCGACTACACGATCGACTATGACGTAGTCGGCCGAGTGAAAAGCCAGAGCGGACCGACGGGAGGCCAAACCTACGGATACGACGGAGGGGGCCGACTGACCAAGGTCGCCGACACTTACGCCGGCACTTGTGTTATGCGTGCCTACGGGTTCGATGCCAACACCAACCGCACTAGCTTGACCAGCTATCCGGCCGCGCCGGATGGAAGTTGTTCCACCACGACCACTGCGACGGTCGTAACATCCACGTATGACACCGCCGACCGGATTACCAACACCGGTTATCTCTACGACGAACTCGGCCGCACCACCAAAACGCCGGGCTCTAACACCGGCGGCGCGGATGTGACCGCCACCTACTACGCCAACGACATGGTCGCCAGCCTGGCAGCTGACAACGCCACGAAGTCCTTCACCCTCGACCCGCTGGGCCGGATCAAGTCGACCACCATCAGCGGCCAGTACGCGACAGGGACCACGACGAACCATTACGCGGGGAACGGCGACTCACCCGCTTGGATCGACGAGGCCGATGGCACCTGGACCCGCAACATCGTCGGGTTCACGGGGTTCGCTGCGACTCTGTCCAATGGCGGCACCCTAACCCTGCAGTTGACCAACCCACACGGTGACGTGATCGCCACTGCCGACCGACTCGGCGCCGGTGTCAACGCCTATTTCGAGCAAACCGAGTACGGCACCCCTCGCAGCAACAACGCCAGTAACCCCACTCGTTACGGTTGGTTGGGGGCGGCGCAGCGTTCCAGCGACAGCTTGGGCGGCCTGCTCCTCATGGGAGTCCGCCTCTACAATCCTGTCACCGGCCGCTTCCTGCAGGTCGATCCCGTCGCCGGTGGAAACAGTAATTCATACGAGTACTGCTTCGGTGACCCAATCAATCACAGAGACCTGGACGGCAGGTTCTCGTACTCCTTCACGTTCTACATCTACGACAAACCGGCGACGGCCAGCAACGCGCTGAGGTGGATGACCCATAACTTCGGGAAGGTCTTTCCTTTCCCCGGGTGCGGCTCCACGCTGGACTTGAACGAAGTATGCAAACTCGACGTCCCTGGGTGGCCAGGCAGAGCGCCTGTTAGGGTCATCTCGATCACCTCAACGTCATGGACGTTTGAGGCCCTCAAGGGCCACTTCGAGCCCGCGGGTTCGAAAGTCACATTCACCTTCGGAAGATCCAAAGGCGCCCTAACCTTTACTGTCTATGGCCGGGGACCCAACTCAGGCCTGGTGCAGGGCAACATCTTCGGCCGCTGGCTGTCAAAGCAAGTGGCTAAAAGCCAATGGCTAGGACTCGCGTATAATATCCAGAATCGCATGCCAGCGTATGGCGATTCAGGCGTGTGGGTCTGACCGCTCTTCATGACGGAGCGGCTGGGCTGACCTGTGCCGACTGGCACAGATGACACGCCTCCGGGGTGCTCGTTCATCTTTCACTCCGATGAACGAGCACCTTCGGCGTCACATCGCCTTAACCCCAAAACTCGCGTCGACCCATAAGAATCGCCCGTTAAGGAGAATAGTATGGCGCCAGGCGTCTCAGAGAAGGTCGTCAAGGTGATTTTGAGAGTGCTCTACTCGTTTGGCATTCACCTCGTCTTCTCGTTAGTTCTATTCACCGTCGCACCCGGCGCGGCTGCTATCATTGTAATTATTTGGATATTCCCAGCTCTCTATATTGTGGTAGCCGTGGTTATTTGCGCTGCTGGTAAGCGCCTTGACTCTTTGATCGCCTGGATTTTATGGCCGGTATTCTGGCTATGTCTCAACCTGGCCTTGACACAGTGGTGAGCGAGTTACGGCCTCGCCGCGCCAGCAACCGGGAGGAGGAGCACACCGCCACCGCCACCCGGGCCCGCCCCCGCAGGGTTATGAAACCGGCAGCCGCCCCTCCATGAAGCTGCGAAACTCCTCGGATCCGGCCCGGCTGCGGGGCCGCGGTCGACCGGGTCCCCAGCCCGCGCCTGCCAGCGCAGGAGGGGGCCGATGATCCCCGTCTGCGCGGCTGTGGCTGCGCCGGCGGTGGTCGGCGAGAAGCCGGTGGCTGTGCCGGACGCGTCGCACGTGTTCGGCGAGTACGGCATCAAAGCCGGACCGGCTCGGCTGGCCGTCTTTATCGATCCGGGGTTTCTGTCTGAGGCCGGGTGGGATCCGGCGACGCGGGTGCTGTCACTACCGCCCGGACGCCCATTGCTGGGCTGGCGGGCGTGCCCGAACGGACGGGTGCGCCAATCAGCTTTATGGCCGCGAACGCCGGTGCGGGCCTGCAGGCGCCGCGACAATGAGATCGCCGCCGTGGAAGACAACGAGGTTCACGACGATGACCTTGCCGCCGCGTTGAATCCGCGAGGGGTGTGTCAGGTCGAGGCGTGCCCGCGTGATCGTGTCTATCGGCGTTACTGCCGGCCCACTACGGGCGGCTGCTGGAGCACCGCCGGGCCGATCCGTCCTTCGATGAGCGGGCCTGGCAGCGGATCGAGCCCACGCTTGAAAAACCTGGGCAGGTCAGTCTGCACGGCATCGGCGATCTGGCGATCGTGCAGATTCTCTACGGGCTTCAGTTGCGGACCCGCGACGGGGTGACGACCGAGGTCGCCAAGCTCCGCCAGGTCGCGTGGGATCTGCGCCGAACCCAGGCGCCTCCATCGAGGACTTCGAGGTCACCAGCGACCGCGAGCACTACAAAGCTCATCCGGTGCTTCACCCGCTATGCCAGCCCGGCCTTTTCTCGATCCGGAGACCGAGACGGCCAAGGACGTGTGGGACTTGGCCGTGTTCGGGCAATCAGGAAGGCTGAACTTCACCAAGATCAGGCAGAGTTGGCTGCGGGAAGCCGCGAAACGGTGGGCGGCCGATGATCTGCCGCGGCGTCGAGGCAAGGTCGCCGCCGGACCGCTGCGACACTACCTGACGAGCCTGGCCGCTTTGTCCGACTGCCTGCGCGCCGCCCGGGCCGACCACGGCCAGGACCCCGCCGTACTCGGCCGACGTCGAAAGCTTCCTGCACCGAATGGCCTATCTGGCCGCCGGCGGGCGGCTGTCGGTCGATGCCCGAACCCGGATCTGCCGGGAGGTCAAGCACCTGCTCGGCCGGTTCCGGGCTCTCGGACTGACCCGGCCCGGCGGCCCCGCCGCCGGGCTTCCCGACGACTTCGCGATCTCCGCCACAGATGTGCCCCGCATCGGTGGCAGCCGAGCGGGTGATCGGGGTGGAACTCTGGGCGATCTCCACCGATCGCCGCGTGGAATTCGACCCAGATCGGTTCGAGCAGGCATGATGGCACGGCAGGCACGGACACCTCGGTGATCACTGAGCGTAGAGAACTCCATGATCACTCAGGGCCCGTGCCTGTTCGTATCTCTGCCAATCTGAAGACGCCTGGTCGCCGCCTATTGCCGATCGCTCCTAGTCCACGGGTCTTGACGATTTCTCGGACGAGGACGACGAGCAGGCGTGAGGCCCAGCGGGCGCCCGGCCCAAGATGGCCTGGCCACGGACTGGGGAGGAGAACGGGGTGTTGCGCGTCCGTTGGGCTAGGAGACCCATGCCGTGGTCAGTGTCTGCACCGCCGCCCCGTCGAGGTCCTTCAGTTTCGTACCGGCGAATCCGCGCGCAGTGTCAGAGGTCAGCACTCGAAAGGCGGGCTGATCAGCGGCGAGCAGGTCAACCAGCTGCACGGCCACGTCCTGCGGAGTTTGGGCGCTGGCGAAGGCGTTGCGGGTGCGTTCGAGGTAGGCGGACAGGGCGGGGGCGTAGGGTCCGGCCTGCTCCAGTACGTTGTCCGTGACGCCCGCATTGCTGACGAACTCGCTGGCTACCGCGCCCGGCTCGACGACACTGACGGATACACCGGTGGTGGCCACGACCGGTGCGAGAGACTCCATAAAGCCCTCGACCGCGAACTTGGCCGCGCAATATGCCTCGTTGAAGGGCTGTCCGACCACTCCGCCGACACTGGTCACCGTCAGCACACGGCCCTTGCTCGCACGCAGGAGGGGCAGGGCTGCCTTGGTGACGTGAAGCACACCGAAGAAGTTGACCTCCATCACCGCACGTACGTCCTGAACGCTCTCCTGCTCCAGTGTACCGACATGGCCTGCGCCGGCGTTGTTGACCAGGGCGTCCAGTTGGTCCAGGCCAGTCAGGCACGCCTCAACAGAAGCCGGGTCCGTCACATCCAGGACCCGGACGTCAAGGGAGACGCCCGCTTCCTTCGCTGCTGCCTCAAGGGCGCCAGCCCTGGCGGTGTCGCGCATGGTAGCGATCACATGCCAGCCGCTGCGTGCGGCGGCGACGGCGGTGGCGAGGCCGATGCCGGAGGAGGTTCCAGTGATCAGGACTGTCTTAACGCTCATCTCAGTCATATCCGTTCATGAGGCGTACGGGCTGTGCTGGGCGCCTGGGTAGAGGCGATGTCAGTTGTTGACGCGGTCCATGAAGCCCTCGGGGTAGCGCGGGCCGGCGGCGGCGCCGGGCGGCATGGCTGCTTCGAGGGCGGCGAGCTGGTCGGCGTCGAGGTGGATGTCGGCGGCGGCGGCGTTCTCCTCCAGGTAGGTGATGCGCTTGGTGCCGGGGATGGGGACGATGTCGTCGCCCTGGTGGAGCAGCCAGGCCAGGGCGAGCTGGGTGGGGGTGTGGCCGGCTTCGGCGGCCAGGGTGCGGACCCGCTCGGCCAGCTTCAGGTTGTTCCGCAGGTTCTCGCCCTGGAAGCGGGGGTCGAAGCGGCGGTAGTCGTCGGGGGCCAGGGAAGCGGTGTCGGTGATCTTGCCGGAGAGGAATCCGCGGCCAACGGGCGAGTAGGGGACCACGGTGATGCCCAGTTCGCGGGCGGTGGGCAGGATCTCGTGCTCGAGTCCGCGCTCCCACAGCGAGTACTCGCTCTGGAGGGCGGCGATCGGGTGCACGGCGTGGGCGCGGCGCAGGGTGTCGGCGTTCACCTCGGACAGTCCGATGTGGCGGATCTTCCCGGCTGCGACGAGCTCGGCCAGGGCGCCGACGGTGTCCTCGATCGGTACGGCGGGGTTGCGGCGGTGCAGGTAGTACAGGTCGATGTGGTCAAGGCCCAGTCGCTGCAGCGAGGCGTCGACGGCCTGCCGGGCGTACTCGGGGGTGGAGTCGACGGTGAAGTCGGTCCCGTCGGCGCTGGGCCGGGATCCGAACTTGGTGGCCACGACGGCTTCGTCGCGGCGCCGTCCGGCCAGGGCGCGGCCCAGGAGGCGTTCGTTGTGGCCGGCTCCGTAGACGTCGGCGGTGTCGAGGAGGTTCACGCCCATGTCGAGTGCGTGATGGATGGTGGCGATGGACTGGTCGTCGTCGGTGGCTCCGTAGAACTCGGACATGCCCATCAGGCCCAGGCCCGCGGCGGACACAGAGGGACCGTCGGTGCCGAGGGTGCGCTGCTTCATGTGATGACTCCGGGTTCGGTGGGGACGTCATAAAACTATGGTTCATAACCATTATTGTCAATCATTGTATCGGGTTATAACTTCATCTAGGGTGGGACGCATGACGCCCGCCCCTGACCCGCTGACCTCCGAGGTGACCGCTCTCTTCGCAACGATCACCGACCGGTACACCCGCGAGTACGAGTCCGCGGCTGCCCACCACGGCCTCACCCCGCAGCAGGTCAAGGTGCTCATCGCCCTGGAAGGCGCCGCTCTGCCGATGCGGCGCATCGCCGAGCGCCTCGGCGCCGAGCCCTCCAACCTCACCGGCATAGTGGACAAGCTCCAGGTTCGCGGCCTGCTCGAGCGCCAGCCCGATCCCGGCGACCGGCGCGTCAAACTCCTGGCCATCACCGACACCGGCAAAGAGATCGCCCGGGATCTGCTCGACCGCCTCCGCTTCGCCCGCGACCCGCTCGCCGCCCTCGACGAAAACCAGCGACGCGACCTGCGCGACCTGCTCCACCTCATGGCCAGCACCTGAGACCAACGATCTGCCTGGCGGCGGGGCGGGGGCTTGACCCCCGCCGACACAGCGGGCGTGCGCTCCAGCCCTCGGGAGTCTCGGCGGACGGCTCGCGCGGACCGCAGGGCCTGCCCACAGCGGGCACGTCGGCATCGGTCCGGCCGGAGGTCGGACCGGCGAGGCGGGTGCCGCACCGCCGGTGCTGTTCGGCCCCTTGGCGCGGGTGACCCGCAGGCTCTCCGGCAGGGTCCACGGCCGCAGCGGGACATGCGTTTCCGGTCCGGCCGAAGGCGGGGACCTGTTGGCGCGTTCGTCACCTGCCAAGCGGGTGACGGATGCGGAGAAGTGCTGCTGAGCAAGCCTGACGGAAGTCTTACGGCTGGCCGCCGGCGCTCGCGGATGGCGGTCGCGGCTGTTCGAATTGCCATGTGACAGATCCACGAAAAGGGCAGGAAAGCGGCCCGCCCATCGCGCGGCGAGTGATGGTGTCGATGCTCGCCGCCGGTGCCGCCGGCCTCGTCGCCGCGCCTTACCTGCAGGGCGGATGGGAGAAGGTCCTCGGGGCCGTCTCGCGGAACGATCCCACCGGGCTGAGCGGGCTGCTGCCCGATCCCAGCGGCTTCCGCTATTTCAGCGTGGCGGGCTCAGTGCCCCGCAAGAACGACACGAACTACCAGCTGACGATCGACGGCCTCGTGGAGCGTCCCGCGACGTACACGCTCGGCGATCTGCGCGCGTTGCCGCAGACCCGGGTGGTCGGGGACGTGAGGTGCACCGACGGCTGGCAGGTTCCGGATACGCCCTTCGAGGGGGTCCCGCTCTCCCGCCTCCTCGACGCGGCCGGCGTGCGGCCTGAGGGCAAGGCGATCCGCTTCACCTGCTTCGACGGCGTCTACAGCGAAAGCCTCACGCTCTCCCAGGCCCGCCGCCCCGACGTGATGATCGCCCTGAAGATGCTTGGCGAGCCGATCACACACGAACACGGTGGGCCCGTACGGCTCTACGTGGCACCGATGTACTTCTACAAGTCGGCCAAGTGGCTGTCCGGCATCACGGTTACCGACCAGGTCATCCCCGGCTACTGGGAGGAGTACGGCTATGACGTCGACGGCTGGCTCGACGAGGCCGACAGATCCGTCTGAGCGCCCCCGCAGCAGACGGCGCTTCACCCGCGCCGAGCGCCTGGTCCACCGCGCCACGGCCGGGCTGATGCTGCTGTGCATAGGGGCGGCGGCCTGTCTGTACTTCTCGCCGCTCGCGCAGCTGGTCGGCCGCCGCCACCTGGTGGTCGTCATCCACGAGTGGTCGGGGATCCTGCTGCCGGCCCCGTTCCTGCTCGGCCTCGCCTCGTCCGCCTTCCGCGCCGACCTGCGCAGGCTGAACCGCTGGGCGCGCTACGACAAGGAGTGGCTGCGGGCCGTCCGCAAGGGCTGGGACTCCCCCGCCCTGCGGCCCGCCGGGAAGTTCAACGCCGGGCAGAAGATCTACGCGGGGTGGATCGGCGGGGCCGTGCCGATCATGATGTTCACCGGGCTGGGGATGTGGTTCACCGGAATCCTGCCGGGGATCTCCAGGACGAGCGCGATCTTCGTGCACGACGTGACGGCTCTGGCGATCGTCCTCGTCCTGCTCGGGCACGTCCGGCTGGCCTACCGGGATCCGCAGGCGCGGATCGGGATGCGTACGGGGTTCGTGGAGCGGACCTGGGCCAGGCGGGAGCACTCGAAGTGGGCGGAGGACGACCACTGAGATGCTGGAGCGCTCCCGCCGCCCCATTTACGACATGGTGCACGACAGCAGAGGGCAGCCAGGCGAGGGCTGAGTATCGTGCTGCCACTCTTCAGCGTCCAGAAGCGGCTTCGGCGGCACGACACGGCGGACCAGGTCCAGGACCTCCACGCGGACGGCCGGAAGGGCATCGGCATGCCGCCAGGTGTAGTCATCATGGTCGGGCGACAGGATGATGTCCGCCGAATCGACGTGGGCCGTGAGCACTCTGGCGTCGCTCAGCGAGGATGAGGAGGCCGACGCGGGCCCACGGCTTGGCCGCCGAACGCGGCCATGGACACGGGGGAGTACTCGCAAAGCAGGAATCCGGCAATGCATGGCAGCCCGCACATCCCCGAACCACGAGAAGTGCAGCGGCGCGCGGGGTCACGCTCCGGTGCTGGCGCCAGAGACGTCTGCGACCTGCTTGCCAAGGTCAAGTTCCGCGCCGTCTGGTTGCTGCAGGCCGAGCTCGAAGAGGCGTCGGACACGGTTTGCGTTCTCGGGACGTCCGGAGGTCCGGAAGAAGGTGGCCAAGCTTGCCCCGAACCGGGACAGGACCGGATCGGAGTCCGCCAGCAGGTCGCTCTTGGTCAGAGCCGACTGGGAGACGGCGAGGGCGAGCTGCTTCCGGGTCTCCTGGTTGGCCGCGGCCAGGCGGACGGAGGCGGTGAGCGCGACGGCGAGCAGCACCGCCAGGACCGCGCTCAGCGCGGTGCGGCGGCGGGTGCGGGTGCGCGCGGCCTGGTGCTCGGCCAGGTCCAGCTCGACGCTCGCGTCGAGGAACGCCACGGCCAGCGGGCCGAGACCTTCCCGGCGTCCCGGCTCGGCGGCCCACTCTCTGGCCAGGGTGAGCCGGCCGCCCCGGTACAGGCCGCCCGGGTCGCGCCGGTCGCGCTGCCACGCCTGCGCCGACTGCACCAGATGCTGTTCAACCAGGAGCCCCGCGCGGTCCACCTCGATCCAGGAGCGCAGCGTCGGCCAGGCGTGCAGCAGCGCCTCGTGGGTGATCTCGACGCCCTCGCCGTCCATGGTGATCAGCCGGGCGTCGTCCGCGGCGAAGGCGTCGAGGACCGCCGAGACCTCGGCCGCTGAGGGCAACTCGCCGAGGAGCTGGTCACGAGGCACTCTGCGGCGGGTGTCGTCGGTCCCCTCGCCGACGTGCACCAGCCTCAGCAGCAGGGCCAGCCGCCGTGCCGTTTCGTCGAGTTCGGCCATCACCCGGTCGGCGGTCGCGGCTAGCGCGCCCCGTATGCCGCCGGTGCCGGTGTAGCCGGCCACGGTCAGCAGATCGGACTCCCGCCGCTGCCAGGTGGCGCGCGGTGAACACGGCCGTAACGGCAGGAGTATCCGTGAGAGCGCCCGTGCCGGACTCGGTAAGCATGGCCCGAAACGTAGGCGTAATAATTTCCTTCGTCAAGTATTGATTCACAGGCGAACGAGTCCTACGCTCGGCGGCACTCACCGACTTCCCTGCCAGACTTTGAGGACCCCGATGCCCGCTGTCGCCCTCCGTGCCGTTCCCCCTGGCCACCGCGCGCGATCACTAACTCCCCTCCTCACTCCATCGCGTCATGCGTTATCAAGGGAGAGAGGCCTTCTGGACGAGTTCCGCCAGGCGCCAGGCGACCTCCCTTGATCAGGTCGGGCTCACGGATGTCGACCGTGGACGCCGGAGTTGCGCCTCGACGAGGTCACCCGGCGGCGAGAGACCCGCAGCTCGACTACCACTCCCGGCATACGATCCGCGGCATGTCGCCGAACCCCTTCGGTGGCCAGCGCGGCATCCCGCATGAGGGCCGCGCTCTTCTCCCGGGTTTCCCGGACGAAAGCGGCGGTGGCCGCGCGTTCCGCCTCCACTTCCAACCGCGCGGCGGCGACGATGGCGGCGCCCGCAGCCTGACCAGGCGAAATGATCAAAGTGGTGTCGAGAACGTTCACCGCAAACGGCGACCCCGAGTGGTTCGCCCTTGCGCACGCCGACGGCGCTGAGCTACCTGGCTCCGTGCTCGCCGTCGCAGGCATCTCACTGCCAACCCTCGACCCGTAGCAGGCGATGCTCCTCGACATCACGAGGCTGCCATCACTGATCGCCGCACCGGACGGCCCACCGCCGCTGGTCCACGGGCATCGTGGCCCCGGACCACACAAAGAGGAGAAGATCGCATGAAACGGTACACGAGGGCGCGTCCAGCGCTCACAGTGATAAGCGTCGCGGCGATGGCCGTCGGGCTCATGCTCGGCGAGGTCATGCCGGCGGCCGCGACCCAATCCGACCCAGCCACCACCGCCCTGACGGCGTCCACGACCGCACCACCGAGCACGACCCCCGCTCCCTCGCCAACGCCGTCGTCGGACACGGTGCCGACACCGACGCCCACGAAACCACTCGCGTCCACCGCCGACCCGTGGGCCACGCAGCCATACATGGGGTGGAGCAGCTACAGCATGCAGGTCTACTCCGGGAACTCGAAGTGGATCACCGGCGACCAACTCATCAAACAGTCCGACGCGATGCACGCCAAGCTGCAGAAGTACGGCTATGACTACATCAACGTCGATGCGGGATGGAACGACGGGGTTGACGCCAACGGGCGGCCCAAGCCCAGCGCCACGCTCTATCCGCAAGGCCTGCAGAAGATCATCGACCACATCCACGCGAACGGCCAGAAGTTCGGGGTCTACATGGTCCCGGGCATCGGCCCCGAGGTCTACAACGCGAGCCTGCCGATCGCCGGAGCCCCGGGATGCACGACGCACGATGTCGCCGCGCAACCGCTCCGCCCCTCCGACTACTGGAAGATGGGCTACAGGATCGACTTCTCGAACCCGTGCTCGCAGAAGTACATCGACTCGATCGTCGACCTGCTTGCGCAGTGGGGTGTCGACTTCGTCAAGTTCGACAGCGTCACCCCCGGATCCGGGGTAAGCGACCTCTCGCTTGACGCCCGAGACGATGTCGCCGCATGGTCGAAGGCGCTCAAGGCGCACAAGATCTGGTTCGAACTCTCGTGGGCGCTCGACCCGAACTACGCGGACTACTGGCGGTCCAAGGCCAACGGCTGGCGGATCCAGTGGGACGTCGAGTGCTACTGCGCCCATGACGCACTTACGAACTGGGACAACATCGCCCGGCTTTTCCCGGCCGAGGCAACATGGTGGCGCAACGGCGGAAACGGCGGTTGGAACGACCTCGACTCGCTCAACATCGGCAACGGCAAGATGGACGGCCTGACCCGCGACGAACGACAGACCGCGATGACCCTGTGGGCGACCTCCGCTGCGCCGCTGTACACCGGCAACGACCTGACAGACCTCGACTCCTACGGGCTCAGCTTGCTGACCAACCCGGAGGTCATCGCCGTCGACCAAGCAGGAACACCGGCGCGCCCGGTCTCCACCGCGACTCAGCAACAGGTCTGGTACGCGCTCAACTCCGACGGCAGCTACACCGTCGCGCTGTTCAACCTCGGCCGAACTGAAAAAGACATCACCGCGAACTGGACCGATATCGGTCTGACCGGCACCGCCACCGTGCGTGACCTGTGGGCCCGCAAGAACCTCGGCCATTTCCGCACCGGGTTCACCGCCTCGGATGTCCCTGTCCACGGGGTACGGCTCCTCAAGGTGACGCCGCGGTCCGGCGCCGAAGTCACTGTCAACGACGATGCACTCCGCGTCGGCTACGCCGGTGAGTGGACCCGCAACGGTGGAAAAGAGGTCGCTGCGACCTCACAACCGCTCTCCGTCAACGTCACCGACACCGGCACTGCGGCGCCTCCGTCGGCATCGGGCCCGTCTCGGACTATCACACTCGACGACACCGCCCCCGGCATCGTCTACACGGGATCATGGTCGCAAAGCACCGGACGGAACCTAGGCGACTATGGCGACGGCGTGCACTACACCGAACACGACGGCGACTCGTTCCAATACACCTTCGTGGGCACGGGCGTCTCCTACGTCACCGAAATGGACTCCTCGCAGGGTAACGTCGATGTCTACATCGACGACCAGTTCGTGAAGAGCGTGAACACCGGGCGCGATTCAGGACAGCCGCGTCTCACGCAACAGACGGTATTCAGCGTGAACGACCTTCCCAACGGAAGCCACACGCTCAAAGTCGCCAAGAAGTCCGGCGCCTTCATGCTGCTCGATCGCATCGACGTGATCCAGCCGAATCTCATCGACCCATCGGCAGTGTCGTTCGACAAGAAGGCTCCCGCGGACGTGCAGGTGAAGCTCCTGCGCGACGGCAGTGAGTTCGCCGGGGTTTCGCTCGATGGCACAGCACTCAAGGAAGGCACCGACTACACCCTGTCGGGATCGACAGTGACCCTGCGGGCCGGCTACCTTGCCACGCTGGGGGTCGGCGCGGCGAAACTGGACTTCAAGTTCCGCGGAGACTACCTCGACGACGTCCACGCCACGACCCACGACGGCGACTCGGTCTCGTACACGTTCGCGGGCACAGGAGTCGACTGGATCACCGCCACCTCCCCTGATCAGGGTCTCGTCGACATCTACATCGACGGCGAACTCGTCAAGCGCGTCGACACGCACAGCGACATACGCGCGACGCAGCAGAAGGTGTTCAGCGTCTCAGGGCTCACAGAGACACAGCACGCTTTCATGGCGGTGAAAGCATCGGGCGCCGTGATGCGCACCGACGTCATCCGTTACACCACCGGATGACCCGGGGAGGGCCGGGGCGTCGGGTGACGCTCCGGCCCTCCTTCGCACAACGACGGAGACGAAACGGTCTACGTACGCATCTCCGCCATATCGGGAATTGAGCCGCCCCACACCACCGGCCTGGGCGGTGGGTCGGCCGAGTGGCGAGGTACCAGTCGGCTGGTCCTCTCGGCTCAGCGCTTTGTGACGGCACGTTCGGGCGTGGCTGACTGCGGGGCTTGGACCCCTTTGGAGCCGGCCGTTACGGTGGCCGGCATGGATGAGGCCGGGTTCTGGGACGTTATCGAGGACGCGTACGCCGCACTGGAGTGCGGCTACTACAAGGACGAGCTTCCCCGCGACGCTGTGGCGCAGGCATGGCTGGACAACCTGGACACGCTGCCCTTGAACGAGCTCCTCGACTTCGCCGTCCATTTCGAGCGGATACTGGAGCGTGCCTGGCGGCCCGAGGTGTGGGCGGCGGCATGCCTGCTCGCCGGCGGCACCGCCGACACGTGGCACGCGTACTTCCGATACGAGGACAGGTTCACCGACTTCCGGGCCAGCCTGCTCGCCCTCGGCCGCACGTCGTTCGAGACGGTGGTCGCCGACCCCGACGCCCTAGCCGACCTGCCCGACATGGCGGCCGTAGAGGACGGGCACTGGGACCTGTTCATGAAGCTCCACCAGGTGCCCGAGGACGCCTACGTCCAGGCGGGCGGCGACCGCGGCGACTTCGCCCGCGCAGTCGCCGACCGGCTCGGTGCCAGGGTGCGCCGCGGCGCTCCACCCGACGACGGGCGGTGGCGGGTCGACGAGGACGCTCTGCCCGAACGGTACCCGCGCCTCGCCACACGTTTCCCCGACGGCACGGTTTGACCTGCCGGTCATGCCGGCTGATCCAACGGGGCTCCTCAGGTTGAGGTGCCCCCTTGCTGGCGCACTCAGGCCTCACCGCCTCAGATCTTCGCGCTGCCCATCCGCCCCCGAATCGTGGTCGACGTGCGCTTGGCTCATTGGATCGGGTACGGCGTGGCGGGTGCGTCGGTTGCGGCGTTGGCGTAGCGGCGGGCCAGGTGCGCGAAGGCGTCCTTGAGCTCGGCCGGGCCGACGACCTCGATGTCGGCGTCGAACCTGCCGATGGTGGCGGCCAGGCCGGGCCATGACCACGAGCCCAGGACGAGCCGGCAGCGGGTCGGGCCGAGTTCCTCGACGACTCCGTCGCGGGTGTAACGGGACACGACGGCGGCGGGGAGGTCGAGGATCACCTCGCCGCGGCAGGGCCAGTCGCCGGAGCCGTCGGAGCCCTGAAACCTGCTGGTCACGAAGGCGGCCACGTTCCCTCCGGGCAGTTCGCGCGCGGTGAAGCGGGGGCCCGTGGGGGTGCGCGGGGTGATCCGGTCGGCTCGGAAGGTGCGCCAGTCGTCGCGGTCGAGGTCCCAGGCGATGAGGTACCAGCGCCCGCCCCAGGTGACGAGGTGGTGGGGCTGCACCCGGCGCGGCGGGGTCTGCGCGCCGTTGTCGTCTGCCCCTGGTGGGGATGCGGGGGTGTAGTCGAAGCGCAGCACTTCGCGGGCGTGGACGGCGGCGCTGAGTGCCATGAGCACGCTGCTGTCGGCCTGTGGGTCCGGTCGGGTCGCGGGCCGCTCGACGGCGGTGACCTGGAGGGTGTCGATGCGGCGGCGCAGCCGTGCGGGCATGACCTGCCGGACGGTGTTCAGCGCGCGCGCCGCGGCTTCCTCGATGCCGGCGCCGGTGGTGGTGGCGATCTGGAGTGCGACGGCCAGAGCGACGGCCTGCTCGTCGTCGAACAGCAACGGGGGCAACTCCGTGCCGGCGTCGAGCCGGTACCCGCCGTCGGGCCCTTTGAAGGCCGCTATGGGATAGCCGAGCTCGCGCAGGCGGTCGACATCACGGCGCACGGTGCGCGGGCTGACGTTCAGCCGCTCGGCCAGCAGCGCCCCCGGCCAGTCCCGGCGCGCCTGAAGCAGTGAGAGCAACGCCAGCAGTCGCGCTGAAGTCTTCGGCATGGTCTCCATATTGCCCTGAGAAGCGGCCACAACCTGGCCGCTTCCCTTGCGACTGTAGTCACCGAGCAGGGCCGAGCAAGCCGATCCTCGTGATCGTCATCGGCGGGGGATACCGAGCTCCCGCTGTCACAGCGAACCGACCCTGCGGTCGACACGCCTTGTGGCCGTCGGACCAGGATGCGTAAGACCACACAGACAAGATGAATCGAGAGGCGAGGAGCCAATCATGTCCGTCAATGCTGTGACCCACCTGAACTTCCGGGGTGACGCTCGCGCGGCACTCACGTTCTACCAGTCCGTGTTCGGCGGGGACGTGGTCATGGTCACGTACAAGGACGCCGGGAACGTCCAGGAGCCGTCCGAGGCCGACCAGGTGATGTGGGGCCAGGTGGCCGCTGGCAGCGGTTTCTGCGTGATGGCCTACGACGTGCCCTCGCACATGCCGTGGAGCCAGGGCGAGAACGCGTTCTTCGTTTCGCTCCGCGGCGAAGCGGCCGAGGAGGTCACCGCATACTGGGAGAAGCTCTCCGATGGCGCGACCATCCTGCAGCCGCTGGGACCTGCGCAGTGGGCGCCCCTCTACGGAATGCTGAAGGACCGGTTCGGCGTCACCTGGGTCGTGGACGTCGTCAGCGAATACAACGCGTCCTGACCATCAAAGCCCGGATGGCGGGCATCCGCCGCCTTGGCGGCGTTGTAGCCGCCGCGAGTTCAGTCAGCCGGTATTGATGTCGAATGGGCCGCCGCGCGGGCACGCTCACCGGCTCGACCCCTGCTCGATCACGACCCTTTCGACGTCGCGCTGGAGGCGGAGGATGAGGCGGACGGTGTGGAGATTCGGACTGAGGACGTCCAGGTCGGCCGAAGAGGGCCGACCTGGACGCCATGATCAGACGAGGTCGAACCGGTCGAGGTTCATGACCTTGTCCCACGCCGCGACGAAGTCGTTCACGAACTTCTCCTTCGCGTCATCGCTCGCGTAGACCTCCGCGAGCGCGCGCAACTCGGAGTTCGACCCGAAGACGAGGTCGGTACGGCTGCCGGTCCACTTGACCTCGCCCGTGGCGGCGTCGCGACCCTCGAACGTGTTCGCGTCCTCGGACGTCGCCTGCCACGTCGTCCCCAGGTCGAGCAGGTTGACGAAGAAGTCGTTGGTCAGAGACCCGGGGGTCGTGGTGAAGACGCCGAGCGGCGACTGCTGGTAGTTCGCGCCCAGGACGCGGAGGCCACCGACGAGGACCGTCATCTCGGGGGCGCTCAGGGTCAGCAGGTTCGCCCGGTCGATCAGCAGGTACTCGGCCGGCAGCCGGTTGCCCTTCCCGAGGTAGTTGCGGAACCCGTCGGCGGCCGGCTCGAGCGCGGCGAACGACTCCACGTCGGTCTGCTCCTGCGACGCGTCCACGCGGCCCGGCGTGAAGGGGACCTCGACGTCGAATCCGGCGTCCTTGGCGGCCTGCTCGACGGCGGCACCACCGGCGAGCACGATCAGGTCGGCGAGCGAGACCTGCTTGCCGCCGGTCTGGGCGGCGTTGAAGGCCTCCTGGATCCCGTCCAGAGTGCGCAGCACCGTCGCCAGCCGGTCGGGGTCGTTGACCTCCCACCCGCTCTGCGGCTCGAGGCGGATGCGCGCACCGTTGGCGCCGCCGCGCTTGTCGCTGCCGCGGAAGGACGAGGCCGACGCCCACGCGGTGGACACGAGCTGGGACACCGACAGGCCCGAGGCGAGGATCCGGCCCTTGAGGGAGGCGATGTCCGCAGCGTCGATGAGATCGTGCGTCACCGCGGGGAGGGGGTCCTGCCACAGCAGCGTCTCGGCCGGGACCTCCGGGCCGAGGTAGCGCACGATCGGGCCCATGTCGCGGTGGGTCAGCTTGAACCACGCCCGGGCGAAGGCGTCCGCGAACTCGTCGGGGCTAGCGAGGAAGCGCCGCGAGATCTGCTCGTAGACCGGGTCGATGCGGAGCGCGAGGTCGGTCGTCAGCATCGTCGGGGCGTGGCTCTTCGACGGGTCGTGGGCGTCGGGGACGGTCCCCGCCCCGGCGCCGTCCTTCGGCTTCCACTGGTGCGCGCCGGCGGGGCTCTTGCTCAGCTCCCACTCGTAGCCGAAAAGGATCTCGAAGAAGCTGTTGTCCCACGTCACCGGGGTATTCGTCCACGCACCCTCGAGACCGCTGGTGATCGTGTCAGCGCCCTTGCCGGTGCCGTAGGTGTTCTTCCAGCCGAAGCCCTGCGCCTCGATCGGGGCAGCCTCGGGGTCGGGGCCGACGTGGTCCGCCGGACCCGCACCGTGGGTCTTGCCGAAGGTGTGACCGCCCGCGATCAGGGCGACAGTCTCCTCGTCGTTCATCGCCATCCGGCGGAACGTCTCACGGATGTCGCGGGCCGCGGCGAGCGGGTCCGGGTTGCCGTTCGGGCCCTCCGGGTTGACGTAGATGAGGCCCATCTGGACCGCGGCGAGCGGGTTCTCGAGCTCCCGGTCGCCGGTGTAGCGCTCGTCGCCGAGCCAGGTGGACTCCGGACCCCAGTAGACGTCCTCGTCGGGCTCCCAGACGTCCGCACGACCGCCGCCGAAACCGAAGGTCTTGAAGCCCATCGACTCCAGGGCGACGTTGCCGGTGAGGATCATGAGGTCGGCCCACGAGAGCTTCTTGCCGTACTTCTTCTTGACCGGCCACAGCAGGCGGCGAGCCTTGTCGAGGTTCCCGTTGTCCGGCCAGCTGTTGAGGGGGGCGAAGCGCTGCTGGCCGGCCCCGGCGCCGCCGCGGCCGTCGCTGATGCGGTAGGTGCCCGCGCTGTGCCACGCCATCCGGATCATGAACGGGCCGTAGTGGCCGTAGTCGGCCGGCCACCAGTCCTGCGACGTCGTCAGCACCTGCGCGATGTCCTGCTTCACGGCCGCAAGGTCAAGGGTCTTGAACGCCTCGGCGTAGTCGAACTCCTCGCCGAGGGGGTTGGCCACGGCGGGGTTCTTGGCGAGGACCTTCAGGTTGAGCCGCTCCGGCCACCACTGGCGGTTTCCACCGCCCTGAGTCGGGTGCGGGGCGCGCCCGTGCGCGACCGGGCAGCCATCTCCGCCCTCCGACTTCGCGTCTGTGACGATTGCATCATGGTTCTCAGACATGGGAATCCTTCTGTACTAGGGGATCACGGTGCTCAGGAACGGCGGGCGGTGGAACAGCCGGGGCACAGGCCCCAGTAGATGACGTCGGCCTCGTCGATCGAGAAGCCATGGTCGTCGGAAGCGGTCAGGCAGGGCGCGTGGCCGACGGCGCAGTCGACGTCGGCGACGACACCGCACGACCGGCACACGACGTGGTGGTGGTTGTCCCCGATGCGTCCCTCGAAGCGGGCCGGGCTGCCGGCCGGTTCGAGGCGGCGCAGGAGTCCCGCCGCGGTGAGCGCGTGGAGTGCCTCATACACGGCTTGAAGGGAGACATGGCCTACGCGATCGCGCACCCCGGAGGCGATCGCCTCGACGTCGAGGTGGTCACCGTCCCGGACGGTCTCGAGCAGTGCGACGCGGGCGGCGGTCACCCGCAGGCCGGCACCGCGCAACTCCTCGGCGGTGGTCGGAGTCCTGGGTGCGATCATGGCGCAAACCTACCGCCATAAACACGAACGATGCAAGATAATTAATTACCCAAGTTTAGTGCAGCGTTAGGCGACGTTTGCCCCGCTATGGCGTGACGCCGGCTGCCGGACGAGCGGCTTCTGGGAGAACAGCTCCGGCGGCAACGGCGGGTCGCCGAATCACGGGAACCCCTGCGCTCGGCGAAGGGCATCTTCGACCTCATCGGCGCACCCACCTGGGCCGAACAGGCCCGGGTGGAGCTCCGCGCGGCCGGAGAAGGACCCTCCGTGCGGGGCCGCGCCGCCCAGGACGTCCTCTCCGCGCAGGAGCTGCAGATCGCCCGGCTCGCCGCTGAAGGCCTGTCCAACCGTGAGATCGGACAGCGGCTGTTCCTGTCACCCCGGACGATCGGCTCACACCTGTACCGCATCTTCCCCAAGCTGGACATCACCTCCCGGTCCCAGCTCGCCGACCGGCTCGGCCGGAGCTGAATCAGCCGGCACCCCGCCACCGGGAGGGCGAATCTTATGATCCTGGTGAGCAAACGGAAGAACAGGGGCCCTCCATGGCGAAGGATGCGAAAGCGACCTCGACAGCACGGTTACGGCGCAAGCCGTACGAGAAGGAGCTCTATCGGCTGCAGGCGGAGCTCGTGAACCTGCAGGAATGGGTGCGCGCCGAGGGCCGCCGGGTCGTGGTCATCTTCGAGGGCAGGGACGCGGCCGGCAAGGGAAGCACGATCAAGCGCGTCGCCGAGTACCTCAACCCGCGCGTCGCCAGGATCGCCGCGTTGCCCGCGCCCACTGAGCGTGAGCGCACCCAGTGGTACTTCCAGCGCTACGTGGAGCATCTGCCGGCCGCGGGGGAGATCGTCCTGTTCGACCGGAGCTGGTACAACCGGGCCGGAGTCGAGCGGGTGATGGGTTTCTGCACGCCGGAGGAGTACACCAGGTTCCTCCACCAGTGTCCGATCTTTGAGCGGTTGCTCGTCGAGGACGGGATCCTGCTGCGCAAGTACTGGTTCTCGCTGAGTGACGCCGAGCAGGAGCGGCGATTCCACGACCGGCTGAACGACCCGATGCGCCGATGGAAGCTCTCGGAGATGGACCTGGAGTCGATCACCAGGTGGGAGGACTACTCCCGGGCCAAGGACGAGATGCTGGTCCACACCAACATCGCCGAGGCGCCGTGGTACGACGTGGAGAGCGAGGACAAGCGGCGGGCCAGGATCAACATGATCTCCCACCTGCTCTCGACGATCCCCTACCGCGAGGTCGAGCGCACGCGCCTCAAGATCCCCAAGCGTCCTCCGTCCTCCGGCTATCGGCGACCGCCCCGCGGGTCGGAGATCCGCGTGCCGGATGTGGCGGCCGCCCTGGAGTAGCCGGTCAACTCCTGGCGGCCGCGACGAAACGCCGGATGAGACCGGGGTCCTTCACCCCGTCGCGCTCGACCCCGCTGGACACGTCGACACCCCAAGGGTGCACCTCGGCGATGGCGCGTGCGACGCTGTCGGGGGCCAGGCCGCCCGCCAGCATCCATCGGCCGGACGCGCGGCCACCGATCACCGACCAGTCCCACGGCTGGCCCGATCCCGGCTTGGGGGCGTCCACGATCAGCATGCTCTCGCCGTACGCGCCACAGCGCAGATCGGCGTCCGAGGCCACGGCGCGGATGAGCGGAAGGCCCAGGTCCTTCAGCGCGGCGAAATCGCTCTGGGGGTGGCGTCCGTGCAACTGCACCGCTCGCAGGCCGGCCTCGAGTACGGCGGCCCGTACGGCGTCGGGTGACTCACCGGAGAACACCCCCACCGTCAGGAGGTGGGACGGGACGGATTCGGCCAGCTCCCGTGCCCGGAGCGGGGTGACCTGCCGCTTGCTGCGAGTCAGGACGAAACCCACGGCGTCGGCTCCGGCCTCGACAGCGGCGGCCACCTGCTCGGGCTCGCGCACTCCGCAGATCTTCACGAACACCCTCAGAACCCTATCGGTCGACTCCGCCGAAGGCCCCGGGACACCACCCATCCCTGCCGCGCGCGGCACGTGCTGTTGATCACCGCCCGAGGCTGTCCCGGTAGCCGGGAAGGGGCTGAGGTTCCCCTAACCCCGCCTTCGTAACACCTTGGCATGTCAAAATCTGAAATTTCTGACCAAAACCGCAGGTCACCCAGCACGAACGAGAACGATTCCTTTACTAGGGTAATTCAAGTGTGCTGCTAGCGTGGGGTACGCGACGGCGGCCAGACAGGCTGACCGAACCGAGTTCCTCTCGCCCGCCGTATGGACGCGCCCACAGACCGATCATCAACGGCCGGATCTGGCGCACGGCGACTGACGAAGCCTCACCGAGCCATCACTTGCACATATTTGAGCGTGCCACCAGACCACGTCGGAGGAGGACGCGGTGCACATCCTTCATTTCCTGAAACGCAGCCGGTCACTTTTGACGCGGCTGCGTCCACGGTCGATCCGGAGCCGCATCACGGTTCTGGTGACCATCGTGGCGGCGCTGCTCCTGATCCCTTCAGGCCTGCTCGGAAGCATGGTGGGCCGTCAGATGCTCGCCGACACGGCGTGCCTGCTATTCGTCGCGGAGGTGCCTGTCTTGATCGGGCTCACTGTATGGGGCACCTGGAAGGTGGCCGGTCGCACGCTCCGGCCCGTGGAGGACATCCGGTGCGAGCTGGCCGCGATCAACGTCAACGACGTCGGCAACCGGGTCGCGGAGCCTTCGGGCCATGACGAGATCTCACGTTTGGCGCACACGGTGAACGGCATGCTGGCGCGGATCGAGCACGCGAAGTGCGTGACCGAGCGGGCGCTCCAGCAGCAGCGCCAGTTCGCCGCCGACGCCTCGCACGAGCTGCGCACACCGCTCGCCGGGCTCCGCGCCGAACTGGAGGAGGCGCAGCTCCATCCGGACGAGACCGACCTACGTGACCTGCTCAACCGCGCGCTGACGGACGTCGACCGCTTACAGGCGATCATCACCGACCTTCTCCTGCTCGCCCGGGTCGGCGCCAGCAAGGTCACCGAGCAGCAGCCGGTGGACCTGGCCGAGCTGGTCGAGGAGGAGGTCACCACGCGCAACGACCGGGTGAGGGTGCAGTTGCGGCTGCAATCCGGTGTGACCGTCAAGGTCGTCCGCTCCCACATCGGCCGGCTCCTCACCAACCTCCTCGACAACGCCCAGCGGCACGCCAGGCAGGCCGTACGGGTCGAGGTGTATCTCAGCGGCGATGCCGCCGTGCTCGCGGTCAGCGACGACGGCACCGGAATCCCCGAGGCCGAGCGGGAGCGGATCTTCGAGCGGTTCACCCGGCTCGACGCCGCACGCAGCCGCGATCACGGCGGCACGGGGCTCGGCCTCGCCATCGCACGCGACATCGCCAAGGCCCACCACGGCATCCTGCGCGTCGCCGACTCGGCCAGCGGGGGCGCGTGCTTCGTGCTGCACCTGCCGCTGGCTCGTCCGCCCTCATATTCGGCCTTGGATGCCCCGACCCCCAGCGTGGCGCTGTTATGGCGTGAAGACGTCGCGATGATCTCAGCCTGAGTCTCCCCGAAAGGGATCCCCCCTCACTGCACCGAGTCGAGCCGGGCCAGTTCGTCGTCGGAAAGCCGCAGGTCCGCCGCCTTGACCGAGTCGAGGATCGTCTCCGGCCGCGAGGACCCCGGGATGGGGATCACCACCGGCGCCTTCGCCAGCATCCAGGCCAGGCACACCTGCTGCGGGCTCACGCCGTGAGCCTGGGCCACCTCGGCGAACGGGGCGAAACGGGAGCCGAGCTCGCCCGCATGGGAGCTGCGGCCCAGCGGCGCCCAGGGCAGGAACGCGATGCCCATCTCCGCGCACAGCTCCAGCTCCGGCTCGCTGGAGCGGAAAGCGGGGGAGAACTGGTTCTGAACGCTCACCAGCCTGCCACCGAGGATCTCGTTGGCCTCGCGGATCTGGTCGGGATTGGTGTTCGAGATGCCCGCATAGCGGATCTTCCCGGCGTCCAGCAGGTCGCGGATCGCGCCGATGGAGTCCGCGTAGGGCACCTTCGGATCGGGCCGGTGAAACTGGTACAGCCCGATCGCCTCGACGCCGAGCCGCTTCAGCGAGGCCTCGCACGCCTTCTTCAGATGGTCGGGCGACCCGTCCTGGGTCCATGAGCCGTCACCCGGGCGCAGGTGGCCGCCCTTCGTGGCGACCAGCACGCCGGAGGTGTCCCCGCCGAAGCTCGCGAGCGCCCGCGCGATCAGCAGCTCGTTGTGGCCCACCTCGCCCGCGTCGCGATGGTAGGAGTCGGCCGTGTCGATCAGTGTCACCCCGGCCTCGAGCGCGGCATGGATGGTCGCGATGGAGCGCTGCTCGTCAGGCCGTCCTTCGATGGACATCGGCATGCCGCCCAAGCCGATCTCACTGACCTGTGCGTCGCCGATACGGCGAGTCCTCATCAAATCCTCCTCAGACAACGACAAAGAGGTCTCATATCCTGCCGACGCCGGTGTGAAACCGTCCAATCGCGGGGGTGGTGGTCCGTTCCGGGTGTTCCCGTTCGTCGTCTCAATGGATGGGCGTCGTCTCAGTGGATGGCCGGTTGCGCGGAGAGCCCAGCGAGCGATTCGCCGCTGCCCTGAGCCCGGAGTTCGGGAGGGAGTCCGCGCCGCCGTACGGGCCGCGCGGCTCCACATGCGTGGCCCGTACGGCGGCGCGGTCATCCTTTTGGCTGATTTCCTTCACCATCCAGCCGATCCCCCCACGCCGGGGCGCGCGTCTAGGTTCGCTTAGAGACGGAAGAAGACGCCGCGGCAGCCCGGCGGGGCGGGTCAGGAGGATGGCAATTGGCCAAGGTAGTCGACATCCGAGCGGAGGGGCTCGCCCAGCGGTTGGAGGGCTACCTCACCGGTTGGGCGGAGCGGTCCGGCGTCGCCGTCGAGATCTGGGCGCTGCCCGCCAGGACCGTCCCCCGTGTCGTCGCCCAGGCGGTGTACGCGACGCTCGTCGAGGGCCTCGCCAACGCCGAACGGCATGCCGCCACCCACGTGTCCATCGCGATCACCGTGGGTGCGAGCGGCCTGCGCATGACCCTGAGCGACGACGGCGCCGGCTTCGCCTCAGGCGAGTCCGGGCAGCCGGGTGGCCGGGGGCTGGTCGCCATGCGCGCCCACTTCGCCGAGGCCGGCGGCACGCTCACGGCCAACAGCATCCCCGGGAGCGGCACCACGATCATCGGCCTCATCCCCGCCTGAGCGAGGCGTGACACGGAAGCCTTCCTGCTACTCGTGGGCACGCAGCAGTTCTCGCACGTCGCGGCACCGCAGGTAGTTCCTGACCGCGTGGAAGTCCACAGCGGCGATCCGCAGAGGGCCGGGCTGTTCGACGTCGTCGAACCGGGTGCGCAGGTCGGCCGGGATGGCGACGAGGTCTCCGATGTCGGCCAGGTTCACCCAGCGCTTCACGCCCGGGGGCCGTCCGCAGCGGTCGTTCATCGGCCCCGGCCGCAGCCGCTGGAAGATCACCTGGTTCATGCCGAGGGGGCTGCCCAGCGTGATCCACAGGTCCACCTTGAGGTCAGAGTGCGCCCACAATGCCTCGTACGTCACAACACTGCCAAGGGAGTGCGCGATCACGATCTCCGGCCGGTTGGCCCGGATCGTCTCGGCGACGGTGTCCCGGGCGTTGACGCGGAACGACTCCTCGGTCCGGTGGAGATAGGTGTTGACCTCCTTGACGAACATGGTCGCGAGCCTGGTCGCGGTCCGGCCGTACCGGTTGGTGAGCCAGTCGGCGGCCTGCCGCACCTTCGCCGTGGCCCGTCCCTGCGCGGTCTGCGGTACGCCGAGCAGCAGGTCGACCCAGGCGACGAACAGCTCCTGCTCGCCGGGCTCCAGGAGCGTCACATCGTCCGTGCCCTGTGCCGTCCCCCGGCGGAGCAGATGGGCGTAATACCCCACCGCGACCCGGGCGTGATCCGGCTCCGACAGCCAGCGTGTCCAGTCGGCGCCGATGGCCTCGGTCGCCGCGTGGACGGACCCGTGCTTCTCGACATAGCCGTAGTTGCCGATCCCGTGCACGCCCACGATCCGCGTCACTTTGGCTCCCAATCTCGTACGGCATGCCGGAACGCGATCACTTCACGATGCGTGGCCACGATGAGGTAGCCGTCGGGCGTCGCGGCCAGCTCGACGACAGGGTCACCGATGTAGAGCGTGTCCAAGGGCCGCCACGAGGTGACATCCCAGGTCCGGACCCGGCCATCCGCCCCCCCGGTGAACGCGATCGGCCGTCCGGAGAGCTCACAGACGGTCGTCGCCGCCACCACGCCGTCATGCGCCTGCAAAGCGGGCACCAGCGGTTCTCTGGACGCCGGGTCGACCAGACGGATCCCGCCCTTGCCGGCCAGGGAGAGCTCCACCAGTCGCCCGCCGCTCACCGCGATCGGCCTCCGCGCCGGCGGTCTGAGGGGAACGGACTCGGTGTCGATCAAGGTGTGCGATTCCGTGTCCCAAAGCCGGGACGTGCCGTCGTTGAGCCACAGCCCCACCAGGTCACGGCCACCGATGGAGACGGGCACCGCCGACGCGATGTCGCGCGGGGGAGTCCGGGCCGTCGTCGAATCTCCCGTCGGAAGATCGGCTGTCCACGCGCTGCCGTCCGCCTCGATGACCATGAGGGACAGCCGACCGCCGTGCGGAAAGAGCGTGAGGCACGCAGACCGGCCCGTAGCGCGTTGGCCAGGGCCGCGCGACCGGACCGTCCCGTCGTGGAGCGCTGTCGCGCCGGCCGGACGGCCCTCCATGGTGTCGATCACCACAGTGCCTGCCGCGTTGGCGTCGCCGGTGGGGGAATCGCCGAGTGAGACGTCGTTGATCAGGTCACAGACGCGCACTTTGCCGTCCGTGCTGCCGCAGACGGCGACGGGGCGGTCCTCCAGCATGCCGATCGCCACCGAGAAGACCAGGTCGGCGGATCTGGTGAGGAGGTCGCCGATGAGGATGCGATCGGTCATGTCCCAGACCCGTACGGTCCCGTGGTCGCCTCCGATGACGGCGATGGGGCGGCCCTCCAGCATGCCGATCGCCGCCGCGTAAACCGGAGCGGCGTACCCGGTGAGGGGAGGGCCGATCAGCGTGCGCCTCTCCAGGTCCCAGACGTGCACGACGCCGTCCGTGCCGGCCGTGACGGCGATGGGCCGGCCGTCGAGTTCGCCGGTGGCGACCGCGTTGACCTTGGTGGTGTGTCCGGTGAGGGGGCCGCCGATCGGGGTCCGGGTCTGCAGGTCCCACAGGCGCAGGGTGGTGTCCTTTCCGGCGGTGACGGCGATGGGTCGGCCGTCGAGTTCGCCGATGGCGAGCGCCCTGATGCTGCTGGTGTGTCCGGTGAGGGGGTCGCCGAGTTGGGTGCGGGTAGTGAGGTCCCAGACGCGCACTGTGAGGTCGCTGCCGCCCGTCACGGCGATGGGCCGGCCGTCGAGGCGGCCGACGGCGAGCGCCTTGACTCCGCTGGTGTGTCCAGCGAGGCGCTTGCCGAATTGGGTGCGGGTGGTGAGGTCCCAGACGCGCACCGTCCCGTCGCCGCCGCCCGTCACGGCGATGGGCCGGCCGTCGCCCAGTTCGCCGGTGGCGACCGCGTTCACCCAGCTGGTGTGTCCGGTCAGGGGCTTGCCGAGTTGGGTTCGGGTGGTCAGGTCCCACATACGAACCGTGTTGTCCCGGCTGCCGGTGACGGCGATCGCACGCCCGTTCAGGGTGGTGGTCGCGATCGTTAACACCGCCCCGGTGTGTCCGGTGAGTGGGCTACCACCCAGGGGCCGTGGCTGTGGCCTGACCGCGGGATTTGGCAACGACGGGGGCGCCGGCGCTGGTCGCCTTCTTGTCCACAGCGGCTGCCATCCCGCCCGCGAACCGGCCGGAAGGAGTGGAGAGCGACCCTGCCGTGCGATGGCCAGCGCGAGCACGCTCTGCCGTACGGCTATGGGCTGGTCGGCGGTGGCGCGCAGAGCGGTGACAGTTGACTCGTCAAGGAAGGGCTCCAGGATGCCGGGCGACGCGTGGAGGAGGAACCCCAGATCGCCCAGCAGCTCCGCCTCACGGCCGGCTTCCCGGGCGTGGTCGAGAGCGTGCCTCAGCAGGTACGGCTCGGCGAGGGCCCAGTCCAGAGCATCGGGCGGCCCTAGGGGATCGAGCAGCCTGCCCAGGATGCCTCCGCCGCCCCCGCGCCAGGATTCGGCGGACGGGTCCTCCTCCATCTCTATCCCGTAGATATGTCCCAGCCTGCGGAGGGCGTCTGCGACGTTGCCGGCGACAGGGCGCTTGACTGGAGCCGCCGGCCTTGGCTCGTCCTGTTCGGGCACCGCCCGGTCGCGGAGATGGTCGGCGAGGCCCTGGTGGAAGAGCCGGTACAGGATCGTGCCGTCCACCGGGTCACGGTCGCGGCGCAGGTAGAACGACCCCGCGTCCAGCGCCGCGCGCACCTGCGCGATCTCCGGTGCGCCCGGCACCGGAACGAAGGCTCCACAGACGCGGGCCAGCACGGTTTCCGGCATCCCCTGCCCGTAGGCGTGGGCCAGCGTCCGCAGGACCAGGCCGAGCCAGATCTGGTCGCGCCGCAGTTCCAGGTCGAGGTCCAAGACATCCGGCACCGTGCGCGGAGCCCTCGCGCCGAACTCCTCAGCCGCCTTGGCGTCCGTGACGGGGGCGGCGTCGTGCGAGGCGACGAAGTGGCGGGTGTAGAGCCCGGCCATCATGAACTCCCCGCCCGGCCGCCCCCGCTCCCCGGCCAGCGCCGCGGCGACGGCGCCCGCGAAGCCGCCACGCACCGCATATCTGTCCGAATAGTCGGGCACAGCCCACAGCAGGTCGTTGACGTACCGCTCCAGATCGACCCTGAGCACCTTCGAGTCGACGTCGTCCAGGTTGGTGACCTCGGCGGCACGGAACAGCTCGCCGTACCGCTCCAGCCGCCGCGATCCGACCAGCAGTCGCACGGCCGGGGTGCCGTCCTGCCGTACGGCCCGGGCCAGGGCCAGCAACTCCGCCGCGAGCGCCGCGCCGTCGTCGGCCTCGTCCAGGGCGTCCACCACGATGACCGGCTGGTGCGGCAGGCCCGGCAGCGCGTCGAGGTCGGCCACGTCGAGCTGGCGGGCGATCGACGCCCTGACCTCGGCGACCGTACGGCGGCGCGCGTGCACGGCGGCCAGCCCCGTCGTGACGGCGTACGGCACACGCTCGACCCGGCGCCACAGAGGCTCGGTGGCCTCCCTGAGCCGTGGATGGGAGGCGCACACGAGCAGCCCGAGCAGAGCCGACTTGCCGACCCCCGGACTGCCGGTCAGGACCTGGAACGGTCCCGGTCCGTAGCCGTTGAACCAGTCGGTGAGGGTCCGCAACTGGTCACGCCGCCCGGTGAAGCAGCCGGTGATCGTGCCGTCGTCCACCATCCGGGTCCCGGCGGCCCGGTCCAGGAAGTGCCGCGCGTCCAGTCCCTCGTCCAGGTCGTCGAGGAACGGCACCAGCGCGCTGTCCAGGCTCCGCCGCAACGCGGGGCGCTGGTCCGCGTCGTCGAAACGTGGGTTGGGGAAGAACGGCAGCTCCACTGGATCGTCGGAGATGTCCACGCGCGTCGCGGTGACCTGCTGGGCGTACCCTCCGCCGGTCAGCCGGTTGACCTCCAGCCGGATCTCGCGGGCCACCATCGGGAGCGGCACGTACCGCAGCGCCGGATCGATGTCCAGCTCCCCGGCGGCGACCCGGCGCAGCACGTTGCCGACGGCCCGGGTGAACCGCCCGTCGAAGGCCGCCTCGTCGGGCTCGCATGCGGCGATCACCCAGCCCCGGGTGACGTCGGAGCGCGTATGCCAGGGCAGCCGCGCCTGGTGACCCCCATGACACAGGTCAAGCAGGAAGAGGGTCAACGGCCGGTCCTTGACGTGCTGCACGCCGGCCAGCCAGGAGCCGATGTCCGCGGTCTCGTGCGCCTCGCCGTCGCTGCCGAGCACGTACACCGTGCCGCCGTCGTCAGTCAGCTTCCCGTGGCTGAGCACGTGCACGATGGCCACGTCGGTCCCGGCCAGGCCGTCGCGTACGGCACTGCCGACCTCCGCGCTCGGCAGATCATCGGCGTCATGGACCACACAGCGATAACCGAGCTGTTCCAGGGTGGCGGCCAGCTCGTGGACATGATCATGTGCGAATGGCAGCGCGTCCCGGCCCGCCGTCTTCGCCACCCCGATGCTCACCGCGCGGAAGTCCGCCGCGTTGGACACCCGCGCCTCCGGGGGAACGGTTACTGATCTGCCGACGCCAGCAGCGTAATGGTCAGCACCCGACAAATCCCGATGAGTCGCGGATTCGCTCCTGAAGACGCTGCTTACAACCGATTGAGCGCGGAGACGAGTTGCTGTTCCTCGTAGTCGAAGTGCGTCTCCAGTTCGGCCGCCAGGCGCCTGAGCTCGGCACGCACCTTGTCAGCGTCGCCCGAGCCCGCGCCTCCTGGAGCCCCCTCAGAAACGCCACGAAGATTCGCGATCTCCCGGCCGGACGCCGACGGCCCCCCGAACCGCCTTGGTTCCGGGGGCCGTCACGGTTTCACATGAAACGGCGCCGGCTCACCGGAAGCTCCGCAGCCGCAGGCTGTTGCTCACCACGAACACCGACGAGAACGCCATGGCGGCTCCGGCGATCATGGGATTGAGCAGGCCGGCGGCGGCCAGCGGCAGGGCGGCCACGTTGTAGGCGAACGCCCAGAAGAGGTTGCCCTTGATGGTGGCGAGGGTCCGGCGGGAGAGCCGGATGGCGTCGGCCGCCGTCCGCAGGTCGCCCCGGACCAGCGTGAGGTCGGACGCCTCGATGGCCGCGTCGGTGCCCGTGCCCATGGCCAGGCCCAGGTCGGCCTGGGCGAGCGCGGCCGCGTCGTTGACGCCGTCCCCGACCATGGCGACGGTCCGCCCTCCGGACTGCAGCCGCTTGATCACGTCGACCTTGTCGGTGGGCAGCACCTCGGCGATCACGTCGTCGGGGGAGATGCCGACCTCGGCCGCCACCGCGCGGGCGACGGCCTCGTTGTCACCGGTGAGCAGGAACGGCGTCAGCCCCAGGGCGCGCAGTTCCGCGACCGCCTTCGCCGACGTGGGCTTGACCACGTCCGCGACGGTGAGCACCGCGCGGGCCGTGCCGTCCCAGCCGACCGCGACAGCCGTACGGCCGGCCGCCTGGGCCGCGTGCAGCTTCCGCTCCAGCTCGGCGGGCAGGTGCTGCGACCAGTCGGCCAGCAGGGCGGGCCGTCCGACCAGCACCGCGTGCCCGTCCACGATCCCCTGGACGCCGCGCCCCTCGACGTTGGCGAAGTCCTCCGGTGCGGGCAGCTCACCCACGCGTTCGGCCGCGCCGCGGGCGACGGCCTGGGCGATCGGGTGCTCCGAGGCGTGCTCCAAGGCTCCGGCCAGCCGCAGGACCTCACCGGCGTCCTCGCCGTCCGCGACGAACACGTCCAGCAGTGTCATCCGGCCCTCGGTGACGGTGCCCGTCTTGTCCAGCACGATGGTGTCGATCGCCCGGGTGAACTCCAGCGCCTCCGGGCCCTTGATCAGGATGCCGAGCTGGGCACCCCTGCCCGTGCCGACCAGCAGCGCGGTCGGGGTAGCCAGGCCGAGAGCGCAGGGGCACGCGATGATCAGTACGGCTACCGCCGCCGTGAACGCCGCGCCCGCGCCGCCGCCCGTGCCGAGCCAGAAGCCGAGCGTTCCCACGGCCAGCGCGATGACGATCGGGACGAAGACGGCCGAGATCCGGTCGGCCAGCCGCTGGGCCTGGGCCTTGCCGGTCTGGGCCTCCTCCACCAGTCTGGCCATCTGGGCGAGCTGGGTGTCGGCCCCGACGCGGGTGGCCCGGACGACGAGCCGCCCGCCGGCGTTGACGGTGGCCCCGGTGACCGGGTCGCCCGGCCGCACCTCGACGGGGACGGACTCCCCGGTCAGCATGGAGGTGTCGACGGCGGAGGAGCCCTCCTCGATCACGCCGTCTGTGGCGATCTTCTCGCCGGGCCGTACGACGAACAGGTCTCCGGCGGCGAGCCGGTCGCTGGGGATCCGGGTCTCCCGCCCGTCGCGCAGCACGGCCACGTCCTTGGCGCCCAGCTCCAGCAGCGCCCGCAGGGCGGCGCCCGCGCGGCGCTTCGACCGGGCCTCGAAGTAGCGCCCGGCCAGGATGAACGCGGTGACACCCGCGGCCGCCTCCAGGTAGATGTTCCCCGACCCGTCGGTGCGCTGGATGGTGAACGTGAAGGCGTGGGTCATCCCCGGCATGCCCGCGCTGCCGAAGAACAGCGCCCACAGAGACCAGCCGAAGGCCGCGATGGTGCCGATGGAGATCAACGTGTCCATGGTGGCGGCGTCGTGACGCAGGTTGGTCCAGGCGGCCTTGTGGAAGGGCCATCCGCCGTAGACGACGACCGGGGCGGCGAGTGTGAGCGACAGCCACTGCCAGTTGGTGAACTGCAGGGCCGGGATCATGGCCATGGCCACGACGGGTACGGCGAGGGCCGCCGATATGAGCAGCCGCAGGCGGAGGGGGCGCAGTTCGTCCGCCGCCTGGCTCTCCCGGGCGTCGGCATCGGCGTCGGCCGGCGGCGGGGCCGGCAGTTCGGCGCTGTATCCCGCCTTCTCCACCTCGGCGATCAGGTCGCGGACGGCGACGGACCCCGGGAAGGTCACTTTCGCCTTCTCCGTGGCGTAGTTGACCGTCGCGCTCACCCCGTCCAGCTTGTTGAGCTTGCGCTCGATCCGCGCGGCACAGGACGCGCAGGTCATGCCGCCGATCGAGAGTTCGACGGCGCCGGAGGCGACCGGCGGCCTGTCATCGGTGACGGATGCCATCACCTCTCCCTTCTCGTGGTTCGACCGTCCCGGCCCGCGCGGGCGGTGAACTCAGCGGTGTGTACGGCTCCCGCGTGCTTGAAGTCGAGGAACAACCGGTAGTCGCCGTCGCTCGGCGCCTCGGCGTGGAAGGTGACCTCCGGGCCGGCCGGGGTCGCGCCGTCGCCGGGCGATCCGTCCGGGTGAACATGCAGGTAGGCCAGGTCTCCCGCGCGCAGGGCCACCAGGTGCCCGTAGGCGCCGAGGTAGGGCTGGAGGTCGGTGACCGGCTTCCCCTGCCTCGTGATCTTCACGGTGAGCGTGCTCGACCTGCCGGCGTTGAGTTGTCCACCCAGCGTAACGGTGTAGCCGTCCACCACGGCCGTGGACGCGACCGGGGGCAGCGCCCTGTGTGCGTCCGGGGGCATTGTGGGCGTCCGGGGTGCTGTGGGCGTCTGGCGTCGTCTGGCCGTCTGGCGTGGTGTGGGCGTCGGTCACGGCGGCGTTCAACGGGCCGGCGGCCTTGCCCGCTCCCAGCGCGCCGCCGAAGATCACCGTTAAGCCGACGACGTAGGCTCCGAGCTTGGCCGGGGTGTTCACGGCCGGTCCGCCAGTTCGTATCCGGCGGTCCGCACGGCGGCGCCGACGTCGGTCGCGTCGATGGGGCGGTCGCTCGTCACCGTGACCAGGCCGGTGCTCAGGTCGACGTCGACGCCGGTGACGCCGGGGATCTCCCCGACCTCCTCCTTGACCGAGCTGACGCAGTGGCCGCAGGTCATGCCGGTGACGGTGTATGTGGTGGTGGTCATAGCGATCACTCCTCGTGGCGGTTCTGGCGGCCCGAGGGCCGTGGCAGCCGGGGAAGGCCCGTCGGGAAGGTCAGGAGCGGACGAGGCGCGCGATGGCGTCGGAGGCTTCCTTGATCTTGGCGTCCGCCTCCGCGCCTCCCTTCGCGGCGGCGTCCGCGACGCAGTGGCTCATGTGCTCTTCGAGCAGCGACAGGGCGAAGGACTGGAGCGCGCGGTTGGCGGCCGACACTTGGGTGAGGACATCAATGCAGTACTTGTCCTCCTCGACCATTCGCTGCAGGCCGCGCACCTGCCCCTCTATCCGGCGCAGCCGCGTCAGGTGGTCCTGCTTGGAGTCGGTGTATCCAGCCATATCTCCGCCCCGTTTCGTGGTCCCACACAGAACAACACCATACCCCCCTATGGTATTTCCGACGCTCGGGCCCTCCGATCCCGGGCGTGAGGGTGAGAGTAGGGGTGACTACCGTTTCATGTGAAACATCAGAAAAGCGCCTTGGCGATCAGCATGCGTTCGGAGTGCGGCATGCGGGTCGCGTCGATGGAGCCCTCGTGCAGCCAGCGTCCTGGCACGCTCGGACGCGCCGGAGACGCCGGTGACGCCGGTGACGCGGTGGCCGGTGAAAGGTCAGACGCCGGTGAGAGATCAGGCAGGGCGGCGGCGAACGTGAAACGGCGTCCCGATGTGCCGTCGGCCGCCACGTAGTCGTCGGCCCCGACGAAGCGGGCGCCAGGTGAAGCCGCCGACACCGGTGAATCGGGAGAGGCCGTGGAAGCCGTCGCGGCGGATGAAGAGGCTGAGGGCGGTGAAGGGGGCGAAGTAGGAGACGCCTGGGAAGCGGATGACGTCTGGGAAGCGGATGACGCCTGGGAAGCGGCTGCCGTCACCCTGGCCAGGGCCGCTTCGAGCGTCTCGCCCGGCCGTACGACCGAGGAGGGCAGGCGGTCGGTCTCGTCGTCCGACAGGACGAACACCACGCCGTCGCGGTGCCCGATGACCGCGACGCTCAGCTCCCGGAACCCGGCCCGTACGGCTTCCGCCTCCAGCTCGGCCGCCCCGAGGACTTCCCATCCGTGCAGGGAGAAATCGAGCTTCCGCCGGACGGCCTCGATGCCCGCGCGGGCATAGGGAACCGTGCCTTCCGGCAGGTCGCCGGCGGGAAACCAGCCCAGCTCGGCGCACTTGTGCGGCTCGGCGTTGATCGGAGTCCCGGCATGGTCGCGGGCCACGAGGAAGAACCCGATCCGGGCCGTGCCCCCGGCGTTGTGGTGGTGCATCACGTGGACCACGTCCAGGCCGGAGACGTCGATCCCGAGCTCTTCCCGGGCCTCCCGCACGGCGGTGTCGACGACCGATTCGCCCTCCTCCAGATGCCCGGACGGCATGATCTGCCACTCCCCGTCGGCGTATCCGGTGCCCTGGCGGCGGCCGAGCAGCACCCGGTCGCCGTTGAACAGCAGGAGGTGCACGTCGACCACGGGCCGGTAGCGGCCCGGCGCGTGGGTGGCCGAGGCGAGCAGCGCGGGGAGCGTCTCGGCGCTGTCCGCGATGAAGTCGGCCAGTTCCCGCGGGACCAGGTTCAGCTCGCGCACCTTCTCCGGGCGCACCCGCTCGATCACGTGGACGCCGTTGCCGGGCACGAGGAACTCCGGCCCGCTGCGCCGCGTCAGGTCCATCCCGACCAGGCGGCACGCGTACGCGATGAGCTGCCTGCCCGGCTCCACGGCCGTGAACACCCGCAGCGCGGGCCCGGCCGTCGCGCCGAGTTCCTCGTCCAGTTCGCGGCGGAGGGTCATCTCCGGCGAGGTGTCGGTCGGCTCCACGCCGCCTCCCGGCGTGATCCAGTACGGCTCGAGCCCCGGCTTCACCCGTTTGAACAAGACGATGTCCTCGCCGTCGAAGAGGATGGCCCGGACGCTGTGCCGTACAGGATTCATGTGCATCATCCTGCTGTACGCCTTCCTGCCTGGGGGCCACCCTGGCGGCGCCCCTGGAAACAGGGAAAGGACAATGGCCATAGGGGGGTGGCAGATGCGGATAGCGGTGCTCGGGATGGGCCGGATGGGCCGGGCGCTGGCCCAGCGGCTCCTCGGTCAGCACTTCGCGGTCACGGTCTGGAACCGGACACCGGGCAGGGCCGCGGACCTGGTCGGCGACGGGGTCGTCGAGGCGTCCTCGCCCGTCGAGGCCGCGCGTGACGCGGAGGCCGTGCTGCTGTCGCTCGCCGACGACCAGGCCGTCCGCGAGGTCATGGGCCGGCTGGCCGCCCTGGAGCCCACCGGCGACTGGCCCATTGTGGCCGACATGAGCACCGTCTCTCCCGCCGCGTCCCGTGAGCTGCGCGATCTCGTCCCCGGCGGCCGGTTCGTGGCCGCGCCGATCGTCGGCGGGCCGCTTGCCGTCGTGGTCGGGAAGGCCACGGCCCTCCTTGGCGGAGATCGCGGGGCCGTCGAGAGGCTGGAGGCGGTCTGGCGGGACGCGTTCGCCGGCTACTCCTACTGCGGTGAGGATCCCGGCTGCGCCGTGACGTTGAAGCTGCTGAACAACTACCTGCTGATGTCCGGCGTGGCCGTCGTCGCCGAGGCCGTGGCCACGGCGCAGGCGGCCGGGTTCGGCGAGGACACGGTGCGCGACATGCTCTTCGCCTGGCCCACCGTGGCGCCCGCCCTGCACAACCGGCTCGACGACATCATCGGCGGCGATCACGAGGGCTGGTTCACGACCCGGCTCGGGGCCAAGGACGTGCGGCTGGCGCGCGAGGTCGCCGAAGCCGCCGGCCTGGACCTGCCGATCGCCCGTCTCGTCGAGCGGCGCTACGAGGAGGCGGCCGAGCGGGGCTGGGGCGACGCCGATATCGCCGCGATCGTGGAATTGCTCCGCGAGAGACGGCGCTAGCTTTATGCGGCTCGCCGTACGCGCCGAGGAACGGCCGCGGCGTGCCGTACACATGAGGAGCGTTTGACATGGGAGCTGTCGCGGAAGCCGGCACGAGGGTGCCGGGCAGCGCGGAGATGACCTATCGCCGGCTGGGGGACTCGGGGCTCGTCGTCTCGTCCGTCGGCCTGGGTGGCAACCAGTTCGGCCGCGTGATCGACCTGGACGCGACGCGGGCCGTGGTCGACGCCGCCTTCGAGGCCGGGATCACCTTGATCGACACCGCCGACATCTACGGAGAGTCGGAGGCGTTCCTGGGCGAGGTCCTGCGGGGTCGCCGCGACGAGGTGGTCCTGGCCACCAAGTTCGGGGGAGACACAGGCGGGGCCAACGGCCCGGACTGGGGGGCGCGGGGCTCGCGGCGGTACGTCCGCAAGGCCGTCGAGCGGTCGCTGCGCCGCCTGCGGACCGACTGGATCGACCTCTACCAGCTCCACTTCCCCGACCCCTCGACGCCGATCGAGGAGACTCTGTCCACCCTGTCCGACCTGGTCCGCGAGGGGAAGGTCCGCTATGTCGGCTCGTCCAACTTCGCGGGGTGGCAGGTGACCGACGCCGACTGGATCGCCCGGACCGAGGGATACGAGCGCTTCGTCAGCGCGCAGAACGAGTACAGCCTGCTGGACCGGCGGGCCGAGCGCGACCTGACTCCGGCGCTGCTGCACCACGGCATCGGCCTCCTGCCGTACTTCCCGCTGGCCAACGGCCTGCTCACGGGCAAGTATCACCGGGGCGCGGGAGCGCCGGAGGGCACCCGCCTGGCCGGTCGCCCGCAGTACCTCACCGACGAGCGCTTCGACGTGGTGGAGAAGCTGGAGGCGTTCGCCCAGCGCCAGGGCGTCAGCCTGCTCGACGTGGCGATCGGCGGCCTTCTCGCGCAGCCGGCCGTGAGCTCGGTGATCGCCGGCGTGACGCGGCCCGAGCAGGTCAAGGCCAACGCCGCCGCGGCCGCCTGGATCCCGGACGACGCGGCGCTGGCCGAGCTCGACGAGATCGCCCCACGCCCCGCCTGACTCGCGGTGATCACGCTGCCCCCACGCCGTGATCATGCACACACTCCCGAGGTCACATGCTGACCTGCGCGACCTCCATCCGTGATCATGCGCACCTTCCCGAACATCCCGCCTGCCTGCGGCTTCGCCGTACGTGATCATGCACTGGACGCTCGGCGCCGGGCCGGCAGCGGCCGGTCTGAGCAGGTCTGAGCAGGTCGGAGGTCAGCTCAGGGGCGGGGGAGGTTACGGAGGTTGCTGCGGGCCATGTTGACGACCTCGTCGGCCTCCCCCGCCAGGACGAGCTTCGTCATGGCCAGCGCGAACCCCCTGACCTGCTCCCCCTTGATCTTGGGCGGCATGGACAGGGCGTTCGGGTCGGTGAGCACGTCCACGAGCACCGGCCCGTCCGTCGCGAGCGCCTCCCGCAGGCCGTCGCGGACGTCGGCCGGGTCCTCGATCCTGATCCCCTTCACCCCGGCCGCGCTCGCCATGGCGGCGAAGTCGGGGTTCTTCAGGGCGGTCTGGTACGGCGGGTAGCCCGCGACGAGCATCTCCAGCGCGACCATGCCGAGCGAGCCGTTGTTGAAGATGACCACCTTCACCGGCAGGCCGTACTGCAGGAGGGTGAGGAAGTCGCCCATCAGCATGGCGAAGCCGCCGTCCCCGCACATGGCGATGACCTGCCGGTCCGGGTACGCGACCTGCGCGCCGATCGCCTGGGGCAGTGCGTTGGCCATCGAGCCGTGGACGAACGACCCGATCAGGCGCCGCCGCCCGTTGGGGTTGATGAGGCGCGCGGCCCACACGGTGGACATCCCGGTGTCGACGGTGAAGACGGCGTCGCCGGCCGCGAACTCGTCGAGCGTGGCGGCGACGTGCTCGGGGTGGATGGGGCGATGATCGCCCACCTCGGTGGCGTACGTGCGGAGCCGGCCGACGAGATCGTGGTGCCGGCGCAGCATCTTGTCGAGAAAGGCGAAGTCGGTCTTCTCCGCCACTCGCGGCAGCAGCGCCCGCACGGTCTCCCTGGCGTCCCCCCAGACGCCGAGGTCGAGCCGGGAGCGGCGGCCCAGGCGCTCACGGCGCAGATCCACCTGGACGATCTTCGGCTCCGACGGCATGAACTGGACGTACGGAAAGTCCGTCCCGAGCAGCACCAGCAGGTCGCACTCGTGCATGGCCTCGTAGCAGGCGCCGTAGCCGATCAGCCCGGACATCCCGACCTCGTACGGATTGTCATAGGCGACCCAGTCCTTGCCGCGAAGCGCGTACCCGACGGGGGCCTTGAGCCGCGCGGCCAGGGCCACCACCTCGTCGTGCCCCCCGGCGACACCGCGACCGCAGAACAGCGTCACCCGCCTGGCCGCGTCGATCATCTGGACGAGCTCCTCCAGCACGGCGTCGGACGGACGGGCGGTCGGTTGCTGTTCGAGCCGGTAGGAATGCTCCAGGTAGGCGCCGCCGGCCGGGAGGTCGGCCACGTCGCCGGGCAGGACCACGACCGCCACCCCGTCGTTGCCGATCGCCTCCTGGATGGCGATCTGCGTGACCCTCGGCAGCTGCTCGGGCCGGGAGACCAGCTCGCAGAAGTAGCTGCACTCCTGGAAGTAAAGCGTGGGGGTGGTCTCCTGGAAGTAGCTCGTGCCGATCTCGGTGCTCGGGATTTGGGCGGCGAGCGCGATCACCGGCGCCATGCTGCGGTGGGCGTCGTAGAGGCCGTTGATCAGATGGAGGTTCCCCGGGCCGCAGCTGCCCGCGCAGGCCGCGAGCCGGCCGGTGAGCTGGGCCTCCGCGCCCGCGGCGAACGCGCCGGCCTCCTCGTGCCTGACGTGCACCCATTCGATGCCCTCGTGGCGGCGGACGGCGTCCACGACGGGGTTGAGGCTGTCGCCCACCACCCCGTACATGTGCCGCACTCCCGCGGCGAGCAGGATCTCCACGAACTGGTCGGCGACCGTGCGTTTCGCCATCCCCGCGACCTCCCTCTGCGGCCTTCCCTCGCCTGCCGTACCGCGCCCGCCGTATTCCCGCCCGCCGTATTCCCGCCCGCCGTATTCCCGCTTGCCGTACCCCCGCCCGCCGTATGCCGGCGCGCTCGGGTACGGCGTCAGGCTCCGGCCGCCTTGACGTGGCGGTAGACCGGCTCCCACATCGCGTCCCGCACCTGCTGGAGGGTGTCGGGCAACTCGGCCCTGGCCAGCCCCTCCTTGGCCGCCCGGTCGGCGACGTCGGCCGCGACCGCGGCGGACACCGTGCGCAGCTCGTCGACCCGTGGCAGGAGCGACGCCCCGGGCGGGTGCACGTCGACCAGCCCGGCGATGGTCTCGGCGGCGGTCGAGAGCATCCCCGGGCTGATCCGGGTCGCCCGTGACACGATCGCGCCCAGCCCCAGACCGGGGTAGACCAGCGTGTTGTCCGCCTGGCCGATGGCGTAGGCGGCGCCGTCGTGCATGACCGGGCCGGAGGGCACGCCGGTGACGACGAGGGCCCGTCCGCCGGTCCACCGGATGAGGTCGCCGGGCATCGCCTCGATGCGATCGGCCGGATGCGACAGCGGGAAGATGACCGGCCGTTCGACGTGGGCGGCCATCTCGCGGACGATCGGTTCGGTGAAGGCTCCCCGCACGCCGGAGACGCCGATGAGCATGGTGGGCCTGACCCGCGCCACGACCTCGGCGAGGCCGATCCGGCCGTCCTCCTCGCGCCGCCACGACGCGACCTCGGCGGCCGGGCGGGCGTAGGACGCCCGGTCGGGGGGGATCCCGAACGGCGTGTCGTCGGTCAGCAGCCCGAACGCGTCCAGGGCCCAGATCCGCCGGGTCGCGGCCCGCCCGTCCACGCCGTCGCGGACTATCGCGGCGCGGAGCTGGTCGGCGATCCCGACGCCGGCCGTACCCAACCCGAAGATGACGATCCGCTGCTCGTGCAGCGGCGTGCCGGTGACGTGGGTGGCGCTCAGCGCCGACGCGAGCGTGATCGCGCCGGTGGCCTGGATGCCGGCGTCGAAGACGCACACCCGGCCGGCGTGCCGCTCCAGGATCCGCCTGCCGTTCTCCGGCGTGAGGCTCTCCAGGTGCAGCACCGCGTAGGGGAAGATCCGGGAGACGGTGGAGACGAAGGTGTCGATGAAGTCGTCGTAGCGCCGCCCCCGCACCCGCGAATGCCGGTTGCCGACATAGAAGGGGTCCGCGAGCAGCTGCTGGTTGCCGGTGCCGACGTCGAGCGCGACGGGGATGGCGCGCGCGGGGTCGATGCCGGCCGCGGCCGTGTAGAGGGCGATCGTGCTCACCGCGATATCGAGGCCGCCGCCGACGCCCCAGTCGCCGACGCCGAGGATGTCCTCCGCGTCGGAGGCCACGATCAGGTCGAGATCCCCGGCGCCCAGCCCGAGGTTCTCGAAGGTCCGCTGCACACTGTCCGGATGGTCGATCGACAGGGAGGCCCCGCGTGGCCGGCGGTACTCCCGGCTGTACTGCCTGATCGCCTCGCCCTCCGTCGGGTCGTACACGATCGGGAGCATCTCCCCGAGATGCTCGCCGAGCAGGCGGTGGAAGAGCACCTCGTTCCGATCGTGCAGAGCGGTCAGGTAAACGTTCCTGCGCAGGTCGGTGGGCTGGGCGCGATACTGGCCGTAGGCGAGGCGCGCCTGTTCGTCGAGCCCCATGACCAACGGCGGCAGGAGCGAGTCCAGCTCCAGCTCGGCACGTTCCTCGGGGGTGAACGCCGTTCCCTTGTTCAGGACCGGGTCGCGCAGAACGTCCATGCCCCGCGCCGACGTGACGTAGCTGCCGTCCGGTTCTTGCCGGAACTTCCGTCCTTGCTTTACCGCGGACATCTCTGCCCCCAAAGCGGTCGGCAGGCCGTACCGTGATCTCCTTTACAGTCTGCCACTTCTCCTGTTCCAGCACGTCAGTGACCCCGTGTCGTACGGCGGGGCGGCCCGGCCGTACATGAGGGAAACGTGCCGTTTCCTTGGTTCAGGACAGACCGGAAGCGGAATAGCTTGAGGAGATCCTGGGGGAGAGGGCCGACATGACAGGTATCTCGGAAATCAGCGGTATGTGGCCGGAAACTCAGCAATTTGGTCTTTCCGGCACTTCTCGGTATCTGCCGATCGCCGATCACGGATTGATCGGCGACCTCCGCACCGCGGCGCTCGTGGGCGTCGACGGCACGATCGACTGGTACTGCTGTCCGCGCTTCGACGCTCCCAGCGTGTTCGGGGCGATCCTCGACGCCGATCGCGGCGGGTCGTTCCAGCTCACCGCCGACGTGCCGGCGCGGACCAAGCAGTTCTACTTCCCTGACACGAATGTCCTGATCACCCGGTTCTACGCCCCGGACGGCGTGGGGGAGATCCAGGACTTCATGCCCATCATGGATGAGTCGCGCGAGATCGACCGGCACCGGCTGATCAGGCGCGTGCTCTGCGCCCGGGGATCGCTGCCGTTCCGAGCCAGGGTGGCTCCCCGGTTCGGGTACGCGACCGAGCCGCACACCGTGCGGGTCCAGGAGGGTCGGGCGATCTTCACGGCGCCGTCGCTCTCCCTCACCCTGACCGCGAGCGTGCCGCTGGAAGCCGACAACCAGGACGTGTGGTCGCAGTTCAAGCTTCATGAGGGCGAGTCCGCGGTGTTCGCCCTGGACCGGGTCGGCGACGGCGTCGAGATGAGGTCGTGCCCGCTGGCCGAGGCCGAGGAGCAGTTCGCCGCGACCGTGAAGTTCTGGCGGACGTGGCTGTCCTCGTCGCGCTACCGCGGCCGCTGGCGCGAGATGGTCCACCGCTCCGCCCTGACGCTCAAGCTGCTGACCTACGCGCCGACCGGCGGGATCGTGGCCGCTCCGACCACGAGCCTGCCTGAGCAGATCGGCGGGGAGCGCAACTGGGACTACCGCCACGTCTGGATCCGCGACGCCGCCTTCTGCGTGTACGCGCTGCTCAGGCTGGGCTTCACGGGCGAGGCCGAGGCGTTCATGGACTTCCTGTCCAGGCACGTCACGACCTGCGGCGTCGACGAATCGGGCCCACTGCAGATCATGTACGGCATCGACGGCCGGTGCGACCTCCCCGAACGCGAGCTCGGCCACCTGGAGGGCTACCAGGGGTCGGCCCCCGTGCGCACCGGGAACGCCGCGGTCGGCCAGCTCCAGCTCGACATCTACGGCGCGCTCATCGACTCGATCTACCTGTACGACAAGTGGGGGCAGCCGATCTCCAGCGACCAATGGGACCAGGTCTGCGTGCTGGTCGACTGGGTCTGCGACAACTGGGACCAGCCCGATGAGGGAGTCTGGGAGACTCGCGGAGGCCGCAAGGACTTCGTGTACTCCCGGCTGATGTGCTGGGTGGCGATCGAGCGCGCCACGCGGATGGCCATTCATCGTGGCCTCCCGGCGGATCTGTCGCGCTGGCGCGAGAACCGCGACACGATCTACCGGCAGATCATGCGACGTGGCTGGTCACGGGAGCTGCAGGCGTTCGTCCAGCACTACGACGAGGACGTGCTCGACGCCGCCGTCCTGATGATGCCGCTCGCCAAGTTCGTCTCCCCGACCGATCCCAAGTGGCTGTCCACCCTCGACGCCCTCGGCCGGGTGCTGGTGTCGGACTCGCTCGTGTACCGCTACGACCCCCGGACCAGCCCGGACGGGCTGCGCGGCGAGGAGGGCACGTTCTCGATCTGCTCGTTCTGGTACGTCGAGGCGCTGGCCCGCGCCGGCCGGCTCGACGAGGCCCGCCTGGCCTTCGAGAAGATGCTGACCTACGCCAACCACCTCGGCCTGTACGCCGAGGAGATCGGGCACACCGGTGAGCAGCTCGGCAACTTCCCGCAGGCGTTCACCCATCTGGCGTTGATCAGTGCCGCGTTCAAGCTCGACCTCGCCCTCGGTTAGCCGGGGGCATCAGGGGGCATCAGGGGGCCTCAGGGGCAGGGTGTGGGGCCGAGCATCTCCAGCAGGCGGGCCATGTACGGTGGCACGTTCCGCAGACGCATCCGATCTCCCGGCCGGCCGCCTGGCGCCGCCAGGGCACGTAGTCCCGCCAGGTCGATGAATCGCAGGCCCGCCGTGTCGATCTCGATCTCGCCGTGCGAGTCGCGGGCCTGGTTCAGCACGGAGGCGAGGGCGGCGCTGTTGGAGACGTCCACCTCGCCGGTCAGCACCACGGACGAACTGCCTGCCGTACAGCTCACGCGCAGGTGCCGGTCGGCGTAGAGAACCGTGTCCACGCTGTTCGCCGCGCTCGGGGTTGTCGCGGCGTTTCCCGTATTCGCCCTGTTCCCGGTCACGATGCCGAGCCGGTGATCATCGCCACGAGTCGCACCTTTCAACCGGTCAGGATCGAGGCACGCGTCGTGCGCCGCCGCCCACGACCACCCGTGGATCGATTCAAAAACAATGTTCGCCTTAGATTTACCGCATCCCGACCGGCTCAGGATAGGGATCAAAGAGCCGCGCCTCTCCATCTCGCGAGGCGAGTGCCTTACCGGCGTTCCGGCGTCGGCGTTCTCGCGAGCGAGCGCCCTCAGGCGGCCGTGGCATTCGGTCCCGTCAGGCGGCTGGCGGCCGCAGTCTCAGCGGCAGGCTTCCACCCGGGCCTTGGCGACGGTGAAGCCGGCCCAGACCGCCTTACCGAGGGGGCGCAGAGGCGTCCATCCCCACATGCGGCTCACTCCAGCGACCACCTGAAGACCGCGGCCGTTCTCCGCGACGTAGTCGGGCTCGCGCAGCACGGGAGGGTCGCTGCTCGGATCGGTCACCACGCACAGCAGCGAGCGGCGGGAGCGGAACATCAGCAACCGGACCGGATGGGGGCGGATGACCGGATAGCGCAACCCATGCCGCACGGCGTTGGTGACCAGCTCGCAGACCGCGAGAGCCGCGTCGTCGATGAGCTCCGACATCGTCCACGTCCGCAGCACACCGGCTGTGAAACGCCGGGCCGTACGGGCCGCGAGGATGTCGCGGTGGAACTCCTGGATCGCGACCTGAAGCCTGGCGTGTTCCTCGTGCCACTCGTCGTCAGCCCACGGCCAGGCGCAACCGTCCGGGAAGACCTGGTCGAGAGTGGTCAGCCAGCCATCCCAGCCCTCGCTATCGGCTTCTGCCACGGAAGCGCTGTCTGTCCGATAACCAGTCATTTGGGAGCCCTATGAGGTCGATGTCGGCCATGTGATGGGATGACTCGAGTTAGTCATACTGCCGCTAATGATGTTGCTGTGCAAGTACGGATGCACGTGCAAACGCACAACGCCGTAGTGTGACCGGTAAACCGGAAGTGAGGCGCAGATGACCGCCATCTACAACGGAATGCCGTCGTCTCTGCTGGGGCAGGTCGCCTGGCGGAAGAGCCGGCACAGCAATCCGAACGGCAACTGCGTGGAGCTCGCGGAGCTTCCCGACGGCCAGGTGGCCATGCGGAACTCGCGGCATCCCGGCGGTCCCGTGCTCGTCTACGCCCGGCAGGAGTTGGCGGCCTTCGTGCTGTCCACCAAGGACGGCGAGTTCGACGATCTCATCCGCGGCTAGAGGATTTGGTCCTTGACTGATCACGCCACTTGCGTGAAAGAGCCGTGCGAGTATCGTGAACCTGGCGTAAATCGTCGGTGCGCCCCATAAGGACTCATATGACTGCGGCCTCCACAGAGGGCGCGCCACGCCCCCACAATCTCCACACTCAGCCCCGTCGCAGCTCCACAGTCCTCCGGATCCTCCTGGGCACGCAGCTGCGCCGTCTGCGCGAGCACAGGAGCATCACGCTGGAGGAGGCCGGCCGGGCCATCCGCGCGTCGCACAGCAAGATCAGCCGCATGGAGCTGGGCCGCGTCAGCTTCCGCGTACGGGACGTCGCCGATCTCCTGACGTTGTACGGCGTGACCGGCGAGGCCGACTGTGAGGCGCTGCTCTCGCTCGTCTCCCAGGCCAACGCCCAGGGCTGGTGGCACAACTACGACGATGTCCTGCCGTCCTGGTTCGAGACGTATGTCGGTCTTGAGCAGGCCGCCGGAAGCATCCGGAACTACGAGGTCCAGTTCGTCCCGGGCCTCCTCCAGACCGAGGACTACGCGCGTGCGGTCATCCGGCTCGGGCATCCCGCCGCGCCCGCGGACGATGTGGAGCGCCGCGTCCGGCTGCGCATGGCCCGGCAGGAATTGCTGACCCGGCCGGACCCTCCGCACATCTGGGCGGTCGTCGACGAGGCCGTCCTGCGCCGCTCGCTCGGCGGCCCGGACGTGATGCGCCGTCAGATTCAGCGGTTGCTGGAGTTGGTCGCCCTGCCTCACGTGACCCTGCAGGTGGTGCCGTTCAGCGTCGGCGGCCACGCCGCGGCGGGCGGGCCGTTCAGCATCCTGCGCTTCTCCGAGGCCGACCTTCCCGACGTCGTCTACCTCGAACAGCTCACGAGCGCCGTCTACCTGGACAAACGCGAGGACGCCGACCGCTATCTCGCGGTCATGGAGAGCCTGTGCATCGACGCCGAACCGGCACAGGAGACCGGCAGAATCCTCGCCCAGATCATGACGGAGCTCTGACCTGTGTCGTAGCATCCTGACCAGCCTCGTTACCGCATGTCCGTCACCCTGTCGCGCGACTTCGGCGCACGCCGTACCAAAAAGACGTGTCAGGTGCGTATCGGGGGTTAAAGGAGTAGTACCACTGTGGCGAACGCGGGAAGGCGGTGATGACGTTGACGGGCAGCCTGCTGAGCCTGGAGTTCGATCGAAGTTCGATCACCCGGGTGCGGCATCTCGTCACGGAGTCGGCGCAGGACGCTGGGCTGAAGGGCGCCGCCCTCGAGGACTTCGTGCTCGCTGTGCACGAGGCGGTGACGAATGCCGTACGGTATGCCTCGCCGCCGCGCGGCATCGCGATGTGGACGGAGCCGGGGCGGCTCGTATGCGAGATCACGGACACGGGACCCGGCATTCCCACCCAGGTCCTGGAGCGAGAGGAGCCGGCCACCCGGTTCGACTTCGGGGGGCGGGGGCTCTGGCTGATGGAGCGCCTGGCCGGCGCGGTCGTCCGTACCAGCCCTGAAGGCACGACGGTCAACCTAAGCGCGGCTCTGCGCTGATCGCTTGGCGCGGCTTTGTTGACGTGTTTTGATCCGGTTTGATTCGGTTTCAAGGGCTTCCGCTTATAGCGGAGCCGAGGGCCGGGTGTCCGAAACCACGTCCCGCCGTCGGCTCGCCCGCTGCCCGTCCCGAGGGTTAGCGCCGGGCCGACCTGGGCACTTCTGATCTCATCCACCAGCCACGCGAGCCGTGCGGCAGGCCGGACAGGCCAGCCGTATCGGCAGATTCGGTGCGACCGATTTTCGAGCTATCGGGGCCACGCGCCGAACCCTTGCTAGGCTGCAGGGAACCGTAGAACCGGGCGTTGTCTCACCCGGCAGGTGAGACCGTTGAGAAGTGGGGTCACACCGTGAAGAAGCTGCTCGTTCTCGCGCTGGTCGCTCTCGGGGGGCTGCTGGTCTGGCGCAAGGTGCAGGCTGACCGCGCCGAGCTGGACCTGTGGACCGAGGCGACCGGTAGCGAGAACTGACCATCCGGGATGGGTCGTGATCGTGGAGAAGGTACGGGAATGACACCCGTCAAACTGGCCTGCCTGGACCTGGCGGGTACCACGATCGGTGACATCGCCATGGTCGAGAGGGCGTTCGCCGAGGCGATCGCCACGCAGGGCATCGTTCCCGGGACCAGTGCGTATGCACGTGCCATGGTGCATGTGCACAGGTCCCGGGGATTTCCCAAGATCGAGGTGTTCCGCGGCATCTTCCCCGGCAACGAGGCGCAGGCGCAGGCGGCGAACCTGACGTTCGAACGTTCCTATGAGGGAGCGATCGAGCGGGCGGGGCTCATCCCCCTGCCCGGAACCGTCGAGGCGCTCGACAAGCTCCACAGCGCCGGAGTGAAGATCGCCCTGATCACCGGTTTCAGCCGGTCCACTCTGGGCCGGGTCCTGAGCACGCTCCCCTGGGCCGACAAGCTCGATCTCGCCCTGTGTCCCCAGGACGCCGGGCGTGGCCGTCCCTATCCCGACATGGTCCTGACGGCGGGCCTGCGGGCGGGGATCGAGGACGTCCGGCACGTCGCCGTGGCCGGTGACTCGGAGAACGACATGCTCTGCGGCAGCCGCGCCGGCGCATCCATCGTCGCGGGTGTGCTGACCGGAGTCCACAGCCGCGAGCGGCTGCTGAGTGGCGGCGCCACGCACATCCTGGACTCGATCGCGGACTTCCCCACATTGATCCTCAGCAGCGAGCTCAGCACCCAGAAGGTGGCCACCTCCGTCTGGTGACCTCGTCGGGTGACCTCGCACCCCATGCGGCAGTACGGCGGGCCTTTACGGCCGTCGGCTTTCCCGGCGTCGCCGGTGGCCGGAGGGCCGTCACGAACTGGACCGCCGGCACGACATCCCCCGCTCGACGTCGAGCGGGGGACACCACGACCCCGGTCCGGTCGGTTTGCCGCGTGGCTCACCCGCATCCGGCGCGCCGGATGCGCCGAGTGGCGCGGAGACCGGGGGTGTTGCTACGGTGTACGGACCGAACAGCTGGCGATCTGTGCGTTCGCACAGCTCGTGTTCGCTCAGGGGCCTTAGCTCAGCTGGCAGAGCGCCTGCTTTGCAAGCAGGAAGTCAGGGGTTCGAATCCCCTAGGCTCCACCCACTAGAAAGCCCAGGTCAAGGATCGTTTCCCCGCCTGGGCTTTGGTCGTTACTCGGCCTTCTTCTACTTCCGTGCCCGTTGCGTGCCCGATCCACCCGGTCGGCCCAGCCGTCACAGTCGACCCGGACCAGGCGGGGCAGGTAGTCGCGGCCTTGGAGGTGACGGCCGAGGCCGGAGATGACCATGACGGGTTGCCAGTGCCGCCGGTAGGTCCAGAACCGCCGCCAGAAGGCCAGCAGCCGCCAGCCGACCCAGTGGGCGAACGATGCCCGGTCCGCGACCGCCCACCCGGTGAGCAGCGAGCCGGGGACGGTCACGACGGCCACCGCGACGGGCCAGCCGTACCGGACCCAGATCACGCTGGGGACGGCGAGTACGGCCGCGGCGATGGGGTGGACGACGAGGGTACGGATCAGGCCCGTGATGAACGCCGCGCGAGAATCAGCGGCATGATCGCGTGCCAGATCCGTGCCAGATCTCACGGGAAACAGGGGAGAATCACGGTCACTCAGGGGGCAAGAAACGAAGAAGCCCCCGACCCGCATTTCTGCTGGTCAGGGGCTCTTTTAGCTGCTGGTGGCAGGTGCAAGGTTCGAACTTGCGTAGGCTGAGCCGACGGTTTTACAGATCCCCTCCTCCTCGCTCGTCTCGCCCAGCGTGCGGTTCCTGCCACTCAAAAACGCCAGACAAGGGACAACGAGCGCTCACCGGCACAGTGCACAATTGATCAGCCCCAGCTACCTTGCTGTTGTGGCGGATACCTCCGACGAACCCGGGCACAAGCAGGGCCGCTGTGATGACGCATGGACGGGATGGTTCATTCTCATCGGCGGCCCCGTTGTCTTGTTCGTCTGCCTTCACGATCTGCTGGCCGGCGACGACTTCGTGGACGTGTCCAGCGGAGTGATCGGTGGCACCGCCGCCGCCTACATCTGGTGGCATCACTTCAAGATCCTCTGGCGCCATCTCAAGGAGAACCGATCTCGCGACCGCTCGTAGTAGGGCGGCGGCGATCCCGGAGAGGATCGCTGCAGATATCCGAGCGAACAGCTGGTCATGCAGGCACCTCTGCTCACGGGATATCTACGGGATGATCTTCGCTATCGTCTGTCCTTCATCACCCGGCTTGGCAGTTCAGAGGCCCTATGGCCCGCTAGACGAGTCGTTCACTTCTAATCCGATGGTCCTTCGTCCTCCTCGCTGCTCAAGTGTCCCGGCCGTGCCCGCCGAGTCAAGGGCGCCTACGGCGTCGCTTCGCGATCAACTTCGTTGACCCTTGACACGGCGGTCTCGTCCTGGGGGTCGGCAGCTACGAGGAGGACGGGGGAGACCAGGGGACGGGCGTGCTGCACCCTGCATGCCCGTCCCTCGAAGCCGTGCCCGTTGCGTGCCCGATAGGGCGGTGATCAAGGGGGAGTGGCGGGGGGTCACGGGGAACGCCATCGGCGGCGCGAGCAGCAACGACGCGGGCCACCCAAGATCCGCATGCGTCTTTGCAAGCAGGAAGTCAGGGGTTCGAATCCCCTAGGCTCCACCCACTCAGAAGCCCAGGCCAGGGACTGGTTTCCCCGCCTGGGCTTTGATCGTTATTCGGCCTTCTTGCTCTTCCGTGCCCGTTGAATCTTGGGCAGTCCCGCATCGGTGAGCGCCTTACCCCAGAAACGGCGGTTGAAGTTGCTGTTCCACAAGGGGCCGTCATTCGGGCCGACAAAGATCAGCCCGTCGTCTCCGTCCCTGGCGAAGTCCTTGATGTGCGCCCGCAGGTCCTTCGCGATCAGCTTGGGGAAGACGATCGTCCGCTTGCCGGCGGTGACTTGGGTTCAGTGAAGACCAAGCCCTGACCGGTGATCCTGATCAATTGGCGCTCCACCCGCACGGGTCCGGCGTCCAGGTCGACGTCTCGACGTCGCAGCGCGGTCAGTTCGCCCATCGGAGACTGCCGAAAGTTCCAAGGAGCACCAGGGCGCGAAACCGCGGTTCGATCGCATCGGCCAGGGCGTAGACCTGGGCCACGATCAGCACGGGGCGTTCCGGTGACTTCTCCTGGCCCGCTCCCTTGATCCGGCAGGGGTCACACTGTGCCGGCGGCGATGAACGTGCAGGTCGCCGCCGTGAGGATGAGCGAGTGCAAGATCATGTGCTCGAGGTTCGGGCGCGGTCGCTCGCCCCGCGCGGGCAGGACGATGATGGTCTTGGCGTAGGTCCGCGCGTGCAGGCCGGCCCAGCTCTCCCCGGTGCCCGCGGTCGCCCAGGGGACGGTCACCCCGGCCAGATAGGGCAGCCACCACAGCGCCAGGCCGCCCAGGAGGATGAGCAGTTCGAGGCCGGCGCCGGCGTAGGCGAACGCTTCCGTCTGCACGGCACCGGCGATGACGAGGAGCACGGCCGGGAGAAGCATGACCGGTGCGTTGACGGCCACCTCGGTGATCTTCTCCGATCTCTTTGCCTCTCGCACGTTGTTGAAGGGGAAGATGTCTATGAGCGTGGTGAAGACGAAATAGGTGTCGGCAAGGATTAGCAGGACGAGCGCGGTGAGGAACACGTCGCGATTCCTTTCGTTTCGGGGGTCAGTCGGCCGAGCTGTACCGCGCCTCGACTCCAGCGAGGAAAGTCGAGACGGCGATGTCGAACCAGGTGTCGTAGTAAGCGGCAGGCGCGGTGGGCGGCGCGGGAGCGTTGCCGAACTCCGCCAGAGCCAGACCGGTCACGAGGACATAGAGGGACTGCACGAGATGCAGCGCCTCTTCGTCGGTCACGCTCAGGCCCACCCGCATCGAGGACAGCACCAGGGGGACGGCCGGCTCGAACACCTCAGGTGAGGTGTCCTGAACGGCCACGACGGCGGCGGCGCCGGGATGGGTGCGCAGGGTCCCCCGTAGCGCGTGCGCCATGCCGTCCAGCAGTTCGCGCCAGCCCTGCCCGGGGGCCAGGGTCATGATCACCTGCCCAGCGACGCGGTCGGCGACTAGCCGGAGCAGCGCGGCCTTGTTCGGCACGTGGTAGTAGAGCGACGCGGCTTTCACCTGAAGGCGCGCGGCCAATGTGCGCATCGAGAGCCCGGCGTTGCCCTCCTGGTCGAGGACCTCGAACGTGGCGCGAAGGATCGCGTCGGTGTCGAGACGTGCTGCGGGCGACATGGCCGACCTCTTCTCTAACGATGTTAGATGGAATCTAACGCCGTTAGAAAAGAGGTGCAAGCACTCCCGCCCCCAGGCCCGTGGGGGTGGGCCGGTCGCCGCCGAGGTGCCATTCCGCGGCGGTCCGGCCTCACCCCTGTGGGTGAGGATCCCGGAGCAGACCCTGTACATGGCCGTCGTCCTCTGGGCGGTCAGATCGGCGGAAACGCCCCGGGACAGACGCGCGTCGGCCTCGCCGCGGTCACTCACCGGCGGTTTGAGCGCCACGGCGCACCATCAGGCGCCGACAAGGATCGTTGAACTCCGGAGCCAATGAGGGGCGAGATCCAGCCGTGCAGCGCGGGGGCCGCTCGGTCGGCCAGGTCGCCAAAGACTTCGATCTCTCCGAGACCGTGCCCGTTGCGCACCCGTTCGGTCAACGATCGGCGAGAAACAATGGAAGGCAATCGCTGCCAGCGCCGGACCGCCTAACTGATCGACGACAAAGGGAGCCACGGCGACTATGTCCGTCTTGATTGCGTGCCAGAACGGATGCCTGATCGTCGTGCAATCAGCATGCAATTAGACAGGGCGGCGAGGGGGTCCCCCGTGCGGGCCCGGCCCAGATCGCTGGGCCATTAGCGGGCCATTAAGGGCGGTCAACAGGGGTCAGTCACGGTCACTCGCGGGGAGCTCTCCGTCCTGCTCACGGCCCATACGATCCGCGATCGGACCGATTTGCAAGCAGGAAGTCAGGGGTTCGAATCCCCTAGGCTCCACCCACTAGAAAGCCCAGGTCAAGGATCGTTTCCCCGCCTGGGCTTTGGTCGTTACTCGGCCTTCTTCTACTTCCGTGCCCGTTGCGTGCCCGACCCACTCTTGAGTTGTCCTCGTGCCAGGCTGTCGAGCTGCTTGGCCACCTGGTGCCGTCGCTCGTCGGTCGCATGCTGATAGATGATCGCGGCGCGTCTCCGCAGGGCCGTAGATGGCTGGGGTCAGCCCGATCGTCCCGCCCGCCGTCGTCCCGGACAAGTCGAGCAGACAAGGGGCCGGGGGCGAAGGTCGTTCCTCCAGTTGGGGGCCCCACCTTCACCCGTGGCCCCTGGCCCGCTCCCCTACGGGCGGGACGACGGCAGACGGGACGATCAGTAGGGCGTAAGTGCGGGTCGCACGCACTTACGCAGAACCTTGCAGATCCCCTACTCTGACGCAGGCACCAATTGATCGTTGATCCGGCCCGGGAGTCGCAATGGGAGTCTTCTACGACTATTACCGGGCCGCGAGCAGAGACGCCGCCGTCGCGGAGCCGCTGGCCCCTCGTGCCGTACAAGAGCCCGAGCACCCGATGTTCGATGCCGTGGACGCCAAGTGGATTGATCCGCATCTGAAGCTTGGCGCGCTCGTCGCTCTGATCACAGATGTTCCCTACACTGTCGATCTCGTCGATAGCGTGTCCCTCTGCCCGCCTTCGGAAGGTGCTCCCAAAAGTATGGAGGAGTGGGAGTCGCTACCAGAGGATTCGCCATACTCGCAGGGGCCGTGGATCGAGGAGTTGCCCGTGCTGGTGCGCGATGCACTGGCCAACGTCGACGATTCGCGATTGCCGGAGATTGCGAGGCAGTGGGCGCAGGATGATGAGTTCAGGAATTGGAGCCCCGAGGACAAGGACTACCTCCTGACCTTGACCAAAGAACTCGTCGATCTTGCCCGCCGCGCCAAGTCCGACGATCAGATGCTCTACTGCTGGATGTCTCTGTAACGGCCCTCGATGGGTCCGGGGATTAGGACGCGCCTGAGGCGTGGAGTGCCAGCATGGTTTATCAACCGATGGACCAACAGAGGCGGAGCGTCGTGGAATCTCTCGGAAAGCTGGGCGGAAAGATCGCACTGGCCGGGGTCGGGGCGCTGGCGTTAGTGGCGCTTGCATTGGGCGGAATCGCCGCGACGAACCAGTTCAGCGGGCCAGAGGTGACCATGGTGAAAGAGACGAAAGCGGTCAGCGGTCCGGGAATGCTGTTAACGAACGTAGTGTGTGGAAAGGGCCTGAGGGCCGTAGGCGGAGGCTATGCCTTTCGGGGGACCCATGACCCGAGGAAGCCGGTGACGTTCCCGGTCAGCGCACCCAGCAGCACGAGCGACACTCCTGGTGCTGTTCAGAACGCCTGGGACTTTGTCGTGGTGAACGCCATGAGCGAGAAGATCAGCGTCGAACTGTACGCGATGTGCGTCCCCGCAGGTTGACCGTAGGTCCGTCCACTCCGACGGTTTCGTGCCGACCCCCTACGACGCACGGCCGAGCCGCTTGGCCACGATGGCGGCCGCGGGATGGGATCATCTGGGCTATTGGCCAAGCCGGTGGATCAACGGCGGCCCGCCTTGCTGTTGAGCCCTCCGGACGAGGCCCCTCCTGCGTGCCCGCTGCGTGCCCCGATGGGGCGGTCGCCAAAGGGAAGCGAGGGGGAGTAACGGGAACGCGATCAGCGGCCCGAACAGCGGGAACGCAGGAGAAGCCAGATCGGCTAACGTGCTTGCAAGCAGGAAGTCAGGGGTTCGAATCCCCCTAGGCTCTGGAAGTGCAGGCCTTAATGCCCATGACTCCTTGGATGGTGTTCGCGCGTGCCCGGGTTACGGCACCGTGTAGCCGCCGTCGATGGGCAGCGCTACGCCCGTGATGAATCCCGCCTTGTCGGAGCAGAGCCAGACCACGGCGTCCGCGATCTCGTTCGCGCTGGCGATCCGCCCCAGGGGGTGGGCGGCGATGATCGACTTCATGGGTTCCTCGTTCGGATCGACCGTTGCGATCATCGGAGTGTCGACCAGGCCGGGGCACAGAGCGTTGACGCGGATACCGTGCGGCGCGGCCTCGATCCTGCACCGCGGATTCGTCGGACACGTCGGTCACGACGTGGCGGGCCGAGCCGCCGTCGGCTTCGATCAGGCGCACGGTCTCCTTCAGGGGCTCCAGCGTGCGACCTGCGACGGTCACCAGCGCGCCCTCGGCTGCGAACGCCAGGGCAGTCGCGCGCCCGATACCGGATCCGCCTCCGGTGACGAGTGCGGTCTTGCCTGCGAACTGCTTCATCATCTCGATCTCTCCGTGTGTGCTATTGCGTCGTGTGGGGTTGGGTGCTCAGTAGCGGGCGTCGTTGACCTGCAGCAGCGGGGACACGATCGACGGGCGCCCGTCGACGGTGGCTCCGGCGAACTGGAGCATCGCCGACAACGTCCTGTTGTTGTGGGCTGGGAAGTTGAGCGTGGGAGCCGACACCTCATCCAGCGCGCCGCGCTGAGTGTCGGTGAGGGTCACGTCCAGGGCGTGCAGATTGGCCTCGAACTGGTCCATGCGGCGGGCGCCGACCAGGGTGGAGGTGATCCCAGGGCTGCCCTGCACCCAGGCCAGGGCCACCGCGGCGGGACTGGCACCCACCTCGCGAGCGACGGCGTTGAGGGCGTCGATCACCACATAGTCGGCCTCGCTGGGGGCTCCGACGAGTTGCGTGCGGGTGGTGTCGACCGGGCCGGTGGTGGTGCTGGAGTACTTGCCCGACAGGAACCCGCTCTTCAGCGGCCCCCACGCCATCACTCCCATACCCATGGCCTGGGCCATCGGGATCAACTCCCCTTCCGAGGTCCGCTCGAGCAGGGAGTACTCCAGTTGCAGCGCGATGATCGGAGCCCATCCGCGCAGGCGCGCGATGGTGGCAGCCTCGGCGGTCGCCCACGCGGGCACGTCGGAGAACCCGACGTAGCGGACCTTGCCGGCGCTGACCAGGTCATCCAGTGCGCGGAGGGTCTCCTCGACCGGCGTGGCCGGGTCGAAATTGTGCAGCCAGTAGATGTCGACGTAGTCGGTCCGCAGGCGCCGCAGCGAGTTCTCCAGCTGTTGCACGATCGCCTTACGGCTGGGTCCACCACCGTTGGGATCTTTTGCGTGGAGATTGCCGAAGAACTTGGTGCCGATCACGACCCGATCACGCAGTTCGTGCTGCCCGGCGAAGTAGTCGCCGATGATCTTCTCGGAGTGGCCGTTGGTGTAGATGTTAGCCGTGTCGATCGAGTTGCCGCCCCGGTCCAGATAGGCCGCGAGGATGCTCTTCGACTCGTCTGGGCTGCTACCCCACCCATGGTCCTCGCCGAAGGTCATCGTGCCCAGCGTGAACGGGCTGACACGCAGACCCGAGCGGCCGAGCGTGACGTAGGAATCGAGCGACATCGTGGAGCTCCAGTTGGTAGATCTTCGAGACGCCGCGGAGGGCGTCCTTCTGTGCTCCTCCAGCCAACCCCGATGCCCGATGATCTCCTAGACCGATGCGCGCGGATCGTTGCACGATCCGCGCAATCTAGCTCGGATCATGTTGGACTCCCGCACTCGTTCCTGGTTCACTGACGTGATGCGACACCTGAACGAACTGCGCAGCCGGATCGCCCGACTCGCCGCGGGCAGCCCGCGCCCGTCGTGGATCGAGGGAATGACGGTGTTCTCCACCGAGCGGGTGACCGAACCGCTGGGCACGGTCGCCGAACCCATGCTCTCCCTGGTCGCCCAGGGAGCGAAGCGCTCGGTGCTCGGTGACCGCATCTTCGACTACAACGCGGGCCAGTACCTCGTCGTCACCGTCGACCTTCCCCTGACCTCGCAGATCACCCACGCCACACCCACCGAGCCGTTCCTGGCGTTCGGGCTTCCGCTTCAACCCGCGCTCATCGCGCAACTGCTGGTCGAAGGCGGCCGGTTCGTCGCCCGCCCGCACGACGGACCGGGCATCGCGACCAGCGACGCCGACGACAGGCTGCTCGACGCCGTCGTCCGGCTGCTGCGTCTGCTCGACGAGCCACGTGACGTTCCGGTGCTGGCGCCCGGAGTGCGGCGCGAGATCCACTGGCGGCTGCTGAACGGACCCCAGGCGGCCCTGGTCAGACAGATCGGCCTGGCCGACAGCCAGTCGACCCTCGTCGCCCGCGCGATCGAATGGATCAAGACCCACTACGACCAGGTGATTCGCATCGACGACCTCGCCGACGACGTCGGCATCAGCGTCTCCTCACTCAACCGCCATTTCCGCGCGGTGACCGCTATGAGCCCGCTGCAGTACCAAAAGCAACTCAGGCTCCAGAAGGCCCGCCTCCGGCTCATCACGGCACCGCACGACGTCGCCGCGATCGGCCACGCCGTCGGTTACGACAGCCCGTCGCAGTTCAGCCGCGAGTACAAACGTATGTTCGGCGCCCCGCCCGGGCAGGACGCGGCACGCCTCCAGACCGTGGCGACCGTCCAGGAGCAAATGCTTGAGGGGAGCGGCCCGTAGCCACACCTGGCGAAGCGAAGCAGGAAGTCAGGGGCCCGAATCCCCTAGACTCCACCCACTCAAAAGCCCAGGCCAGGGACCGTGCTCCCCGCCTGGGCTCAGGCGCGCTCTCCGCCGGCCAAGAAGGCGGCCAGTGCGGGGGCCAGGGCTTCGGCGCTGACATTGTGCGTCTGGTCGGGCAGGTCGCGCAGGCCGGCCTCGGGGAGGAGACCGGAGATCGCGCGCGCGGCATTCACAAGCCAGGACTCGCTCGCCCCGCCGTACATCACGAGTGTGGGGACGGAGACGGAGGACCAGCGGTCGCGCGGGAGGGGGCGGCCGGTCATCGTGTCCGCCATGATGCGGCCATCGTAGCCGAGGGTCGGGGCGACGGCCTCCAACGCGGCCCAGCTCGAATCGGCCTTCATTCCGGCGACGAACTCCGCGGGGAAGTCGGCCGTCGTGGTGAAGAACAGTTCCAGGGCCTCGCCGCGGCGTCCCTCGGCCAGGAACGTGTCCAGGCGTTCCAGGTAGTCGTCGGGTACGGCCGGGCGGCTGTCGTCCACGACGAACGGGGGCTCGAACAGGGCCAGCCGGGTGATGGGCAGCCCGGCGGCGGCCGCGTCCAGGGCGAGCACCGCGCCCGAGGAGAAGCCACAGACGTGGGCCGTTCCGCCCGCCTCGGCGATGAGCGCGGCCAGGTCCTCGATCTCGCGCTCCACGCTGTAGGGGGCGGTGTCGCCGCTGTCTCCGCGCCCCCTGCGGTCGTACGCGTAGACCGTGTGGGACGCGCCGAGCAGATCGCCGAGCTGGGGTCCGAGTGGATTGAACGCCCGGTACGAGATGGCGCCGTCCACGAGGATCAGCGGCGTGCCCTCGCCGTGCCGTTCGAAGGCGATGGGGGTGCCGTCCTTGGCGGTGACGGTGGTCATGGCTTATCTCCAAATTCTCTGTCGGGGATGCGGTCTACTTGCGGGCGTAGGTCAGCGCGACCACGCCGGAGTCGAAGGCGCGGCTCTCGACCAGCGCCAGCTCGGTCTTGCCGGGTGATCCGGGGAACAGGCGCGCACCCGACCCCAGCACGACGGGGAAGACCATGAGCCGCAGCTCGTCCACGAGGCCCCGCTTCAAAAGCTCCTGAGCGAGCGAGCGGCTGCCGTGGACGAAGATGTGCCGGTCGCCGCCCTGACGTTTGAGCGCCTCGACCTCGCTGGTCAGGTCGCCTTTCAGCAGGGAGGCGTTCCACTCCAGCGGCTCGCGCAGCGTGCTGGACACCACGTACTTGGGCAGCGCGTTCATCCGGTCGGCGAACTCGCCCGTCATTTCCGGCCAGGCGGCGGAGAACCCCTCGTAGGTGACACGGCCGAGCAGCAGGGCCGAGGTCTCCAGCAGCTCCTCGTACCGGTAGGCGTCGTGCTCGGGGGCGAAGTGCTCCAGCACCCAGCCGGCGTGCCGGAAACCCGGCTCACCGCCCGGAGCCTGCATCACTCCGTCGAGTGAGACGAACTCAGACACGACCAGCTTCCTCACGACTGCCTCCTCGTTGAGTACCGAGTAGTGGAGGAGTAGCGAGCCGACCGGCGGGCTCCGTGCGGCATCCAGCTCCAGCACTCCATGACGATCTTGCGCACGAGGACGGCCTTCCCTTGCGGGCCGGCGCACTCCCCGTCATGTTCCAGGCGGTGCCTGGCCCGATGGCTGCGACTGGGAGGTTAGTGGGAACGAGCGCTCAGGTCTTGTACAGAAGCGACAGCGGCTCCGACGGATCCCGATCGCTCAACCGCGTGGCGGTCCGCCCGATGTAACGGGTCAGCGACCGCGCCAGGTGCGGTTGGTCGAAGTATCCGAGCCGGTGGATCACATCGCGGGCCGGCACACCATCCTGGATCAGAACCGCCGCTTGCCTGGCGCGATCGATCTGCCGGATGGCGCCGCGAGTAAGTCCGGTGGCCGCCACGAAGCGCCGCTGGATGCTGCGTTCGGACACGTCCGGCGACGTGCCACGAAGCACAGCGGCGACGATCGGGTCACGGTCCAGAACACCTTCACGCGCCATCCGCCGCACGAACGCCTCAGCGTTGTCGTAGTCGGGAAGGTGCCAGGCGGAGCCCTTCAGCCAGAACGATCTGCGCGTCGCATCGGGAATCTCCGCAGAACCGTCGACGAGCCGATCAATCGGAACATGGGGCATCGAAGTGCCGAGTGAGAAGCTGATCCCGAAGAACGTGGAGTCTTCGGGAACGGGGGCCGTGCTTGCCCTCGACTCCGGCCCTTGAACAGCCACGTTGACCTGACCGCGGCGCTTCCAGAAGACCAGATCCCAATGGGCTGTCGCAATCGACGTCATCCGGTCGACCTCATGGCTGCTGCTCCGCCACACCCGCTCGATATACGGCGAATCGGACGATCGACTCTCGACCTCCAAACTCATCTGAGTCATTCCCCTCGGCCCATTGGCGCTCAGCGGTCAACCTGTCCTGAGGAAATGCTCGAAGGCTTCTCGGGCCAGCGCGGAAACCGTCTTGCCCTCCTGCTCGGCGCGGGCCTTCGCGCGTTCGCGCAGCTCCTCGGGCATCCGGAAGGAGACCCTTGGTGAGTGCGTGCCCTCGCCCGTCAGTGACGGACGCCCGGCGCGACCCGTCGGTACGGGTACTCGGCCTTCGTTCCTCATGGCCACATTATGTCAGACATAACCTGGCTCGGTGGGCCGGTCGGCAGAGGGAGCAACCAGCACGTGCCCATGGCGTGCCCCATGGCCGGATACTTCTGCCCTCCTCCCGAAAGGTGATATCGGTCACACGCCTGTGGTCGGTGTCACGTTCTGGGGAGCGCTGGGGCTCTTAAGCGGTGACACAGCAGTACCTCACCGAATTCCGGAGCTGATGCATGGCGTTCCATCTCGCATACCGAAAAGACGGTTCAAGGCGTGTCACGAGCCGGATGCTGCTGACCACGGGGGCGGTCGTGGCAATGCTGGCCGTCACAGCGTCGCCGGCCTCCGCGCACTACTACTCCGGCGGTGGTTCGTCGCCGAGCTTCACCATCAAGCCCTACAGCTACAACAGTACGTGGATGACTCCGCTGAACCAGGCGTTGCTCAACTGGAACGCGTCTCCGACCGCGGCGTACATCACCAAGCCGAGTTCGTCCCCCTCATGGCTGGTGGCGGCGTCCTACTCCGCCACCTGGTACGGCCTGTATACGCCCTACAACACGCGGAGCAACCGATACTTCCGCATCCAGCTCAACGCGCGGACGATATCCCGTGACGCGAGCAACTGGTCGAACTTCGTCACCAGTTCGTTCACGCATGAGCTCGGCCACCGGCTCAGCCTCGACGACATCACCGACGGCTCCCACTGCACTGACGCGATCATGAGCTACTGCCGTAACCGGAACACCATGACCAAGCCGCAGTCCCACGACATCGACGACGTCAACGCTATTTACTAAAGAGAGGACCGATATGAAGACGATTTCGCGGCGATTTGTCGTGCCTCTCGCCCTCCTGGCATCGACGGTGATTTTAGGAGCCTGCGCGAACTCCAACGGCGACAAAGTCATCACGTACCATGCTGACTATCCCGCGTACGACTCGGCGGACAACCTGTTCAATACGGCCGACCTCATCGTCGAGGCCACCGTGAGCACTCAGCCGGTCAGCGTCCAGGAGTTGAAGCCTGACACGGCCGGCGACGATCCGAAACTCAACCCCGCGGCCGGAGCTCCGACGGCCGAGGTGGCCCAGCCGCCCGACCCGGTGGTGATCAGCGTCTACAAGGCCTCGGTGACGAAGGTCTACAAGGGCGCCGCGCAGGTCGGCCAGTCGATCGACATCCAGCAACTGGGTGGAAAGCTCAACGGCATCACCTATCAGGAGGAGGAGGCGCACGCCCTCCAGCAGAACCAGGGCTACGTCCTCTTCCTCCAGACGTATCCAGATGCTCCCGCGGCCCTGCTCAACCCGCTACAGGGCCAGTACCCCCTGAACGCCAAGGGCGAGCCCGCCCAACTGCAGGAGAACCCGGTCGCTCTCACGTCGGACGATCTGAACCGGCTCAGCGGCCACAGATGAGCCCGGCCTCCAACGCCCGGCCGCGCCGTACTGGCCGGGCGTTGGAAGCTCGGTGTGGCCAACGTGCAGAAGGAACGTGCAGAAGGTACGGCACGGCAGCCCCGCTCCCTCATCCCCTGGACCAGGCTGAGATGAAATCGGCGCCCGAAGTCCGTCAGACACGCTGTCCACTCGTGGTGACATGCATGGCGACCGGCCGGTAGACCAGGCCGTCGGTCCAAGTCACCGACTCGGGCGAAGTGGTCAGGCTGAGGGTGGGGCGCTGAGTGACCAGGGCTCTGATCGCCTCAGTGAGCTCGACCCTGGCGAGACTGGCGGCCAGGCAGCGATGCGGACCGTAACCGAATGCCACATGCGGGTTGGGATGGTGGTCGGTGAAGCGGTGGATGTCGAACCGGCCGGGTTCTGGAAATGCCTGCGGGTCGTGGTTGGCCGCGTTCAGGTTCGGCATGACGACCGTCCCCGCGCTCAGTGAGCCGCCGCTCGGGAGATCGGTGTCCGCGGTGATCCGGCGCATGAAGGCGCTGGCGGGCGGCCCGTCGAAGCGGAGGATCTCCTCGACGGCGGTGGCCGTCAGGGCCGGGTCTGCGACCAGCTCCGCCCACTGGGCGGGGTGGAGGAGCAGCCGGAAGACACCGCGGGCGATCATCGACGCCGTCGTCTCGTAACCGGCCGTGATGAGAGAGAAGACGGTGTTGACCAGCTCGCCCTCCGACAGCCGGTCGTCCTCGTCCCTGGCCTGGATGAGCAGGTCGATGAGGTCCTCGCCGGGCTCGGCGCGATGTTGCGCGACCAACTCGGCGGCATAGGCCATGAACTCGGTGTAGCCCTCGTAGCGCGCCTGCTCGGTGGCCGTGGAGGTGGTCAGGAACATGTCCGTCCACCGGACGAACTGCTCGTAATGGTCCATCGGGACGCCGAGCATCTCACAGATGACATGGCCTGGTAGCCGCAGCGCGTATCCCTGGACCAGGTCGAAGTCCTCGCCCAGGCGGTCGAGGAGTTCTTGGGCGATCTTCGCGATGCGGGGGCGCCACGGTTCGATCTGGCGCGGGGTGAATGTGCCGTGCATGATCCGGCGATAGCGCGTGTGCTCGGGCGGGTCCTGATTGATCAGCGCGTCTGGGTCGTCGTCGATGCCGATGCCGCTCACCAACCGCGGCAATCCCGGAATGCGCAGGTTGCGGCTGGAGTTGGGCGAGGCCAGCAGGGCGCGGACGTCCTCGTACCTGACGGCCAGCGGGACGCGGTCGCCGCTGGGCATGGTCGCCGGCTCCAGCGGCCCTGACTCCTGTCTGTGGGCGAACTCCGGTGGCGGCGTGGCAAGTGGGCCTGGCACGATGTCTGGCCAAGTCCCGTTCGGATCCAGCTCGGTGGTCATCGCAACCCCTTCCGCGTGGGCCCCCACGGGACGGCCCACGCGGAACGTACGAAATACCGTGCTGCGCGTCAACAGGCGAAGCGGTTCCGCTCTGGTACGCCGCCATCACCCGCGCCGGGCGGTGGCACGCTCGCTATGACGATGACCAGCGGCCGCCGGCGGAGGCGCGACCGATCGCGTACGCGGTGACGAACAGCACGACGCCGCGTAGCGCGGTGTCCGAGGAGCCGACCAGCAGCACGCTGCCGACGATGGTCAGGACGAGCGTGACCATGCGGTGCGGGGGCGGGGAGTAGGCCGCGACCGTGTAGATCGCCACGAGCCCGCCATACCAGATCGCGCGATCGAGACGCCCGGGACGGCCTGGACCCGGTCGAAGAGGACGCTCATGCCGGCGTGGTCGCCGAGAGAAGCGATATCGGGGCTCCCTCTCACGGAGGAGCGAGTCTCCCTCTTATCGGCGACATGCCCCAGTGCGTCGTCGAGTTGGTGCCCGCTGCACGTGCCGCGCGGGACGGTCCCGCCCGGGCATGGACTCCGACCTGACTGAGCGATTGACAAAGCGGACGGTGGTCCACGATTCTTCATTCCGAAAGTCCGATGGGGGCGGAGATTGGGTGGAATTTCACGTTCTCGGGCCGCTCAGCGTCTCCCGTGACGGCCGGCTGGTCGCTGTCAGCGGAGCCCCCAAGCTTCAGCTCACCCTTGCCGCGCTGCTGTCCAAGGCCGGCCAGCCGGTGTCGACCGACTGGCTGATCGCCGCCGTCTGGGGTGATCAGCCGCCCGCGTCCGCGCGGCGCAACATCCATCTCTACGTCCACCAGTTGCGGCGGGCGTTCGGCGCCCACGTCCTGCCTGGACGGCCGGGCGGCTATGCGATCATCACCGACGCGCTCGACGCGGCGCGTTTCCGCAGCCTCGCCGCGCAGGGGAGCGCGGCCCTGGACCGGGGAGATCTCGAACCGGCCCGTGACCGGCTGCGCGCGGCGCTGACCCTGTGGCGGGGGCCGGCGTTCGCGGAGTTCGGCGACTGCGCGGCCATCGCTGAGGAGGCCTGGCGGCTGGAGGAGTCGCGGCTCACCGCTCACGAGCGGTTGGCGGAGGCCGGGCTCGGTCTCGGACGGCACATTGAGGTGGCCGCCGAGCTGGCCGACCTCACCCGGGAGCATCCGTACCGCGAAAGCCTGCGCGCCCATCTCATGCTCGCGCTGTACCGGTCCGGCCGTCAGGTCGAGGCGCTGGAGGTCTTCCGCCAGACCCGCGACCTGTTGAACGCCCAGCTCGGCATCGAACCCGGCCCGGTGCTCCAGCGTCTGCACGAGGCGATGCTCCGCGGTGACGAGGACCTCCTTCCGGCCCTGGGCCCGCCGCCGCGGATGCCCGCCACGCCGCAGGAGGCGGAGGGATGGGCTGCGGGCGACTCCCCGTACCGGGGTCTGATGGCGTTCCAGCCGGAGGACGAAGCATGGTTCTTCGGCCGCTCCCAGCAGGTCGACCGGCTCCGCGAGCTGGTCGACCGGCTTCCGGTGGTCGGCGTGTTCGGGGCGTCGGGAAGCGGGAAGTCATCCCTCCTGCGAGCCGGCCTGCTGGGGACGATCTCCAGTGAGATCGGTACGGCCGAGCCGTGGCGGGGCCTGATCATGACCCCGGGCGAACACCCGCTGGACACGCTGGCCGACCTGGTGGCGAAGACGTCCGGCGGCGATCCCAAGTCGCTCCGCGACGCCCTGTCCGGCGATGCGCTGTCCGGCGATCCTGGGGATCCCGGCGATCCGGGCGCGTTGAACGCCGCCCTGGACATCGCGCTGCGCGGCGCGGCGAGCGGCGTAGCAGGTGGCGTGGCGAGCGGCGCGCAGGAGACCCGCCTGCTGCTGGTGGTCGACCAGTTCGAGGAGACCTTCACACTGTGCGCCGACGACGGAGAACGCCGCCGATTCGTCGAGGCCCTGCTGGGGCTGGCGCTCGGCGCCGACCGTCGCACCGTTCTCGTGCTCGGCATACGAGCCGACTTCCTCGCCCACCTGACCCAGCATCCAGGCCTGGTCGAAGCTCTGGGCGGCGAGGCCCAGATGCTCGTCGGGCCGGTGTCGCCGGCCGACCTTCAGGAGATCGTCGTACGGCCCGCCGCCCAGGCGGGGCTCACCGTGGAACCCGACCTGCTGGCCACGGTGCTGGCCGACGCCGCCGAGGAGCCAGGCAGCCTGCCGCTGGTCTCGCACGCGCTGCTGGAGACCTGGCGCAACCGCACCGGGCCGAGTCTCACGCTGCCGGCCTATCAGGCGGCCGGCGGCGTACGCGGGGCCATCGCGCAGAGCGCGGAACGGGTCTTCGACGAGCTCGCCCCCGCTGAGCAGCAGGCCGCACGCAGGATCTTCGTGAGACTGACCGCGCTGGGAGACGGCACAGAAGACACCAGACGTCCCATCTCCCGGGCTGAGCTCGTCGGCGTGGCCGACCCCGAAGTCACCTCCGCCGTGCTGGACCGGCTCGCGGCCGCACGCCTCGTCGTCCTCGCGGAGGAGACGGTGGACGTGGCGCACGAAGCGCTGATCCGGGCCTGGCCCCGGCTTCACCGCTGGCTCACCGACGACCGCGAGAACCTGTTCGTCCACCGGCGGCTCACCGACGCCGCGCAGACGTGGCGGGAACTGGAGCGCGACTCCGGCGCCCTGTATCGAGGCGCCCAGCTTCTCGCCGCCCGGACCTGGGCGGAGGATCACCCGCAGGAGCTGAACGACGTCGAAAGCGCCTTCCTGCGGGCCAGCCGTACGCTGGAGGAGAGCGAGCGCACCGCGACGAGACGCCGCACCCGGCTCCTGCAACGCCTCCTGGCCGGTATGGTCGCGCTCTTCCTGCTCGCCCTGCTCGGCGGAGGCGTGGCCGTACGGCAGGGCCAGGAGGCCGGCCACCAACAGCTGGTCGCCCTGTCCCGGCAGCTGTCCCTGAAGGCTCGATCACTCCTCGGCACCGATCCCGACCTGGCCGGCCTGCTGGCGATCGCCGCGTTCCGTCTCAATCCGGAGGCCGAGACGCGAGGCGCCCTGGTGAGCGTGTCGGCCGCGGCGCGCCGCCGGATCGAGCTCAACGCCGAAGGGCCGGCGACCTTCGGAGTGGCGTTCAGTCCGGACGGCTCACGGCTGGCCTCGGCCGGCACCGACGGAACGGTCGGCCTCTGGAACCTGCGCAGCCGCACCCGCGTCGCGACCTTCTCCGAGCACGTCGAGCTCGCGGGGGCGGGGGAGGTTCACGCCAGGGCGGTGGCGTTCAGCCGCGACGGCAGGCTGCTCGCCGCCATCGTCAGGGGAGCCGCGCTCGAGGCCACCAAGGGCACGATCGTCGTATGGGACCTGAGCTCCCGCCGGCCGGTGTTCCAGCGGCCACGGGAGAAGCTCACCGACGCGATGGCGCTGAGCCCCGACGGGACCAAGATCGCCGTTGGAGCCGGCAAGGGTGCGATCGAGGTGTGGGACCTGCTCAGCGGGAACAAACGAACACTGAAAGGACACCGGGAAGAGGTCGTGGCTCTCGCGTTCAGCCCCGACCAGGCATTTCTGGTGTCGGCCACGGGGGGAACGGAGGAACCCCTCGTGTGGGACGTCGCCTCCGGAGCCAAGGTCGCCGCTATTCCCGCCAAAGGCGTCCATAGGCTCGGCTTCGATTCCGCCGACGGCACCCTCGCCACGGGATCGGCATATCACGGGGTGCGGTTCTGGCGAATCGCTCACGACCGTGTGACCTCCCTGTCCGCGCTACCCGAGCAGTCGCCGTACACCTGGGACATGTCCGCGCCCGTCGCCGGCCGGATCGCCGTCACCGACGAGGACGGCCTGATCACCGTCTGGGACATCGCGCGGCGGCAGCCCGTCGAGACCTATCAGGACAGAAGCCGCACGGAAGCGCTGTCCCTCACCCTCAGCGCCGACGGCTCGATGCTCGCCTCGGCCGGATTGGGCCGGACCATCGTGATCCGCGAGCGTGCCGTCCCTCCGTTCAGCGGACACAGCCGGGCCGTGAACGACATCGAGATCAGCCCGGATGGCCGGGTCGTCGCGTCGGCGAGCAGCGACAAGACCGTCCGGCTGTGGGACGCGCACGGAAACCCGATCGCCACGTTGGGCGACCATCCCGATCACGTCCGGGCCGTCGCGTTCAGTCCGGACGGACACCGGCTCGCCACCGTCACCCGCAGCCACACGGTCACCGTCTGGGACGTCGACAGCAGGCGGAGGCTCACCACGATCACGTACAAGGGGCTCGGCGCCTCCACCGACGTCGGCTTCGATCCGCACGGGCGTTTTCTCATCGCGACCGCGCTCGGCCGGTTCCGCTGGGACATCCACGATCTGGAGAAACCGGCCGAGGCGCCGTTCCCGGGTCCTGGGTACCTCGTCTCCGCACTGGCGTTCAGCCCGCGCGATCCGCTGCTCGCCACCACCGGGCCCGCCGGAGACCTGGTCGTCTGGGATCTGGCCCACGACAGGGAGGTCCGCTCCCTCAGGACCAGGCAGGGCTCGGTGCTCGACGTCGCCTTCAGCCCGGACGGCAAGCTGATCGCCACGGCGGGTGCCGACCGGACCGTCAAACTCTGGGACACCCGGACCGGGGAGCAGCACGACACGCTGGCAGGCCACACCGCCCCGATCCAGGTGCTCGCCTTCAGCCGGGACGGCCGGGCACTCGCGTCCGCGGGCGACGATCGCACGATCATCGTCTGGGACCTCGTATCCAAGAGGCCGACGGTCACGCTCACCGGCCACACGGCCCCGATCAAGGGCCTGGCCTTCACCTCCGACGGAGACCTGATCTCCGGAGGAGACGACGGCAGGATCATCCGCTGGTCGCTCCAGCCCGATCCGCTCGTGGGGAAGCTCTGCAAAGAGATCGGCCGCAACCTCACCCGAGAGGAGTGGGCCACCTACCTCCCCTCCGTCGACTACCGGCCCACCTGCTGAAAGCCCGGAGTGACGGCGACGTCGCGTAGAGGTCGCCATAGGAGATGACGCCCTCGTAGAAGTCTCCGTTGTGGCGGGTCACGGTCTTCAGCAGCGCCGCTAGCGTCGTCGGCTCGACGACGAAGACCGGGTTCCCAAGGGGGTTGTACTCCTTTGGCCCCGCCCGCCAGATCTTCCCCTTGGGCAGGGAACGCACGATGGCCGGGCTGGTGCGGTAGGTGCACCGCGGCGGGGGACGTGGGCAGGCCGGTTCGTTCGTTCGGGAACGGCTGGTGGTGGGTCAAGTAGCCCGTTTCCCCGGCGGCCCCGAGGAGCCCGTCTCCCCGGCGGTCGCGAGAGCCGTACAAGAGGCGTTGGTAGCGTCGGGGCATGCGGCTTCATGTGGGATGCGCGATGTGGACGCACACGCCATGGCAGGGGCGTTTCCTCCCTCATCCGCTCCCTCCCGGGGAGCGCCTGCGGTCCTACGCCACCTGGTGCAACGCGGTCGAGGGCAACACGACGTTCTACGCGACTCCGGCGAGGACCACAGTGGAGTCGTGGGCGCGGCAGACCACTCCCGACTTCCGCTTCGTCGTCAAGCTGCCCAAGACGATCACGCACGAGCGCCGCCTTACCGGCATCGACGAAGAGCTCGGATCGTTCCTCGACGCGATCGAGCCACTCGGGCCGCGAGCCCACGCCCTCTGGGTCCAACTGCCGGGATCGTTCGGTCCGGCCGACCTCGGCACCCTGGCGGGCTTTCTGCACAGGCTCCCCCGGGCGTACAGGTACGCCGTCGAGGTTCGCCACCGGGCGTTCTTCGACGACGTTCGTTCCGCGGGGCTCCTCGAAGGAGTCCTCGCAGGCGTGGATGCCGAGTGGATCCCGTTCGACACGACCGCCCTCTTCCAGAGCCCTCCGACGAGCGACGCCGAACGAGACGCGTGGACGAAGAAGCCGCGCGTGGCCCGCCGGGCGGTCGCTCTGACCGACCGCCCGATCGTTCGCTACCTGGGCCGTGACTCCACGGCACGCACGATTGAGGGCTGGCGGCACTGGATCGGCGCGGTCACCGAATGGCTGCGCGAAGGGCGCTCGCCGACCGTGTTCATTCATACTCCCGACAACGCCGACGCGCTCACGCTTGCCCGTCGCTTCCACGACGACGTGCGGGCCCGGCTGCCCGAGGTCGATCCTATGCCCGAGCCCATGCCGGCCGAGCCGCTGACCCTCTTCTGAGTGACGAACCGGCAGCCGGTGTGCTGTCAGCGCTTCACGGCCCGCAGGACGACGAACTTGGGGTTGCTCGCGGCGATCTCGCAGTTGCCGAAGATCCGCCGCAGCTTCACGTGGTAGCCGAGGTGCCGGTTGCCGACAACCCACAGCTCGCCCCCGCGGCGTAGCGCGGCGCGTGATCCGTTGAACATGCGCCAAGCCGTGGCGTCGGACGTCGCGCGGTGCGAGTGGAACGGCGGGTTGTTGAGCACCAGGTCCACCGTTCCCGCCGGCACAGCCGACATGCCGTCGGCCGCCAGGAACTCCGCGGTCGTACCGGCTTCCACGTTCGCCCGGAACGTCGCCTCCGCCGAGGCCAACGCCTGATAGGACTCGTCGATGAACGTCACCTGAGCCTCACTGCCGGCCAGTGCCGCGGCGAGCCCGACCACCCCGTTGCCGCAGCCCAGGTCGACGATGTGTTCGCGTCCATCGTGCGGCGGCAGGTTCTGCAGCAGGAAACGAGTGCCGACGTCGAGACGGTCGGCGCAGAAGATGCCCGCGTGGTTGACGACGGTCAGGCCCGAGACGGCTCCGATGCCGGCAGGTAACGCGTAGCTTCGCGGCCACGGGTTCGTGCCCCGGGGGAGCCGAGTGTCCGGTGAGCAGAAGATGAGACGCGCCTTCTTCGCCGCCAGCGACGTCCTCGTCGGCCCGAGGATCCGTTCGAACAGCTTCAGCGTCGAGGTGTGGATCTCGGTGACCATCCCCGCGCCGACCACCACGGTTTCCGAGTGGACGTGGGGCGCCAGGCGATGCAACTGGTCCTCCAGGAGCGCGAGGCTCTTGGGCACCCGGATCAGCAGCACGTCGATCCGCTCCGGTGGCGTGTCCCTGGTCGTACGGAGCCGCACCGCGTCAGCGGCGACCCCGTTGCGCTCCAGATTCGCCCGGGTCGCCTCCTGGCCGAGGAAGGAGTCCGTGATCTGCACCGGACGGTGATCGGCGATCGCGGTCACCAGAGCGCCCCATCGATCTCCCAGCACGACTACGGTGCCGGACAGGTCCGCCGGTTCGCCGTCGATTCCGTCGAGGTGCCGCAGCAGGTACTCGTCGGCGGCGTCCCAGGCGCGAAGCGGGTCGCGGGGATCCTCGGGGAAGCGGGTGAGGTCGAACTCACCTCTCGACGTCGTCAAACGGTTCATCGCGCCTCAGGCTAGCCCCGTTTTCCGCACATGCCGCATCGTTGACACGGCAGCCCCGCCGGGACGAATGACCTGTGGTTCCCGAATCGGCGACGCCCCCGCCGTTCGACGGGGCCGGAGGCGTGATCGAGCAGGGTTATGGCCGGAACTGATCGGCGTGGTCGGCCGCCCACTGGGCGAACGTGCGCGGCGGGCGACCGGTGACCCTCTCCACGGCATCGGTCACGGTCCTGCCGCGCTCGTTGGACGTGCCGTACAGCCGGAGGAGCATTTCCACCAGCTCCGCGTCACCGATCCCGGGGGCGCTGGCGGTGAACGCCTGGAAGATGAGCCGCTCCGGCCGCCTGCCCTTCACGACCCACTCCTCTCGCGTCTCCTCGGGTGTGAGCTCTTCGAATCTCAGGTCGCGGCCGGTGGCCTCACCGATGATGCGGACCTTGTCGCGGGGAGTCAGCAATTCGGGCCCGGTGAGGTGGTAGGCCTTGCCCGCGTGGCCGTACTGGGTCAGAGCCACCGCCGCCACGGCGCCGATGTCGAACTCGTCGATCGAGGCGCCCTTCCGGTCGCCGTACGGCTCGCGCACGACGCCGTCGGTGCGTAGCGGCTCGCCCCAGTCGGCCAGCGTGTTGGACATGAACTCCACCGGCCGCAGGAGTGTCCACGCCAGGGAACTGGCCTGTACGGCGCGCTCCAGGCTGCCTTCCTCCCAGCCGCCCAGGACGGTGACGCTGCGAACCCCGGCCTTCAGAGCCAGGTCCACGATCTCCTGCCCGTTCGGCAGAGGCTGGTAGCCCCTGCCGAAATTGATCAGATGGGCGGCGGTGACGCCTTCGAAGGCGGGCGCGAGCCCGGCGACGTCGGTGAGGTCGCCGGCGACGACCTCCACGCCCTCCGGCAGATCGGCGGCGTCCGGGTTTCGGGTCAGCGCCCGCACCTTCCGGCCCGCACGCAGCAGGTGCTGGACAACGTGGCCGCCGACGGTTCCGGTGGCGCCGGTAACGAGAATGGTCATGCGATGCTCCTCGTGAAACTCAAGGGGATGGACCCCGCTCAGCGGCCACACAGGTGGATGCCGCCGCTTCGTCCGCGTGGCTGACGTGCCGCGTCCTTAGAGCCGCACAGGCCGCCGGAGTGTGACATCGATCCCGGTCCGCGTCTCCTGTACGGCTTCTCCGGCTGAGATCCGGGTCACACTTCGGGGGTGGGATGTCACACCTGGGCTCGTGTGCCGCTCTTAAGAGGCATCCACGACCAGCGAGGAGGCCCACGATGTCCGATGCCCCGCCGAACAGCGCGACGCAGGTGTTCGCCGACCATCGTGAGCTGCTGTTCTCCATCGTCTACAACATGCTCGGCAGCGTCGCCGACACCGAGGACGTGCTGCAGGAGGCGTGGCTGTCATGGGCGTCCAGAGATCCGGCGCAGATCGAGAACCCCCGCGCCTACCTCGTCAGGATCGCGGTGAACCAGGCGCTGGCCCGCCAGACCGTCCTCAGCCGCCGCCGCGAGACGTACTTCGGGCCGTGGCTGCCGGAGCCGCTCGTGACCTCCGACGACGACGCCGCCGGCGAGGCCCTCCGGTCGGAGTCGGTGTCGATGGCGCTGCTGGTGGTCCTGGAGACGCTGACCCCGCTCGAACGCGCCGTGTTCATCCTGCACGAGGTCTTCGGCTACGCCCACACCGAGATCGCCGACATGCTGGGCCGTAACCCGTCGGCGGTCCGGCAGCTCGCCCACCGCGCCCGCGAGCACGTCCAAGCGCGGCGTCCCCGCTACCAGGTCGACCCGGGCACACAGCGGCGGGTGACCGAGCGGTTCGTGGCCGCCGCGTTCGGCGGGGACCTCGACGCCCTGCTGGAGATCTTGGCACCGGAGGTCACCCTGTGGACCGACGGCGGCGGCAAGGCGGTGGCCGCCGGTCCGCGGCCCATCCACGGCCGCGACAAGGTCGCCCGGCTGCTCGTGGCCCGCACCGCCCGCCCCCTGGAGGGACTGGACATCCAATACCGGAGGATCAACGGCGAGCCGTCCGCGGTGGTGTTCGTCGCGAACTCGCCTTTCGCCGTCCTCGTGGTCGACCTGACGCCAGACGGCGAGAGCGTGCGGGGCATCTACACCGTCACCAATCCCGACAAGCTCGCCCGAGTCCACTGAACCTGTCACTGCCTGTCACTGCCAGGGGTTCTCGTGGTCTTGGCCGCCCCGTCGGCCGGGCGGAGCACCGGATGGGCGGCGCCCCGCTCGGGGAGGAGGATCAGAGCTGGCCGCTCTCGATCGCCTGCTTGATGGCCGCCTGCGTCTGCTGGTGCGAGGCGACACCGTTGGCCACGACGAAATCGATCAGCGAGTCGTCCGCGTCGAAGGTGAGGTTCTCGGTGACCTCGGTCGATCCGTCGCCCACCTCATCAAAGATGATCTTCTGGTGGGTGACGACGTTGGGCTGCGACCAGGTGTCGGTCTCGTAGAAGAAGCCGTTCTGGTGAATGCGCTGCTGCGCGTACGTCTTCAGGGTGACGAGCGTGCCCTGGTACGGGATCTCCTCGATGGCCGTGAAGTTGACGTATCGCGTGTTGTTCCGCGTCGAGTCGCTGTGGGTGACGACCCGCTTCAGGAACGCGGCCCTGCCGATGTGGTTGTTGATGTTCGAGTACGCGGCGAACACGTGCTCGATGGGGGCGTTGATTGTGACGGAGATGCTCGTCTTGGTCCGGGTCCGCCCCGAGTGCGGAAGGGGCGGCGGCGAGGCGTCGTAGAACTTGTAGGTGTCCCACGCGGCCTGCCACTCCTGAGCGATTTCGGCATCGCTTTGCGGGGTATCGGCGCTGGCCGGGCCGGAGAAGGCGGTGAGAACGAAGGCGGCCGCGAACAACTGTGCCGCGAGAAGTCGGAAGAGCTTCTTCACATATACCTCAAGAAGAGACAGTAGGTGCGACTGCTCTTCTATCGCATGTGGCCCCAATTGAGAACAGTCGTCACAGATCGCGGCGCCATCATCGTGGCCTCGGGGGGCCGGCCGGGCTCACACGGCTACAACCACTCGTCCACGTTAATGAGGTGTCCCGAGTTCCCCCGATCGCTAGGATCCCGTGCCATGACGGGCAACAGGACGGCCGGTTCCGGTGTCGCCGCACCCGCCCCGATGCAAGGGCCGCGATAGCTCTGGACGGCTTCGGCGAGCGGATCGAGGAGCACCGGCGAGAGCTGCACGTGCACTGCTACCGGATGCTGGGCTCATTCGACGAGGCCGAGGACCTGGTGCAGGAGACCTTCCTGCGGGCGTGGCGCCGGCGGGACACGCTCCGAAGCGACACCGGTCTGCGGGCCTGGCTGTACCGGATCGCCACGAACGCCTGCCTCGACCACCTCAGGGCACAGCCTCGGGAGCCGCAACCGCGCCCGGCGCCCGTCCTGGCCGATCCCGCCGTCGACCCGCCGGCCTCGAACGCGGTCCCCTGGCTCCAGCCGTATCCCGACGTGCTCCTGGACGCCGCCGACGCGGTGATCGAGCGCGAGACCATCGAGCTGGCGTTCCTGATCGCGATCCAGCACCTGCCTCCCCGGCAGCGCGCGGTGCTGATCCTGCGCGACGTCCTCGGCTGGTCGGCGCAGGAGACGGCCGAGTCGCTGGAGCTGACCGTCGCCGCGGTGAAGAGCGCCCTCCAGCGGGCCAGGCCGACGGTCAAGGAGCATCTGCCGGCCCGGCGGCTGGAGTGGACGGCGCCGGCCGAGCCCACTCCGGAGGAGCGCACCACGCTCCAGCGCTACATCGAGGCCATCGAGCAGGCCGATCCGGGCGCCCTCGCGGGGGTGCTACGGGCCGACGTGTGGCAGGCCATGCCGCCGCAGCCGATCTGGATCCTGGGGCGCGAGGCGTTCGTCGCCGCGTGGACGCCGGCCATGGTAGGCCCCGAGGCGTGGGGCGACTGGCGGATGCTGGCCACCCGGGCCAACCGGCAGCCCGCCGCCGCGGCCTACTTGCGCAAGGCCGGCGAGTCCGGCTACCGGCCCTCGTGGCTGGCCGTCCTCAGGGTCGAGGACGGCCTGGTCACCCAGATCACGACGTACGGCGAGGACGTGTTCCCCCGCTTCGGACTCCCCACCGCGCTCTGAAGCTCTGAAGCTTCCCGGGCGCTGGCAGACGGACCGATTCCTTTTCCGCGCGTCCCTCGTCTTACGGGCGGCATCCGAGAGAGAGGAACCATCATGGCTGATCTTCAGAAGGACGTACGGGCCGCCATCGACGAGCTGGTCGAGTCGGGAGCCGAGCGCGGCGTGCAGGTCGCCGTCTACCGGCGCGGCGAGCTCCTGGTGGACGCGGTGGCGGGCGTCGCCGATCCCGAGACGGGCCGTCCCTTCACTTCCGGCACGCCGGCCTACAGCACCTCCACCGGCAAGGGCGTGACCGCGACGGTCGTCCACGTGCTGGCCGAGCGCGGGGCGTTCGACTACGACACCGTGATCGCCGACCTTTGGCCGGAGTTCGCCGCCCACGGCAAGGACAAGGCGACCGTACGGCACGCGCTCACCCATGCGACCGGCGTGCCGGGTGTCCCCGTCGGCACCACCCCGGAGGATCTGTGCGACTGGGACAAGATGTGCGCCGTCATCGCCGGCGCCGCGCCCTGGTGGGAGCCGGGCACCCGGTTCGGCTACCACCCGCAGACCTTCGGCTACATCCTCGGCGAGGTCGTCCGCAGGGCGACCGGCAAGGGCATCTCGCAGGTGCTCCGGGAGGAGCTGACAGGGCCGCTCGACCTGGACGGCGAGCTGTTCTTCGGAGTCCCCGAGTCCGAGCTCGGCCGGCTGGCCAGGATCGAGGACGCCGCGCCCGCGATGGAGCTGCCCGAGGAAATGCTGGCGGCGATCCCGTTCTTCAGGGAGGTGGACGGCTACACGGCCGCGCCCAGGGCCGCACTGCCGGACGCCGCCTTCAGCAACCGCACCGACGTGCTGACCTCCGACATCCCGGCGGGCGGCACGATGACCGCCCGCGCGGTGGCCCGCATGTACGACGCGCTGCTGCAGGGCGAGCTGGTCTCCCCCGACCGGTTGCGGGAGCTGTCCTCTCCGGCTGTGACGGGGATGGACGAGGTCGTCGGAGGCCCGGCGACCTGGGGGCTGGGCTACTCGATCGGCCTCGTGAGCCGGCCCACCGTGTTCGGGATGGTCGGCAGCGGGGGCACCGCGGGCTTCGCCGACACGGCCACCGGCATCTCCGTCGGTGTGATCAAGAACCGCGCCTCAGCCGGTGATTTCACCACCGTCGAGCGGATCGGCCGGATCCTGTTCCAGTAAGAGGCCAGTGAGCGGCGCGGAGGCCGGGGGCGTCGCCCACCCCCCGGCCTCCGCGATCAGGCCGGCACGAAGCTCAGCCGCCGCCGGTCACAAAGGGGCGCGGGGCCGTACGGCAGGGGGCTCGGCCGGCGTGGCAGCATGGCCTTCTCCGGCGCGGAAGGTGGACTCATGGGTGTGACTCGCGTGCTGACCGGCCTCTGGAGGCCCCGTGGCTGAGCGGAGGCACGGCTCGCCCGCGCCGGACACTGAGACGACCGTCGAGTTCGAGGACTGGGGCGGGGACGACCTGTCGGGGCAGAGCCACACGCGCGTGGCGTTCGTCGACGTGGACATGACCGAAGTGACGAACGAGGGCGCGGTCTTCACCGACTGCGCTTTCCGCGGGGTGCGGTTCAACGCTTCCGCGCACTCGGACGCGGCGTTCGTCAACTGCACCTTCACGCGGTGCGCCTTCTTCGACGCGACCTTCACCCGGTGCAAGTTCGTCGGCAGCATGTTCGTCGGCTGCTCCTTCGATCTGCTGAAGGTCGTGGGCGGCGACTGGTCGTTCGCCGGGCTGCCGGGCGCGAACCTGGGCAGGGCGTCCTTCAACGGCGTCCGGATGCGCGAAGCCGACCTCACGGGCGCGCGCTGCGAAGGGGCCACGCTCCGCGATGTCGACCTGTCCGGGGCCTGGTTCCGCGGTGCCACGCTCTCCCGGTGTGACCTCCGCGGCAGCGACCTGTCCTCCCTCGACCCGCTCACCGTGGACCTGAAGGGCGCCGTGATCGACACCTACCAGGCCGTCGTCATCGCCACCGCGCTGGGGCTGACGGTGTCCTGACAGTGATCGATGGCGCAGTGTCAGAGGGCGCGGACGGAAACTTTATCCTTGCGATGGAAGGTAACGTCAGGGAAGACATGTGAGTGCGACTCCCGGGCGGCCTCTCCGAGTAGGTGATGGGTCCAGCCACGAACGGAGCGTGTGCGGCCTATGGATGGGAGTGATCGCATTCTGCGGGAGATCCGTCCGGACGGCCGGCCAGAGCCGGTCGGTGAGGAGCCAGGGCCGTTGGGCCAGGACACGCCGTTGAGCCAGGAGACAGCGCCGGTCGGCAGGGACTCGGCGCCATCCAGCCGGCAAGCCGCTGCGGCGATGACCGATGCCGCGATGACCGATCCGGCGGTCGCCGATGCGGTCACGGACGTGCAGGCCATGCTGGACGTCATCTCGGTCCAGGCGGTCTGGTGCGTGGCCATCCGGAACGAGCTCGGCGAGACCGTCGACTTCGAGGTGGGGGCCGCCAGCCCGGAGGCGACGGACGTGCACGGCCGCTCAGGCAAGGAGCTCATCGGGGTGCGGACCCTCGGGACATACCCCTCCGTGCTGGACACCCCGCTCTGGGAAAGCTATCTCCGCGTCCTGAGAACGGGTGAGCCCGAAGAGGTCATCCGCTACGAGCACATGGAAGCCGTGCAGGGCATCCCGCGCCGCTCGATCTACACGGTCAAGGCATCGCGGCTCCGCGACGGCCTGCTGCAGGTCTGGACCCGCCACGACGACGAGGAGCGGCTGGCGGCCCGGCAGGCCCACACCGAGCGTCTGGGCAGCCTGGGCTGGGGCCGCTGGGACTTCGTCACCGGCGAAGTCGAATGGTCGCCGCAGCTCTATCTCATCCACGGCCGCGACCCGGCCGACGGGCCTCTCGGGCTGGAGGACTACCGCGCGATCACGCACCCCGACGACTACTCCGTCATCGAGGACGCCGTAACGGCGCTGACCACAGACGACGGGCCCCATGAGTTCGAGTTCCGGATCAGGGTCGGCGGCGCGTACCGGTATCTCCGGGCAACGGCTGAGCTGAGCCGCGACGCGATGGGCCGGCCCATCGAGATGCACGGGGTGCTCCAGGACGTGACGGACTGGCGGCGGACCGCCGACCAGCTCATGACCGTCCGGCAGAGGCTGGAGGAGGAGTCTCAGCTCACCTCGCACCTTCAGCACATCATCATGCCCGTGCAGGACGAGCCCGTCGCGCTGCCGGGGATGCGGGTGGCCGCGCGGTACGACCCCGCCGAGACGGCGCCTCTGGGCGGCGACTGGTACCAGGTGATCGCCCTCAACGACGACGAGGTCCTGCTCGCCATCGGCGACGTGGCCGGGCATGGCGTCGCCGCCGCGTCGGCCATGGCCAAGCTTCGCCACGCGATCACGGGCCTCGCCTTCGCCCACCACGACCCGGCGGAGACCCTCGTGGCGCTCAACCGGCTGCTGCGCCGGATGCGTCCCGATGTGCTCGCCACCGCGATCGTGGCCCGCTACCAGCCCCGCAGCCGCATGCTCACGTGGACGCACGCGGGTCACCCTCCGATGCTGCTGGTGCGGGGCGACGAGGTGCGGCGGCTGCTCCATCCGGGCGTGCTGCTCGGCGTCTTCGAGGAGGTCGCCTACACCACCGCGTCCGTACGGCTGGAGCCCGGCGATCTGCTCCTGATGTTCACCGACGGCCTCATCGAGCTTCCCGGCCGCGATCTGTTCGACGGTCTCGACATCCTCAGCGGCACCATCGAAGAGACGATGAGGACGGCCCCCCGCGACCGGCTGGCGGCGGTGATGGACGTCCTGACCCCCAGCAACACCAGCGACGACACGTGCATCCTCGTCGCCCGCATAACGCCGAACAACTTGGAAGTGTCTTGATGTCAGATCTGCACATCACGACTGCCACGACTGAGTTCGCCGCCGTGAGCAGTCAGAACACCGGAGTGTTGACCGTACGAGGGACGCTTGACTACACCACCCACCAGCACGCCGCCGAGTTCTTCGACGTGGCCTTCGACCGGTTCGGCCCGCACCTGGTGGTGAACCTGCTGGAGCTGGACTTCCTCGACTCCCGGGCGACGGGTCTGCTGGTGAGTTGCTGGAAGCGCGCCGTCGACGACGGCGGGTGGTTGGCGCTGGTCGCTGTGGAGCGCGGCGCGGCGCGGGTCCTGTGGATAACCGGCCTGGCGTCCCACGTCCCGATCTTCTCCACCGTTGACGACGCACTGGCGGCCGCGCCCGAGCGGGACTGAACGGCGCACAGCGCGCACGGCGCTCGGCTTCCGCACAGGACTGAACGGCCTGGCGCTGGGCGGCGCTCTCAACCGCAATCTCCGCACATGTCCACGGACGTCCTATCGGCGACCGGCCAGGGTCAGCCCCTCGCCAACTCCTGCTCAGGCGACATCGGGGAGAGATAGCCGAGCCCAGGGTGTGGGTAGCCCTTCGAGTGAGGAATCCGGTCAAGGGGGGCGAAAACGATGAAACGTGTCGTTATCGGCGCGGCGACCCTGGCGGGGGCCGGAGTGGCGATGGCGCGATGGCTCGCGTCACGGCATCGCCCGCCAACCCCGGTCAAAGACCCGCATGAGCACACCCGGTGGCTCGGGGTCACGATCAATCGCCAGCCGGAGGACATCTCACGGCAGGGCCGCCTGCCGCAGCCGCTGGCCGGTCTCGATATCGAGGTGCGGATGAACAAGGCCGCCGGTGACCGCGGCACCGAGCTTTACGCCCGGCCGCGCGAGCCGATGCCGAGCGGCGCCGCCGCCGTCATGGCGCGTCTCCGCGGTGACGACCCCCGCCAGATGGTACGGAAAGCCCTTCGCGAGGCGAAGTGCATCATCGAGACCGGAGAACTGCTGGAGCCGGACCGGCCGTTCGCGACGACGCGGCCCACCCTGCCCGGCCGGGTGTTCGATCTGGCGGCGGGGCGCGCACCAGGGGAGGGCCGGCTGTGAAGGCACTGTGCTGGCAGGGCGTCAACGAACTGTCGGTCGAGCGCGTGCCCGACCCGGAGATTCTCAACGCCCAGGACGCGATCGTCAGGGTCATCGCCACCACCACGTGCGGGTCCGATCTGCACCTGCTGGGGGGTTACATCCCGGCCATGCGCGCGGGCGACGTCATCGGTCACGAGTTTCTCGGCGAGGTGGTCGAGGTCGGCTCGGAGGTTCGCCGTCACAAGGTGGGCGACCGCGTCGTGGTGTGCTCGGTCATCGGCTGCGGCCGGTGCTGGCAGTGTCAGCACGACATGTGGTCGCTGTGCGAGAACAGCAACCCCAAGCCCGGCATCACGGACGAGCTCTGGGGAGGCAGCACCGCCGGGATCTTCGGTTACTCCCACGCCATGGGCGGGTTCAGGGGCAGTCACGCCGAGTACGCCCGGGTCCCCTTCGTCGACTACGGCGCGTTCCCCGTGCCCGACGGCGTGGACGACATCAGCGCCATGTTCACCTCCGATTCGGCGCCCACGGGCTGGATGGGCGCCGACCTCGGTGGGGTGAAGCCGGGCGACGTGGTGGCCGTGTGGGGGTGCGGCGCGGTCGGCCAGATGGCCGCGCGCGCGGCCATGCTCCTCGGCGCCGAGCGGGTCATCGCGATCGACCGGTTCCCCGAGCGCCTCGCGATGACGTCGCGCCACGTCGGGGCCGAGGTCATCGACTACACCACCACCGACGTCACCGCCGAGCTCCGCGAGCGGACCGGCGGCAGAGGACCCGACGTCTGCATCGAGGCCGTCGGCATGGAGGCGCACAGCCCGGGCCCGGAGTATCGCCTGGAAAAGGCCAAGCAGCAGCTCCGGATCGAGCTGGACCGCCCCTTCGCCGTACGCGAGGCGATCTTCGCATGCCGTAAGGGCGGATCGGTGTTCATCCTCGGCGTCTTCGCGGGAGCGGTCGACAGGTTCCCGCTCGGCGCGATGATGAACAAGGGCCTGACGGTGCGCGGGGCCCAGCAGCACGGGCACCGGTACATCCCGATGCTGCTCGACCGGGTGGCGAGGGGCGACCTCGTGACGTCCCACCTCGCGACGCACGAGATGTCGCTCGACGACGCGCCCCTGGGCTACGACCTGTTCAAGAACAAGAGGGACGGCTGCGTCCGCGCGGTGTTCCGGCCGGGCATGTGACGGACATCCGCGGCCGATGTCCTCGGCTGACGCCCTCTCGGTTGATGCTCGCGGCGTGCCGCGCGCCCGCGTGGCTCGTGCCTGGCGGGAAATCGCCCGCCACCTCCCCGTCAGGGAGGTGGCGGGCCTCTTGGTGTGTCAGCGGGCGGCTGGGGCGGCCAGCCGTTCCGCCTCTTCGTGCAGGGCCTCTACGAGGAGCAACTCAAGCCGGAGTTCCTCGTCCACAAGGCCGTCTAGGACGTCCATCCGGGCCTCCTTGACACCAATGACGCCCCGGGAGTCACAGCGGTTCACCGAAGACGGCTGTGAATTCTGATATATCCCCAGACGGTTGGTCTCAGCCCAAATGCGGAGGGGTCCCCAAGAGTGCCACCGTGCCGACCCCGATGAAAAAGCTCCCGGTCGTCGCGACCAGGAGCGTATGCCGGCTCGCCGACACGAGCCATTGAGTTTCGCAGGCGGAGATCGGGGTCTTTGCCCTATGCTGGAGAACTCTGCTTAGGCATTGCAGGGTCATAAGTAACCCTATGCTAGGAGTTTACCACAGCGATGGAGCGACGTCAATCCGGAACCGCCCGTGCCGACGCCATCGAGGCGGAGCAGTCCTACGTCTCCAAGCTCTACACGCGACTCGACACCGCGCGGGAGCGCACGGAACAGGCGCTTCGATCAGTCCAGGCCAGGGGCGCCTCGGGCACTCGGCAGGCCACCGTCGAGCGGGAGGTGTCGGCCGGTGAGCACGCGCGACGCCTGTCGCAGCTCTCGGCGGTGGAGCGCGGCCTGTGCTTCGGACGCGTCGACGACAGCGCCGGCGGCACGCTGTACATCGGCCGGATCGGCCTGCGCGACGACGACCACGAATCACTGCTGATCGACTGGCGCGCCCCGGCCGCGCGCCCGTTCTACGTCGCCACGCCCGGCGACTCCGAGACGCTCGTACGGCGACGCCACCTGCACACCCGGAACCGTACGGTCGTGGACATCGACGACGAGGTCTTCGACCTGGACCGGATGAGCGAGTCCGATCGCCGCACGCTGGTCGGCGAGGCCGCCCTGCTGGCCGCCCTCCGGCGCGGGCGGACGGGCCGCATGGGCGAGGTCGTCGCGACCATCCAGATCGAGCAGGACCGGGTGATCCGTTCGGGTCTTCCGGGAGTGCTCGTCGTCCAGGGCGGCCCCGGCACGGGCAAGACGGTGGCCGCGCTGCACCGGGCGGCCTACCTGCTCTACGCCCACCGCTCCACGCTGGAACGGCGCGGCGTGCTCGTGATCGGCCCGAACTCGCTGTTCTCCCGCTACATCGGCCAGGTCCTCCCCTCGCTCGGCGAGACCGAGGTGGTGCTGTCCAGCGTCGGGGAGCTCCACGCGGGCCTGCACGCCACGGCGGAGGACGGGCCGGCCGCGGCGGTCGTCAAGGGCGACCTCCGGATGGCGGAGGTCGTCGAGGCCGCCGTCCGCGACCGTCAGCGCGTACCCGACGGTGACCTGGAGGTGGCCATCCCCATCCGGACGTCGCTGCGAGGCGGCGTCGAGGTGGTGGTCGAGGAGATGACCCTGCGGATGGACCACGCCTCGTGCGTCCGTGCCAGAGAGCGCGCCCGCGACCTCCGCATGCCCCACAACCTGGCGCGCCAATCCTTCGTCGGCCAGGTGCTCCGCGCTCTCGCCCGTGACGAGGCCAGGCAGCTCGACCTGCCGAGGGACGAGGAGGATCCGCGATACGCCGCCACGGTCCTCTGGCGGCATCAGGCGGTTCGCGAGGCCGTCGAGTGGCTCTGGCCGCATCTCACGCCAGAGCGGCTCATCTCTGAGCTGCTCTCCGACGAGGACCTGTTGCGGTCGGCCGCCACGCCGTACCTGTCGGAGCGGGAGATCGCGGCGCTGCTGCGCCCGCGCGGGACGGCGTGGACGGTGGGAGACGTCCCGCTGCTCGACGAGGCGGCGGAGCTCCTCGGAGAGGACGACACCGAGGAGCGGGCCCGGGCGGTGGGCGCCGAGAGGGAGCGGCGTGAGGAGGAGCTCTACGCCAGGGAAGTGCTGGAGATCACCGACCTCGCCGAGCTGATGGAGGAGTCCGCGGACCCGGCCGCGTTCGTCGCCGAGCGGCACCGTGACGGCGGGCCGTACGTGACCACGGCGCAGCGCGCGGCCCGGGACCGGCACTGGGCATACGGGCACGTCATCGTGGACGAGGCGCAGGAGCTTTCGGCCATGGCGTGGCGCGTGGTGATGCGACGGGTCCCGAGTCGCTCGCTCACCGTTGTGGGGGACATCGCGCAGACAGGCTCGGCGGCGGGCGCCAGGTCATGGGGCGAGATGCTCGACCGCTACGTGAAGGGCCGCTGGCGGGAGGAGCGCCTGCTGGTGAACTACCGGACACCGGCCGAGATCATGGCGGTGGCCGCCGACGTGCTGAAAGCGGTGGCCCCGGACCAGGAGCCTCCTGAATCGGTCAGGTACGGCGAGGCCTCGCCGCGCGCCCTCCGCGCCGCCGAGACCGACCTCCGCACGCTGGTGGAGTCCGAACTGGCCGCGATCGGGGAAGGCCGCGTCGCGGTCGTGACGTCCGACGCCCGGCGCGCGGAGATCGCCGCGCTGTTCCCGGAGATGCCGGATCCGCTCGACTCCCCGGTGGCCGTGCTCACCGTGAGCCGGTGCAAGGGGCTGGAGTTCGACGCGGTGGTGGTGGTCGATCCGGGAGGCATCCTGGGACAGTCGCCCAAGGGCGGCCAGGACCTTTATGTGGCGATCACCAGGGCGACCCGCCGCCTGACCGTCGTCCACGAGGGCGAGCTGCCCGAGATGCTCGCACGGCTCGCCTGACCCCCCACCCCGGGGTGGGGGGTACGGGGGACAGGTCAGGCGAGCCGGATGACGCCCTTCTTGATCGTGATCTTCTTCCGGGGGAGCGAACGCGTGGCCGGGCCCTTCACGACGTGGCCGTCGGCGATCGAGAACCGGCTCCCGTGGCACGGACAGTTGATGGTGCCGCCGCTGATGGTCGCCACCGTGCAGCCCTGATGCGTGCACTTGGCGGTGAAGCACTTGAAGACGCCCTTCGAGGGCTGGGTCACCACGTACTTGCCCTTGAGGATCTTGCCGCCGTGCAGCGGGATGCTCTTGGTCTTGGCGAGCACCACACCCTGGGCCGTCTCCTCGCTCTCCTCGGAGGCCTCGGCGGGGGCGGCGACCGCGACGCGGGTGAACAGTGCCACCGTGCCGGCGAGCACCGCCTTGGAGAAGAGCGCCCGGCGGCTCGAGCGAGGAGTCGCCGGAGCGGCGGTGCCGGGGGTGGCCGTTGCAGGGATGGCCGGGTCGGGCAGGGGGGACTCTGACATGACGGGCTGGGACATGCCGTGCCTTTCGCGTCGCAGACGGATCCATCTACGAGAACGGATCACCGTGGCGACCGGTTCACGGCAGATTGCCCGGAAATAATCTAAATCACGTCATAGCCGTTCCTGGCGGGGGAGCACGACCTCTCTCAGCAGCAGGAGGATGGCGGCGGCGAGCGGGATGCCGAGCAGGGCCCCCACGATGCCGAGCAGCGCGCCGCCGAGCAGCGCGCCCACGATGGTGGCCACCGGCGGCACGTCGACCGACGACTTGAACACGCGGGGCGAGATGACGTAGTTCTCGATCTGCTGGTACACGATGAAGAAGATCACGCACGCGATGCCGGCCTGGGATGATGTCAGGAACCCCACGCCGGAGGCCACCACGGCCCCCAGGACCGCGCCCACCATCGGGATCAGGTCGGTCACCGCGACGAAGATGGCGAGCGCCAGAGCGTACGGCACCTTGAAGATGGCCAGGAAGATGAAGGTCACCACACCGGCGATCAGCGAGATGATCAGATTGCCGGCGACGTAGCCGCCGATCTGGTTGATGACCTCGTCGGTGAGCAGCCGGACCCGGGTGCGCCGGGACCGCGGCACGAGGCGGTAGCCCGTCTCCTTGATCGAGCTCAGCGATCCGAGGAAGTAGAGGGTGAGAACCAGCACGGTGAGGCCGCTGAACAGCGCGCTGATCACGACGCCCGCGACGCCGAGGAGGCCGCCGAACATCTGCGTGGCGAGGCTGCCGCTGGAGACGTACTGCTGGAGCTTCTCCAGGAGCTGGTAGCGCTCGTCGACCGAGCGGATCAGCGGATGGTTCTGCATCTGCTGCACGAACTCGGGAAGGTGCTGGACGAAGCCCGTGGTCTGCTCGGTGAGCGGGGGGACGATCGCGATCCCGAAGGCCACGAAGAACGCGATGACCGAGCCGAACACGATCGTGATGGCGAGCCTCCGGGAGAGGTTGCGCCGCTGGAGCGCCTCGACGGCCGGGTTGAGGCCGATGGCGAGGAACAGCGAGACGACGATCAGCACGATGGCCGATCCCGCGCTGGCGACCGCCTGGACCAGCAGCCAGGCCGTGAGCACGCCCAGCGCGGCCGTCAGGCCGAAGAGAAAGGGATTGCTCCGCAGTGGACGGCCGGGCCGCCCGAAGGGCTGCTCCTCGTCCCGCTGCGGCTTGTCATGCCCAGGCTTGTCCCGCTGAGGCCCGTCCTGCTCAGGCTCGTCCGCTTTGCTCCCGGGCCGGTCGGCGGTCCTGCCTTCGTGGGTCACCGCGGCCGGGCCGTACGGCCTGACCGGGTCTTCGTCGCCGGCCACCCCCGGGGGCCTGCCGTTCTGGATCAGCTCAGGGGAAAGCACGCCGAACGCATCGACGCGGTGGGAATCGCCAGTCTCGGGCACGCCTCCACGGCTGCCCGAGAAATGACCAATTAGTCCTATATATGCGCTTGAAGGGGGGAGAAAGGTCACCCCTACATGCGTGTACGGCCGGCGCTTGGCGGCGCCGGCCGTACACAGGCCATGTCGTGCATGCGCTCATGTCGTGCATGTCGCGCATGTCGTGTCAGGAGAGCTTGCCCGAGATGTCGTTACTCTTCTTGCTCACCGTGTCGGCCTTCTCATTCACCGTGCCGGCGGCTCTGTTCACCTTGTCGGCCGTCTCCTCGGCCCGGTCTCCGACCCACTTGCTGGCGTCGGCGCCGGTGTGCCGCAGGCTGTCCTTCATGGTGTCCGTCCACCGCTGGGCGTTGTTGCGGTACATCGCCACGCCCACCGCACCGATCGCGGCACCGGCGAGCAGCGCCAACACCGGCCAGCGGCGCCGGGCCTTGACCCTCGGCGGCACATCCACCTTCCTGGCCAGGTCGGTCAGGAACGCGCTCAGCATCGGCGCGACCTGGTCCTCGACCGAATGAGCGGCCTGGTCAAGCTTCGGCGCCGCCCAAACCCGGGCATCCTCAACGCGGTGCGTCGCGACGTCGCGGGCGGTCTCCGCTACCGGACCCACCTTGTTGCCCGCCTTTCTGGCCTGGACCTTCACCTGGCCCAGCCACGTCCGCGGAATGATCACCTCGGCGCGGCGCCTTTTCTTCATTGTCAGGGACACGATCAACCTCCCCTGTAGACGGGGCCCCGTGACGACCCCTTCCCGTGTGGTTGCGGCTCAACCATGGGCGGTGCTTAGAGTCATGCTCGATACCCTGTTCACCGGACAACTAACACCCGTACATAAGGGGGCGGCCTCCGTGGCTGAGAACCTCATCGCGAATCTGCGGACCAACCGCGGCACGATCCGCGTCAAGCTCTTCCCGAACCAGGCGCCGAAGACGGTGCGGAACTTCGTCGAACTCGCCGAGGGAACCCGGGAGTGGACGCACCCGGAAACCGGCGCCAAGACGACCGACAAGCTGTACGACGGCACGATCTTCCACCGGGTCATCGGCGGCTTCATGATCCAGGGCGGTGACCCGCTCGGCCAGGGCATCGGGGGCCCCGGCTACGACTTCGACGACGAGATCCACCCTGAGAACCAGTTCAACCGGCCCTACCTGCTGGCCATGGCCAACGCGGGGAAGCGGTTCGGCCGGGGCACCAACGGCTCCCAGTTCTTCATCACGGTCTCGCCGACCCCGCACCTCAACCAGGGGCACACCATCTTCGGTGAGGTCATCGAGGGCACCGAGGTCGTCGACGCGATCGCCAAGACCGAGACCGACGGCCGCGACCGTCCGGTCAACGAGGTGGTCGTCGAAGAGGTCACCATCGAGCGTTCCTGAGCCCGGGTCGTGAGAGGGGCGGCCGGGGCGTCATCGGCTTATAGGCTGGGAGCCGTGGAAATGCCACTTGGAAGGACTCCATGACCTCCCAGCCCCCGCCGCCGACCCCTCCCCCGGCGGAGCCGCCGGCGCACCCCGGGCCGGAGGCCGTGCCGACCTGCTTCCGGCACCCCGACCGCGAGACCTATGTGCGCTGCCAGCGCTGCGAGCGCCCGATCTGCCCTGACTGCATGCGCGACGCGGCGGTGGGCCACCAGTGCGTCGAGTGCGTCCGCGAGGGCAACCGCGCCGTACGGCCGGCGCAGGCAGTGTTCGGCGGCGCCGCCGTCGCGGCCCCGCGGGTCACCTGGACGCTGCTCGTCATCAACGTGCTGGCCTACGCCGCCGAGTTCGTCCAGCCGGCCCAGGTCCTCCGCCAGTTCGAGATGTGGTCCTTCGGGGTCTACCAAGGCGAGTGGTGGCGGCTGATCACGAGCGCGTTCCTGCACGCGCCGCCTCCGAGCCTGTGGCACATCGTGTTCAACATGTGGGCGCTCTACGCCATCGGCCCGGAGTTGGAGCGGCGGCTCGGCTCTGTCCGGTTCGCCACGCTGTACCTGCTCGCGGCGCTCGGCGGATCGGTCGGCATCTACCTGTTCGGGCAGGAAGCGGTCGGCGCGTCCGGTGCGATCTACGGATTGTTCGGCGCGCTGTTCGTGGTCGCCAGAAGGCTCGGCTACGACGCCCGCGGCGTGCTCTGGCTGATCGGGATCAACGTCGTGCTGACGTTCGTCGTGGCGAACATCAGCTGGCAGGGCCACCTGGGCGGTCTCGTCACCGGGACACTGGTCGCGGCGGCGTTCGCGTACGCTCCGTCACGGAACCGCACCGTCGTCCAGTTCGGCGCGGCCGCCGCCATCCTCCTGGTGCTGGTCCTGCTCGTGATGCTCCTCCCGCCCACGGCATACCCGGGGTTGCCTGCGATTACGGGCTGAGATCGGCGCTGCCCACAGGCTGTGGATAAAGGCTGTGGAAAGATTGGGCCGAGGAACCGCCGACGTGGAAGCGGCGGTAGGGCAGGACCGTTATCCGCCCGCTCGCCTGCGGCCGGTCAGCGCCACTTCGTCGACAGCACCACGCCGAAGATGATGAGGCCGAAACCGATCAGCAGGTTCCAGTTGGCCAGCGCCTGGATTCCCGGCGTGTGCGGCGCGATGTAGTACACCGCGATCCAGATGATGCCGATCAGCCACGCGGCGACCATGACAGGGGCGAGCCAGCGCGGGCTGACCTTCACCGTCTGCGTCTTCTGCGGCGGCGTGTAGACGGCCTTCTTGCGGGTCTTGGGCTTGGGCACTGGAGTTCTCCTGGTGGGCACCCGCGCGGAATGCGGGTTCTGTCAGTAGCGTAGTCGTTGTTCGGGCGGAGTCCGGAGCAAGGATAGTGGGCGCGGCCGTTCCGCCGCGATCCCCCGAAAGAGTGACCCCGCTGACCAGGGACGATGCCCGCTTACTCGCGGCAAGACGCCCGAATTGCCGTATTCTGGTGTGTCGGCTTCTTCGGGGGAGGCCGCTCTTCTTCTCGCCATGGTTGGACGCATGACCGGTATTCGCGTGCTCGTCGTGGACAATCACGACAGTTTCGTTCACACGATCGTCCAGTATCTCCGCGAGCTGGGCGCCGACTGTGACGTCCGGCCGCGCGACCATGTCACCGTGGACGACGCCGGCGGGTTCGACGGGGTCCTCATCTCTCCCGGGCCGGGAAGTCCCGAGGCCGCCGGGGTCAGCGTCCCCCTCGTCCGTCACTGCGAGGAGCGTGGCATCCCGCTGCTGGGCGTATGCCTCGGCCACCAGGCGATCGCCGTGGCGTACGGTGGGACCGTCGCCCGCGCCCCCGAGCTGATGCACGGCCGTACGAGCCCGGTCGCGCACGACTCGCGGGGCGTGTTCACGGCCATCCCCTCACCGGTGACGATGACGCGTTACCACTCGCTCGCCGTCGTTCCCGATACGGTCCCCGAAGCCCTGGAAGTCAGCGCCATCACGCCGGACGGCGTCATCATGGGCCTCCGTCACCGGACCGCGCCCATCGAAGGCGTACAGTTCCACCCCGAGTCGGTCGTATCCGAACACGGTCATCGACTTCTCGGCAACTGGCTCACCCAGATTGTGTAACGCTTCCCCCTTCCCGTACGACTACCAGATGAGGGCCTCCGCCATTGCCCCCGAGTGGCGGAGGCTCTCTTCGTGCCGAGGCAATGGCGGCCATTGCCCACGTGTCTCCCTGGGGCTGGCGGAGGCCTTCTCTTCGTGCCCAGGCAATGGCGGCGTGCCCAGGCAATAGCCGGCCGGGAGATGCCAAGAGGGCCCCTCCGGGTGGAGGGGCCCTCTTAGGGGCGGGTCGAGGAGACGCCTAGTTGCCGAAGGGGTTGTCGCCGTCGCCGATGTCCACGCCGCCGTCACCGCCGTCGCCGCCGTCACCGCCGTCGGTGGGCTGGTCCGTCGGCGTCGGGTCGGTGGGCTGGTCGGTCGGCTGTTGCTGCGGCCCGCTGGACACCTTCAGCGTGATCGTGGTGTTCGGCGGCAGCTTGGCGCCCGCCGCCGGCGACTGGTCGATCACATTGCCCGGCGCCACCTGGTCGCTCGGCTCCTCGACCACCTTGACCTTGAAACCGGCCCCTACGAGGGTGTTCTTGGCGTCATCCAGTGTCTGGCCGATGACGCTCATGAGCTCGATGGTGGCCTTGGGCACATAGAGCCGGACGAGGGTGTCCTTCGAGACCTCCTCGCCCACCTTCGGGTTCGTGTCGTAGACCTTGTTCTGCGGCTTGCTCGAGACCTTTGGCACGATGCTGACCTTGAGACCGAGGCCCTCCAGCTCTGCCTTGGCGTCCTCCGGCGACTTCCCGAGGACGTCGTCGGGGATCTTGACCGTCTCGGGACCCTTGGACAGGACGACGGTCACGGTGGAGCCGGGCGCGACCTCGGTGTCGGCCACGGGGTCGGTGCTGACGACCGCGCCCTTCGGCACGTCGGCGCTGAACTCCTCCGGGCCGAAGGCGACTTTGAGTTTCGCGTTCTCGAGCGCCTTCTGCGCCGCCTCCTTCGTCTGGTTCGTCACCGGCGGGACCTTGACGTTCGTGGCGCTCGTCGACCCGCCGGGGCTCAGGAACGCGTAGCCCACGCCGATGAAGGCGCCGATGACCAGGAGCGGGACCAGGATCCAGGCCGCGGTCTTCAGCGCGGTGTTGCCGCCTCCGCCGCTCCGCCGCCGCCCGTCGTAGCGCCCGCCGCGCTCCTCGGGGCCATAGTCGTACTGCGGGATTGACCGGGTGCCCTGGGTCGCCGGGCCGCCGGCCGTCGTCATCGTCCGCGTGCGGTCCGCTCCGCCGTACGCCCCGTAGTTGTTGGCCATCGCCATCGTCTGGGGGTCGACCGGCATGCCGGACATCGCCCGCTGGATGTCGCCCCGCATCTCGGCGGCGCTCTGGTAGCGCTGGACCGGGTCCTTCGCCATGGCCTTGAGCACGATGGCGTCGGCCCACTTGGGGATCTCGGGGTCGATCCGCGACGGCGGGATCGGGTCCTCACGGACGTGCTGGTACGCGATGGCCACGGGGGAGTCGCCGGTGAAGGGCGGCTGACCCGTCAGCAGCTCGTACAGCACGCACCCGGTGGAGTAGATGTCGCTGCGGGCGTCCACCCGCTCGCCGCGGGCCTGCTCGGGGGAGAGGTACTGGGCGGTGCCGATCACCTGGGCGGTCTGCGTCATCGTCGCCGCGGAGTCCGCCATCGCTCGCGCGATGCCGAAGTCCATGACCTTGACCTCGCCGTTGGTCGTCAGCATGATGTTCGCCGGTTTGATGTCCCGGTGGACGATGCCGCCGCGGTGGCTGTAGTCGAGGGCCCGCAGGATCCCGTCCACGAGCTCCATCGCCCGCTCGGGCAGCAGCCGCCTGTCGGCGCGCAGCAGGTCCCGCAGGGTCCGCCCGTCGACGAACTCCATCACGATGTACGGCACGGGCGTGCCGTCCATCATGTCCTCACCCGTGTCGTACACGGCGATGATGGAGGGATGGTTCAGCGAGGCGGCGGACTGAGCCTCCCGCCGGAAGCGCGCCTGGAAGGTGTGATCTCTCGCGAGGTCCGACCGGAGCGTCTTGATCGCGACAATACGGTCCAGCCGGATGTCCCGGGCGCGATACACCTCGGCCATACCGCCACGCCCGACGACGCCGTCGAGCTCATAGCGTCCGCCGAGAAGTCGTGGCTGAGTCATTTCCTGCACTGTCCCTTGCCGTTCATCTTGGGGTGCCGCCGGTGTCCATCATCGACCCCTTTCCCCATCACGTCCCCTCATTCGGAGGGTTCGTCTCGGTCGGGGACTCCGTGGGGGCCGGAGTCTCACTTGGCGTCGCGGTCGGGGTGGGCGTCGGAGTGGGGGTAGGAGTCGGGGACGGAGCCGGTGTGGGCTTCCTGGTGGATGGTGCCGACGTGCTTACGGTAGCCGACGGCGGCGCGGAGGGCAGGTCCGACGTCACCGGAGCCGTGTGACGCGGCGCCTTCGGAGTCGGTGTCTTCGACGGCCGGGCCGAGGGAGACGCGGGAGCCTGCGTCGCGGTGTCACCCGTGTCCTGCGTCGTGTTCTGCGTCGTGTCCGCGGACCGCGTCGCGATCAACGCCAGCACTCCGAGGCCCACGGCGGCGGCGCATCCCGCGGTGGCTAAGAACACGGTCGCCGGGCGGCGGCCACGCCTGGGAGGCGAGGGAGGGCCGGGACGCCGGGGACCCGCCGGTCCCGAGGTCGGCGCCGCCCCAACGCTGTATCCCCGGTCGTAACCCTCACCGGATGCCGTGCCGTACCGGCTGGTCGCGGCTCCGATGCCGGCCCCGGAGCCGGCCCTGGTGTCGCTGTCGAAAGAGGACAGGGCGGCGGTGGCGGGTCCGGACGCCGTCTTAGGGCGCGCGTCGCCGACGGTGAAACCCGTGGGGTCGGTGAGGGTGCCCAGTGCGGTGGCGCCGGTCCCCGCGAGGGCGTCCCGCAGCATGAGTGTCCGGTCCACCAGTTGGGGGCCGGTCGCCGGGCGCGTCCCGGGGTCCTTGGCCAGCATGGCGAAGACCAGGGCCTGCACCGGCGCGGGCACGCTGTCCGGAAGCGGCGGTGGCGCGTCGTTGAGGTGGTGGAGCGCCAGCGCCACCGGTGTCTCCCCCGTGAACGGAGGACGGCCCGCGAGGCACTCGTACGCGACGACGCCGAGTGAGTAGATGTCGGTCGCGGAGGTGAGGGCGCTGCCGGACGCCTGCTCGGGGCTGACGTACTGCGCGGTGCCGAGCACGGTGCCGGTCTGCGTCATCCGCGCGGCCTCGAGCGCCCGTGCGATGCCGAAGTCGGTGATCTTGGTGTTGCCGGCCTCGGTGATGAGGAGGTTGCCCGGCTTGATGTCGCGGTGGATGACTCCGGCCTGGTGGGCGGCGTGCAGGCCCCTGGCGGTCTGGTGGATCACATCCAGCGTGACCGCCGGGTTCAGCGATCCGTTGCGGGCCAGGATGGCCGACAGCGGCTCACCGGTCACCAGCTCCATGACGAGGTAGGCGAGGCCGTCGCTCTCGCCGTAGTCGAAGACCTGGGCGATCCCGGGGTGGGTCAGCCCCGCGGTGATGCGCGCCTCGGACCGGAACCGCTCCCGGAACGCCGGATCGGCGGCCACGTGGCGGCGCAGCAGCTTGACCGCGACCTCCCGGCCCAGGAGCTCGTCGGCGGCCCGCCACACCTCGCCCATACCGCCCGCGGCGATGGGCGAGGTGAGCCGGTAGCGGCCGCCGAGGACCGAGTTAGGCGAGGTCACTGCCCGAGCACCGCCTGCATGACGTCGTGCGCGATCGGGGCGGCGATCTGGCCGCCGGTCGCGTCGCTCCCGGCGCTGCCGGACTCGACGAAGACCGCGACCGCGACTTTCGGGTCCTCGACCGGGGCGAAGGCGATGAACCAGGCGTGCGAGGGCTGGCCCGGCGCGGTCTCCGCCGTACCGGTCTTACCGGCGACCGTAATGCCCGGAAGCTGGGCGGCGGTGCCGGTGCCATGCTGCACCACGTTGGTCATCATCTTCGTGAGCTCGGCGGCGACCTCGGGGGTGACCGCCTCGCTCAGCTCGTCCGGACGGGTCGAGTCGATCTCGCCGCCGTCCGGGCCGACGATCTTGTTGACGAGGTACGGCTTCATGACCGTGCCCTGGTTGGCGATCCCGGCGGCGACCATCGCCATCTGGAGGGGGGTCATCTGGTTGTCCTGCTGGCCGATGGAGGTCTTCGCCAGGGCCGCCTTGCCCTGATCGGGGCCGATGTCGCTCGGGGTGACGAGCAGCGGGATGCTGAGGGGCGCCCCGACGCCGAACTTGGCCGCCTGCTCCTTCATCTTGTCGTAGCCGAGGTCCATGCCGATTTTGGCGAACGGCGTGTTGCAGGAGATCGTCAGCGCTTCCACCATCGTGGCCCTGCCGCCGCAGGACTCGCCGTGGTAGTTGTGCAGCGAGATCGTGGTTCCGGGCAGCGGCAGCGCGTCGGGGGCGTCGACCGTGGTGTCCGCGTTCCGGGAGCCGTCGTCGCTGAAGAAGGCCGCCGAGGTGACGGTCTTGAACGTCGAACCTGGAGCGTAGGTCAGGTTGATGGCCCGGTTGAGCAGCGGCTTCTGGTCGTCCTTGTCCAGCTTCCGGTAGGCCGCGTTGACCTTGGCCTTGTTGGCCAGGGCGAGCGGGTTAGGGTCGTACGACGGAACCGAGACCATCGTGAGGATCGCCCCGGTCTTCGGGTTGAGCGCCACGACCGCGCCCCGTTTGCCGGTGCTCGCCAGGTCCTTGTACGCGAGTTGCTGCGCCTTGGTGTTCAACGTCAGGTCGACGCTGGCGCCCTTGGCCGGCTTGCCGCTGACCAGGTCAACCGCGCGGCGGACGATCAGATCGGGGTGGCTGCCGTCGAGGAAGCGCCTCTCGGCGCCTTCGATTCCGGTGGAGTTCTCCGGGGCGAAGTAGCCGACCACGTGGGCGAAGGCCTTGCCAAGAGGGTACTCCCGGGCGAACCGGAAGGTGGCGTTCCTGGTGTCCACGGTCTTGGCCAGCGTGGTCTTGCCGTCGTCGGCGGTGATCCAGCCCCGGTCGACGGCGTAGCGGGCGTAGAAGGCCCGCACATTTCGGGAGTCGGTGCGCAGATCTTCTGCTTTGACCGCGCCCAGGTAGGTGACATTGGCCATGAGCAGGCCGAACATTACCAGGCAGGCGATCGCGACCCGCTTGAGCGTGCCGTTCATCGTTGCATCACCTGGGTGAGTCCTTCGTCCTGGATGGCTTGGGGCGGCGGCCGCCGGGCGGCATCTGACATGCGTACCAGCAGAGCGATAAGCATCCAGTTAGCGAGCAGCGCGGAACCGCCCGCCGACATGAACGGCGTGACCAGTCCCGTCAGCGGGATCAGCCGGGTCACGCCGCCGACGATGATGAACACCTGCCAGGCGGTGATGAACGACAGGCCGGCCGCCAGCAGCTTCGAGAACGGGTCACGGGCCACCAGAGCGGTGCGGAGACCGCGCTGGACGATCAGCGCGTACACCATAAGGAGGGCCATCAGTCCGGTGAGACCCAGCTCCTCGCCGATCGCGTCGAAGATGAAGTCGGAGAACGCGAACGGGGTCAGGTCGGGGTGGCCCTTGCCGAGCCCGGTGCCGAGGATCCCGCCGGAGCCGATCGAGAACAGGCCCTGCATGAGCTGGTAGGTGCCGCCCAGTTCGCGGTTGTACAAGTCGTTGGACTCGGCGTGCAGCCAGCCGTCGAAGCGGGCCTCGACGTGGCTGAAGACCTGCCCGGCGAGGATGGCGCCGCCGATGAAGAGCAGCACGCCGATGAGCACCCAGGACGTGCGCTGGGTGGCGATGTAGAGCATCGCGATGAACGTGCCGAACAGCAGCAGCGACGTGCCGAGGTCCTTCTCCCCGACGAGGACGGCGATGCTGACGCCCCAGGTGATAAGGACCGGCCCGAGGTCACGAGCGCGGGGCAGGTCGATGAAGAGCAGGCGGCGCCCGGCGAGGGCCAGCACGTCGCGCTTGGCGACGAGGTAGCCGGCGAAAAAGACGACGAGGGCCAGCTTGGCGAATTCCCCCGGCTGGATGGAGAACCCGCCGATGTGAATCCAGATCCGGGAGCCGTTGAGCTCCGTGCCGATGAGCGGCAACAGAGGGAGCACGAGCAGCCCGAGGCCGACGAAGCCCGCGGTGTACGTGAGGCGCTGCAAGGCGCGATGGTCCTTCAACACGATGAGAGTCGCGGAGAACATCACGACGCCGAGCGCCGTCCACATGAGCTGGTTGGTGGCCGAGGCGCCGGGCATGCCGGTCTGCTCGATCCGGTAGATCATGACCAGCCCGAGCCCGTTGACCAGGGTCACGAGCGGGAGCAGCAGGGGGTCGGCCCACGGGGCGAATTTGGCCAGCACCAGGTAGGCCGCGAGCATGAGCCCGCCGAGGCCGAGGCCGTAGGTCAGCATGCCGGAGGGGATCTTCTTGTCGATCCCGAGGCCGACGCTTGCGTAGGCGGCCATGACGATGAGCACGGCGAAGGCGAGCATCGCCAACTGGGCCCCGCGCCGCTTCGCGGTCATCGGGACGGGTTCGCCGTCTACGGCACTCACTTGACGGACCTCGTGGGGGTCGGCGTCGCGTCGGCGCCCTGCGGGGGCTGCCCTTCCGGAGCCTTGAAGCTTTTCATCGCCGCGATCCCGGCCTGGAGATTATCGGCCGGGATCCCGCTGCGGATCTGGTCCTGCTGGACGGCGGAAAGCGACGAAACACGCACGTGTTCTGTATAGGCGACCTTTCGGAGTGACACCGGCCCCAGCTGCGCGTCGACGCCCTGGAAGACCGCCAGCTCGTCTCCGTTGGCCCCGACATAGAACTGATCCTGCGTCCACTGATAGCCGAAATAGCCGCCGGCCCCGAGCACGGCGACGACCAACAGCGGAGCCACCACCTTCGGCCAGGACCGGCGGCGTTTTCTGGAACGCCGGCCGGAGGCCAGAGCCTCCGGCGCGGCGTCGTCGTCGAGATGGTCGTCCACGATCACCGGCTGCGGCGCGGTCACCGTGGTGGCCCGCCCCGCAGGGGTGTCCGGAGGCGCGGAACGCACCCGGCCTGAGCCGGCCGCGCCCACGACCGCCGCGGCGGCCACGGCCGGCGGTTGCAGGTCGTCGATCTCGATCACGTCGGCGAGCACGCAGGTGATGTTGTCCGGCCCGCCGCCCCTGTTGGCCAGGTCGATGAGCTGACGGACGACGTCTTCCGGGTCGTCGATCGTGCTGAGCGTGTGGTGCAGGGTCTCGGCGCTGACGACGGTGGACAGGCCGTCCGAGCACAGCAGGTACCGGTCGCCCACCTGGGCCTCCCGGTCCTGCAGGTCGGGGTCGACCTCGCCGCTGCCGTCGAGCGCGCGCAGCAGGATCGAGCGTTGCGGGTGGTTGGCGGCCTCTTCCTGCGTGATGCGGCCGTCGTCCACCAGCGACTGCACGAGAGTGTGGTCGTGCGTGATCTGGTACAGCTCGCCGTTGCGCAGCAGGTACGCGCGGGAGTCGCCCACGTGGACCAGTGCGAACCGGGGGCCGTTCCAGAGCATCGCGGTGAGAGTGGTGCCCATGCCCTTGAGGCTCGGGTCCCGGGCCACCATCGCGTGGAGCTGATGGTTGGCGTCACGGACCGCCGCTTCGATCTCGCTGAGCAGGTCACCGCCGAGGGCGTCCTTGTCGAGGGACGACAGTGCGGCGATGGCGACCGAGCTGGCCACCTCGCCGTGAGCATGTCCGCCCATGCCGTCGGCGACGGCGAGCAGGCGGCCGCTGGCGTACGCCGAGTCCTCGTTTCCTTCACGGAGGAGGCCGACGTCCGAGCGGGCGGCGTAGCGGAGTGCGATTGTCATTTGCGCAATTCGATGACGGTCTTGCCGATGCGGATCGGAACTCCGAGAGGCACCGGGGTCGGGCGGGTCACTTTCGAGCGTTCGAGGTACGTGCCGTTGGTGGAGCCGAGATCCTCCACGATCCACTGGCCGTCCTGAGGAAATAGCCGGGCATGCCGGCTGGAAGCGTAGTCGTCGCTGAGAACCAGCGTGGCGTCATTCGCCCGGCCGATGGTGATTGGCGTCTCCGTGAGGTTGATGATGGTCCCTTGCAGGGGGCCACCCGTGACGATCAGCTGACGTGGTTCCCCCTTCTTGGGCTTGGACACCGGTTTGGCCACCTTCGCCGGCTTCCGTGCGGGTGCGGGAGCCGTACGCGGGCCGAACAAGTCTGTCCGGATTACGCCGACCGCGGCAATCACGAAGAACCACAGCACCGCCAGGAAGGCGAGCCGGATCAGCAGCAGCGTTAGCTCGGACATGGACCGTTTGTCTACCTCTAATCGCGCCGGAACACCAGTGTCGTGCGACCCAGTGTCACCCTCGTCCCGTCCTGCATCTCGATCCTGCGGACCGGCTGGCCGTTGACGAAGGTGCCGTTCGTGGACCCCAGGTCGACGAGCACGACCTGCTGTCCTTCCACTCGTAGCTCGGCATGATGCCGTGATACGCCCGGATCCACCAGCCGGAGGTCGCAGTCGGTACCGCGGCCGAGCAGCGTCACCGGGGTGGTCAGCTCGTAGGACCGCTGTCCCTGCGGGTCGTCCTGGGTGGAGACCAGTAACCGCGGCCGGCCGGCGAACGCGCCGGGACGGCTCGCGGGCAGGTCGCTCACGGGCTGGCGGATCTCGTCCTGCTCGACCGTCGCCCCCCGGATGACGCCCGACCGGATTCGGAACAGCCCGACCGCGAGGTCGTCGGCGGTCTCGAAACGCACCCGGACCGGGCCGACGAACGAGTACCCCTGCTCCTTGGCGTACTCCCTGGCGAGGTTCGCCAGCTCGTGGCTGATGCTGTCGGCGTACACCTCCAGCCGCTCGCTGTCGGTGGTCGACAGCTCCACCACGAAGTCGTTGGGCACGAGCGTGCGACCCTGAGCGACGATCGCGGCGCGCTCGTCCATCTCCCTCTGAACGGCGCTGGCAACCTCGACCGGCTGAAGCTCAGACTTGAACGCCCGCGCAAAGGCCCCTTCAACCATCCCTTCGAGCCTCCGCTCGAAGCGCTGAAGGACTCCCACCGGGTACCTCCCTTCCACACTCTCTATGGTCGCGACCGCTCCGGCGCTGCAGCGAGCTCCGTCGCTCCGTCGTTTAGAAGGATCGTATCCGGGTTCCGTAGCACGGGCGGTTACGTGCTAACCTTTCCAAGCACCCAGCAATGGGAGTTCCCGCAAGGGGCAAGTGGCGGAATGGCAGACGCGCACGGTTCAGGTCCGTGTGTCCGAAAGGACGTGGGGGTTCAACTCCCCCCTTGCCCACCAACGATGGTGAGGCCTCGGAAGGCCGGAAGCGAAGCTTCCCTCTCCGGGGCCTTTTTGTTGTGCCGGCCGGCATGGTCGCACGGGACTGCCTCCCCTTCGTCGGAGTACGGATCAAGCTACTGGCTGGGTGAGCGCGATTGAAGCCCCCGGCGGCAGCCGGGCGTCTCTCGTCTCCACGCCGGTCCGGTACGGCGCGCGCCTTCCAAGATTCTCTGAAAATGACCTTTCAAACCGCTTTCTCCTGGCTTGCAGCGATCTCTTGGCGAAAACCCGCGTGGTCGCGCTTGCCGTCTCAAAATATGAGCGAATTCGTCTTGGAATAAGAGACATGCGGCAACGGGCTGGCCTTCACCGCCGTCTCCGAGCTGGCCGGATCGACCTGGGCGGGCCGAGCGATGGGCGCGCAGAACACCGTCCAGAACCTCGTGGCGGCGGGAACGCCACCGGCTCTCGGCGCGCTGATCACCCACACCGGCTTCGGTACGGCTTTCGCCCTGGCCGGCGCGCTGGCCCTGGCGGCCTCCGCCGCGTCCCCCGGCGTCGCGGCGGTCACACGGCCAGCAGCTCGCCGACCAGCCTAGTGAGGTCGATCACTCCAATGGGCGTGCCGCTCTCGTCCGTGACCAGCCCGAGCTGGGCGTGGGCCTCCTGGAGCACGGTCACCGCGTCCGGGATCGTGGTCCCCTTCACCACGCGCGGCGCGGGCGTGGCCAGCTCCTCCGGGCGCCGTCCCCGCTGGACCAGCACGTCGCGGACGTGCAGGACCCCCATCACGCCCCGCGTGTCGTCCGGCGAGACCACCAGCATCCGGAGGCTGCCCGTGCGGGCGGCCGTCTCCCGCACGAGCCGGTCGTCCGCGCCGGCGGGCACCGAAGGCGCCGCGGCGATCGGCGACATCAGCCGCTCGACCGGCTGCGACTGGACCCGGAGCGCGCGGGTGAGCAGGTCGTGCTCGTCGCGGTCGAGCATGCCCATCCGGCCCGACTCCGCGACCAGCATGGCGAGCTGGTGAGGGGTGCGGGTGGTGGCCAGCTCGTCGCGTGGCCGCACGCCGAACAGGTGCAGCAGGCCGTTGGTCAGGCCGTTCAGCACGGCGAGGACCGGCCGGACGATCCAGGCGAAGCCGCGGAACGGCAGTGCCAGCCCCATGGCCGCCCGCTCCGGGTGGGTGAGCGCCCACGACTTGGGGGCCATCTCCCCCACGACCATGTGCAGGAAGGTCACGAGCGCGAGCGCCACGACGTAGGCCACCGGCGTCCGCGCCGACTCGGGGAGCAGTGCGAGCACCGGCTCGAGAAGGTGCTCGATGGCGGGCTCGGCCACCATGCCGAGGCCCAGAGAGCACAGCGTGATGCCGAGCTGGGCGCCCGCGAGCATGAGCGACAGCTCGCGCCCGCCGCGCACCGCCGCGCGAGCGGCCAGCTTGGCCGGCCGGCCGCCCGCGAGCGCGGCCTCCTCCAGCCGGTGCCGCTTGGCCGAGACCAGCGCGAACTCGGCGGCCACGAAGAGCCCGTTGCCGATCAGCAGGACTATTCCGAGCAGGATCGCGCCCACGCTGCTCACGCGGGCCTCCCCTGGAAGAGGGCGGAGAACAGCTCGGGCGCGTAGTCCACGGCGACGTCACGCCGGTCCGCGGGGTCCTCGGCGGCCCGCTCGTGGCCCGGCTCCTCCTCGACGAGCGAGAGCCACACCCACTCGGGGACGCGGCGGCGGACGCTCGTCACGGTAAGGAGCGCCCGATGGTGGCCGGGCCGCTCCTCCGCGAACGGGTCGGCCTCGGGAAGGACCTCGACGGTGACCTGGTCGCCGGGCTCCGCCATGCGGCCGAGAGCGGCGAGCACCAGCCCGGCGACGGTCTCGTAGTCGTCGCTCTCCGGCAGCCGGACGCCGGTGGCCCGCTCAACCTCGTCGAGGCGAAGCGTGCCCGGCACGTCCCAGGAGCCGTCTTCGTGCCGGACCGCGCCGAACGGCTCGGGGTCGTTCTCGTCCACCAGCTCTCCGACCAGTTCCTCGGCCAGGTCCTCGATGGTGACGACACCCGCCAGCCCGCCGTACTCGTCGATGACGCACGCGAACGTGTCACCGGCGGGTTGGGCGGACATCCGCTTGAGCAGCACGGGCAGCGGCAGCGTGGCGGGCACGAGCATGGGAGCCCGGACGATGCCGCCGATGAGGCCGCCGTCGGGAGAACCGGCCTCCAGATACTCCCGGACGCCCGTGACGCCCACGACGTCGTCCGCGTCGGTGCCGAGCACCGGGTAGCGCGAGTGGCCGTGCGCGCGGAGGGCGTCGAGCAGGTCGCTCACCGGCCACTCCGCCCGCAGCGAGACGACTCGGGGGCGCGGGACCATGACGTCCTCCGCGGTGCGGTCGCCGAACTCCAGGGCGCGCTCGAGCAGCTCCGCCAGCCGCGGCGGGAGCTCCCCGGCCGCGGCGGAGTCGGCCACGATGCGCGACAGCTCCTCAGGCGTGGCGCCGTGCTCCAGCTCCTCGATGGGCTCGATGCCGACGAGCCGCAGCAGCCCGGTCGCCGAGGCGTCGAACAGGTGGATCACCGGGCCCGCGACCTTGAGGTACGCCAGGGTCGGCCGGGCCAGGAACTTCGCGACCGGCTCGGGCCGCGCGATTCCGAGGTTCTTGGGGGCCAGCTCGCCTAAGATCATCTGTACGATGGTCGCGATGGTGACGCCCAGGGCCACGGCCAGGCCGGGGACCATGGTCTTCGGCACTCCGGCGCTCTCCAGGGGGCCGCGGATGACATCCGCGATCGCGGGTTGGGCGATGAAACCCACCAGCAGCGTGGTCACGGTGATCCCGAGCTGCGCGCCGGAGAGCATGAAGGACAGGCGGCCCGTGACGTCGAGGGCTCGCCGCGCCGCGGCGTCGCCGCCGGCTGCCTGCTCGCGCAGCGCGCCGCGGTCGGCCGCCACGAAGGCGAACTCCTGGGCGACGAAGTATCCGGTGGCGAGAGTGAGAAGAAGAACGGCCAGCAGGCCGGTGGCGGCGCTCATCGGGCGCCTGCCGTGTGGTCATGGAATCCCGTGCCCGCGCACGGGCTGGTACTCCACGGGTCCGGGACGGACACGGACAATCCTTTCGAGAGGTGGTCTACAACCGTAACGGCTCAGCCGCCTTCGGTGTTTCCATGGCATCTTTATTGTCCGCTTAGAGCACGTCTGACTAGCTTTCGCGGGGGAAGTCTTGGTGAGAGATCTGCGCTCGTAAGAAGATGGCGGCGTACCGTCAAGCGAGTGGCGGTCAATTGGCGGGCTTTGCCAAAGCGGGGGCTAGGAAGCTGAGGGGCTGGGGAGACGACGTGGCCGAGGACGACGAGGCGACCCGGGCGATTCGCCGGCCGGACGGCGTGCGGTCGGCCGCCGGGCAACCGGCGCACCCGGTCCCCGATGCCGTTCGGGCCGGATCCGGCCACGAGTCCGGCCGATCCGGCGATTCGGGGCCGTCCGGTCAGTCCGGTCAGTCCGGGCCGTCCGGTCAGTCCGGGCCGTCCGGTCAGGAGAAGTGGTCGACGACGCTGCCCCGGATCAGGTCCAAGGTGTACGGCAAGCCGCGCTCGGGGCAGGGCCCCGTAAAGCCGATCGGCGGGACGCGCGACTCCGGCCACGAGGCGGGCGGCGGGTTCGCCGGAGGCGGAGGCGGAGGTGCCAGGCGGCCGAGACGGGTCGGCAGGCTCGTGTTCCGGATCATCGCGGGCCTCCTGGTTGTGCTGATCGTCGCCGCGGTCGTCGGATATTTCTGGATCGGTTCCAAGCTCCGGGGTGTCGAGTCGCTCACGGACTACAACGGGCGGCCCGCGGCGACCCCAGGGGAGGACTGGCTGCTCGTCGGCTCGGACAGCCGGGCGGGCCTGACGGCCGCGCAGCGCAAGAAGCTCGCCACCGGCAAGGCGGTCGGCAAGCGGACCGACACGATGATGCTGCTCCACATCCCCTCCAGCGGCAGGCCGACACTCGTCAGCCTTCCCCGCGACTCTTACGTGCCGATCGAGGGTCACGGCAGCGACAAGCTCAACGCGGCGTACGCCTTCGGCGGGCCCGTGCTCCTCACCAAGACGGTCGAGCGGGTCACCGGGATCCGGATCGACCACTACATGGAGATCGGCTTCGGAGGGTTCGTCGGCATCGTCGACGCGATCGGCGGGGTCAACATCTGCGTGAAGCAGGACATCAAGGACCACAAGGCCGGGATCAACCTGAAGAAGGGCTGCCAGGACATGGACGGCGGCACCGCGCTCGGCTATGTCCGGACCCGGGCCACCGGGGCCATCCCCGACTTCGACCGGACCCAGCGGCAGCGCCAGTTCTTCTCCGCCGTCGTGCAGAAGGCGGCCAGCCCGGGGACGCTGCTCAACCCGTTCACCTCGGTGCCGCTGGCGCTGAGCGCGGCCGACTCGGTGGCCGTGGATCCCGGCACCGGCCTGTTCAACCTGCTCTCGGTCGGCCTGGCGATGAAGGACAGCCCGATCACCACGGCGGTGCCGATCGGCTCGCTGCCCACGATCAACGGCGCCGCCGTCGTGAAGTGGGACACCCAGAAGGCGCTCCGCCTCTTCCAGGCCCTCGCCCAGGACAAGCCCATCCCCAAGGACACCATCACCAAGTAGGCATTCGCGGGCGCGGGACGGGCGGCTGTCCGGTCGGCCCGATAGTCGCGTACCAAGTAGGCAGGCGCAGGCGCGGGGACGGGCGGGTGTTCCGGCCGGCAGTGACAGTCGCGGTCTGGTGAGGCCGCGTTCGCGGCCCTTCGCGGGCGAGGTGGTCTCTGGCACGGTCTTACGCCGGCCTCCACACCCACCCGCCCCCGCTCACGGCCGACTGCCGTTGAGGTGAGGAGGGCGACAGCCGTACGACGCGAGCGCGGCCACCCGGCCGGAGGCGAACGCTTCCAGACTCTCTGGCGTTTGCCAGAGGTGTTGCTGGCCGGCCGTCGGCCGCCGGTTGCCGGTGGTCAGCCTCCGCTGCTGGCGGCGCCCGCTGCCACGGCTGCGGCGACCCCGGCGGCGACCGCGGCGTGGACGGAGGCGATGGTCTTCTTGACGGCCGCGCCGGCCCACTCTCCCTCGGCAATCTCCTTGATCCGCTCCTTCCGGGCGTGCGGGAACGCCTTCCGGTCGAGCTTCGCGGCGTTCAGGACGGCGACGAGCGCGGCCAGCCGCTCGTCGGGCTCCGCCCCGGCCAGCACGCTCTCGACCCGCTGCCGGATGCCCTGCTCGACGCTCGCGTCCAGCGCGGGGTAGCGCCTCGACGGGAAGAGGCCGAGGACCTTCGTCTCCTGCTCGGTCAGGACCCCCTGGTCGGCGAGGCGGGAGAGGAGCCGCTTGCGCAGCTTGTTGCCGTTGAGCTTGCCGACCCACCATTCGGGCTTGTGGTCGCGCGACTCTCCGGCCATCCGGGCCAGCGCGGCGTCCAGCTCGTCGTCCCCGAGGGGGCTCGCATCGCGGACGACCAGCTTCTTGCCGTCGAGGTCGATGCGTCCGTTGACGGCGAGTTCGGCGACGATGGCCCCAGCGAGGGCGGCGTCAAGCTCGGTCGAGCCGATCTGCGGCTTGCCGGTGTCGTCCCGGTAGGCGAGGAGCAGGACTTCCTCTGCGATCGTGATACTCACGCCCTGAGACTACGCGTCACCTCCGCTGAAGAAAGGGCTCCCAATCGGATCGGGATGCTCGGCCGGCGTCGTGGGCCCACATGCCCTCAGCGTCGCCCGTGCGGCTCAGCCCCTTTGCAGAGCTCAGCGTCGCCCGTACGACTCAGCCTGTTTGTACGGCTCGGTGTCGCCGGTTCGGCTCAGCTTGTTTGTACGGCTGGGTGTCGCCTGTGCTTGTGTGCGGTTCAGCATCGGAATCGGTTGGCGTAGCGGCCTTTTCTGCCGAGGTGGATGAGGGTCCAGGTGCTGTCGTCGTTGCGGCGGACGGTGTAGCGCGCGGGCGCGGCTTTGTCCCGGTTGTGCCAGGTGCAGGCGGGTGCGAGTTCGTCGAGGTCGGTGACGCCGTCGTCGACCCAGCCTTTGACGTGGTCGATTTCGGACATGTCGGCGGGGATGGGGCAGCCTTCGCAGTAGCAGGTGGCGTAGCGGGCCATGAGGGCCTGCCGTTGCGCCGTGGTGGCCAGCCGTACGGCGCGGCCCATGTTCAGGATCTGGCCCTCAGCGCCCACGAGCATGCGGACGAGCTTGGAGGTCCGTGCCAGCCGCTGCACGTCAGAGATCGGCAGCAACTGCCCGGTCGCGATCAGCAGCCCGGGAGCGAGCCGATCCGGGATATGCCCGCACCTTCCACACGCCGCGTCCCCGGGGCTTTCGCCCGTGCCTCTGCTTCCAGCACTTGCTCCGGCTGAACTCGTGCCCGCGTTGTCGCAGCCCTCGCCCGCCGGTCTGTCACTGGTGTTCGCGCTAAAAGATCTACCTACGGCCTGAGAGGTTCACCCGCTGGCCCACCGCTATCACTGCGGGGAGGGCCAGGGCGACCGGGGGCTGCCCAGGGCACAAGCACCACGAAGATCACGATCTACAGCTGCCGTGTCTGTCCCAAACCTTTGCTTCACTTATCGAAGTTCGATAGATTCCCATCGTAACTCGATGGAAGGATGGGCCATGGGAAAGCTGGCAGTGCGTGCGCTTCGCGCCGTGCTCGTGGTGGTGCTCGCCGGCACCGTGTTCGTACAGGCAGGGATGGTGTGGGTGTTGATCAGCGGGAGCGACCCGGAGGACGGGTCGCTTCCGCTGACCCCGCTGCGCGTGATCACGATCCTGGGCATGGTGTCGGTCCAGGTCGCCCTGGTCTGCGTATGGCGGCTGGTGACGATGGTGCGACGCGGAACCGTGTTCTCCCACGCCGCCTTCCGGTACGTGGACGTCGTGATCGGCGCGATCGTGGCGGCTGCCCTCCTGTGGTTCGCGGTCACGGCCCTCAATGCGCCGGGCCAGCGGGCCGACCCGGGCGTCACCGTCATCATGGGCGGGGTTGGCCTGGCCATCCTGGGGGTCGCGCTCATCGTGCTCGTGCTGCGGATGCTGCTCGCCCAGGCCGTCGCGCGCGACGTCGAAGCGGCGCAGATGCAGGCCGAGTTGGACGAGGTGATCTGATGCCGATCGCCGTCGACATCGACGTGATGCTGGCCAGGCGGAAGATGTCCGTGGGCGAGCTCGCGGACCGCGTGGGGATCACGCCCGCCAACCTGGCGGTACTCAAGAACGGCCGCGCCAAGGCGGTGCGCTTCACGACGCTCGCCGCGCTCTGCGAGGTGCTCAAGTGCCAGCCGGGCGACCTGCTGCGCTGGGAGGCCGAGGACGCCGCGGGCGGATGACGTGCCCCAGGGTGGGCGTGAAAACGCCTGGCACCACCGGCCCGTGACGGCACGTGGAGCCTGATAGTCGCGCAGGCCTGAGAGCAGATGCCCAGCACGTCGAGGGCGACATCGTCCGGGCGATCATGGAGGAGGACGGACTGGAAGGAGATCCGGAGTGCGCGATCAAGCAAATGCTTCGACTCTCGACCCGGACCTCGCCTGAACTCGGGAGGAGGTACGGCGAGCACGCGCGCCCGATGGTCCGCCGCCTCTGGAATGGTTGATTCATGACGATTTCTCGCGAGCTGCACGAGATCGGCAGACCCCTGCTCGACGCCCAGCTCGCCCATCCGACGGTGCGGGGCATCGTGAGGGGTGATCTGCCGGTGCCGGTGTTCCGGTCGTGGCTGGAGCAGGACTACCTGTTCCTCCTCGACTACGTGCGGGTGTTCTCCAGGCTGGCCTGGCAGGCTCCGGACGGCCATCTCGGCGACCTGGTTGACCTGGCGCATCTGACCTGGCACGACGAGCTGTCCCTGCACCGGTCGCTGTCCGCCCAGTTCGGAGCCGATCTCGACGGCGCGGTCAAGGGTCCGGCCTGCGCCGCGTACACGGCCTTCCTGCTGCGGTCGGCGGCCGACTACGCCGACGGCCTCGCCGCGCTCTATCCCTGCATGTGGGGATACTCCACACTCGGGCGGATTCTCGCCGAGAACCCGCCCACGGAGCCGCGCTACCGGGCCTGGGTGGACACCTACGCCGATCCCGGATTCGCCGCGCTGGCCGAGCGGATCGCCGTGATGATCGATGAGGCGGCCCCCGACCCCGACCGGGCGAAGGCGCTGTTCACCGAGGGGATGCACCACGAGCTCGCCTTCTGGGACGTCCCCTGATCGTCCACAGGCTGTGGAAACGATCGAGGCTCTCGTCCGCGTCCACTCGCGAACGCCGATCGCCGCCGATTACTGTGGAGGGCATGCCGGAGCTACCCGAGGTGGAGGCGCTCGCCGAGTTCCTCCGTGAGCGTGCCGTCGGCCATGCCGTCCTGGGTGTCGACGTGGTGGCGATCCAGGCGCTGAAGACCTTCGACCCGCCTGTCACCGCGCTGGGCGGGCTCACCGTCACCGGGGTGACCCGGCACGGCAAGTTCCTCGATCTCGATGTCGACGGCCTGCACTTCGTCACGCATCTCGCGCGCGGCGGGTGGCTGCGCTGGCGCGACGACCTTTCGGGCGCGAAACCCGTCCGCCCCGGCAAGAGCCCCCTCGCGGTGCGGGTACGGCTCTCGCCCGACGAGGACGGCAGGGCGCCCGGGTTCGAGCTCACCGAGGCGGGCACCCAGAAGCGCCTGGCCGTCTACGTCGTGAGAGACCCCCAGGACGTCCCGGGCGTCGCGAGCCTCGGCCCCGATCCGCTGGCCGCCGATTTCACCCCCGACGCGCTCAAGGCCATCGTGGGCGGGAGCCGTACGCAGATCAAAGGGCTGCTCCGGGACCAGAAGGTGATCGCCGGGATCGGCAACGCGTACTCCGACGAGGTGCTGCACGTGGCCAAGATGTCCCCCTTCAAGATCGCCGCGACGCTGACCGACGCCCAGATCGCCGGCCTGCACGAGGCGATCGTGACGACCCTGCGTGACGCCGTGGGGCGAGCCCGGGGGCTGGCCGCCAAGGACCTCAAGTCGGAGAAGAAGTCGGGCCTGCGGGTGCACGGCCGTACGGGCGAGAAGTGCGACGTGTGCGGCGACACGATCCGGGAGGTGTCGTTCGCCGACTCGTCGCTGCAGTACTGCCCGACCTGCCAGACAGGCGGCAAGCCCCTCGCGGACCGCCGCCTGTCCCGCCTGCTCAAATAGGGATCAGGCCGACCACGGTGGCGTGATCGTCTGGTCGCCGATGAAACCCTTGATCCCGGCCGTTGTGCAGCAGATGAACTCCGCCGGCTCGGTGTCCGAGGTGTTGCCGAGCCGCCCAGGGGTGTTGGCGGGGAAGATCACCGCATCGCCCGGCCCGGCGACGACGGGCCTGCCGCCGATCGTCCCGGTGACGGTGCCCTTCAGCACGATCAGGATCTCCTCGTGGGTCAGGCTGTGCTCGGCGCCCACCTTCCCCGGCGGCAGCTCGGCACGCCAGACGGCCAGCTCGGTGGATCCTCTGGACGGCACCGCGAGCGGCCGGAACGTGACCCCGTCGAACTGGAAGGCCGGCGCGTCGGCGAGCGTGGCCACTGTCATCACTTACCTCCTGATATGGTCAATGCAGTTGACTAATATCCCGATAAGGTAAATCAGGTTGACCATCTGGTCAAGGGGGGCGCTGGCATGATCCGCAGACGAGGCGAGATCCCGCTGCTCATCGCGATGGCCTATCGCGTCATGACGGACGAGTTGCACGCGGGGATCGAAGCGGAGGGGCGCGAGCCACTGCGCCCCGCACACGGGTACACCTTCCGGTTCCTGCTCGGCCGAGATGACGCCACCACCGTCGATCTGGCCGACCACCTCGGGGTCACCAAGCAGGCGGCCTCCAAGATCGTGGCTGAGCTGGAGGGCTGGGGCTACGTGGAGCGGCGCCCGCATCCGACGGACGGCAGGGCCCGCGTGCTGGGCCTCACGGCGAAGGGCCGGACCTATGTGGAGCACGCCGACGAGCTCTGGGGGCGGGCCGAGGACCGATGGGCGTCGATCATCGGGCCCGACCGTCTCGACCGGTTGCACGAGGACCTTCGCGCCTTCGTGGACGCCTCCGGAGGCCGGGCAGCCCTCCGCCCTGTCTGGTAGCGCTGGGGCTCCAGGGAGGCATCGAGCCCGCGCGGGGCGGCGCGACATGGATACTGGGCGCATGACGATGCCGGAAATCGCGGCGAAAGCCGTACCTGATGACGCGTACCTGCTGGACGTTCGCGAACTCGACGAGTGGCGGGCGGGCCATGCGCCGGAGGCCGCGCACATCCCGCTGAACGACCTCCAGCAGCGGGTCGGCGAGGTGCCGCAGGGGCGGCCCGTCTACGTGATCTGCCGGGTCGGCGGACGCTCGGCCCACGCGACCGCCTGGCTGAACCACGTCGGCTGGGAGGCCGTCAACGTGGACGGCGGCATGCAGTCGTGGGCCGCCGCCGGACGTCCGATGGTGAGCGAGACCGGCCAACCCCCTTATGTCGCGTAGATCTTTGGACATTTGACCCTTTGATGCCATAATCCGGTACGACATTTCAGATACCGCGGGAGCTCGGGCGAAACCGGGCTGAGAGGGCGGCTCCTCCACGAGGCGCGCCGCCGACCGCATGAACCTGTCCGGGTAATGCCGGCGTAGGGAGTGTGCGATGACGTCCGCCGTCGTTTCCCCCGAGTCCCCCGAGTCCCCCGAGCACGCGGAAGTGCCGCTGACCCTGGACGAGGAGGCCCCGAAAACTCTGGGCCTGCTCGACCAGGGGTCCTTCTGGGCCAACCTCGGCGTCAGCCTCCTCGGCTTCTCCGGGGCGCTGCTCCTCCTCGACCCGCTCACCGGCAAGCCGCTCACCTTCACGGGGGCCGTCCTCGCGGCCGTCGTCGGCAGCCTGATCGGGACGGCCATGGTCGGCCTCGCCGCGATCCCGGGCGCGCGGACGGGTCAGCCTGCGATGGTGCTGCTCCGGGGGCTCTTCGGGGCGAGGCTGTCCTACGTTCCGACCGTGCTGAACATCGTGCAGATGCTCGGCTGGGGCGCCTTCGAGCTCTGGGTCATCGCGACCGGGGCCCAGGCCGTCTTCGGTACGGCGGTGCCGTACAAGGTGTGGGCGATCGTGGCCGGGGCCTTGACGATCGCGCTGACGATCCGTCCGCTGGGCGCGGTGCGGATCCTGCGACGTTACGTGACGGCGGGCGTGGTCGTCGCCATGGTCTGGCTCTTGGTAGCGCTGTTCAGCAGGGGGCCGTCGCTGGCCCACGGCTCCTGGGAAGCCTTCGCCCCCGCCGTCGACTACGTGATCGCGCTGTCGGTCTCCTGGGTGCCGATGGCCGCCGACTACGCCCGGCACTCCAGGTCGAGCGCCGCCGCGTTCACGGGAGTGGTCGGCGGATACACGATCGCGCAGGTCGCCTGCCTGGCCCTGGGCATCGCCGCGCTCGCGCTCGTCGGCAACGACGGGAACAGGGTGTGGGAGCCGTTCGTGGCGGCGCCGCTGGGGGCGCTCTTCTTCGGCATCCTGGTGCTGCGCGAGGTGGACCAGTCGTTCGCCAACGTCTACTCGACGACGGTCTCGATCCAGAACCTCCTGCCGCGCGTGGACCGGCGGATCATCTCGGTCGCCATCGGCGTGCTCACGACCGTGATCGCGCTGTTCGTGGACGTGAACTCCTACAGCGCGTTCCTGAGCGTGATCGGCGCCGTCTTCGTCCCGATGTTCGCCGTCCTCGTGGTCGACTACTTCCTCCTCCAGGGGGCCGCCCGGTGGAACACGGCCGGCGACGCGCCGTCGCGCTGGCTCATGGTCGTGCCATGGGTCCTCGGCTTCGTCGCCTACTGGATCGTCACGGCCACGCCGACGGTCGGCTGGTGGGACACGATGTGGGGCCACGTGCGCTCGGCGATCGGGTTCGTCCACCAGCCGTGGATGAACGCCGCGCTCGCCGCGTTCCTCGTCGCAGCCCTGGTGACGCTGGCACTCGGATCCCTCACCCGCCGGGCCTCCCGCGCCTTTACGGGGCGATCAGCTGGCTGAAGAACAGGACCGCCGCGCCTGTTGCGGCGCCTCCTGCCAGGACGCTTTCCGGGAGACGCCGACGGCTCTCGTCCGGCGACCAGGGGTGCGTCGGCGGCCGGCTGATCGCGTCGCCTGGCGTCGTGTGAGTCAGGTCGGTGTTGTGGGAGAGGCTGGGGAAGCTTGTCTAGGAAAGGGCGCCTTCGAGGCGGAGGAGTTGCTCCTTGGCGGCGGGGCCTCCGGCGTAGCCGCCGAGGGCGCCGGACGAGTCCACGGCCCGATGACACGGCACGAAGACGCACACGGGATTGCCACCGAGGGCGTTGGCCACCGCGTGCAGCGCCTGCGGCCGCCCGATCCGCTCGGCGATTTTCTGATATGTCGTGACGCTGCCGTACGGCACGGCGAGCATCATCTGCACGACCGTCCGGGTGAAGGAGCTGACGAGCTGGAGGTCCACAGGCGTCGAGAAGGTCCGGAGCCTGCCCGCGAAATACGCGTCAAGCTCGCGCTTGACCGGGTCGAGGCGGCGGGGATCGGGCCCGATGAACGACCCGATGGCCCTCGACACGCGTGCGAAGACCGCGTGCTCGTCGTCGTAGCTGCAGGCGACCACACCGCGGCCGGTCACCGCGAGCGTGAGGCGCCCGACCGGCGTGTCGGTGGTCCCGAAGGCCACATCGGGAGGGGCTTCCCCCACGTAACCCGGCGCGGTCACACGGAGCAGGGCTTCGAGGTCCCCTGTGGACATGGCGCCCCACTTCCTGTCGCTACCTGAGGGAAGCGTATCGGAGGTGTCCCCACCCGGCGGAAAACCCCAAGATCACCTGAGGAAAGAAGGCACGATGGGGGGCGTGGGTGACACCAGGGCACACGACGCGGACGAGGACGGCATCGCCCGCGCCGTCGTCGCGAGCTCGCCCGATGCCATCGTCGCCCTCGACCGCGACCTGGCGGTCCTGAGCTGGAACGCCGCGGCCGAGCGGCTGTTCGGATGGCCGGCCGAGGAGCTGATGGGCAGGCGGGCGCCGATCGTCCCCGCCGAGCTGATGGCCGAGCACAACGCGGTGCTCGAACGCGTGCGGACCGGCTGCCCGGTGTCGCTGCGCACCCGGCGATTCCATCGGGACGGCAGGCTCCTCGACGTCCGGGTGGACACGAGCGCGCTGCGAACCGGTACGGGGGCGCTGCTCGGCTATGTCAACGTGTACCACCCGACCGAGGACGACGAGGCCGCCCGCGACCGGGTCGCCCGGCGCGCCCGGCTGGTGCGACGGCTCACCGACGTCGTCGGCGACATCAACTCCGAGCTCGACCTGCCCGTCGTGCTCGACCGGATCGCCGCCAGCCTCACCGAGCTCACCGGGGCCGACGCGGGCGGTTTCGTGTCGATCGACGGCGAGCGCCTCCGGCTGGTGGGTGTTCACCAGTTACCCGACTCCCTCCGGGGCGCCACCGCCGACCTGCACAGCAGCCTGGTCGGCAAGCTGCTGCGCACGGGCAAGACCGTGATGCTCGAAACCGGCCCCGAAGGCTTCCAGGACCTCATCTGGGCGCGGGTGCCCGGCCTGCACACCATCGCCGTCGGCATCGCGGCCGTGGGCGGGCGTCCCTATGGAGCGCTCTACGCGCTGTTCGCCAAGCGCAAGGCCAGCCATCTGGAGCTGGAGCTGCTGGAGCTCCTCGCCGGACACGCCGGGATCGCCGTCGGTAACGCCATGGCCTACCAGGACGCCGTACGGCAACGCGCCCACGAGCGAGCGGTCTTCGACGCCAGCGCCGACGGCATCGCCGTGCTGGACGAAGCCGGCGACGTCATCCAGTGGAACCCGGCGGCGGCCGAGCTGACCGGTTTCTCCGCCCACGAGGTGATCGGCGGCCCGCCGCCGTTCCCGCTACCCGCGCCGGGGGAGAAGCTGACCATCCAGCTGTCGTCCGGCCGCTGGCTGGACGTCCTCCGCGCGGAGATCCACGAGACCGGCGAGAGCGTCGTCGACTTCCGCGACGTGACCAGGGCCAAGGAGCTGGAGGAGGCCAAGGATCTGTTCCTGGCCACCACCAGCCACGAGCTGCGCACTCCGATCACGATCGTGCGGGGCTTCGCCAGCACGCTCGACTCCCGATGGGACCATCTGTCCGACGGCGAGCGCCGCTCCGCCGTGCACACGATCGCGGAGCGCGCCCGGTCGCTGGGTCAGCTCATGGACCACCTGCTGCTCGGCGCGCGGGCGGGCGCGGACGAGCTGAAGGTGAAGGTCGAGATCTTCGATCTCGCGGAGCGGGTCAGGGCGGCGACGCTCGGCCTGCCGGTCCTGTCCGACCGGCACCGGGTGGAGGTGGACATCCCGGACGGCCTGCCGCGCGTGTACGGCGACTCGCTCGCGACGGACATCCTCCTCGGGCAACTCCTGGAGAACGCGTTCAAATACTCCCCGGACGGCGGGCTGATCCGGGTCGAGGCCTGGCCGGAGGACGGCCGTGTGGTGCTCGTCGTGGACGACGAGGGCGTCGGCATCGCGCCCGCCGACCGGGACCGGGTCTTCGAGCGGTTCGTCCAGGCGGACAGCGGCAACCGGCGCAGGTTCGGCGGGGTCGGCCTCGGCCTCTACATCGTGCGCAGCCTCGCTAGGGCCCAGGGAGGTGACGTCACAGCCCTTCCCCGGCCCGGCGGAGGCACCCGGATGCGGGTCGTTCTGAACGGGGCGACCCCCTTACCTGATGCGACACACCGGAGCGGTAAGGAGGTAGCCACGTAAGAGCTGATCTATTGTCCAATGTGCACAAGCTGTGATCGGAGGCACGGTTTCCCGGACGATCGAACGGGGCATTTCGGTCGTACTGGAGACTAGTCTCCTGACGGGGAATCGGGGAGGTGGGTGCGTCGAGCGTCGTGATGTTGCCCTATGCACTGTCGAGCGTCGCCGTCGCACGTCAGCGCCTCAGTGCGGAGCTGCAGGGCGCCGGGATGCGCGCAGCCGCGGTGGACGACGCGGTGCTGGTCATGAGCGAGCTGGTCAGCAACTCCCTGCGACACGCGCATCCGCTCCCGTCCGGCCAGCTCAGAGTCGCATGGATCTGCTCCGAGAGCCAGATCGAGATAGCCGTGAGCGACGGGGGAGCCACCACCGAGCCACGGGCCGGCCGCCCCACGCTCTCGTCGCTGGGCGGCCGGGGACTCGGCATCGTGGAGTACCTCGCGGACCGCTGGGGAGTCCGCCACGAGGGCGACTTCACCACCGTGTGGGCCATCGTCCACGCCACCTGGCCCGCCCGAAACGGGCAGGCGCGAAAGACCGAAACCAGGGCCCAGAAGACCGGAACCCCCGAGCTTCGCGAGGTCGGCTAGCCCACTGGCGGCCCCCCGGGATAGCCCCCGGCCGGCTTTCGCCTGGCCATTCCGGCCCTTCGCCCGGGCCGACGAGACCCCGCTCATCACGGGCGGGTTGCGGAACTCTTCCGGCGTTGCCCAATCCGAAGACCACCCCTATAACCGTTTGGAACGTTAGGGGATGGAATGCGGAAAAGCGGATGGCGGCTCGGCCGCGCGCTGGGCGCGGCGCTGGCCGCGGCGCTGATAGCCGGCTTGGTGAGCGGAGCAGTGGCCCGCCTCCTGATGCGTGCGGTCGCGCTCGCCATGGGCAAGGACGGCCACTTCTCCCTGGGAGTGACCGTGGGGATTCTCGTCGTCTTCGCCGTGCTGGCCGTACCAGCCGCCGCGACCGCGACCGCGCGCCCGGCCATCAGCCGCAGCGGCCGATGGGCCACCGCGGCGCTTACCGGCTGGGCCTGCGCCCGGACCGGGGTGACCGACGGGCAGGCCATCGTCTTGGCCGATGACGGGCAACTGCCGCTTCTGGCCGCGCTCATCGTGGCCTTCGCCGTTGTCGTGGTGGCTCACGGTCGGCTCGCCCAGCAGATCATGCGGCGCTTCGCGAGACTGCCCTACGCTTCGCCCGGCGCCGCATCCGGCGCGCACCCCGGGCCGCACGCGGACGGGCCGGTACCTGAGACAGCGGTCGCCCCGGCCAGCGGACGGGCCGACGACCCCAAGGCCGTTCAGGCGGGGCGGGGATAGAGCACGATGCGTTCGGTGGTCGTCCAGGCGGTCGTGACGAGCAGGTAGAGACCCGCCGCGAGCGGAAGCACCGCTGCCGCGAGGACGGTCCCGAACGGCAGCAGCATCAGGAGCCGCCGCATCGGCACGCCCTCGTCCACTCTGCGGGAGGCCACCCACGCCGCCAGCACGAGCAGCGCGAAGAGGCCGAGGAAGACCAGTCCCGGCGCGCTGAACAGCCCCGCCCCGGCCAGCACCGCGCCGAAGTGCTCGCCGAGGGGCACGCCGAGCACGCCCTGCGCGAGCAGGAGGTTCGGATGGCCGGCGATCACGGCGGACGTGAACAGCCGGTAGGCCACCATGAAGAACGGCGACTGCGCCAGTGGCAGAAGAAGGCCGGAGGCCATCGACGTGCCCTCCTTCGCGTAGAGGGCGCTGACCTCCTGGCTCAGCCGTACGGGATCCTGGCGGAACCGCTTGCGCAGCTTCTCGACGTCAGGGGCGAGCCGCATCCGGATCCGCTGTCCCCGTGCGATGCGAATGCCGAGCGGGAGCAGGAGCAACCGAACGCCGAGCGTGAAAAGGACGATCGCGAGCACCGCTCCGGTGAGGTCACTCAGGGAACGGATGAGGTCGTAGGCGGGCACGAGCACAAAATCGAACATCGGCGGAGCCTTTCGTCTGGGGCCTGACATGTGCCGGGACGCCGAGCCGGACACGCGCAGCCCCGCCGAGGTCTGACCGGTCAGGCGAGGGCGGGACGCGAGCCGGACGTGCGCGCCCTCGCCAAGTTCTGGGCGGTGAGGCGGAGTCCAGGGCGCATGTCGCTCGGATGGCGTCTCATGCGAGACATGCCTGCGATGGGCATGCCCGCGGAGACGAGAGATGACGAAAGGCGCTCGTGATCACCCGCGTGGAGCCGCGCCGGGGTCGCGGAGCCGTACGGCACGTGCCTTGAGGGACGGGCCGCGAGGACGGGGCGAGGGATCAGGCGAGCGCCGGGCTTGCCGATGGGGCGCGGGGACGTGGACGGCCCGCGGTGCCGGGGTCGCGGAACCGGACGAACAGCATCCGGCCGTGCTGGAATCGCCACCCGGGCGACGGCTCGGGCGCGGTGACGCCGGCCAGGCGGCCGACGATCCAGGCGAACACCAGGACGGTGACGCCCGCCAGGCCGAGCGCGGTCACCAGGCCGAGCCCGGGAGAGCCGGCGAGCACGCCGGCGAACAACCCCGCGAGGAATCCGGCGAGGGACCCTACGCCGGATCCCATGCCGGACCCGGCGAGCGACCTGGTGGCGGCCTGGAGTGAGGTCACGTCAGCGGGACATCTTCCCGACGAGAGTGATCGCCGCGACGACCAGGAAGGCGATGATCGCGATGATGAACAGGAACTTCAGCGTCGCGAACAGCGCGGGGATCACGAATCCGAACACCAGCCACAGGGCCAGGATGATCCCCAGAACGGTCAGCACAGTACGGGCCATGACCACAAAGTACGCCGTGGCACCGACAGTCGCGACCTTGCGCGGCCAAGATTGACCGCTTTGTCCGCAAGTGCGGCGTAGAGCCCGCTAGCTCTTCCGCAAAGACGCGTGGCTCAGCGCCGGGGCGACAGCCGTACGGCACGCATCGGCACCTGCCCGGCCGGCCTTACGGTGTGATGACGTGTCTCGGAGAACACCCCGGCGCGGCCATACCGTGAGGGTGTGCCTTCTCCACGGACACGACCTAGGAGTGAGATGACTGGAAACGCCGCCGCGCGCGTGCTGGTGGTCGACGACGACCCGACCGTGGCAGAGGTCGTCGCCCGCTACCTGGAACGGGACGGCCACGAGGTCGAATGCGTGGGCGACGGCGCAGAGGCGCTGCGGCGGGCCCTGGCCGACCCGCCCGACCTGCTCGTGCTCGACCTGATGCTGCCGAAGATGGACGGCCTCCAGGTGTGCAGGAAGCTGCGGGAACGCTGGCCGGTGCCGGTGATCATGCTGACCGCGCTCGGCGAGGAGATCGACCGGGTCGTGGGCCTGGAGACGGGGGCCGACGACTACGTCACCAAGCCGTTCAGCCCGCGCGAGCTCGCGCTGCGCGTCCAGTCGGTGCTGCGGCGGGCCCGGGGCGCGCTGGTCCCCACGGGAACCGGCGTCCTGCGCGACGGCGATCTCGTGGTGGACGTGGGCGCCCACGAGGTGCGGCTCGGGGGCGAGGAGATCACGCTGACCGCGCGGGAGTTCGACCTGCTCGTCTACCTGCTGCGCAACCCCCGCCAGGCGTTCAGCCGCACCGCGCTCCTCGACCAGGTGTGGGGCTGGTCCTTCGGCGACTCCTCGACCGTGACCGTGCACGTGCGCAGGCTGCGGGAGAAGATCGAGCCCGACCCGACCGATCCGCGGCGCATCGTCACCGTCTGGGGGGTCGGCTACCGATACGAGCCGATGACATGATCCTCCAGATCGTCGCGGTCACCGCGGGGCTCGGCCTGATCATCGCCGGGCTCGGCCTCGCCCTGCTGCGGGTGCTCCGCCGCCGCTCGATCGGCGTGATGCTCGCGGTGGTCGCCGTCGTCACCGTCACGGCGACGCTCGCCGGGGTCGTGGCGATCACGCTGGAGATGGTCATCGACGGTCGCCCGAAGAACATCGTGCTCACGGTCGTCGCCATCGGAGGGCTCGTCGGCCTCGGCGTCGCGCTCGTCAACGCGAGGCGGGTGGTGCTGGCCAGCAGGCGCGTCGTGGAGGCGCTGGAGAAGGTGTCGCCCTCGGGCCGGTTCAGCCCACCGGAAGGGCCGCTGCCCGCCGAGCTGCAGACCATCAGCACGGCGCTGGAGCAGGCGTACGAGCGGCTGCGCCTCGGCCGGGAGCGGGAGCGCGCCCTGGAGAGCGCCCGGCGTGAGCTGGTCGCGTGGGTCAGCCACGACCTCCGGACTCCGCTCGCCGGGATGCGGGCCATGGCCGAGGCGCTCGAGGACGGTGTGGCCGGCGACCCGGACACCGTCAAGCGCTATCACACACAGATCCGGCTGGAGGTGGATCGCCTGTCGGGCATGGTGGACGACCTCTTCGAGCTTTCCCGGATTCACGCCGGCTCGCTGAGGCTGTCGCGCGGCCGGGTCGGGCTCGGCGACCTCCTCGCCGATGCTCTCGCGGGAGTCGAGCCCCTCGCCCGGGCCAAGCGGGTTCACCTGTCCGGCGAGGCCGACGCGGCCGTGCCCGTGAACGCGGACGCCGGAGAGCTCGGCCGGGCCGTACGCAACCTGGTGGTCAACGCCATCCGCCACACCCCCGCCGACGGGACGGTCTCCGTCCGAGCGGTCGCCGACGGGGGGATGGCAAGCCTCTCCGTGCTCGACTGCTGCGGAGGGATCCCGGAGGACGACCTGCCGCGCGTGTTCGACGTGGCGTTCCGCGGCGAGGCCGCCCGGACCCCCGGCCCGGACGGTGGCGCGGGGCTCGGCCTGGCCATCGCCCGGGGCATCGTCGAGGCGCACGAAGGCGAGATCGGCGTGGTCAACGAAGGTCCCGGCTGCCGCTTCGAGATCAGGCTGCCGCTCTCACCCTGACCGTGCCGGGAGTCATGGATCGCCCTGGTGCCGGAGCCGTTCATCCTCCTCGGGGCTTCCGGGGTGGTCGTACGGCACGAACGCCTCGGCCATCGCCCGGAACGTCGGGCAGGGCCACCGCCACATGCAGCTCCGGCAGCGCAGAATCGGGTTGGCGGCGTCACTGGTGATGCCGCCCGCGTCTCTCGGCTGGTGGAGGTCGAGCAACCGGATGCCCAGCTCCAGGAAGCTCAGCAGCTCCTCGCGGGCCGCGGCGAGGAAGTCCAGGTCCTCGCCCGCCAGTCTCGCGCTGATCGGGACGTACCCCTCGCGGTTGATCAGCGGCCGGAGTGGCGCGGCGGCGTCACGCCATGAGGACGCCTTCTCTGTGCGGACCTGGATGACCTCCAGCCGCTCCCGTAGCCTCCGACGCTGGGGATCCTCGGGAAGTTCAGTGTTCATTATGCTGTCGGGCCCACTGTGCTCGGCGCCCGCCCTCCTTCACGAAGTGACGACCAAGACGCGGAGGTTCCGGGCCCCCCTTCCGGCAAAGCCGGTGTCGCATACCGTTAAGCTTCGCGCACTCCGCGTTTACTTGCCCACGGAATCGGGGACAAAGGGCGGACGACTCTTCGGTAATTCCGTAGGAGCGTGACCCGGGGCCGTCACGACGCTAGTGTGCGCCTCGTGGAGCTCAAAGTCGCGACGCAATCCCACGCCGGTCACGCCGTCATGGCCGTCTCCGGCGAAATTGACCTATATACCGCTCCCCGGCTGCAGTCGGAGTTCACCCGGCTGCTGGAAACCGGGCCGGACCGAGTGGTCATCGACATGTCCGGAGTGGAGTTCTGCGACTCCACCGGCATGAACGTGCTGCTGTCCGCGCTCAAGCGGCTACGCGAGCGTGGCGGCAGCCTGGAAGTGGCGGCGCCGAGGCCGGCGGTACGGAAGATCCTCCAGGTCACCGGCCTGGACTCGGTCTTCACCGTGCACGAGGCCGTGCCGGCCGACGTGCTCACGGCGGAACAGCAGGGCTAGACACACATGGGCGAGCTGGTGGTGCCGACTCCGGACACCGCGGTCGTGATCCCGGCCAAGGACGAGGCCGACCGGATCGGCGGCACCGTGGCGGCCGCCCTGAAGCTGCCCGGCGTGGATCTCGTGGTCGTCGTCGACGACGGCTCGGCCGACGAGACCGGCCGGGTGGCCAGGGCGGCCGGCGCCCGTGTCGTACGGCACAGCCGCAACAGGGGCAAGGCCGCGGCGATGGAGAGCGGGGCGGAAGCCGTACGGCTCCTCGATGAGGGCGTGCCGCGGCACCTGCTCTTCCTCGACGCGGACCTGGGGGACACGGCGGGGGCGGCCCTCCCGCTGATCGTCCCGGTCCGTTCCGGCTCGGCCGACATGACCATCGCCACGTTCACGACCCGGGTCAAGCTCGGTGGTCACGGCATGGTCGTACGGCTGGCCCGCGACGGAATCAAGCGGCTGACGGGCTGGGCGCCGACACAGCCACTCAACGGGCAGAGATGCCTGACCCGGGAGGCGTTCGAGGCGGCGCGGCCACTGGCCCACGGGTTCGGCGTCGAGACGGGCATGACGGTCGACCTGCTGAGGAAGGGCTTCCGGGTCGTCGAGGTGGAGGTCGACATGGCCCACCGGGCCACCGGGACCGACTGGCGGGCCCAGTTGCACCGGGCCAAGCAGCTCCGCGACGTCGGCCGCGCCCTGACCGTCCGCGAGCCCACGGTTCAGAGCGTGGTCAAGCAGGGCGTCGACGCCCTCCGCCCCCGCCTCAAAGACCGTCCGTGATCATGCACAGATTTCCGCGTGCCCTGGCTGAGCAGGTCCAACGCCGCTCGTGATCATGCGTAGATTCCCGATCCGGGCGTCTAAGCAGGGGTCTCCGCTTTCGTGATCTGGTACTCCCCTTGTGCATGATCACCATTGGCTCCCGCCCAGTTAGATGCCGTACTGCGGGAAGGTGTGCATGATCACCCCAAGAGGGATGGCTGGTCAGCCCTGGCGGCCGGGAACCTGCGCATGATCACCACGTGATCACCCCGAGAGTGGGGGTGGTGTGGTGGAATTCGGGGGTGGAATGGGCCGGGACGGAGACCGCGCGGGGGCCAAGGCTGTTGGGACGGCTCACGGCAGCCGGGCGTTCGAGGGCCTCCGCATCTTCGTCATCGCCGGCACCGGCGCTCGTCGCCTCCGGCCTGTCGATCCTGATCACGATCACGATCGGGCTGCTCGGCCCCTCGGCCATGGTGCCGGCGCTTCACGGGCCCGCGTGGCAGCCGCCGTACTCCCTCGGCCTCGGGCCCGATGGCCATCTTGTCATCGGGCTGGCCGCCGCCGCGGTCATCCTGGGCACGCTCGGCCTCGTCGCGGGGCTGCGGTCGCTCCGCCGCCTGCCGGATGCCCGGTGGCTCCTGCTGGCGGGCTGCCTGGCGGCCGCGGTGCTCGCCTTCCTGCCGCCGTCAGGGTCGAGTGACCATCTCAACTACGCGGCCTACGGGCGGATGGCGGCGCTCGGACACGATCCTTACGTCACCGTTCCCGCCAATCTGCCCGGCGATCCGGTCGTCGGCGCGGTCCAGGAGTGGCGAAAGGTGCCGAGCGTCTACGGGCCGGTCGCGACAGCCGTACAGGCCCTGGCCGCCGAGATCGGCGGTGAATCCCTCTGGCTGACCGTCTTCGTGATGGCGCTGGCCAACGCCGCCGCCTTCATCGCCACCGCGCTGCTGCTCCACCGGTTCACCCGCCACGATCCCGTACGGCAGCGCCGCGCCGCGCTGCTGTGGACGGCCAACCCGCTGGTCGTCTACCAGCTCGCGGCGGGCATGCACCTCGACACCCTGGCGATCGCCTTCGTCGTCGCCGCCCTCGTGGTCCGGCCGGGACGACCTGGAAGCGGCGTGCTCGCCGGGTGGGGAAGCGGGGTGCTGCTCGGGCTGGGGATCGCGGTGAAGGTCACCGTCGGGCTCGTCGCCCTCGGTCCCGCCTGGGAGCTTCGCAGAGCGCCGCGGAAGCCGGCTCTCGTCGCGGGGGCGGCGACGCTGACCGTGCTGGTGACCTACTGGCTGGCCGGGCCCCGCGCGCTCAACCAGGTGCTCAACGCCAGCAAGTCGGTGTCGTTGGCCACGCCGTGGAAGCTGGTCAAGGAGGCGGCGCAGGCGCTCGCGGGGCCGGGGTCCTACCACGCGTGGATCCAGATCGGCTCGCTGCTCCTGCTGGCGATCCTGGCCTTCCTGCTCCTCCGAGCCCTGAGGGCCTGCACGCTCGGCGCTCCCACGACGCTCGACAGCGCCCCCACGGCCCCCACGGCCCCCACGGCGGCGGTGGACGCTCAGCGAGCTTTAGACGATCCCACGGCGTTGGACGCTCCGCGGGTGGCGCTCGCCTTCGCCGTGGCCTGGCTGTTCGCCACGCCGTACGCGCTGCCCTGGTATGACGGCCTGGCCTTCGCGCTGCTCGGGCTGGTGCCCTGGCCGGCGCTGGACGGCTTCATGGTGGCCCGGCTGGCCGCGCTCTCGCTGGCGTATCTTCCGGCGCGGCAGTTCGACCAGCCCGCCGACATGGGATGGCTCGTCAGCGTGGTCAGGTCGCAGGTGGTGCCATGGTTCCTGCTGGCGCTGACGATCGGTCTGGCGTGGTGGGCGGCGCGAGCTGGAGCGCGCGCACGGAGGCGGCCAGCGTGAGCGGCACGGCCACCGTGAGAGCCATCGCCGGGATGGCGATCCCCGAGTCGTTGATCAGAAAGCCCACCAGGGCGGCGGTCAGCGCGCCGAACAGCCCGGCCCGCAGCGCGGGCGTGTGACCGTACGCCTGACTCAGCGCAGACGCGCCCCACCTCGACGGTCGTGAGAGCACCAGGAACAGGAACGCCAGCGCCACGACCGACAGCAGCGTCAGTGGCAGATTCCCCAGTGTGTGAAGCATCGCGCCCAGCTTGCGCCCGACGACCGAGCCGCCCTGGCCGTCGGCGAGCTGCTGGACGAACGTGCCGAGATGGGTCCGCTGGTCGGCCGGCCGGAGCCAGTCGGCCACGGCGATCAGGCCGATCAGCAGGGCTCCCGCCATGGCGACCAGGGCGAGCCTGACGACGGACACCCGTCTCCCGGTCAGCATCAACACGAAAACGGCGAACCCCAGGACGAACGACGGCACGCCGCCGAAGTCGGCCCCCCAGCTCGGCCAGCCGTCGGCGAAGATCGCGAGCAGGCCGTACGCGAGCGCGACGACCAGCGCGAGCCTCCTCAGGCCACGATCGAGGAGAGCCTGTGCCACGCCGGTGAGCAGCAGGATCGTGCCGGTCGAGTAGACGGCGAAAGCCATGTTGCCGAAGCCGTAGAAGCGCCCGCCGGTGACCGGTTCGTAGCCCATCACGGCGTTCACCTGGAGCCTGGAGCCGCTCATGACGTCGGCGAGAAGGGCCAGAGAGCTCACTCCGGCGGCGACGGTCAGGGGCCCGAGGACATGGCCGCGCCACGGCCCGGCGAAGGCGAGCCCGGCGATCACCCCGGCGATGGCCAGGATCGTGCCGACCAGCGCGGGCATCGGGTGCGCGAGGCTCCACCACGGCACCAGCTGAGCGAGGAACGCCGACACCGGAATCGCGCCGCTGACGACCGCCACGACCTGCGTGGCGGCGAGCATCCGCCGGTGCCGCCTGATCACGATGGCGGCCAGGCCGTAGAAGAGCACCTGGACGGTCACCAGAGCGATGAAGAACGGCTCTCTGACCTCCTTGAGCACCTGGCTGGCCAGGTCGGCGTCGGCCAGCCGCGTGACGGTGGCCGCCACGCCCGCCGGGGCATCGCCCCCGGATTGCCACGGCCTGCCGACGACCCCTTCGGGAGTGGCGAGGCCGAGCACGTGGGTGACGGTCGCGGTCAGGTCGGTGACTGTGACCAGCGCGTCCTGCCGGGTCGAGGTCGCGGTCAGCCACCCCGTCCGGTACGGCTCTCGCTCCCCAGCCGCCGCGTTACCCACCACGTCGCCGGCGCCGGTCGGGCCGGTGGCGATGGCCACGTGGAGGTGCGCGGCCGAGCCGGAGTCGGAGAGACCGGCTAGGAGGACCGTGGCGCCCTCGGGGACGTGCGCGAGCACCGAGCCGACGGTCCGGTCCGCGGCGGCCACGGCGCTCCCGCGGGCCTCCCCGCCACGCTCCCACGCCTGGGTGATCTCACCGGCTTCCGCGAAAACGACCGTGTACGGGGTGAGATCGCCCAGCTCATCCGCCGTGGCGGCATATTTCTGGATCTTTCCGCTCTTATCGGCGGCGGCGAGGGCCGCTCCCGGTCCGATCGCGGCCACCTTGCCACCAGCGGTGATGATCGTCTGCCCGAGCAGCCCGATCCGCGCCTGGTAGGAGCTCGACTGCTGGAACGCCAGGAGCGCGCCCCACCCCGGAATCGTGGCCGAGCCGTCGGAAGCCACCACAGGCGTGGGCGGAGCCGTACAGGACGTGCCGCCCGATCCCGCTCGCTGGCCCGCCGACACCGTCAGCCAGCCTCCCACCGGGCAGGTGACGGGCAGTCCCTCCGGCGGGATCGTCCTCGTGGACAGCGACGCCGCACCGCCCTTGCCGGCCAGGCTCCACAGGTTCGGAGTGCGGGAGGAGTCCAGATCGTCCCACTGCAGGCCGGGCACCCCGATCACGACCACCCGCCCGGCGGGAGCCCCGGAAGAGGCTCGGGCGGAAGAGGCCGCGGACGCCGGAAGGGCCAGGGCCGTCACGCACGACAGCAGCGCCAGAGCCAGCGCCATAGTCAGGGCCAGGGGCAGTGCCAGGATCGTCGCCCAGGTCAGGGGGCGGCGACAGGTCTGCGTGACGCGCTGAGCACCGTGCACGATTCGCGGGCTCCTCGGATGACGGGAAGAGACGGACTCCACGGTAGCCTCCCTCGTCATGACGACTGGCCAGACGACCGCCGTCAAGCGGCCCGCGTGGATGTGGTCTCTCTCCTTGCTCATCGTCGTCGTCGCGGCGGCTCCGCTGATCGCGTACTGGCTGACGAACCCGGACGACCAGCGCCTCGTGGACCTCGATGTCTACCGTATGGGCGGCTCGGCGCTCCGGCTTGGCCTTCCCGTCTATGGAGTGATCACCCCGGCTCCGCAGCTCCTGCCGTTCACCTATCCACCGGTCGCGGCGATGCTGGCCACGCCGCTCGCCGTGTTGTCATGGCCCGCCGCGCAGTGGGTCTGGACGATCGGCATCGTCGTGGCCCTCGCCGTCACGGTCTGGCACGGCTTCCGCCCGTTGCTGGAGCGGCTGACCGTGCCGCTCGCCGCCCCGTTGGTCTACGGCCTGCTGACCGCCGCGTGCCTCTACCTGATGCCGATCAGAGACCAGGTCAGGTTCGGTCAGGTGGATCTCTTCCTGGTCGCGCTGTGCCTGACCGACCTCGTGGCCAGGAGGCCGCGGTGGCCGCGCGGCATGCTGGTCGGCCTGGCGACAGCCGTGAAGCTCACCCCCGGCGTCTTCCTGATCTCCCTCGCCATCACGGGATTCCGCGGCCAGGGTGACAACCAGCGGCAGCGGCGGGTCTTCTTCATGGCGGCGTTCGTGGCGGCGCTTCTCACGATCCTGCCGTTCCTTGTGATCTTCGATGACGCCAGGGACTACTGGTTCAGGGCCCTGCTCGACTCCGAGCGTCTCGGGGCGAACGCGGCCACGACCAACCAGTCCTTGCGGGGCATGCTGCTCCGGCTCTACCTGCCTGGCTGGCTCACCTCGGTGATCTGGCTCGCCGCCGTCGCCGTGATCGGCTGGTACGGCTTCCGCCACGCCCGCCGGGCCTTCCTCGACGGTGACACGATGACCGGCGTGGCGCTGACCGGGCTGATGGCCGTGCTGCTCTCGCCGGTGGCGTGGATCCACCACCTGGCGTGGCTGGTGATCGTGCTCGCCGCTCTGGTCGGCTCCGGAAAGGACCGCGTGCGGTTGCTGGTCGCCGGTGGCGTCTGGCTCTACTACGTACTCCCGATTCCCTGGTGGGGCGTGTCGATCAAGGCGCTGGACATCCCCGTCATCAGCCCGGTCATCGGCAAGATCGTGCAGGACGCCTTCGGCCTCGGAGCCGTCGCGCTCGTGTGGGTGCTCGCCTCCTGGCTGCCCGGGCGCCGGACGCCGGACCGCCTGAGCTCGCCGGTTCCCACTGCGGTGCCTTGACCGGGTCGTTACGCTCTGTGTCGTGCTGGTTACCGTTGTGGTGATGGCCGGCGCCTTCGCGGGGGCGACCGGCGTGGCGATCGGCCTCCTCGCGCTGCGGAGCGCGCGGTGCTCGGTGGAGGAGTGCCTGGACGCGCTGGCCCGCCGTAGTGCCGTCGGCGGCCCCGTGGACAGCAAGGCCATCCGGGACGTGGCGGTGTACCGGTACGACGCCCTTGAGGAGATGACCGGGCGGCTGTCGTTCTCGGTGGCCCTCATGAACGGGTTCGGCGACGGCATCGTGCTGACGTCCATCAACGGTCGATCGGAGACCCGCACCTACGTCCGCGCCATCAGCGGAGGCAAGGGCAGGCAGCCGCTCTCGCCCGAGGAGGAGCAGGCCGTCAGAGCCGCCCGCCTCGGCATCGGCCCCGAGGCGGAGCTCCGGCCACCAGCGCGGCCCTGGCCGGAGCCCCAGCGGACCCGCCGGTAGAAATGCGCACACCGGTGCTGCTCAGGTGCGGTTAACCTTGTGCTATGCCGAAGCTCGCTTACCTGGGGCCCCAGGGCACCTTCTGTGAGGCCGCCCTGCGAATCCTGGCGCCGGACGCCGAGCGCCTGCCGTCCGCCAACGTGGGCGCCGCGCTCGACGCCGCCCGCAGCGGCGAGGCAGACGGCGCCGTCGTCCCCCTGGAGAACTCCGTGGAGGGGGCGATCACCCAGACCCTCGACGAGCTGGCCTGGGGGCAGCCGCTCCTCATCACCGGTGAGCTGCTGCTTCCCGTCGAGTTCTCCCTGCTCGTACGGCCCGGCACCGAGCCGCGGCAGATCAAGCGCGTGATCACCCACCCGGCGGCGCACACCCAGTGCCGGGGCTACATCGAGCGCGAGTTCCCCGGCGCCGTCGTGATCGCGGCGCCTTCGACCGCCGCCGCCGCGCAGGAGGTCGCCGCGCCCGGCTCGCCGTACGACGCGGCGATCAGCCCGGCCATCGCGGGAGAGTATTACGGCCTGGACGAGGCCGCCTCGAACATCGGCGACCGGTCCGACACGGTCACCCGGTTCGTCCGGGTCAGCCGGCCTGGAGAGCTGCCCGAGCCCACCGGCGCCGACCGCACCTCGCTGGTCGCCTTCCTCCGGGACGACCATCCGGGCGCGCTGCTGGAGATGCTGAGCGAGTTCGCCGTCCGGGGCGTCAACCTGACCCGCATCGAGTCGAGGCCCACCGGCGACGGCATCGGCCGCTATTTCTTCCACTTCGACTGTGAGGGCCATGTCGCCGACTTCCGGGTCGGTGAGGCGATCTCCGGGCTGCACCGTCTGTCCGACGACCTGCGCTTCCTCGGCAGCTACCCCCGGGCCGACCAGGTCGCCACGAACATCAAGCGCGGCACGGCCGACGCCGACTTCGCCGAGGCCGCCGGCTGGCTGAGCCGCATCCGGTCCGGCCTCGTCTGAGCGTTGCCAGGGGGGCTTACTGCGGGGAAATCCTCGCTGGTGGCACCGGGTCCGGGCGTGCGGGCGGTGTCACAGGCCCTGTCGCGGACTCGCGGCGGTGAGCGCGGGGCGGCAGCCGTACCGGCTCCGGTAGCCTTTGATCTGTGATTGACCTGCGTACCCTTCGTGAGGACCCTGACCGGCTCCGGGCGTCGCAGCGCGCCCGAGGCGAGGACGACTCGGTCGTCGACACGCTGCTCTCCCTCGACGAGCGCCGCCGGAGCGCGCTGAGCGGCTTCGAGTCTCTGCGCGCCGAGCAGAAGAGCATCGGTAAGTCGGTGTCCCGGGCCTCCGGGGACGAGCGGCAGGCGCTGCTCGACCGTGCGAAGGACCTCGCCGCGCAGGTCAAGGCCGCCGAGGCGGAGGCCGTGGCGCTCGGAGGCGAGCTCGACGGGCTGCTGATGAGCGTGGCCAACCTCGTGGAGGAAGAGGCGCCTCCAGGCGGCGAGGACGATTACGTCGTCCTTGAGGAGGTCGGGGAGAAACCCGTCTTCGACTTCGAGCCCCGCGACCACGTGGAGCTCGGCGAGCTGCTCGGCGCGATCGACACCGACCGCGGCGCCAAGGTGTCGGGCGCCCGGTTCTTCTACCTGACCGGCGTCGGCGCCCGGCTCCAGCTCGGCCTGCTCAACATGGCCATCCAGCAGGCCATCGAGGCCGGCTTCGTCCCCATGATCACTCCGGTGCTCGTCAAGCCCGAGGCCATGGCGGGCACGGGCTTCCTCGGCGCGCACGCGAGCGAGGTCTACCGGCTGGAGGCCGACGACCTGTTCCTGGTCGGGACGAGCGAGGTGCCGCTCGCGGCCTACCACTCCGAGGAGATCCTCGACACCTCGTCGCTGCCCCTGCGGTACGCCGGGTGGTCGTCGTGCTTCCGGCGCGAGGCGGGGTCGTACGGCAAGGACACGCGGGGCATCATCCGCGTCCACCAGTTCGACAAGGTCGAGATGTTCTCCTACTGCCGTCCCGAGGACGCGCAGGCGGAGCACCGCCGGCTGCTCGGCTGGGAGAAGGAGATGCTCGAGAAGGTCGAGATTCCGTACCGCGTGATCGACGTGGCGGCGGGCGACCTGGGCGCTTCGGCGGCCCGGAAGTTCGACTGCGAGGGCTGGGTGCCGACCCAGGGCCGCTACCGCGAGCTGACCTCGACGTCCAACTGCACCGACTTCCAGGCCCGGCGGCTGCGCATCCGCTACCGCGACGAGGACGGCAAACCGCAGCACGTGGCCACGCTGAACGGCACGCTCGCCACCACCCGATGGATCGTCGCCATCCTGGAGAACCACCAGCAGGCCGACGGCTCGGTGGTCGTTCCCAAGGCGCTGCGCCCCTACGTCGGGCTCGACGTCCTGGAGCCGATCAAGCGGCCCGCCTCCCGGTAGGCGCCGTACGAGAGCGGCCTTGAACACACGAAAGGCGGGGTCCGCAGGTGCGGACCCCGCCTTCAGTGAGTCAGTGGTCAGATCGCCCGGACGTTGGACGCCTGCGGACCCTTGGGGCCCGAGGTGACCTCGAACTCCACCCGCTGGCCGTCCTCCAGGTTGCGGTAGCCGGAGCCGGTGATCGCGGAGAAGTGGACGAAGACGTCCGGTTCCCCGCCATCCGGTGCGATGAAGCCGAAGCCCTTCTCAGCGTTGAACCACTTGACGGTTCCCTGAGCCATTAACGCTCTCCCTAAGGAAGTGAATCTTGGGGACCACACCTCGTGGACCCCGGGTGTGTCGCACAGCTCCCCGGGTGGCTCATACAGTCAAGCTGGTTTTCGCTACGGGAACAGCTAATACAACGCCATCACATCTAACACTATGACGCCCGTTGGTGTTCCATGTCCGGGGGAGATTTCTTGTCCTCGAAGGTGTGGAGCACACACTTGACGGTGCAAACTGGAACCTGTCATGACGTGCCCCCGCCTTGTCGCCACAGACCTCGACGGCACCGCGCTGCGTGCCGATGGCACCATTTCCCCACGCACCGCCGCCGCGTTCGCCCGGGTGGAGAACGCCGGCGGAACGCTGGTGTTCGTCACCGGCCGGCCGCCCCGCTGGATGCACAGCGTCGCGGGAGCCGTACATCATCGGGGGCTCGCGATCTGCGCGAACGGCGCGCTCGTCTACGACCTCCACACCGAGGAGATCGTGGAGTCGCACCTGATCGCCGCCGACATCCTGGAGGAGTCCGTCCAGCGGCTGCGGGGCCAGGTCCCCGACCTGACGTTCTCGGTGGAGTATGAGGGCGGGTTCGCCCACGAGTCGGACTTCAAACTTGGCGGGTGGGATACCAGGACGGTGTCCGGGCTGCGGGTGGGGACCTCCACGCTGACCTCGCGGCCCTGCGCCAAGCTGCTCGCCCATCACCCGTCAATGAACCCGGACGAGCTGCACCGCCGGGTCCTGGCGGTCGTCGGAGACCTCGTGACGCCGACCCATTCGAGCGGGCGGGCGCTGATCGAGATGAGCGCGTACGGCGTGACCAAGGCTTCGGCGCTGGCCGCGCTGGCCGCCGAGCGGGGGATCAAACCCGACGAGGTGGTGGCCTTCGGCGACATGCCCAACGATCTGCCGATGCTGACCTGGGCCGGCACGTCGTACGCCGTGGCGAACGCCCACCCCGACGTGCTGGCCGCCGTCGATCATGTGACGGCGGCCAACAACGACGACGGAGTCGCCCAGGTCCTCGAAGGTCTGTTCTGAGGTCTGTTCTGAGTCACCCGTAGGCCGGCCGGGGGGCCTGGGGTTTCCACGGGCGTTCTCCGCAGGTCTCTGCAGGGATTCCGCAGGAGGTTCTGCAGGTCTCTGCAGGTCTCTACAGGTAGGGGCCGCCTGCGCCGCGATGTCCCTGGTCGTCGGGTGACTGCGACATGCCGCCGGGGAGGGCGCGGCGCATCTGCTCAAGCTGGGCGCGGGCGGCCATCTGCTGGGCGAACAGCGTGGTCTGGATGCCGTGGAAGAGCCCCTCCAGCCAGCCGACCAACTGGGCGTGCGCGACCCGCAACTCAGCGTCACTCGGGGGAGCGCCGTTGTCGTCGGTGAACGGCAGCGAGAGCCGTTCGAGCTCGTCCACGAGCTCAGGCGCCAGGCCGTCCTCCAGCTCCTTGATGGAGCTCTGGTGGATGTCCTTGAGGCGCTTGCGGCTGGCCTCGTCGAGGGGAGCCGCGCGGACCTCTTCGAGGAGCTGGCGGATCATGCTGCCGATCCGCATCACCTTGGCCGGCTGCTCGACCAGGTCGGCGACGGATCGCTCCTCGTGCTCGCCGTGCTCGCCGTTCTTGCCGGAGATCGAGAGGCCCTCGGGCCCCACGACCACGATCTGTGGGGTGCTCTCGTCTGCGTTCATCGGTCGCTAACCACTCCTGTTTCGCTCCGCGGGCCCGTTGCCGTCTCGTCCGGCGGGCCGCTGTGCTCGGTGACCTCTGTCTGGTTATCTGTGCTCTGTCATCCGTGCTCGATCGGGCTCGGTTCGAGCCCATGCGAACCAACCTAGCTCACCGTGTCAGCAGGATCTTTCCGATGTGCTGACCGGCTTCGAGCATTCGATGAGCCTCAGCGGCGTTCGCCATGGGAACCTCGGCGTGCACGACGGGCCGGATGGCTCCAGCGCTGATCAGGGGCCAGATGTTGTCCGCCACTCCGCGGCAGATCACGCCCTTCTCGTCCACCGGACGGCCCCGCAGGCCCGCCCCGGACACGGACGCCCGCTTGGCGAGCAGCTTGCCGAGATCGAGCTCGCCCACCGTCCCGCCCTGCATACCGATGACGACCAGCCGGCCGCCGGTCTTCAAGGTGTCGATGTTCCGGGGGAGATACTTGGCGCCCACGATGTCGAGAACGACGTCGGCCTGGCCCGCGAACCTCTCCGCGAAGTCCTCCTCGCGGTAGTTCACGCCCTCGTCCGCGCCCAGATCGAGGCAGCCCTGGACCTTCTCCGCCGACCCGGCCGTCACGAGCACGCGGGAGCCGTACGCCTTGGCGAGCTGGATGGCCAGCGTGCCGATGCCGCTCGCGCCGCCGTGGACGAGCAGGGTCTCGCCCTTTCGGAGGCGGGCGGTCATGAAGACGTTGGACCAGACCGTGCAGGAGACCTCGGGAAGCGCGCCGGCCTCGGCCAGCGAGATCCCGTCCGGGGCGGGCATGACCTGCTGCCACGGTACGGCGACGCGCTCGGCGTATCCGCCACCCGCGAGCAGCGCGCAGACCTCGTCTCCCACCGAGAGCCCCTCGACGCCCTCGCCGATCTCCGAGATGACTCCCGAACACTCCAGGCCGAGGATGTCGGACGCGCCACGGGGTGGCGGATAGTGTCCCTGGCGCTGGAGGAGGTCCGCCCGGTTCACCGCCGAGGCGGCAACGTCAATGACCACCTCACCTGCGGCGGGACGGGGATCCGGCACTTCTTGCCAGACCAAAACCTCGGGTCCGCCCGGTTCCGAAATCACGATCGCGCGCATGTGACCTAAAGTAGCGTGGTGGAGAACTCGGCGGTTGCCCGCATTCACCGTATTACGGGACGCTAATCTGCAATGTGTTTGCTGCCCATTTAGCCCATCCCGAGGGGGTACACGGTGGCGAGACATGATCGCGAGGATCCCCATTCTCTCGAGGACCAGCTCGCATGGCTGGACGCGATCAAGGAAATGCCGGACGAGGTCGAGATCGCGGTAAGCGCGGTGACGTCCGCGACCTTGGCGTCTCCCACGCCGCCTCCCGCGCCACCGGCCGAGCCCGAGCCCTCCTCGCCATACCCCAAGGACCCTTGGAGCCTGGTGCCGTCCGAGCCCGCCTCCGGAGCGCTCTTCCGCAGTGCGGTCGACTCCGTGTACGGCCCTGGCTCGGTGGGCGTGGCCGGCGACGCAGCGGATGAGGACGGGTCGCCGGCCGGGGAGACCGCCTCGGCTTCTGGCCCGGCGGCTGGGGTGAGGTCCTCGGAGGACGCTCCCGCCGAGCCGCCCGTCGAGCCCTTCGCCGCTTTCGGGTCGTCTTTCGGGTCGTCATCGGCATCCGCGGCCCCGTCGGGGAGGGCTACGGCCGGGTCCGGGGAGGCCGCCGAGCGGTCGTCCGGCCGTGACGACGACGCGCCGGAGGACGACTACCCGACCTCGCCGCCCGGGACCCTGGGAGTGCGGGAGACCTTCGCTTTCGGGGAGAAGCTCGGCCGAGGCGCGTTCGGCGAGTCCCCGGCGGACACCGACTCCTTCAACCTGGGCGCCTTCGCCGACTCCGAGGCCCGCAAGGTGCACGGCGAAGCCGACCGGGACACTTATGGGGACCGGGACACTGGTTATGGGTCCGACCGGGACTCTTATGCGGACGAGCGTGAGTCGCGCGCTGACGCGGGGTCATACGCGGACTCCGGGTCGTACGGCGATTCCGGGTCGTATGGGGATACTGGGCAGTACGGGGACGATCGGGAGCCCTACCGGGACGCGGAGCCCTCCGAGCCGTCGTCGGCTGAGGAGCCGGTGCGGGGCTGGCTGGAGCCGGCGTTGCCCGTCGAACTGTCCGCCCCCGTGGAGCAGTCCTCCTTCCCCGCGGAGCCTCCCAAGGAGACCCCCTTCCCGCAGAAGCCGGTCTTCCCGAAGGACGCGGCTTTTGGGAAGGAGCCGACGTTCGGGCAGGACTCCGCGTTCGGGATGCAGCGGGAAGAGCCCTTCGCGCCGCCGGAGAGCCCGTCGCATGTTGTGGGCGCTCCGCCCAGTAGGTCGCCGGCCGGATTCAAGGACGACCGTTTCACCGGCTCCCTCCGGGACGACCTCGCCGGCGAGGAGCGGCAGCCGTACGAGCGTGATCACGGAACCGCCGACGAGCGCCCGCCGTACGGACGCGACAGGAGCGTTGAGCGGCAGCCGTACGAGCGTGACCATGGAGCCGAGCGGCAGCCGTACGAGCGTGACCATGGAGCCGAGCGGCAGCCGTACGAGCGGGATCGCGGGAACGTCGCCGAGCAGGAGCCGTACCAGCCGCGACGCCGTCAGGCGCCGCAGGTTTCCGCGTTCAGCTCCCCGGCGCGCGCGGCGGGCGGCAAGCCGTCCGCGGACAGCCTCGACCCGGTCAGCCTCCTCAAGGGCCGGCGGAACGCTCCGGCGGGCGGATGGCGGAAGCTCGTCTACAAGGCGTCGGCTGGGTGGATCAAGCCGGGCGAGCCCCCGGAGGTACGGCGTCGCCGCGAGCTGATCAACCGGGCCCGCACGCCGGTGGCCACGGGGCACCACAGGGTCGCCGTGCTCAGCCTGAAGGGTGGCGTCGGCAAGACCACGACGACGGTCGGCCTGGGGGCCACGCTGGCCCAGGTGCGCGGCGACCGCGTGATCGCGGTCGACGCGAACCCCGACCGTGGAACGCTCTCGGACAAGGTCGAGTTGGAGACCTCGGCGACCGTCCGTGACCTGCTCAACGAGCGCGCGCAGATCAAGCGGTATGTAGATATAAGGGCATTCACGTCGCAGGCGCCGTCACGGCTGGAGATCCTCGCGTCGGACCGTGACCCGTCGGTGTCCGAGGCGTTCAGCGCCAAGGACTACCACGCGGTGTCGCAGGTGCTGGAGAACTTCTACTCGATCTGCATCACCGACTGCGGCACCGGCCTTCTTCACTCGGCGATGTCCGGAGTGCTGGGGCTGGCCGACCAGATCGTGCTGGTCAGCTCGCCATCGGTGGACGGCGCTCGGGCCGCGTCCGCGACCTTGGACTGGCTGGAGGCGCACCACTATGGCGACCTCGTGAAGGCGGCGACCGTGGTGCTGTGCAGCGTGCGGCCACGCTCCAAGTCGACCGTCGACCTGGAGCGGCTGGAGGCCCATTTCGCCGCCCGCTGCCGGGCCGTCGTCCGCGTGCCGTACGACCCGCATCTGGAGGAGGGCGCCGAGATCGACCTCGACCGGCTGCAGGAGGCGACCCGCGAGGCGTACCTGCGCCTGGCCGCGAGTGTGGGAGACGGCTTCGCCGGGCCCCAGGCTCTTGGCGAGCGCCGGTTCTCGGAGATCCCGGACCAGCTTTAGCGTCTCTCCCCGGCCCTGGGCTCCAGTTCGCACCGAGCTTCAGCCCCGCGCCGGGGAAAGATCGTCTTATGCTGTCGCGGGCACTTGCCGCGCGGTGAGAGACTATGGTGCATCGTGACGCCCTCTTGGGCGTCACCCAGGAGAGCTCGCCTAGTGGACGATGGCGGCGGTCTTGAAAACCGCTAGGCCGGGTGACCGGTCTCGTGGGTTCGAATCCCACGCTCTCCGCTCTACCTCCCAAAACGGCGTCTGACCAGCGGGTTCGCCCGGGTCGGACGCCGTTGATCGTTTAGCCATGCGCAGCCGTATGCCAGCGAGAGCAGCCCTCGGCCGCTGTCCGCGGGATATACGCGGGATGGATCATCGCCTGTTTCCCAGCTGATCGCCGAGCGGATGTATGCCTGCTGTGGCAGGGGGTGACTTCCCTCCCGCCCGCTGCATGTGCGTTCTGGCAGTCAGCCCCCCCGTCCGTGTGGGCCCCGATGCCCAGCCGACTCAGCGGCCGTGGGCCCAGATCAAACCGCTGCGGCCAGAAGGTGCCGCGCCGACCGCCCAGACGGAACCGCTCTCCGGCTGGATGGCGAGGTCACGGACGGACGCGTTCTGGTTCGGCGGAGCCGGAAAGGCGCCCGGCTCGACACTATCGGCGCCGATGTGCAGATACCCGCTGCCTCCGCCCTTGGCGTCGTAGACGATCCAGGCCCCGCCTCTGCCGTCGGGCTCCGCCTGGGCGCGCGGCTGGATGCCCGGTTCACCACGGACCTCGAAGTTCCAGCCGCCCAGATAGCCGGACAGCAGCAAAGTCTCACCGCAGAAGGGGTGCTTCGCACTGCCGCACGGCCAGGCGACCCAGCCGACGGCCATCACCCGGCCGGTCTCACCGTCGACCGCGACATCCGTCAGCTCCGAGATCTGGCCTGAGCGTGCGGACGGAATCGCTGGAAGTGCAACCGCGCGCCAGGCCGTGCCGGTCCAGCGGGCCAGAGCCGCCGTGCCCCGCACCGAGCCCGCCGCCCACGCGCCGTCGAGTCCTTTGACCACGATCGGCGTGTGGACCCTGCGCCACACCGACCCGGTCAGGCGCCGCAGCGTGGACCGTGCCTTCCACTCAGCGTTACCGGCCGACGGGAACGCGCTGGAGTTCTCGATGACCCACAGGTTCCTGCCGATGGAGTACGCCCGATCCACCCGGCCGTAGCGCCATCGCTTGACCTGCCAGCGCTTGCCGTCCCACCGGGCGTATCGCGACGCGCCGAACGCCCAGACCCTGGTGTCGGACGCCGACGTCAGCCGCTTCACACGGAAGCCCGGCCCGGTGACACGCTTGAAGGTGGACCGGCCGCCCTTCAATAGGAGCGACTCGGCGCCGGTCGATCCGCGATCCGGGCGCCTCGTCCCGGCGACCCAGACCGCCCCACCCGGCGTCACCGTCACCGCTTCGTAGGAGTCGCGGCGGTCGTCATGGACGACACTCCACTGACCGGCCGGCGCCACGGCATGGGCGGCGGTCGGCCCCGCAGTGACGAAAAAGGCGACGGCTGCAGCGGTGCCGCGAAACAATATTCCCATAAAGGGTGAGACGCGCCTTCCGGAGGAAAAGTTGGCATGCCGGCGGGGAATGGGCTGGCGAGATCCGGACCTGTCGCGCGCCAGCGATCGCCGCCTTGCGGCCCGGCAATGCGCGTGGCGTGGCTCCTCGTGTGGGGTTGCCGATAGCCGCGCACCAACCCTTACTGCTGTACTTCGTAGCTGTACCGGGGTAGCTGTACCGGGCGTCTTCTAGCACCGTGGGCGGCATGAAAACGCGCTCTGATGTGGGCGGATGGTTTCTTCACGCGCGAAGCGGCACCATCCGGACACGTTCATGCGGTCGGCAGTGGATCAACTGCCCTCTCAACCCGGTGACCCCGAGCTCCCGCGGAATGATGTTGGTCGCATTTCCCCAGGTCGTGCGTGTGTGCCGATAGTGGCGGGAGGACGGCGCTGGAGCGTGTGGACTGGGCACGGATACCCAGGAGATGGGAAAGCCCGGCACCTCCGTGGACGCAGCCGGAGATCGCCGTCCGCCGCCGGTGAAAACCGGGTGACATTTCGCGTCACTTGCCGGGATGCTGGGCACGGGCGATGAGTTTTGTCGGTGGTGCCTGTCAGGCTTGCCAAGACCACAAATTCTTGTGGGACCCCAGGCTGGGATGCCAGCCATGACCACGTCATTCCCCGACAACCCTGATCGAGGTGCCGTGCCCGCCGCACAGCTTGATTCGCCTGCCAAGTCCGCGACCGCCGTTTCAGGGCGCACCCCGGCCGTGATCCGGTTGCTGGTGCTCGCCACGTTCGTGGTCATCCTCAACGAGACGATCATGATCAATGCGATCCCGCGGCTGATGGGCGCTCTGCACATCACCGAGCAGACCGCGCAGTGGCTCTCGACCGCCTTCATGCTGACCATGGCCGCTGTCATCCCGATCACCGGATGGTTCCTGCAGCGGGTGTCCACCCGTCGCGCGTACGCCACCGCGATGGGTTTGTTCCTGTCCGGCACGGCGTTGGCCGCCGTCGCGCCGTCGTTCGAGGTGCTGCTGGGCGCCCGCATCATCCAGGCGTCCGGGACGGCCGTGATGATGCCGCTGCTGATGACCACATTGATGCAGGTGGTGCCGGAGGCAGAACGGGGCCGCGTGATGGGCAACGTCACCCTGGCCATCTCGGTCGCGCCCGCAATGGGCCCGGCGGTTTCGGGCTTGATCCTCCAATTCGGGTCCTGGCGGCTGCTGTTCGCTGTGGTGCTCCCCATCGCCGCGGTGATCACATGGCGCGGCCTGACGCAGCTCAAGAACGTCGGAGAGCCCCAGTTCAGCACCATCGACTGGTTGAGCGTGGTGACCGCCGCCGCCGGCTTCGGCGGCCTGGTCTACGGGCTCAGCCGGTTCGAGGGCGGTGACGTCCGCGTGGCCGTCGCGATCGTGGCAGTGGGCCTGGTCGCCATCGCCGTCTTCGTCGTCCGCCAGCTGTCGTTGCAGAAGCGCGGCGTGCCGCTGATGGACCTGCGTACCCTGCGCCACCGCACCTACACGGTCGCGCTGGTCCTGATGTCGGTGGCCTTCATGGCGATGCTCGGTTCGATGATTTTGCTGCCGCTGTACCTGCAGAACGTCCGCGGGCTCAGCCCCCTGGAGACAGGACTCCTCGTGATGCCGGGCGGCCTCGCGATGGGGCTGCTCGGTCCGACCGTCGGCCGCCTGTTCGACCGGTTCGGCGGCCGGGTTCTGGTCATTCCCGGCGCGATCGGAATCGCGCTCGCGCTCGCCGGCCTCACACAGGTCACCATGACCATGCCGTACTGGCAGCTCCTGGGTCTGCACGCGCTGTTGATGGTGAGTCTGGCCGCGACCTTTACCCCGGTGTTCACCCTCGGGCTCGGAGCGGTTCCCCCGCAGCTCTACTCCCACGGCAGCTCGATCCTGAGCACCCTGCAGCAGGTCGCCGCGGCCTTCGGCACCGCGCTCGTGATCACCGTGATGAGCGCGCGAGCCGATGCCCTGAAATCCGCGGGAGTCGCAGAGGTGCTCGCCAACCTCGACGGCATGCGGCTGGCCTTCATCATCGGCGCGGTGCTGTCTTTGCCTGTGGTCGTCACCGCCCTGCTCCTACCGGCCCGAGCGGACAGCGTCGTCGAGCTCGAGGAATCCGGTCGATGAAACGGGCGTGACGGTGGTGGAGCGGAACGCCCTAATTCTCTCTTGTCGGGCGGGTTGTGCCTGCCCGGCAAGCAGCAGATTCAGTTGGCTGGTGCGTTCGCCACACAGGGGACATAAGAGGCCCCTGGCCGGCGGTGACGCCGACCAGGGGCCCTCCTATGTGATCAGCCTACGTCAGCCGTCGTTCTCCGACGACGGGATGTAGGCGCCCGGCACCTGGTCCGGCGTGTAGATCGCGGTCTCACCCGGGTAGGGCTTCGTCCAGTCGTGTGCCTCGTACCACGAGAAGTGGTTCATCTGCGCGGGGTTGGCGGAGTCGGCCTTGGCGTCGGGCCCGGCGAACCGCTGCTGCGACTTCCAGGCCCCCCACTTCGCCGCGATCTCCTTCTTGTCCGCCGGCACCTTCGCCGACGGCGCGGCCGCGGCGTTCGGGTTCTGCGGCGCCGGGGTGTCCGCACCGCAGGCCGGCGGGGTCGACAGACCCAGGGTCAGCGACGTGCGGTTCGGCAGGGCGTTGAACGGCGTGTAGTCGGGCTTGTTGGTGAAGGCCCGGCTCATCGGGGTGGCGGCGCTGTCCTTCTGGTTCATCGGCTGAATCCCGAGGATCTGCTCGATGGTGCGGATCATGGTGATCTGCGTGTAGTAGTGGCTGTCCACGGTGCCGTGCTGGGCCCAGGGGCTGATGACCTGGATCGGGGCACGGTGGCCGTCGACGTGGTCGAGGCCGGCCTGGGAGTCGTCCTCGACGACGAAGATCGCGGAGTCTTTCCACCATTTGCTGTGCGAGATGGTGTCGACGATCTTGCCGACGGCCAGGTCGTTGTCGGCGACCTGGGCGGCCCCGTTCGGCGGGCCACCGGTGTGGTCGCTGGAGAGCCAGAACATGTTCAGGTTCGCCGGCCCGTTAGCCTCGAAGTCACGCTTCCAGATCTCGTACCGGTAGATGTCCGGGACGCTGGTGTCGAACTTCGGGAAGCCGTGCACCGACACGTCGTTGAGCGACGGGATCGGCGAGGACGAGTTCAGGGTGTAGGCGGTGTTCTGCCCGGTCGCCTCCATGTTCTTGGTGTCGCAGTACAGGTTCTGCCAGCTCGCGCCGGACGGCTTGGTCAGGAACTGCTGGAACTCGCCGAAGTCCCGCACGGTCTTGCCCGCCGCCTGCGCACCGGTCCAGATGAAGCCGGTCCGCTGGTGGCCGAGAGCGTCGTCCTCGGTGTCGTAGCTGCGCAGGTACTCGCCGGCGCTGGACTCGGTGTACTCCGGGTTGTCGGCCTGCATCAGCCAGTTGTGGCCCTCGGCGGAGTTGGTGCCGATGTCGTACGTGTTGTCGTACAGCCCGAACTGACGCGTCAACGCGTGCTGGTTCGGCGTCACGTTCTCGCCGTACTGGGCCAGCGACGGGTCGCCGTTGCCACGCGGGTCGTCACCGAAGACCTGGTCGTAGGTTCGGTTCTCCTTGACCAGCAGGAAGACGTGCTTGATGGTCGACGGGTCGCCGAGGCGCTTCGGGACCGGCACGGCGTGCGCGGAGTTGCCCTTGGCCTGCTTGACGTCGTTCTTGCCCCAGCCGTTCTGCGCGAAGACCGTGGCCGTGGACTTGGCGATCTCCGAGTCGTCCGGCAGCGTGAACCGCTGCAGGCTCGACGTCGTGTCATGGGTGCCGTGCCCGGCGCTGTTGGTGGGGCGGCGGGCGTCGATACCACGGGTGTTGGAGACCAGCACGTCGTCGCCGACGGTGGTGATCTCCGCGGGGAAGTAGTCCGTCGGGAGCAGGCCGACGTAGCTGACCGGCTCCTGCGGCGTTGTGTACCGGTAGACGGCGACCGCGTTGGCGCGGCCGAGCGTCACCAGCAGGTGACCGTCGTCGGTGAGCGTCACCGCGTCGGGCTCGTAGCCCACCGAGGCCACCGGCCACGGCTGGGTGGCGATGGTCTGGACGACCTTGTCGCTGGACGTGTCGATGACCGACACGTCGTTGGTGGCGGTGTTGGTGACGAACAGTGCCCCATTTTTGGCGTACAGGGCGGTCGGGTGCAGACCGACGTCGATGCTCGTGGCCGTGGCAGCCGGGTTCGCCAGGTCGATGACGCTGACCGTGCCGGTGGTGGTGGCGCCGGTGATCAGGTCGGCCGGCACCTGGGTGTTGTAGGAGTTGATCGTGGTGTCGCCGGGCTTCGCCGGACGCCCGCCCTCGTTGCTGACGTAGAGCTTGGTCCCGACCATGACCAGGTCACGCGGGGCGTTGCCCACGGCCCAGCTCTGCTGGATGGCTCCGGTCGCCGCGTTGATGGCGACCACGCGGTTCTGGCCGTTGACGGCGGAGTACACGGTGGAGCCGTCGGGCGAGAACACCGGCTCACCCACCAGCGCGTGCCGGGGCCCGTCCGCCGGGATCTGGATGAACGCCGGGTTGGCGAGGGTGCCGTCCGGGTTCACGGTGAACTTGCGGTAGCCGTCGGTCTGGCCCAGCCACAGCTGCGAACCGTCGGGCGAGTACGTGGGGCCTTCCTGGCCCACGTCGTTGCCGCTGATGCGCAGGTTCGCCGCCGCGTTCTTGCCGACGAGCTGCTGCACATTCCAGTTCTTCAGGTCAACGATGGCGAGCGCCATCCCACCATCGGTGACCGAGGCCGCGACGTGGGTGCCGTCCGGGCTGACCGAGGACGACATGATCTTGCCGTTGTTGATGATGAGGCGGTCACCGATCGGCTTGATGTACTGGTCGCCGGACACGACCAGGCCCTTGTCGGTGGTCTGGCCGACCTGGTCGGTGCCGAACACATCGGTGGAGGCGTAGGCGATGCCCCCGCCGGCGACGACGAGAGCGGTGGTGGCGGCCGCGAGGAGGCGGGTCCGCTGGCCGGTGTGTCGATCGAAGAGCCCGAAACGGACCTTCGCGACGCGTTGGCGCGTCACGTGCATGAATCATTCCTTCGGGGTGCTTGCGAGCAGGTCGACGTTCCCGTCGAACTGCCACAAGGGGTTGGGCGCGTCCCCGGTCGGGGTGCGCACCTGGAAGTAGCCGTTCACCTCCTTCGGTCCGTCTCCGTCGGCGACGTACCGCCCATCTGGGGTGACGTCGAGCTGGTAGATGGCGCTGCCCATGGCGGTCGCGCCGGGGAGGTGCCAGGACACGACGCACCGCCAGTCGTTGCCCGGTCCCTGGTCGAGGACCCGGGAGTCGCCCTTGTCGCAGGACGCGGTGGCCCGCAGCTGGGCCTCCGTGACGTCTGGGCGATGAAGCTCCCGGGCCTGCAGCCGGTAGAGGTGGGCGTACGCCGTGGCGAGCGAGTCCTGCAGCTTGGCCCGTTCGATCCCCGAGCCCTCAGCCGAAGTCGCGCCGGCGACGACTACGACGGTGACGGCGACCAGGCCGGCCAGCGGTAGCACCCCCGCCACGAGGACGCGCCGGCCCGATCCGTCGTATGTCAGGTCCGTGAAGTCGCGGCGCAGGAACAGGCGGTAGGCCAGCGCGGTGGCGGTGACCGCCCACGCGAGGCTCACCGAGAGGCCGATGAGGAGGGGGCCCGCCTGCGCCGGGCTGGTGAAGAGCCCGCGCCAGGCGAGGAAGGCGTGGCTCGGCAGGGCCTGCCGTACGGCCACCGGCAGCGGGAGCAGCTGTGCGAGCTGCAGCGCGAAGGCGAGGAGCGCGGGCATCAGCAGCCCCATCGGGGAGCGGCCAAGGGCCACCGAGCCGAGGAGGCCTACCGCGGCGAACGCCAGCGTCGGCGCCAACGCGCAGGCCCACGCGAGCAGGACCGTGCCGGCCGCGTCCGCCGGGGCGAGGAGATGGCCGTCCAGGCCTACGAGCGGCCGGTTGCCGACCGCTGCCAGGCCGCCGGCGATGCCCGACGCGGCCAGCCCGGCCACCAGCAGAAGGATCACGGTGAGGCTGGCAAGGGTCTTCGCCACGAAGATCCGCCTCGGCGAGCGGACCGCCACGAGGAGGTGGCGCCAGGTGCCAAGCCGGTCTTCGACGGCGAAGACGTCGCCCGCGACCAACGCCGTCAGCAGCGGGAGCGCCCAGCTGCACGAGAAGTCCAGCACCACCAGCGACCCCGCCCAGCCGGTCGCGTTCATCCAGCGGCCGAAGACCGTATCGGCGGGGAGCGAGCTCTGCAGGCTCACCACGGCCACGAAGGCCGCCGGGGCGATCCAGCAGGCGAGCAGCAGCAGGCGGATCCGCCACTGGGAGAGCAGCTTGACCAGCTCGAACCGATAGCCACGCAGCACGGGCGCCGGCCGGGCACCGGCCCGGGGTCGGGTGACGGTCGCGGTCATCGCGGGTCCTCCTGGTCGGTCTGCGTGGGCATGGTGCCGGTCCCGGTCAGGGCCAGGAACGCGGCCTCGAGCGGCGCCACCACGGGCCCCAGCTCTCGGAGCGCCACGCCGGCTCGCACGAGCCGCACGACCAGCTCGTCGAGGGCCGGCACCGGCCCGCGGACGACGACGTCGGCGTCCGGCCGTTGACCGGGGTCGCGACCGGGCACGACGCGGAGCCCGGGCGTCTCTGACGCCAGCCGGTGGGCGGCCGCCGGGTCGGAGGTGAGCAGCCGGTAGTCGAGCTCGCCGCTCTCGGCGGCGAGCTTGCTCACCGGCCCGGAGAAGACGACCCGTCCGGTAGCGAGGATGGTGACCTCGGAGCACAGCGCAGCGAGGTCGTCCATCCGGTGGCTGGAGAGGACCACCGCGGTCCCGTCCGTGGCGAGTCCGGTGATGACGCGGTGCACGTGGTGCTTGCCGGCAGGGTCCAGACCGTTGGCCGGCTCATCGAGCACGAGCAGTCGCGGCTTTGTGAGCAGCGCGGCGGCCAGTCCGAGCCGCTGGCGCATCCCCAGCGAGAACCCCCGGACACGGTCGTCGGCGACGTCGGTGAGCCCGACCTGCTCCAGTACGGCGTCGACACTTGCGGTGCGACCGGCGTCGTACCCGCGCAGAGAGGCCAGGGCCGAGAGGTTCTGCCGCGCGGTTAGCGACGGATAGAGCCCGGGCCTGTCCACGAAACCCGCGACACCGTCGGGGACAGCGAGCGTCCGCCCGACCGGCGTACCCAGGATCTCGAGGCGGCCGCTGTCCGCGACCGCCAGGCCCAACAGCAGACCGAGGAGCGTCGTCTTTCCCGCGCCATTCGGGCCGACAAGGCCGTGGACCTGCCCGCTCGCCACGTCGAGGTCGACGCCGTCGAGTGCGACCACGTCACCGAAGGACTTCCTGATCCCGCGACCCCGGACTGCGGAGGTCCTGTGCATGTCGGTTTTTCGCATCCGCGTCCTTCCTCGACATCCCGGCACCGGTCGCAGGTTGGGCGGCCGGTCCGGCAGCGAGAAGTTAGCCACACTAAGGACACGACAAGGTGTGCATTGTGACAATGAAGTATTTATGCCACTTGAATAGACATGTATGATTTATTCGGGCATGGGCATCACGAAATTCATATAATGGACAGGTTCTCGTTGATCAAGCGCCATCACCCTCATGTCCGGTGTGGCGCCACCTGCGGCTGGAGCCCGCAGGCGCCGAACGAGGTTTCGCGCTCGGCGACGGTGACGCAACGCCGGCCGTCCCCCGTTGATCATTCCAGCCATGCGCAGCCGTACGCCGCCATGTCCTGAATTCGGTACTCGACTACCAGCAGCGATCAAGGCCCAGTACGCTCGTCCAGTGGTTCGATCTTCGGGCTATTGCGGGGAGTTCCAATGAGCCGAAGTCTCAGGGCGTTCGGGGTGGCGCTGGCGCTTTGTGTCGGGTTCGTTGTGATCCCCGCGGGTGCCACCCGGGCGGCTGACGAGGGGGTGAAGCACTTCCACGTGGCCGACGCGGCCGTCCCGGCCGACGGTGAGAGCGAGGTCACCTTCTGGGGATCGCTGGTGACCGCGTGGGGCGACCCCACTACCGGGACCAAGCCGGTCGACGAGTTCGACATCGTCATCGCCGTACCGGGCAAGGGGACACGGCTGGCCGAGGTCGAATGGGAGCGCGTCCCGGGCGCGCCGATAGAGGGCCTCCCCCCGGCGACGGTCCCCTTCACCGGGAAGTTCACGGTCAAGAGCAGCGACCCGGGTGGCACCTGGGAAATCCGCGCGCTCGTCTCCCGTCAGGACAGCGACGCCAAGCCCGTCGTCTTCCGGTACAGCTTCCCGGTCGTCGGGCGCACCCTGACCTTGACGGCAAGCCCCGCCGAGGTCGCCAAGGGCGGCCGCATCACGCTCACCGGAACCGCCAAGTACGGCACGAAGCCGCTCGCCAAGACCAAAATCGCCGTGTACTTCAAGAAGAAGCGCGCCTCGTCCTGGAAGCTGGTCGCCTACGTGAGGTCAACCACGACCGGCCGGTACGCCAAGGCGTTCGTCCCCGCGTACGACGGCTACTGGCGCACCAGACTGGTCGCCTTTCCGTCGGTGCTCTCTCCGTTCCGCTTCGTCGACGTCACCTGACCATAAGGGCTGGCGAATCGCGGCCGTGGCCGCCATTACGACGCCCCACGAGGTTGCCCCGTCCCGTGACCGTCGACGCTCACTCGGCGCGGCCGAGGCCGTCCGGCGGTTGGCGTCCGTCGCGGCGCGGACGAACTCCCGCACACGTGCAGTCGTATTGGTTTCCAGCCAGACCAGTCCTCGTTCGATTGGTGGGGCGTCGCGACATCGACCAGGCCCTGTTCGCCGGCTGGCTGCGTCAGGCCTACCACCTGGAGTCGAGGTGACCATCATGCGGGTCAAAGCCTTCGATCACCTGGTGCTCAACGTCCGGGACGTCGAGCGCGCACTGGAGTTCTACTGCGGGCTTCTCGGTCTGGAGCCGGTACGCGTCGCCAAGTGGCGGGCCGGCGATGCCCCGTTTCCCTCGGTGAGGGTCACTCCGGAGACCATCATCGACCTGGTCCGCGGCCCCCGGGGTGAGTCGAACGTCGACCATATCTGCCTGGTCGTGGAACCGCTGGACTGGCACGAGGTAATCGACTCGGGCGTCTTCACCGTCATTGAAGGGCCCGTGGACCGGTTCGGCGCCCGTGGCACGGCGACCTCCATCTACGTGCGGGACCCTGACGGCAACACCGTCGAACTCCGCTGGTACCCCCAAGACGCGGAGGGATAGACAGGTCGGCGCACGCTTGCCTCGATCCCGTAACGAGCACCGTAGGGTCTTCTGCATGCTCTTGTGGATCAACGGCCCCTTCGGCGGCGGCGAGACGCAGACCGCGCACGAGATCCAGCGGCGGCTTCCCGGCAGTGTCATCTGCGATCCCGAACACGTCGGCTTCGGCCTGCACCGGAGTTAGCGACGGCCCCCGCGGCCCTAGGCGGCGAGGGGGAGGCGGAGGACGAAGCGGGCGCCGGTGGGGTGATCGGCGGCGTACAGGCAGCCGCCGTAGGCCTGGGCGATCTCGCGGGCGATCGACAGGCCGAGCCCGGAGCCGCCGGGGTCCTGGAGGCGGGCGTCGTCGAGCCGGTAGAGGCGTTCGAAGATTCTTTCGCGGTCGGCCGACGCGACACCGGGTCCGTCGTCGATCACCTCGAGGACCGCCTCCGGTGGGTCGGCGGTGACCATGATCTCGATCTTCGTCGTGGTGTGCCGTTCGGCATTGGCCAGGAGGTTCGCCAGGAGCCGGGCCAGGGGGATCCGCGAGGCGTACACCTTCACCTGCTGATCGAGTCGCGTGTGGACGGCGGCGTTGACGGTGCGGCGTTCGAGTTCGTCCAGGACGAGCTGGGACAGGTCGACCAGTTCCGTGGCGGCGGGCGCCGTGGTGTCCAGGCGGGCCAGGGCGAGGAGATCGGCCACGATGTCGTTGAGTCGCTCGGCGTTCCGGAGCAGTCTGCGCAGGATCTGCTGCATGTCGATGTGGGGTTCGGAAAGTGCGACCTCGAGTTCGGTCAGGAGCCCGGTGATCGGGTTGCGCAGGTCGTGGGACGCGTCGACGACGAACTGCCGCTGCCGCCTGATGGAGTCCCGCAGCGCCGATGTGGTCTGGGTTTGTTCCCTGTGGGTCTGCTTGAGCCGTTCGTTGAGGTCCTGAAGCTCCCGGTTGCGGGCGTAGAGGTGGTTCTCCATCGCCTTGAGCTTCGCCCGTGCGCCGGTGACGCCTCGCCGGCTCGACCACCTCAGCTGCTGGAGGAAGTCGGTGACCTCCTCGGTGCTGTGAATGATCAGCTTTACCTTTCCGTCCGGGCCGAGGACGGGGGTGTTGACCGTGCTCCAGTGCCGTTCCTCGAACACGCCGGGCATCCCCGGCGGCTCGACGTCGTACCTTTGCAGCGCCATGGTGTCCCGTTTGCCGGTGGCGAGCACACGTTCCAGCGAATCCCGCAGAACCTTGATCCCCTGCGCGTCGGGATCGTCGGCCGTGTCGGGGTTGTCGGGGAAGACGGCGAAGATGCAATGGCCGATCAGCTCCGCCCGAGTCCGCTGGGTCACGTCCAGATAGGCGTCGTTGGCCGCGACCATGGTGAAGTCCGGCGTCAGCAGCAGCGTCGGGACCACGCCGGCGTTGAACATCTCCTCGTAGTCGATCTCTGTCTTCATCACCCCCGGGCCTCCCCTCGACCCCCTATATGCCCAGGCTAGGGCGGGAAATGGGGATTTGGACTATCGGGATGGGGCCGTTCAACCGATGTCGACCGGACCTCCGGGGCGGCGATGCCCATAGCCGGTGAGCAGGAAGCCGGGCTTCGACCCGTCCCAGTCCGGCATGGCCAGCGAGTTGAGGGCGGAGACGATCCGTTTCTCTTCGTAGACGAAATGCGACTCCAGCAGGGCGGCCAGGCCGTCCAGCTCGGCTCGTACGCGTCGCGCCTCGGCCGCGCCGGGCTCCAGATCGCCGAGTAGGTGTTCCAGCTGGCGCAGGATGTCGGCCACCATGTGGTGGTCGCGTGTCAGCTCCTCCAGCACGGGCCGCAACTCGGGGAATCGCTCCGCCAGGACGGGAAAGGCCCCGCCGTCTTCGCCGGTGTGATGCCGATCGAGCGCCGAGCAGAAGGTCAGGCAGTGCGCCCGCAGGTCCCGGGGCCGCTCGCCGCCGCCGTCGAGGTAGGCGTCGACGTCCTCACGGAGCCGGGCGAGCTCCTCGCGGAGCCAGAGGTGGACTTCGATCAGCTGGTTGCCGAACGCCGCGAGGCGGCCGCTCGGCTCGTTGGATGTTTCCATGGTCGTCCCATGATTCGGCGCCTCCATGCCCACGGCGGTCTCTCTGCCGGGTGCACCGCGACGCTGACGTGGGATCCCATCATCCTTCCGGCGGGATCGTCAAGCCCGGCCGGTGGATCCCCGCGCACGGATGCCGAGCCGGGTGGCTGCGCCTGCTCCGTTGGAGCCGGAAGGCCGCCCAGCTCGGCAGCGCCTGTGCCGTACGGCAGCGCCCCTGCCGTACGGGGAGCTCCTCAGAGCGTCGGCGGGAGGCCGAACGCCGGGAACAGCTCGGGGCCGAACGTGGTGATCTCGGCGATCGCGCCGTTCTCGATACGCAGGACGTCGAACTTGAACGCGCGGAACTCGGAGTCGCCGGGCCGGCGCAGGTAGCTCGCGGCGGTGGGCATCCGGTTGGCCTGCGTCGGCAGGAGGCGCCAGTCGCCCTCCCTGTCCTCTCCCAGCGCGCGTTCGAGCAGCGGGGCGATCATCGCCAGCCCCTCGAAGCACATGGGGTAAGGCGGCATCGTGATGCGGAGGTCCTGCGCCGCGATGGCGACGGCCGCCGCGGCGTCACACCGTTCGTGCGCGTCGATGAACCGCCCGAGCAGGGTGCGCTCCTCCTCGTTCAGCTCGCGCGCGGGCCATTCGGCGCGGCGCGCCGGCAGATGATTCTGCATGGTGGCGCGGGCGCGCTGGAGGGCGCTGTTGGCCGCGGCGACGCTCGTGTCCAGGGCGGCCGCCGTTTCACTGGCCGCCCAGCCGAGCACGTCACGGGCGATGAAGGCCGCCCGTTGCCTCGGCGGTAGCACCTGCATGGCGGCCACGAACGCCAGCTCGATCGTCTCCCGCGCCACCGCGACCGCGTCCGGCTGCTCGTCGCTGGGCGCGACCTCGTCCAGCAGGCGGTCGGGGTACGGCTGGAGCCACGTCACCTCGGCGAAGGAGTGCATCATCGTCAGATGACGTGAAGTGCGCCGGAGCATGTCGAGACAGACGTTCGTGGCGATCCGGTAGAGCCACGCGCGGAACAGCGAGCTGCCGTCGAAGCTGTCGCGGCTCCGCCAGGCCCGCAGGAGCGTCTCCTGCACGGCGTCCTCGGCCTCGTCGAACGAGGCGAGCATCCGATAGCAGTGGACGTGCAGCTCGCGCCGGTGGCGCTCGGTGAGCTGGGCGAAGGCGGACTCGTCGCCGGACAGAGCGGCGTCGATCTCATCGGTCGGCATGTGCGTGGCGCTTTCTCGCGTCGAGTCCATGATCACGCGGACGATCCGTCGCGCTTGACCTCCTGAACCAGCCAGCCGTTGCCGTCCGGGTCGCTGAAGGAGAAGAACGAGTTGTAGCTCGCGCGCTGCGGGTCGGGTCCCGGCGTCTGGCCGTTCGGCCCGAAGTGGAAGACGTCGCTTGCGGCGACCTCCCGTCCGAGGAGCTCGGCGCGCGCGGCGTCGATGTCGGAGACGACCAGGTGCAGACCCTGCAGCGAGCCCGGCGCCGCGATATTGCGCATGAGGGAGATCGAGCAGTCCGAGCCGGGCGGCGTCAGCTGGACCACCCGGAAGTCGTCCCCGGCGCTGTGGTCGACGTCCAGGTTGAATCCGGCGTTGTCGATGTAGAAGGTCTTCGCGCGGTCCACGTCCGAAACGGGCACGACCACGAGTTCAAGCGTCCAGTCCACGATGCGGTCTCCTTGGCTGATCGGTGGGGGTCACCGAGGTTTCAACACATGAAACGTCCGCCCCAGCGGAAACTCATCGGTGATGCGATGAGAAGATTCCCGGCGAACCGGCGAGCGGAGCGGACGGCCTCGGGTGGTGACCCGGACCCTCACACTCGTACAGTTCTTATCGCCGCGTGATGACATGGATGGTCCTTTCTGGGTAGCCGACGACGCCGAAGAGGTCTCCATCTGAACCGCACTGGAGCGACCGTGATCCTGCGACAGACCGCTCAGCAGTCAGACTCGCCCGCCTTCGACGGTTTTCTCTCGTACGGCCGGCCGGGCAGGCGCTATCGGCTCCGCGGCCTGATGGGCATCACCGCGACGGGGATCGTCTGCTGGGCTGTGATCATCGGCCTGGCCCTGTGGCTGCTGGCGTAACACCGCGTCGCTGCGGTGCCTGGACCCCGCGTCGTGGGGCGGTGCCTGGAACCCGCATCGCCGCCACGACCTAACGCTGAGAGTTGTCCCGGCCGGTGACGAGGAAGACCGCGAGCGCGGCCAGGCAGAGGAACCCGGCCGCGCCGAGGCTCGCCACGTTGAAGCCGTGGACGGCCGCCTGGGGGGCTGATGCGGGATGCGTGCGGAGGTACGCGGCGGCGGCGGTCCCGGCGATCGTGCTGAGCAGCGCGGTGCCGAGAGACGCGCCGATCTGCTGCGAGGTCATGACCATGGCGCCGGCCACGGCGGTGTCGGCCCCGGCGCCGAGGGTCGCGGTGCTGTTGGCGGTGACCAGCACCCATCCGCTGCCGAGTCCTATCAGCAAGAACACGGGGAACACATGCGGCCAGTAGCCGCTGTCGGTCCGTACGAGACCGAGCAGCGCGAGCCCGGCCGCGATCGTCAGCAGTCCGGGGACGAGCAGCGACCGCACCGGCGCGCGCATCAGGAGCGGGCTCACCGCCCGCACGCCCACCATGAGCCCGGCGGTGAGGGACAGGAAGGCCAGGCCGGACCGGACCGGCGAATAGCCGAGCACGTTCTGCAGATAGAAGGTGAGGAAGAACAGCGCGGCGAACATGCCCACCGCCAGGCTCAGCACCGCGAGATAGGACCCGCCCCGGCGCCGGTCGAGGACCACGCGCAGTGGCAGCAGCGGCCCGGCGACCCGGCTCTGCACCCACACGAAGACGACCACTGCCAGGACGCCGACGGCCAGCGGCCCGACGGTGATCGCCGCGCCCCAGCCGTCGAGCTCGGCCCGGGCGAAGCCGAAGACCAGGGCCATCAGGCCGATGGTCGCGAGCAGCGCCCCGGCGAAGTCGACCCGCACCCCGGTCGCGCGGGGCGCGGGACGGACGGCGTAGAGCACTCCGGCTCCGGCGGCGACCGCGATGGGCAGGTTCACGTACATGCACCAGCGCCAGTCGAGGTAGTCGGTGAGGAGCCCGCCGAGCACGACGCCCAGACCGGACGAGCTGCCCATGACGGTGCCGTAGATCCCGAACGCCTTCCCGCGCTCGGCGGGTGTGGGGAAGGTGGCGGCGAGGGTCGCCAGCACGGACGGCGTGAGCAGCGCCCCGAAGACGCCCTGAAGGGCCCGGGAAGTGAGCAGCATCGCCGGGGTGACCGCCGCACCGCCGAGCGCGGAGGCCAGGGCGAACCCGGTCAGCCCGATCATCATGCTGCGCCTGCGGCCGATGAGGTCCGACAGGCGGCCGCCCAGGAGCAGCAGGCCGCCGTAGCCGAGAGCGAAGAGCGTGATCACCCATTGACGGTCGGGGTCCGACAGGTCCAGTGATCTCTGCATGGACGGCAGCGCGATGTTCACGATCGTCAGATCGATGCCGATCATCAACTGGGCCGTCGCGACCGCGGTGAGCGCCCACCAACGCCGGGGGTCGGGAGCGGCGTGGTCGGAGGAGAGCCGGGCGGAGCCGACTGTTGTGGTCATGTCCATCCTCGAAATTGATTGGCCGAGCCAACGTTGGCTCGACCAACGGTATATCGAAATCATTGGCCATGCCAATGGATTGCTAGACTTTCCCCCATGGAGATAGGGGCCACCCGCCTGCGCGCGAAGGCCAGCTGGCTGATCAACAAGACCTCACTGCACGCGCATCGGCTGGTGGCCGAGGGGTTGGGCTCCGTTGACGCCCGTGGCTACCACTTCGCGATCCTCGCCGCGCTCGATGAGTACGGCCCGGCGAGCCAGGCGGCCCTCAGCCAGCGCACGGGGATCGACCGCAGCGACACCGTGGCGATGGTGAACGAGCTCGTCGATCAGCACCTGGTCGTCCGGGAGCCTGATCCGGACGACCGCCGCCGCAACGTCATCACCATCACTCCCGCGGGCCGGCGACGGCTCGAGCGACTCGAGACCGTGCTGTCCGAGGTGCAGGACGAACTGCTCGCCCCGCTGTCAGCGGCCGAACGCCGGCAACTGGTCGGCTTGCTTGCCCGCGTCCTCGACCACCACACCTCGCAGGCCGGCTAATCGCGAAGCAGGCGGCCATCGGCTCCAGCAGTGAACTGCCGAGCAGGGTGAGTTCGTATTCCACCCTCAGGTGGCGCTGATCGACGAGATCGAGGCCCCCAGGCACCACCGCACGCAGGTCGCCGTCGCGCCCTGACCCCCGCCCAGCACCACCACCCACACCCACGCACCCTCCGATCGCTGACGCCCGGGGTGAAGGATCGAACGCGGTGGTGTACGTTGACTTCAGATTTCGTCATAAAGACGGATTTGTGCGATCTTTTCTGAGGCAGTGAACGTGATCGACCGTACCCATCTCGCCGGCCTCCTCGACCGCGAACGCCGCACGTTCCGGGAGCGCAACCCGCGCTCGGCCGCCGCCTACGAGCAGGCGCGGGCCCACCTGTTCGGCGGCGTGCCGATGACCTGGATGAACAAGACCGCCGCCGGCTTCCCGCTCTACCTCGCCGAGGCGCGCGGCGCGCGGGTCACCGACGTGGACGGCCACGAGTACGTCGACCTCTGCCTGGGCGACACCGGCGCCATGGCGGGGCACTCCCCGCAGGCCACCGTGGACGCGGTCGCCGAGCGGTTCGCCCGCCTCGGCGGCGCGACGGTGATGATGCCGACCGAGGACGCGACCTGGGTCGGCGCCGAGCTCGGCCGCCGCTTCGGCCTGCCGTACTGGAGCTTCTCGCTCACCGCGACCGACGCCAACCGGTGGGCCATCCGCCTGGCCCGGGCGATCACCGGGCGGCCCAAGATCCTCGTCAACAGCTACTGCTACCACGGCAGCGTCGACGAGGTCCTTCTCGTGGTCGGCCCGGACGGCGAGCAGGTCTCCCGCGAGGGCAACGTCGGCGCTCCCGTCGACCCGACCGTGACCTCGCGCGTCGTGGAGTTCAACGACCTGCCGTCCCTTGAGCGCGAGCTGGCCTACGGCGACATCGCGGCCGTGCTCATGGAGCCCGCCCTCACCAACATCGGCATCGTGCTGCCCGAGCCCGGTTACCTCGACGGGGTGCGCGAGCTGACCAGGCGGCACGGCACACTGCTGATCAACGACGAGACCCACACGTTCTCCGCCGGCCCGGGCGGCTGCACGGGGGCGTGGGGGCTGGAGCCCGACATCGTCACGATCGGCAAGGCCGTCGGCGGGGGCATCCCCAGCGGCGGGTACGGCCTGTCCGCCGAGGTGGCGGCCCGGATCGAAGGCATGAGCGGCCTCGACCTGATCGACATGGGCGGCGTCGGCGGCACGCTCGCCGGCAACGCGCTCTCCGTCGCCGCCATGCGGGCCACCCTGGAGCATGTGCTGACCGATGACGCCTTCGCCGGCATGACCGAGCTGGCGACCCGCTTCACCAAGGGCGTCCAGGCCGTCATCGACTCCCGCGCGCTGCCGTGGTCGGTCACCCAGCTCGGGGCGCGGGCGGAGTATCGCTTCACGAACCCGGCGCCGCGCGACGGCGGGGAGTCGAACGCGGCGGGCGACCCCGACCTGGACGACTACCTGCACGTCTATCTGGCCAACCGGGGCGTGCTGCTGACGCCGTTCCACAACATGGCGCTGATGTGCCCCGCCACCAGCGCGGCCGACGTGGACCGCCACCACGAGGTCTTCGCGGCGGCCGTGTCGGACCTCGTCGGATGAGCCGTACGGTGGCGCGGAGCGTGGTCGGCCGATGAACCTCGACGAGATCGATCGGATCGTGCTCCGCGAGCTGCAGCAGGACGGCCGGATCTCCTACACCGCCCTGGCCGAGGCGACCGGGCTCTCCGCGCCCGCCGTACGGCAGCGCGTGCAACGGCTGAGGGACGAGGGCGTCGTGCAGATCGTCGGGGTGACCGACCCGATGGCGCTGGGCCTGCCGGTCATGGCCCTGATCGGTGTGCGCGTCCACGACGACGTGCACACCGCGGCGGACCGGATCAGCGAGCTGCCCGGCGTCATCTACGTGGTGCTGACCTCCGGCTCGTTCGACATGTTCGTGGAGGTGGTGTGCAAGGAGCCCGCCGAGCTCCTCGCCGTGCTCAACGACCACCTCAGGCGGGTCCCGGGGGTCACCCGCGCCGAGGCGTTCACGTACTTCGGGATCCACACCCACCGCTTCGCGTGGCCCGGCACATGAACGGATCCGGAGCCGGGCGGGAGACGATCTGCTTTCTCCCAGATGAGCCGCCTTCGTGCCGGGCCGGGTTTACCCCGGAACGGAAATCCGGCGGGGGGCGTTGGTGGACGGCCACCCCCCACTGATGGGGGATTTGTCCGTTTATGCGTAGCCTGATGGTAAGGGGAGGGGGACGCCATGCGCGATCAAGCAGACGCGACCGTGTTCTTCGTCGGAAACGCCACCATGATCATCAGGTCTCACGGCTTCACCCTGCTGACCGATCCGAACTTCCTCCATCGCGGCCAGCGGGCGTACCTGGGCTGGGGCATCACCACCCGGCGCCGCACCGATCCCGCGATGGACGTCAGCGAGTTGCCTCCGGTGGACGCCGTGGTCCTGTCGCACATACACGGCGACCACTGGGACCGGATCGCCCGGCGCGGCCTGGACAAGGGCGTGCCGATCATCACCACGCCCCACGCCGCCCAGCGGCTCAGGCATCAGGGGTTCCACAACGCCCTCGGCCTGGAGACCTGGGACGATCATCATCTGCGTCACGGCGATCGCACGCTGACGATCATCGCCACGCCGGCGCGGCACGCGCCGGGCCCGGCGCAGATGCTGCTTCCACCGGTCATGGGCAGCGTCCTGGAGTTCGGCGAGAGCGGCCAGATCAACCTCCGCATGCACATCAGCGGAGACACGATCATGGATCCGTGCCTGTCCGAGATCCCGGAGCGCTTCCCCGACATCGACGTGGGCGTCGTCCACCTCGGCGGCACCAAGATCTTCGGGATCCTCGTGACCATGGACGGCATGCAGGGCGCCGAGTGGCTCAACCTGATCAAGCCGGATTCCGCCATCCCGGTGCACTACGACGACTACGAGGCGTTCAGCTCCGGGCTCGAGGACTTCCGGCGCCATGTCAGCCGGGCGGGGCTGTCGCACCTCGTGCACTACATCACCCGCGGCGAGACCTACCACCTGCCCGTACGGCGAGCGGGCACCCAGCAACAGCGGCCCTCACCCGGCCCGCCGCGCTAGTCGACCTAGTCCCGGATGCGCCTTTGGCGCCTCAGCGCCCTCGGCCTCGCCGCCTCAGCGCGAAGGCGATCAGCAGGTACGGCAGAGCCGCCACGGTGAAGATCAACCATGGTCCGGCCCAGAGCGATCCGACGGCGTAACCGGCGAAGACGAGTATCGCCACGACCTCCACTCCGAGGCCGGCCATCGAGGTGACGGTCGCCCGGGATCTGTCAGCGATCTGTTCCTGCAACCGGGCCTCCGTGGTGGCGACGGCCCATCGGAAGATTCCGTACGCGACGGCGACGAGGACGAACCCGGCGGGCCGCCCGCTCGACGCCCCGGCCGCGAGACACACGGCGGCGACGGCCAGAGCGGGAGCGACCGCGTGTGACCCGCGGCCCGCGAACCACCCGCCCAGCGTGACGCCCGCCGTGACCAGCAATTCGAGCAACGGCACCGTGGGGGTCGTCACCCCGGTCGCCTTCGCGAGCAGCGGGAGGTACTCCTCCAGCGCATCCGCCACCGAGATGACCGAGATCAGCAGGACGGAACGGCGGACCAGGGGCGCCTGCCGTACCTCACGGAGACCGTCGCGAAGCACCCCGAGATAGGAGGTGTCCTCCGCGTGCTCCTCTGGGCGGGTTCTGGTCTCGGGCAGCGACCACCCGACGGCCGATCCCAGCAGAGTCACCAGAACGCTCGCGACCCCTGCCGCCGTGTATCCGCCGGCGGCGAGCACCGGCGCGGCCACGCCGGTGGCGGCCATCACCGCCGTCGTGCCGACCGCTCCTGAACGGCCGATGAGCCGGGCGTAGCCGTCCGCCGCCCCGACCCGGGCGAGCTCCTCGTAGACCAGCGCCTGGAGTGTGCCGGACCGCAGCGCGCTTCCCGCGCCCCACAGCACGAAGCCGGCCGCGAAAGCGGGATAGGACGGGACGAAAGTCCACAAGGCGTATCCCGCACCCGTGACAAGCGGGGCGACGGCGAGCAGCCACCGACGGGAGACGACATCGGCCCACAGGCCGGATGGAACCTCCAGCACGATCCCGGTGATCGACCAGATCACGAACAGGGACGAGATCTCGCCGGGAGACAGCCCGGTCTCCGCGAACAGCACCGCGTATACGGGATACAGCAGCACGAAGTCTTCGAGGAACGCGTAGGCGTAGAGCCGGGCCGCGAGTCGTGACTCAGGTGAGCATCAATGTCGCCATGTCATGCCCCGCACACTACCCAACGATCGACGACCGGGACAGGGGCTTCCCGGCGCGCGCCGCATCAGAGCTGGTTGAGCAGCCAGCGGGGGCCGGTGACCAGAGCTCCCAGGGCGGTCACGCGCTCACGGAGCTCACGGTCAGCCGTGATCACGAGCACCTTCTCCCAGGGTCTGGTGTCGCGGACGGCTTCCACGATCGCGTCGTCACCGCTGCCCGGTGCGACCACGGCCATGATGCCGGGCCGCGAGGGCCCCTCGTCGGCGCCCCGGGCGGCGGCGCCCTCCAGCACCGCGACGATCCGGGGAAACCACCGTGTCAGCTCCGGCAGGCCATCGGGGGCCACGCCCAGGCCGTCCGACGCGAGCGGCAGGAGCTCATTGAGCAGCCGGTTGGCGGCCCCCGCCCGGTCCTTCCACCAGCCGTGCTCGGCCCGCGCGCCGATGATGTTGGCCACGTCGAGGACGACGATCAGGGGGCTGAGCGCGAGCCGGATCTTCGGCCAGGAGTCGGCGAACCCCGGATGCAGCTTCTTCGACGTCACCTCGTCGGCCGCGACCCAGCGCATGTCCGTGCTCTCCCCGTTGGCCGGGGCGGCGTCGAGCAGGCCCTCCGCCTCGGCGATCACGGTGTGGAAGGACCAGCCACCATGGTCGTCGATGTAGACCCCCTGCACCCGGAGGAGGTCGGCGGTCAGCGCCGCCTCTTCCATCGCCTCACGCAGCGCGCCGGCGACGGCGTCCTCGTGGCTGTCACGGGCGCCCCCCGGCAGCCCCCATGTCCCCCCGTGATGGCTCCACCAGGACCGCTTCTGCAGCAGGACGTACGGCATGCCGTCGAGCGTGTGATGGACCGCGAGCAGGCCTGCCGCGCCGTGGAGCCCCCAGTGCTGGTGCCCGCGGTCGCACAGCGCCCAGCCGTCCCCGTCCTTCGCCGCCATGGCTCCAATCCTTCCGTATGCGGCCTGGCCAGGCCGATTCTCCGACCGCCCGGCCTCCAGTGGCGTACGGGACGCAGTGGCCTGCCGTACGGGGAGAGGCCGGGCGACGTGATGCGGCCGATGGCCGATCGTTATCAAGTGGTAAGCGATCCTCCGGAGGCCGGACCCGTAGGCCCGTTAACGTGTGACCCCTCGCTCGTCATTCCCCTCCTATCCCAGCAATCTCAGAAGTCGACATGAGATCGCGCGATAACACGGCTGAATCACGAGATGTCATAGCAAGGACAGATACGCCCGCTTCGTTCGGTTGAGAAGCGGGCGTTGTTCTTTTCCGGGCCGGGATTCGCTCGCGTTCCGGCGCGAGTTCGAGTGGCCACCACGTTGAGAGCGAGACGGAACACCCCGGCGTCGGCCAGGCGCTCTCAACCGACTTGATCAGCGCGCCGTCCACGCCATTGCTCAGGGCGCGGGGAAGCGCCGAAGGCGTCTCGATGACGCCTACCGCCCCGTCCAGGGTCCACGTCGCTCCCGGCTCACCCGGCTCAGCAAGCTCACCGGGCTTACCGGGCTCACCCGGCTGAACGCGCACGACGGCATTTCAAACGCCGAAGAAGCCCGTGGCGTTATGGCCCATCTTTGACCGGACACTGATCATTCGGGCCGTCATCGTCCGGTGTGTGGCGCTTACCGTCTTTCCTGTCAACTCCACCACTTCGGGGGAATCTCATGCCTATATGTACCGCAGTACTCGCCGCCGCGCTCCTCTCCGGACCGGCGGCCACGCCCGTTGACCAGATCCCGCAGCCCGGGAACGGCACCGCGACCACCACAGGCAAGCAGCTCGCGTCGGAAGCGATGAAGCACCCGGACGACCCGGACCTGATCGCAACCAAGGCGATGGACATCCTGAAGGCGAAGGGCACCAAGGCGGGGCCGATGACGGAGGACGGCGGATCGTCGCCTCAGGACGTCTCCCTCAACGGGGACAACGCCGCCTCGGGCCTGAAGGGCAACGGGGACAACGAGGGCAACGGGGGCAACGGGGGCAACGCCATCTCGGGTCTCAGGGGCAACGAGGACAACGCCGCCACCGGCCAGAAGGGGACGGGACAGCCCGCCGGCATGCCGGCGGGCATGTCGGGCCTCATGCCGGCCGGCATGCCGTCCGTCCGCGGTCACCAGTCGGACGACTCGGCCGCGGACGCCTGGGCCTATCCCGCTCCCACGCGTCATAAGGCAAAGGCAGCACCGCACCGCGGTCGACACGCGAAGCCGCGCGACTGGCGTTAGGTCGTGTTCTGAGAAGTCATGCCCCGCTGCGCGCGGTCCAGATGGCGCCTCGCCGCGTTGTCGCCCCACCCACGAAATTCCTCGCACGCTCGGAATTTCCGCGGGGCCCGGGTTCGTCGGCCGGAGGCTCCAACTCCGACCTGCTCCTCCGCTTGCGACGCATCCGTCTGGATCCGTGCTCGCGGCGGGCAGCCTGTATCAGACACTTCCTAAGGCGCTGTGCGTGGGACGGCACGAGCCGGACCGCAGGCGGCTTCGTCCACTCCCCCCGCTCTGCGCGTCGCGCGCAGGCCCACGACTGCGCGCGACGTAGCGCAATCCCTCGCTCGCCAGGGGAGCCGCGCTCATTCTGATCAAAGGCCGGTCCCGGTCCCGGCCGTCTTGTGCGGCTCCTCGGAGGTTCGTGCTTGTGCGGACCCTCGGGTTCGTGCGCGGCAGGATCAGCGTCCGGACGCCGAGAAGTGCTGGTAGTCCTTCGCGCCCGACCACAGGCCGCCCCAGCCCCAGCCGATGTCCTCGAAGGCTCGCACTACTCGATCGCCCTCGTTGATCACGCCCGGCTTCTTGAGCGGGCGCTCGACGAAGGCGTCGGCGTTCCTGTGAGCGTTGGACCCGTCCGCGTAGACGTACGGATTCTCCCGCGGATTGATGTCGACGGCCCGGCCGTACGCGTGCTCCGACCAACTGCTCGACCCAGTGGCGTTCCGGCAGTTGAAAGCCGACGTGTTGTCCGCGTCGATGGAGTCGTTGTCGCTGCCCTTGTAGGCGTCGACCAGCTCCATGCGGCGAATGGGGAAGCGGAAGTCGTAGAGCTTCTTGAACACCGACACGACATCCTCGGCGACGGCCGCGTTCACCGCCAACTCGCCGGTGTGCGCCTTGTCGTCGAAACCCCAGTAGGTCATTGTGATCTTCCGCAGCCCGCTCAGCGGCACCGGGCAGCCCGGACGCCACGAGTACGGCGCCTCGCCCCGCGAGAGCCTGCCGATCGTGGCCGTGAACTTCGGCGGCCCGGAGGGAGTAGGCGCGGGCGGAGTGGGAGTGCTGGCCACGGGCGGTGCGGCGGACGGCGAGACAGATGAACCCGGCGACGACACCGGCGCCCCGGGGGATGCCGCTGACGCGTCCACCGGAAACGCGGACGGAGTGGCGGGCGGCGCCCCCGGGGACGATGCGGCGTCGTTCGCTCCGCCGCAGGCCGTCAGGCTCAGCAGAGCCACCGATACCACCGCTGACCTGGGGTTCCATCTGGAAGCCATACGCGCAGAGTACCCGCGTCACGCAAATGTGACGGTGCTTTCCGCCCGGTTGGCGGCCTGTATACGCGAAGGCGAAATCGCCCGAGCCCGGCAGCCCCTCGATCGACGGTCGCGCTGTGGCCGGTCACCGCGTGGCGGCTCTCTCCCTGACGCTCTTCGGCAGCCCCGGGGGCGTGACGGTGCGGATCAGCCGAATTCCGGGAGCGAAAGCCGTACAAGGTGGGGATCGGAAATCGTCGGGGGACGCGACTATGGTGTCGATCGTGATTCCCGAGCTGCGCATCGGTGGGCTGGCGGTGCCGACCCACGGCTTCTTCGTGGGTCTCGGGGTGATCCTCGCGAGCGTGGTCTTCGTCCTGGAGGCCCGGCGCAGAGGCGCGCTGCGGGAGGAGTCGCTCGTCGCGGTGACCGGCGCGCTGGTGGGGGGCGCCATCGGGATGCGCCTGTCCGGCTGGGCCGAGCATCTCGATCCCTCGTTGAACCCGAGCCTCCTGGAGGCGTGGATGTTCGGCTCCCGGAGCATCCTCGGGGGTCTGACGGGCGCGTACGCGGGTGTGCTGATCGCCAAGCGGCTCATCGGATATCGAGAGAAGACCGGCGACCTGTTCGCGCCTGCCGTGGCCCTCGGCATGGCGGTCGGCAGGATCGGCTGTTTCCTGACCGAGGCCCCGGGCCGTCCTACGAGTCTGCCGTGGGGGATTCACGCGCCCGCGTCGGTGCCGGAATGCCCCGGATGCCTGGCCGGTCAGGCCATGCATCCCTCGTTCCTCTACGAAATCGCCTTCCAGCTCGCCGCCTTCGGGGCGCTGCTGTGGGCACGAGGCCGTGTCAGCCGGCCTGGCGAGTTGTTCACGCTTTACGTGGCGGCCTATGCGGTGTTCCGGTTCGCCGTCGAGTTCACCCGGGCCAACGAGACGGTCTGGCTGGACCTCACCCGCCCGCAGTGGTTCATCATCCCCGGTCTCGTGCTCGTCGCCATCAGGCTGCGGTACGGCTACCGCCACGGGTTCTACGACCGGTTGCTGGGCAGATCCCCGGAAAGCCCAGACAGCCGGATCCATCACGAGGAAGAGAGCGCCACCCCATCGGCTTGGACGCCGGCGGCTCCGCGCCAGGAGATCTCATGAGCACACCCCCCGAGCCGCCCAACGGATCGCCCGACGAGTCTCACAACGAGTCTCACAACGGGTCCCAGAGCGAGCCCTCCGAGCCCCCGGCGAACGGGCAGCCGCCCGAGCCCCAGCCACCGGCACCCCAGCCACCGGCCGGGCCCTCGGGGCCGTCCGGGCCTCCCGGGCAGTTCGGGCCTCCGGGGCAGTTCGGGCCTCCGGGGCAGTTCGGGCCTGGTGGGCCGCAGGGGTGGGGGCCGCCTCCGCCCCCGCCGCGGAACACCACAGGGATCGTCGTCGGAATGACGTTCGCGGGCATCGCCATCTTCGTGGTCGTCAACCTGCTGGGGTTCATCGCGACGCTGAGCGCGGCCGACAGCGTCGGAAGCGGCAAGAACCTCATCGTGGGAATCGGGGCGCTGATCCTCGCGGCGGCCGCGCTCGGCGGAGGGGCTGTGCTGATCATGCTCCGCAAGCCGTGGAGCAGGGGCCTCGGCCTGGGTCTGATGATCGGATGGGCCCTCATGTCCATCGTCTCCGTCGGTTTCTGCACGGGCATCAACCCAGCCATCTATACGGATGGGGCACTGTGACCGGCATGCCACTGCGTGGGGATCGCATCCTCCGCTACGTCAACGCGTTCTGCCCGCGGTGCCACGACGAGCAGCCCGGCCGTCCGCTTGCGGACGTCCCACGCCTGTCCGGGTGGCTCGCCGCCCGGAACGACCGCGTCTACCTGGAGCGCGCCTGCCGTACGCATGGCATGGTCCGGACCCTCTACGACGAGGACCCCGAGATCCTCGCCTATTTGGAGGAGTGGACCGCGCCCACGAAGGCCCACATTCCGGATGTCGCCGGAAACTTCGACCCGGTGCCCATGGCGTACCTGCGTGGCCTGCCCGAGATGCAGACCCAGCACACGTGCATCCTGCTCCAGGACGTCGCGGAGACCTGCAACCTGCGCTGCCCCACCTGCTTCACCGAGTCCTCACCGGACCTGCGGGGCATCGTGCCGGTGGCGGAGATCCTGGCCAACGTGGACCAGCGGCTCGCCCGCGAGAACGGCCGCCTCGACGTCCTCATGCTGAGCGGCGGCGAGCCCACGCTGCACCCCGACCTGTCCGAGCTGCTGGCCGAGCTCGCGGCCCGGCCGGTCACCCGCATCCTGATCAACACCAACGGCATCCTCCTGGCCAGGGACGACGCGCTGCTCGACCTGCTCACCGAGCATCGGGAGCGGGTCGAGGTCTACCTGCAGTACGACGGGGTGTCGGCGGAGGCGTCCCGCCACCACCGGGGCGGTGACCTGCGGCGGTTCAAAGCTCAGGCGATCCAGAGGCTGTCGGAGCGGGAGATCTTCACGACGCTGGTGATGACCTGCGCCCTCGGCGTGAACGACGGCGAGATCGGCGATGTCGTACGGCTCGCGCTGGACACGCCCTACGTCGGCGGCGTCTCGATCCAGCCGCAGTTCGGCTCGGGACGCTCGGGGCTGATCGACCCGATGGACCGGCTGACGCACACCGGCGTCCTCAAGCGGCTGGCCCCCCAGACGGACGGGCTCGTCAGCTGGCGCGACCTGACCGCGCTGCCGTGCTCGCATCCCCACTGCTGCTCGGTCGGCTACATGATCCGTGACGACGCCGACCAGTGGCGGTCGCTCACGGCCCTGATCGGGCACGATCGACTGAAGGAGAACCTGGGCCTGGTCGCCAACCGGATCGCGGACACGGAGATCCCCCGCGAGTTGCGCCTCGCCGTGCAGGAATCGCTCCTCGGCCTTCTGTCCGAGCAGTCGTCGCTGTCTCACCCGGAGATCGGCAAGCTCTGGCGGGACATCTGCGAGAACTGCGACCTCGGCCTGTCGACCCTGCTGACGCTCGCGTCCTCGGCCCTGCCCGGCCGGAAGCGGCGGCTTCGCCGGCTGCTCGGCGAGCGAGTGGTCCGGATCACGGTCAAGCCGTTCATGGACATGTCGACCATGCTGGAAGAGCGGCTGATCCAGTGCTGCGTCCACGTCGGCACCCGTTCCGACCAGGACCAGTGCGCGCCCTTCTGCGCCGTGCAGGCCTGGCCCGCCCTCGCCCGGCAGCGCCTGTCGGCCGTCGCCTCCGTCGACGCCGGGGTACGGCTGCCGCTCGTAGAGATCACATGACGCCGGAGCCGCCGAGAGGAATCGCCTACGAGGAGGCCGTCGCAGCCCAGCGGCGCCGTGCCGCCGAGCAGCGCAGTGCGGCTGAAGAGCCTCGTGCGGCCGAGCAGGGCAGTGCCGGCGCGGAGCGCGATGCCGCCGAGGGCGGGCCCGCTCAGCCGTACGACCCGTTGAAGTTGTGCGTGTACACCACGGTCGCGCTGCTCGCCTGGCTGCTCGGCCCCTGGGCGGTGCTGGGCTTCGCGGTCCTTGGCCTGGTGGGCTACTGGCGGGCTCGCCGGGCGGGCCTGACCAGGAGCAAGTGCCTCCTCCGGGACACCCGGCTGGTGCTGGCCTATCTCGGCCTGATCGCCGTCGCGGCCATCGTGGCCCTGGTCCTGGCGTACGTCCCTCGGTAATCACCCCACGCCGGACCGCCGTGATCATGCACGGATTCCCGGGTACGGCCACCGCCTCCCACCACCCCGCTCGTGATCATGCACGGATTCCCGTACGTCGCCCTTAGCTGCACGTACGTGCTCGGTGATCTGGCAATTGCATGATCACGATCGGCGTCGGGCCAGGTGAAGAGCGTGGCCGTGAACCTGTGCATGATCACACTGGTGGTGTGGCGGGGTCTGGCGCGACGCGAGGCTGAAGCTTTTCATCGAAAAGCTCGCGCACGTGTTCGATGCCGCGCTACAGTCTTGGCCATCGGATCGAACAGGGGTTCGGTCCCCGTCTCGGCAGGTGAGGGGTGGGCCATGGCAGCGTTCGCGGCTGAGGTGTCCCTCGATGTCCCGCCGGTCGCCGGGATCGCCCCCTCCGGTGAGCGCTTCAGTGAGCCCTCCAGCGGGCCCTCGGGTGAGGCCACGCCGGTGCCGTCTCCCCGGCCCCCGGCCGACGCGCCGGTCCCCGCCCGGTGTGTCCCGCTTCGATCGCGAGCGACACGCCGTAGCGCTTTCTACGGAAATCTACGACGGCCGCTATATCCCGTCATAAAGTCCGAGAGCGTGGACCCCGTGCGCAATCCCTACGCCCCCGGTGCGGGTCAGCGACCCCCGGAGCTCGCCGGGCGCGATCGCGAGTTGCAGCAGTTCGAGATCGTGCTGGAGCGGGTGGCCCGCGGCCGTCCGGAGCGGAGCATGGTTCTCACCGGCCTTCGCGGCGTCGGCAAGACCGTCCTGCTCAACACCTTCAAGTCGATGGCCATGCAGCGGCTGTGGGGCACCGGGAAGATCGAGGCCCGGCCCGACCAGTCGATCCGCAGGCCGGTCGCAGCCTCGCTGCACATGGCGATAAGGGAGCTGGCCCCCCGCCACCGTGCTCCCGAGCGGATCGAGGAGTTCCTCGGCGTGCTGAAGGCGTTCGCGATGCGTGACCCGGCGGCGGCGAAGGGCACGTCCCACTGGTCGCCCGGCATCGACGTCCCGGCGTCGCGCGGCCGGGCCGACTCGGGCGACCTGGAGATCGACCTGACCGAGCTGTTCGTCGATGCCGCGGGTGTCGCGACCGACCTCGGCGTGGGCATCGCCCTGTTCATCGACGAGATGCAGGACGTGCAGGCACCGGACATCTCGGCCCTGTGCGCCGCGTGCCATGAGCTCTCGCAGTCCGGCGGCCCGTTGATCGTGGTCGGCGCCGGTCTGCCCCACCTGCCCAGTGTCCTCTCGGCGAGCAAGAGCTATTCCGAGAGGTTGTTCCGCTACGCCCGGATTGACCGGCTCGACCGGGACGCCGCCGACCTCGCGCTCATAGCCCCGGCCGAGCGGGAGGACGTCGAGTTCACGCCGGAGGCGCTCGACGCCCTTTACGAGGCGGCCGACGGTTACCCCTACTTCGTCCAGGCGTACGGCAAGGTCGCCTGGGATCTCGCTCCCCGGAGCCCCATCACGGCGGACGACATCAAGGTGTCGGCGCCCGAGGCCGAGGAGGAGTTGGCCGTCGGATTCTTCGGCAGCCGATACGAGCGAGCCACCCCGGCCGAGCGTGACTACATGCACGCGATGGCCCAGCTCGGCGACGACCCGGTGCCGACCGCCGAGGTCGCCGACGTGCTCGGCCGCAAGCCGTCCAGCCTGTCCCCGGCGCGGGACAGCCTCATCAAGAAGGGCCTGATCTACAGCGCGGAGCGCGGAGTCATCGGTTTCACCGTCCCCCACTTCGGGAGGTTCCTGCGTGCCCAGCCGCTGTAGCCGGCCATCCCCATTGACCTCTCTACGGCTTTCTAGAGGGGAAGCTAGAGAGCCGTAGAGAGCTGAACATCGGTGTGCTCGATGCGGGAATCTATGCCTGTCTAGGGTGAGACCGATACAGGCATAGATTTTTGCAGAGTGATGAGCGGACGCCCGTCCGGATTGACGATCGCGGCCCGTACGGGCGGCCTCCGGCCGCTCAGATAGACCGCGAAGACGACGTCCGTGCCGTCGTGGGCGGGAAAGACGAAGAAGCGCCAGCACAGCTCCCGCCACATGTCGGCGGGCTCGTCCGACTCCAGCATCGACGCATGCGACCGCCATGCCGTACTCGCCCGGAGCCGGGAAAGGGCCCGTTCGACGGGAAGGGGGCGCTGCTCGCAGGGGGCTCGGTAGCGCAGACGCGCCACGGTCTCCTCGATCTCCGGCGAGAGGAGCAGCAGCAGGGCGACACCCCCGCCGAGCCAGGCCGCCGTCTGCCAAGAGCGGCTGGACAGAGCCGTGGAAAGGGCGCTGGACAGGGCCTCGAAGCCGGTGACGCCGTCCAGCGCCACGACGACCGCCATGGCCGTGAGCAGCACCACCCGGCCGATCGACCGCAACCCCACCGGGGCCGCGCTCACTTCTCCGAAGCACCCGCACCCCACGTCCGGCCGGCGACGGTGCAGATCCCACAGGACGTACGTCGAGACGGAGAAGAACGCCACGGGCAGCCAGCGCGCGGCCGGATGGCCGGCGAACAGCAGCACGGCGATCAGCGCGAACTCCCCGGCCGCGCAGACGATCATGGCGGACTTCCGGAACCGGTCCGGAACCAGCACGGCGGGCCCGAGCCGCCCGAGCGCGCCGGGTTCGGTGTCACTCCCGGCCGTGGCCAGCTTGGCGCCGCCGCCAAGGGCCAGCATCACCACGAGGATCGGCAGAGCCGCTACCGCGATGGTCGAGAGCACCACCATTCACCCCAATCCGACGCGGGCGTTGAAACAGCCCTTGGTCAGGTCGCCGCCAAGCTCGACGTATGCCGACGCGGACAGCTCCACGATCCGCCCGCGCGGGGAAGTGCCGCACTCCAGGCACCGGTCGCAGAAACGGCCCGCGATGCAGCCGCAGCCGACGATCGGCAGCGCGTTCGCCCGGCCGTCGCACACGTTGCGGACGGAGAGCATCGACCCCAGCGCGAGGTACGGCAGGCCGGTGCACGAGACGCCCGCGTCGTCGCAGCCGGTGTCGGAGGTCTCCAGCATCGGATAGGCGACGCCGTACTCCTCGAAATCCGCCCACACGGCGGTGCCGGAGATCTTCGATTGGACCCCGCGGTACGCCGGGGGAGGGGGCGGCACGGCCTTCGCCCGGTAAGGCGGCTGGGAGGTCGGGGTGATCTGGGCGAGCGCGGTGCCGCCTTCGATGACGCCGATCGCGTCGAAGAGGTAACCCGCCTCCAACTGCGGATGCCGCACCCGCATCCGGCCGGACGACCGGTATGGGATGACGACCGAGCGCCTCCCGCGATGAGGGCCGCTGTCGAGTTCGACCGTGAGGTCGCGCGTGCCCTCAACGCTGAGGATGATCCCGGTCATCCGGGTGATGTCCGCCCAGATGCGGTCGACGACCGTGCCCGAGCGCAGCGCCCGGATGACGACCCGCGCCCCGAGCGACAGATCGGCGGGGGAGACGCGGGCGCCGCGCCAGGCGGTCGCCCACGGGGCGATGACCAGCCGCCGCTCCTCGCCCTCGTCGTCCTCGATGATGATCAGGTGAGGGCTCACGTCGAGAATCTGGCCGCTCAGGGCGTCGAGGGTCACGCCGTCGTCGGCCGTGAGCCGTGGGGGCTCCGCCTCGCGGCCGAGCGCCGCCGCCGCCAGCACGCGCCTTCGCTCGACATTCCGGTCAGGCATCGCACTCCGGTCCGACATGGCACTTCGGTAAAGCATCGCACCCCTGTACGGCCCAGCGCTCTGGTACGGCACCGGACTCTGGTACGGCACCGGACTCTGGTACGGCTCCGCGCTTGAGCCTGGCACACCAGTCCAGTGCGGCATGGCGCCGGGGTTCGTCATGTCACTGGGGTCTGACATCGCGCTCCGGTACGGCATCGGCCCTCCCACCTGTCTAGCCTCACATGCGGCCTGTGTCGACAGGGGTGGGAATAGCGCTGATGGTGAGCTGCGGGAGCAATATTCCCACTCCGGGTGGAACGCGTTATCTCCCACTATGAGGCAAACCCGCGCCTACGCGGCGAGAGCCGTACGGACAACGGGGAAGAGGTTCCCGCTACCGGGCTTGTGGGGTCTTTGCCGTTGACTGTACGAAACCTGGATTTCGGTTCAGCCGGATTCTGGCGGCAGGCTGCCATTCTGGCACGAGATGCCCTCCCAGGCCAGGCTGGTGATCGCGTGATCGTGAACCATGAGGAGTTTCACACATACGTCGTGTCCCGTGGGGCGGCCCTTTTGCGGGTCGCCTATCAGTTGACCGGGCATCCCTGCGACGCCGAGGACCTGCTTCAGGCCGCCCTCGCGAAGACCTACCTCGCGTGGGACCGGATCCAGGATCGGTCCTCGCTCGACAGCTACGTGCGGCGGGCGATGGTGAACATCAACATCTCGTGGTGGCGGCGGCGCAAGCTGGAGGAGTACCCCTCCGAGGAGCTTCCCGAGGTCGCGACCAATCACGACCCGAGACACCGGTACGACGAGTTGGAACAGGCCCTCGACCGGCTGCCGGCACGGCAGCGCACGGCCATCGTGCTGCGCTACTACGAGGACATGACCGAGCCGGAGATCGCCAGGACGCTCGGCATCAGCGTCGGCACGGTCAAGAGCACGGTCTCGCGCGGCATGGCCAAACTCCGGGGTGACCTCGTGGTCTCCACCCCCCGCGAACCGATTGCCCGCGAGTCGATTGCCTGCGAGCCGATTCCCCGGGAGCCGGTGAACTGATCGCTGCCCGCCCACCGCTCGACGGACCCGCGGCCGGGCGCTGCTGCGCGCGGTCAGAACTCGCAGACGATGCCGTCGTGGTCGCGGTCGTAGTACCAGCCGTACTCGATGTCGACGCCCCTCCGGTAGTTGCCGTAACCGTGGCGGTTCGCCTCGGCGCAGGTCTGGAACCTCGGGTCAACCCCGTCCCCGGCAGTGGGGCTCGGGCTGGGCGTAGCGCTGGGACTCGGGTCGGCAGTGAGATCGGTGCCCCACTCTGTGCCAGGGTCGGTGCTCGGGTCCGTGATGGGGTCCATGCCCGGCTCGGTGTTGGGGTCCGCGCTGAGGTCCGTCTCTTCCAAGCTCGGCGAGGGGTTGGGCGATGAGCTTGACGACGGGCTCGGGGTCAGGCCGCTTCCCAGATTCAGTGACGGGACGGGCTGCGGGGTCAGAACCGTCACCGCGCCCGGGATCTCAGTGGTCCCGCGCTTGTCGTAGGTGTCGGCCGCCCAGCACAGGCCCGACCACATCCCGCGGCGCTCCGCCCGGGCCGTGGCCTGCTGGGCCAGCAAGGCAGTGGTGTACCTGTGCTCCGGCAGGGACACCTCCGCCTGCGCATAGCCGTACCTCACCAGATCGCCGTTGACGAACACGCCCTTGGCCGACCAGGCGTAGAGCAGATATCGGCCGTCCGCGTCGCGTGACTCCTTGTCGCGCAGGAAGTACGCGGTCTTGCCGGCCGGAAGCAGCGCTGACGTGCGCGCCCACGCGTCCGCGAACCAGCACTGACCCTTGTCCGGAGCGTCCACGTCGAGGAGCCGGACCCGTGCGGTCCCGCCCTTGACCGTGACGTCGATGGTGTCCCCGTCCAGGACCTTCTTCACCTTCACCGCGACCGCGTTCGCCGGCACGCTTTTCGGTCTGCTCTCCGGCGCGGTTCCGGCCGCGGCAGGCCAAGCCGGAGCGAGGGAAACGGCGAGGGCGGCGGCTCCGAGCATGGCGAGTGCGCGGGGGATGAAACGCACGGGCGCTCCAGGGGCTAGGGGGACGGCGGGGCCACTGACGCGTCTTTCGACTTCGATCAAGATACGTCGGATGTGTGACGCTTTGTGTGCCTCACCGCTCTACTGTGACCGCAAAGGCCACAAATATTCACCCGTTGGGTGCTCTTCTGTCCCCGTACAGCCTGCCGCCCCGCCGTACATGCCGGGTTGGACGCGTGATGGCTTGGGCCTCATCAGTCCGGTACGGCTCAGCTTGTCCTGACGCGATCGACCCCCGCCGTGGCGCAGGGCCGTACGACATCGCGGATGACGCGGAGCGCCGCGAGGAAGTCGGCCAGTTGCTCCGGCGTCAGGAGACCGGTGAACCAGGTCTCGATGTCCTTCAGATGCTGCGGCAACACCCTTATAAGGCGGTCCGCGCCGGCCTCGGTGAGGACGGCGTAGGACGCGCGGCGGTCGTGAGAGCAGGCGCTGCGCTCGACCAGGCCTTCGCGTTCAAGCCGGTCGACGACACGGGTGATCCCGCTTGTGGAGAGCGATGTCTGGCTGGCCAGGTCGCTCATCCGCAGCTTCCGCTCCGGAGAGCGCGCCAGCCGGATGAGGGTCTCGAAGTCCACCTCGGAAAGGCCGATCTCGACAAAGGCCTGGCTGTGCTTACTCCGTATGCCGCTAAAGACCTCGGCAAGCAGGCCCATGGCCGTGAGCCGCGGGTCGTCGAATGGGTCCATGCCTAAAAGTCTACGCGACCATAGTTGACGCGGGGAATACTTCTCCGGTAGACATTTGTTGCGGCAGACATCCACCAAGCAACTACCTCTGGAGCACAGCAGCAATGAGCATTCGTGAGTGGGAAGGCCTCAAGATCCCGGCCGCCGGCGACTTCGCGCTGGACGTGGCTCACACGCGGGTCGGCTTCGTCGTCAAGCACATGATGGTGAGCAAGGTTCGAGGCCACTTCGGTGAGTTCGAGGGCAAGATTGTGATCGCCGAGAACCCGCTGGAGTCCAGCGTCGAGGCTGTCATCAAGGCCGCCAGCATCGAGACCGGCGCTTCCGATCGCGACGCGCACCTCCAGAGCAACGACTTCCTCGGTATCGACAAGTACCCCGACATCACCTTCCGCAGCACCCGCGTGGCCGGCCACAAGGGTGACGAGTTCACGCTGGTCGGCGACCTCACCATCCGTGACGTCACCCACGAGGCCACCCTCAAGCTCGAGTTCGGCGGCGCGGCCACCAACCCGTGGGGCCAGGAGATCTTCGGCTTCTCCGCCGAGACGGAGATCGACCGTGAGGCCTTCGGTCTGACCTGGAACCAGGCCCTCGAGACCGGCGGCGTCCTCGTTGGCAAGAAGGTCAAGATCGAGATCGAGGGCGAGGCCGTACGGCAGGGCTGAGCCTTGCGAGCGCGGACACCTTGCACACAGCCCTTGTCCACAGCCTGTGGACAAGGGCTGTGCACTATCAGATCCGGAGCGACGGCGTGTCTCGCTTGCATGGTCTGGTCTGGTCTGCGCATATGGTCGTCGAGGGCGGTCTTCGGCCGTCCTCATCCGGGGCGGCGATCCTGGCTGGGAATCCGCTTTGCCGCCTCGCACGATCGCCGGTACTCTGTGCTGAGCCACTCGGCAACCAGGAGGCTTCGCCTAGTCAGGTCTATGGCGCCGCACTGCTAATGCGGTTTGGGTCTTAAGCCCATCCGGGGTTCAAATCCCCGAGCCTCCGCACTTCAAAGCCCCTCTCGCTGTCACCGCGAGAGGGGCTTTTGCGATCTCTAGAGGGCTCGTAGTTGCAGTTCTAGTTGCAGTTGTCATTGATCGCCGGTTACTCGTCGCCCCAGAGGGCGGCCCCCATACGCTCGCTCGCGTCCTTCACTTGAAGGCTCGCCACGTGGGTGTAGCGCTCTGTCGTGGTGACGCGGGGCGTGGCCGAGGATCTCTTACACGACCCGGATGTACGCCCTGCTCGACGAGGAGGGTTCCGGCGGTGTGGCGTGCGTCATGGAGTCGGGCTTCCTTCGGGCAGCGGTCGGCGTGGCCGGTGCAGTCCTTCGGGCACGTCCTCGTGAGGCAGACGTGGCCGCGCCGCTTGCAGTCCTGTGGACAGTCCGGGTCGTGCTTGTGGGTCTTGCACCGCGGCTTGCACGGCCATCGGTGCCACTCCTTGCCACACTCGTGAGGATTCGTCGCAGCCGTGCCGCCAGGGGGACCGCTGCGCCTGGTACCAGACTTTGATCACTCCGGTCTGGAGGTCGACGAAGGATCACCGGAGGCCGAGCGCTATATCCTGACGGATACCGAGGGCAAGAGCCACCGACCAACGAGCGGCGTTCCTGCGCGACTTGGCGGCCTCTAGGATCTTGCGCACCTCGTTCCGCGTCAGCGGCTCCAGGTCGGATCAGCCGCAACAGGGGCGTCAATGAGCGTGGCGACGTTCTTCGTCACCTTGTTCCGGCGTACGGCGATCTTCAGAGCGCGCGACAAGATCCGATGGAGAACCGTGCTCGACGACCGGCCCTGCTCCAGCATCGTCGCGTACGCCTTATCGAGGTGCTCAGGCGCGAGCCGGTCGAGGCGGTGACGACCGAGCAGCGGAATGACCCAGTGAGGGGTCTTGGACAGGTAGTCGTCGAGGGTTCGGGGCGCCATCTTGCCCGACGCTACGAGCCGGTCGCAGATCACGTCGAGATATTCGGTCATCCACTCGGCGACAGTCGGGACCTTGCCCGGCTTGGCGACCTGCCCAGTCTCGCGCTTGCCCTCCAACTCCCGGACCTTGCGGGTGACCTCCGCCTCCGTCTTTCCCATCCGGTGACGGCGATCAGGAGAGCCGTCCGGCTTGATCCCCACAGTGACCCAGCCGTGCCAGTAGCCATCCTGACCGAGATAGATCGACGATCGCCCGTTCGGCTTGCGGTCGGCCATCACGCCGCCTCTGCCAGTCGCCGGGCAAACTCCTGAAAGAGCGTCAGCGGGGACGAGGCGATACCCCTCGTACTTCACCGAGCGAAGCTCACCGCTCTTGATCAGCCGGAAGACCGCCGCACGGCTCATGCCGAGGACGACCGCCGCGTCCTCGGGCCGGTAGAAGAGTCTGTCCATCACGCTGCCCTCCCTTCAGTTGCAGAAAAATCTTGTCCGTCTGCACGGGCCTGGAGCTGGTTCATGTGGTTGCGCCAGCGCTGGCGTTTGTGAACCGAGCGCAGGAGCCGTACGCCGATCGGGTCAAGGTCCGGGTCTGTCGGCTTGACCGGCTTTCAGACGTAGCGGTGGGGGTCAACCGGCTCGTCGGAGACGCCGAGGGCCTCCAGGACCCAGGTACGGCGGTCCTGCTTGTGCTCGATCAGCGTCTTGTTCGACCACTTCCGCGACACGAGCACCCCGCCGGCCCGCGTAACCGAGGTGATCGGTTTTGTGCGTCTTGCCCTTGCACCGGCCGGGAGCCATCCCGGCTTGGCGCCCTTGGGCTGCACGCCGTACCGCAGCCAGTTCGGGCAGGTAGGCGCGCACGGCTCGAACCGCAGGGCGTCAAGGAGTCGTTCGGCGTGCTGGCACTGTGCGGGGTTGTCGGTGCCGAGGGCGTCGCCGAGGGACTTGGTCAGGTACTTCCGCTTCGTCATGCGCGCCGACATGACTGGCCTGCTGTACGACGTGCCGGTGGAATGAGTCGGGTACGTGCCGGAGGTCTCTTCCGCGTGGGCGCGCTTGCTCTGCTCTGGGGGAGCCGGTTTCCTCTGGATCAAGATTGCGCTACGCGGCTTCTCGCCCACTCAGGTCACCCTGATCCGCCTTGTCCTCGGAGCACTCGTCCTGACGGTTGTGGTCTACGCCCAGGGCCGACGATTGCCCCGAGGCTGGAAGCTATGGGGGCACCTCACGGTCGCAGCCCTGCTCGCCAACGCGGCTCCCTATCTACTCTTTGCGATAGGTGAGCGGAGCATCTCATCCTCTGCGCAGGCATTATCAACTCCACGACACCGTTGTGGACGATGCTGTTCGCCTAAGTCGTAGGCCATGACCGTAGAACCTCGCCTCCCTGTGTCGCAGCGCTCCTGCTCGCATTCGGAAGCACTCTGCTGATATTTTCCCCGTGGTCAATCAATACCAGGTCACTAGCTGGGGTGGGCTCGCATGTCTTGTGGCGGCAATTTGTTATGCGATTAGGTGCATCTATATCGACCACTACTACTTGGCAAAAGGGAGCTCTAGGATCCGTGGTCCTTTCAGCCAGCCGACTGATGGCGGCCTCAGGGTTGCTGGTGACGTTTCCCATGACCACCACACAGCCTCCGAAGCTTCCGTCTAGATGCGTTGATAGCCCTAGGCATCCTTGGGGTCCTGGGCGCCGGGGATTGCTTACGTGCTCAACTACAGGATCATGCAAGACGACGGAGCCGTAATAGCTTCAGTGATGACTTATTTTACTGCCAGCAGTCGCAATAGTTGCTGGATGGCTGATACTCAACGAACGATCCACGGTTACTGCAATCCTCGGATTGGTAGTTGTGCTCGGAGGGGTTGTGCTGACCCGTATAGGCAAGATGTTCGCGACGTGGCAACATGAGGCCACCATAGAAATGTGCGGTTCACTTCAGTGGATGCTCCAACGTTCAAACAGAGTCGCGTGCCCTCCGCTCGCTAACGATGTGCTCCACAATATCCAAGATTTCCCCGGGGTCTTGATCGGCGGCGAGGTTCTCCAGCAGATACTTGGCGGCTAGGAGAATGGTGCTCCAGCGCCTGACCGCCTCCACCGTTAATTTTCTACTTGACAAGGGGGCCGACACTGCCCTTACGTCCCGGACCACCAGGTCAACGACCGTGATCTCGGGAGCGTTGGGAGGCTGATGGGTATCGAAGTCCACGATCTGGCCCCGCAAGAGAACATCCTGTACTACGACGGGAAGCCGCTCGAACGCTCTCGCTGAATCTCTCTGTCCCAATATAAATGGTTCGACTTGTGCTGCAATGTCATTGAGTTTCGCCGATATTTCCGCCAATGCGGGGGCGGTTTCAGTGTCGGCTAATGCAACGCCAGACGTGGGCATTAAGGCGCCGAGGCCTAACGATAGTCTCCGAATTCGCGGACCGTCTCTTACGTCGTCGGGGTTCCATCCATAATCTTGGAATGTCTCGAGGATCTTCTGGTCTACTGAACTAGTTAGATCCAAGCGCGGGGCGACCATCCCTGCAAAATCCATGAGTATGTGGCGTTCGGACCCTTCGAATGTACTGCCTGAGCGCACAGATTGTAGGAATAGCATCATGCGGTCAGCGAAACGCCGCGCATTCTGGTCATCGTGTGAACGCTCCTCAATCACGAGATCTAGAATGCGCTGAAACAGCACATCGTCTATGACCGCATATCGGTCTGCTTTGACAAAGTTAGCGTCTGTCAGATGACTCGGATCCAGCCCGAGAGCTACCAAAACATCAGTCACAGTCCGCGACTCGGGGTCTCCCCGGCCGTGTTCCAGGTTCGACAAAGTTGTTCGGGAGATTCGAGCCAACCATGCCAAGTCCGCCTGTGAGAGACGCAACTCTGCCCGCCTTAAACGAACAAACCTGGCAAAGGTCATTTCCTCCGGCACGACTTCCGCAATCCTCTCGTTTTGTGATCAAGCGCATACGGGCTGCCACCATCTCGTTGTAGATCGATCGTGGTGCGACGAGCCCCCTCAGTGCACGTCTATCCCATCCATCGAGTACTATGCACGATCCTCAACATCATGTCCAGTCTTGTTCATTGCTGTACAACGCTCCACTGTGCTGTACAGCGCAACTGATCGAACAGGCGCGATCATCGCCCGCCGTTACGAACGACACTCATAGCACCCATAAGTCCTAATGGGCCGAGCCTTTAGGGTCTCTGGTGAAGACATTAGCCACAACGTGGTCTACGGCCCACCTTGCCCCCCCGGACCTGACTGAACATGGACCAAGCGGGGCGAGTGGACAAGGCGGCCATGACCTACGGTATGGTGGACGTGCGCAGGGTGACCCCCACGCGACACGCATGACGCTCCACCCACTCCGGCCAAAAGCTTCCCGGAGGCCCCGCAAGCCCCCTATCTGCTGCTCAGCAGCGAAGGGCAAGAGCAAGATGCCCCCGCCGTGTGACCTCCCGGTTGCACCGCGGTCGACCGAGGGTCGGCTCGGCCGAAGCACATCTCATAGAGAGGGCTTGGCCGGAAGCTTCCCGCAAGGGACAAGCCGAGAAGGGGGCCGCCGTGTTTCGACGACGCAATGCGTGTGGCGAACCGGTAGACGCCGGGAAACCAGGAGGCTGGCAGGTACTGCAAGCCTTGGCTAGCACGGGTCGATTCCTCGTGGAATTGGCGCGTTTCGTGCTGGACTGGTTCGACGGTGACGGTGGTCCTGGACCCCTCACCGCGTAAGCGGGAGGAAAGTCCAAGACCACCACCGCAGGAGGGGCGTTCATGTAGGTCAGCCGGACCAGACGCCATCTCCCTCTAGTGTGTGGGCTGGCGTATCCAGCGTCAGTCCACACACGTAGCGTACATACGTAATTACTGAAACGCAGTAGCTTTGCATCAGAAGGTAGATTCGACGGCGTGTCGTTCTTTCTTCGGACGAAGCCTGCTACATAATGCCCGACTTACGCACGTTGTTGCTAGTCGCGATTCGAATCGAGACTCTTCCGTGCGGTACACGCCCGGTTGATCCCTTCGTGGGCAGTCGCTCAACCGCTCAGTCGGCCCGTGAGCACTTTTTCTACTCCTTCAAGGGCGCGCTCTCACGCGCCGCGCGGGCTGGCCGCCGCACGTCTTGCGCACGAGGAGATGGGCGGCTGACCACCGCGGCGCAGGTGGCCGACCGCCATCGGCTGAGGTACGTGGGGGAGTCGCGGCGAACGTTGGGCGTGGTTGCCGGCCGCGCTTTGGCCCTCGGGGGCCACGCGTGCCAGCACCGCGCAACGCCTCACCCCCGCACCGCGCCGTAGCTCGCGAGCGCCGTGACGTCCGCCGCGCGGACTCGCGTGTAAGAAGGGGCCACGCCCCCGGGCGCGACAGACTCAAGCCGAGAAGGATCACTGTCAAGGCGCTTCGCGTACCCGTGATTCCCTTCGGTCACCCTTGACAATGATCGTTCTCGGAAGTGCCCGGCGCCTATCGGGGGGATAGCCCTGCATGGGTGCATGGCGAGGGAGCGGCGCGCGTGGTCTCACTTCTGGTCTCAGTTCGCTGACGTCCGATGGTGTTCGAGGCGGTAGCTGTACGAGACGAGACCCAATGTCCGGACGGATACGGACGCCAGCGATCAAGCTTGCAGGTAGCTGCTAATGCGGTTTGGGTCTTAAGCCCATCCGGGGTTCAAATCCCCGAGCCTCCGCACTTCAAAGCCCCTCTCGCTGTCACCGCGAAAGGGGCTTTTGCGATCTTCAGCGGGGTCGTAGTTGCAGTTGGCCTGCTGTGGCTCTTGCGTTGCCGAAAGACGATGCCGCCGCCCGTGCACTTTCGGCACCGGCCCGCATCACTGGTGCAACCCTTCGGGGAGAACGAAGGAGTTGCCGGCGCCGTGGACCGAACTCGCTGTCGACCCTACGCTCCCTGCATGGAGATCCGGATCATCATGCCCTTCGACCCCGAGTTTCATGATCCAAAGAGCGTTGCCGCCACCGAGCGGTGTTGTAGCCAGCACGGCAAGGACCACTGCGATGAGCCGCCCGTGGCCAGCGTTCATTACCCTCCCAACGGGAGGGTCTCAGCCTGTGCCAGAGCTCTGCATGGAATCATCGACGACGCTTTGAGCAAGATTCCTCAGCAGTAGACCGCTGTTGGGTCGACGTTCTTCCGCTTCTCCGTCGCGAGCGTTGTCACGGGCGGCACATACTGGAGGGGATGAAGCCAGCTAGCGGCGCGCCCCGTCGTCACATGCCCACAAGTCCCTTCAAACCCCCGCCACCTGCCCCGCCTGCCGAGCGGTTCAGTGTGGACGACCAGGTGACCCATGATCGATATGGTCTTGGCGTCGTCATCGGTGTAGAAGATGAGGTCGCCGTGCTCGTCGACTTCGGATCGCGGCAGGAGCGAATCACGACACCATTCAACAAGCTGTACAAACTCTGAGCCCGCTGCCCCGCGGGGAAGCTCCTTCTCGAAGCTCTGGGTGACGTGTATCCTCGGCCGCCCCGAGTTCCTGGAGGCTGCCGTCTGAAGCCGCGGTCAGGCTCCGGCCGGCCCGCGCCCTGATGCGGCTCCGCAGTGGTCGGCCACGAGCGATGCTTGGTGGCTCGCTCCGGCCTGTACGGCTCGGCTGCGGCTATCCGGCCGCGAGGTGGCTGTGCTCGTTGTCGTAGGCGATGCGGGCGGCGGTGATCGACGTCCGGTGACGCTCGGCCCACCCGGTGAGCGTCGCGAGGGACTCGTGTAGCTCACGTGCCATGTCGGTGAGCGCGTACTCCACCTTGGGCGGCACGGTCGGATACACGGTGCGGACGAGGAGGCCGTCGCGTTCGAGCTTGCGCAGAGTCAGAGTCAGCATGCGCCGGCTGATGCCCGCCACGGAACGCTCGAGCTCGGTGAACCGGAACCTCGTCCACCAGTCGCTGGACCGCGCTGATCGTGCTCTGCGCGGGGATGCTGATGGTCATCCTCGACGGCACCGTCGTCACCGTGGCGCTGCCGGCCATCCAGAGCGACCTCGGCTTCTCCCCGTCGGACCTCGCCTGGGTGGTCAACGCGTACATGATCGCGTTCGGTGGCCTGCTGCTTCTCGCGGGACGGCTCGGCGACCTCGTCGGCCGCAAGCGCGTCTTCCTCGGAGGCCTGGGCTTGTTCACCGTCGCGTCCTTGCTGTGCGGTGTGTCCGGGAACCCGGAAACGCTGATCGCCGCGCGCTTCCTCCAGGGCGCCGGTGGGGCGATGGCCTCCGCCATGGAGACGCAACGGCGAGGTGGCGGACTCGGAGGACCTGGCGACGCCTGAGCACGACATGGCCGCCGGATAGCTCAACCTGGTCACCTGGGGTCGTACGGCTGGCCGGAGACGTGGTGTTCGTCGCTCCGGCGGCCGGCCGTACGGACATCGACTCGGAGCGCGGGCCGGGGAACCGCAGCGGAACGATCCGCCGGGTCGCTTGATCCGTCTTGTGGCGGCGCCTCTCATTGATCGAGGTCACCTGTGGTTCTTTTCGGCGATGACGACTCCCCGCCTCTCGTCTTGGACGCTCGGCGTGCCCGCGAACGCGGACATCGGATCTACGTCGCTCGGATCCAGTGCCGGCTCAGGAACGCCGGTTCTCCTTGCGGCGGACGAACTTCAGCCCGGACCAGTCCTCGCCGAGCGCGGCGACCTTCACGTCCACGACGCCCAGCGGCAGGAAGAGCTCGCGCAGCGCGTTCTCGGTGATGTCGCTGTCATGCCCGGCCGCACGGCGGGGCCACGCGATCCACAGCATCGCGTCATCCGCCAGGCCGTTCACCAGTCCGGGCGCTTCGGAGGCCAGATCACCGTGGGAGCGGTAGAAGGCGACGGTGACGTGAGCGCCCTCGGTGCCGCCGTCCGCGATCACGGAACCCTCGGGCAGGTTCGGGATCTCCCAGTCGTCCGGGCGATGTGTCAGCCGCACCTGCCGGCCCGGCTTGATGCCGATCTTCTTGGCGAGTGGGGTGCCTGAATATCCGGTGGTCGCCACGCGCTCACAGTAGCCGGGAGGGGCCGGCCCTCGTAGGTGCGCCCTTATGACGGGCGCACCCGCGAGGAGTCCCGATCTATGCGCTTGGAGCCGCTGATGCTCATGTTTGACCTGACATTGAGCGCACGCTACGTGATCATCCGGACATGGCCCCCTTACCGTCGTCTCGTACCCGTCCATGACCTCAGGGGGAGCCTCATGTTCGCCTGTACCGCACTTCTCGCCGCTGCCCTGTTCGCCGGGCCCGCCGCGCCGGCTGACCCGACTCCGCCCGCGCCGAACGACGCCACGAACGGCAAGCCGTGGGCACCGGGGCAGTTCGACCGGAAGAAGCCCGTCGCCGGCCCCGCGCAGGAAGATTTCATGGCGCAGTTTGACAACTTCACCGACCCGTCCGGGCTTCCCGAAGGTTGGGCCGCCGCCTATGGCGTCGACCTCGCGAAGAAGATGAAGCTTTCCGAGAAGCCCACTCCGCAGGATGTCCTGATCACCGCGGCGCCCACGGACGGCGGATCCACAACCGGATCTCCGGCCGGATCGACCACGGGATCCCCTTCCAAATTCACAGCCGGCTCGGAATCCACGTCGGCACCCGAGGCCAAGCCGTTCAGCCTGCTCGCTCCGAATCCTCAGCGGCCGTCGTTCACGCCGCCTGAGTGGCACACGAAGACGGATCACCATCGCCAGGTGCCGCACATCGAGGACTGAGTGGTCCGGGCCGCTCGGCGAACGCCCCGCTCCCGCCCCCGCCCTTGCTCTGAGGACGGGGGCATCTGTTCAGTACGGCTCTTAGCGCGGCTCTTTGTACGGCTCTTTGTACGCCTGTGGTCCACTGACCGACGTGCTGGTCTTTGCGGTTATCCGCATGGGATGCGGCGCTCCCGGGGTATGAGGCGTATGTACTGCTGTGTCCGGGTTTGGTCTCGGTGTCCCGGCGACCTCCCGGTAAGAGATCCGGGGGGTCTCATGGTCAGACGGATCATTGTCCTGCTGGCCGTCATGGCGGTTGTGCTGGTGGGCAAGACCGCCAGTTTCGCCGCGGCGGCAGGCGTCAACGAGCAGGATCGGACATTCCTCATACAAACTCACGAGGGGAACCTCGGTACGATCCGCGCAGGACGGCTCGCCGAGAAGGAGGGCCACAAGAAAGCGGTGCGCGAGTTCGGGACGCGGCTCGTCGCCGACCACACCAAGCTGGACAAGGTCGTACGGCAGGTCGCCCTTCAACTGGGTGTGAAGCTGCCGCACGCACCCAGTGCGAAGCAACAAGCGGAGATCAAGCAGATCGCCGTGAAGCAGGGCGCCGAGTTCGACCGGGCCTGGATCGCCGCGATGATCGAGGACCACAAGAAAGATCTGGCGGCGGGTGCCCAGGAGCTGTCCAAGGGCTCCTCGGAGCAGGTCAAGAAGATCGCCACAGACTCCAAGCCGGTCGTCCAGGAGCATCTCCAAATGCTGCAGAAGCTCCAGGGCAGCTGACAGACCGTCTCAGGCCGCCGAAAGTCGCCGAATGTCGCTGAATGTCGCCGTGGTCCGGCGCCGCCGGACCGCACTGCCCCGTCGAGGGGCTCCGATCAGGTGAACAACTCGATCAGGTGAAGAGCTTGATGAGCGCCCAGATGATCAGAGCCCAGGACGCGACGCCGACGAGGGTGATGGCGATGAGGCCGCGGAGGCGGTAACGCTTGCCGGGCCGGTCGGGCTGCTCGCTCACGGGGTCCTCCACGCAGGGTGGATGGCGCCTACACCTCTGCGACCGGGTGATACCCCTTCGTGGCCGCGAGTGTCGTGGCGAACACCCATAGTGCATGGAGGTGTAACCGTAACGACGGATTCAGTGAGCATCAAATAGGCATTTATATATGCGCCTAAATCCTGCTCTACACCCTTGGCGTACGGACGAAGTCGTCGCGGTCGCGCACGCTTCGCCGTACGCCAGGGATTGACTTGCGCCGTTGATCAGAGGAACGCGCGCGGGTCCGCGTGCAGGCGGTGCGAGAGCCGTACGGTGATGAACTCGTCGTTGTCCGCCTTGCCCGGAGTGCGGCCGGAGGAGAACGGGAAGTTGTTGTCGTTGACGACGGCCAGCGTCCGGTCGTCGAGCAGAGTCACGTCCTCGATGGTCTGGAACGGGAACCGGAAGGTCTGCCCGAAGCCGCCGAGCCCCTTCGGGTTCGCGAGGTTGAGCAGGTCGGCGACCAGGGTCTTGTCCATGGCGCCGTCGCCGTCACGGTCACGGGTGTCGACGAGGTAGATCCGCTTCAAGGCCGCGGCGTCGCCCTGGTTGTTGTCGCGCTCGATGATCAGGAATCGGTGCCTGTCCACGGTGATGGCGTCGCCGATGGAGTTCGACGGGGAGTCGAGGCGGTAGGTCCACCGGTCGCCGGTGTACTGCCCCTTGCGGACGTCGAAGTCGTAAAGGCGCAGGTCGCCCGGGGTGTCACCGTCCACCGTGCCTTCGAGCAGAGGGTAGAGGTGGCGGCCGTCGACCGAGCGGGCCATGCCCTCGAAGCCCTTGCTGCTGCGGATGTTGGGCTGGCCGCCGTTCAGGTACGGGTTCTCCGGGGCCTTGACGCCATCGAGGGCGATCGGAGCCTGGAGGAGCCGCCCGGACGGCGCGAAGTGCAGCAGGAACGGGCCGAACTCGTCGCCGATCCAGTACGTGCCGTCGAAGGACCGCACGATCGACTCCACGTCGAAGTCCGCGCCGGTCAGCGTCCGGTCGGCCCTCGTGAGCGGGAACGGCACGCGGTGGTCGGGGTCGGTCAGGTTGAACCCGCCGACCACTTCGACCTTGCCGGTCGCGACATTGGGCTTGATCCGGTGGACGCGGAGCAGGAAGTCGGCGCTGTTGGCCTTGGCGCCGTAGCCGTTGTCGGACAGCACGTCGAAGGTGCCGTCATGCCTGTTGACGATGCCGCTGAAGCCCTGGACGGGCTGACCCGCGAAGGGCGCGGCGATGCCATTGAACGGGCCGGCCCCGATGGCGGAGCCCGACGGCTCGCTGCCGGGCACGAACGTCTCGGCGGGAAGGGATGCGAAGCCGGTCAGCGTGGCCTGGCCGAAGCCCCCATGCTCAGGGTCGGCCATCGCGGCCGGCGTCGCGAGCCCGAAGGTGAGGGCGGCCGCACCAAGCATGATCGAAAATCGTTTCATGTCACGCACGTTAGAGATGCCGGATTACGGACGCTCCAACGCAAGGCGACAGGACGCGGAAGCCGTACGAGCAGTCGCCGGGATTAAGGTGCTGTGGTATGCGGATCTTCAAGGACCTTGTCGAGCTGAAAGCAGCCAAGGGGGAGCATCTCGGGCACACCGAGTGGCGGGAGATCACCCAGGGCCGGGTGAACCTGTTCGCCGACGCGACGGACGATCATCAGTGGATCCACGTGGACCCCGACCGCGCCAAGGACAGCCTGTTCGGCGGCACCAATGGTTGAAATGTACATAGGTGGCGGGTGGGTCCGCACGGCTGTGACGTCCACAGGTGCGGCGACGCCCGCGCCGGGCCATGCCCAGCGCGGGCGCAATATTTGACGCCGCAGCGCAGACGGTCAGCGGCAGCGGGTCAGCGGGGGCACGTTGCTTTGCGCAGGTCGGGCCGCAGCTTGCCGCACTCCAGGCACCCGTCCGCGCCCGGGTAGTAGAAGTGCCCGAGCATCGCCCAGCACACGATCCGCCGCCACGGGCGCGGCAGCGGCGGCATCCGCCCATCCAGCGGCGCCGCCAGGCCCGGGGCGGCGGAGACACCGCCGGGCACCAGCGTGTCGGCCACGATCACGGGGATGACGTCCGTCGGGGCGTCCTCAAGGCGGGGGCTCACAGCACGACCGTAGTCGCACACCGGCAGTGGCAGCGTCGGCCACTCGCCCGGCGTAAAACGCTCCACCGCGATCACCCGCGCCTGCGCCGGAACGGCACCACCACGCCGCCACCGGCCTCAGCCCGAGCCTTGGCCCGCCGCCGGGCCGGGGCGGGCGCGTCGAACCCGGGCAGCGCCTCCTGCGTCCCGGCCTTGCGCTTGCGGCAGGTGTCGAAGTGCGGCATGAACCTGGTTTCCAGGGGGTGCCGCTCGTGGTGGTCGATGTCGCCCGGCACCGTGCGGGCCAGCCACCACCCGCCCACGCCGCGCCGGGCCAGCACCGGCCCCCGCGGGTTCGGCTCGGCGTCCAGCGGCTGGCGTGCCCCGCCCACGGTGACGGCGAAGAAGATCTCCGCCCCGCAGTCGTCGCAGCGGGTGATCTCTCGGCTGTTCGGCCTCACTCGCCCACCCCCAGCAGCAGGCCACGGTGGAGGCCGGGGTCGAACGGCGCCCACTCCACGGCGGCCACCGCCGCAGCGTCCGGCCAGTGGGCGTGGCAGCGCTGGCCCAGCAGCCGCGCCGCCAGGTCCTCATCGGCCAGGCGGATGCCCATCACCCGCCCGCCGGGCACGTCGACCGGCTCCGGGGCGCCGGGGATGCCGTGCGGGAAAGTCACCTGGCGGCAGCGGACGTCGCCGCGCCGCCGGTTGCCGGGGTGCACCTTGGCGACGCATCGGGCCGGCCAGTCCTCGAACACCGCGACGACCCCGGCGGGGTCGACCAGCACCAGCATCCGGCCGCTCACGACCCCACCCCCAGGGCCAGCGGGTGGCAGTCCGGGCACCGCCCAGCGTCACCGCCCGTCTCGGGATCCTCAAGGCGGCGGGTCTTGTTGTTGCAGCGGCCGCACCACGGCGGTGCGCCCGGTCCCGTGCCGTCGGCGGGTTGGTTCCACCACGGGCCGTCGGCGCGCAACCGGCCGGGGGCGTGCGAGTCGGGGTCGCGGGCTACGGCCAGCGCCGCCGCCCGCACCACCGGCCACGGGCGTTCGTTGATCTCCGGGTCGGACAGGATGCGGCGGATGCTGTCGCGCCGCCACCCGGGCCGCAGTTTCTTGATGTCCTCCACGAGCGTGGTCACTTCCGGGTTGGCCGCCCCCTCCCCCTGGCGCGCGGTCGCGTCCGGCGTGGCGCGCGGGTGGCGCGCGGGGGAGGAGGGGGAGGTGGTTTCTCTTCGGGTGGTTTTTCTTTCAGGTGGTTCCCCCCGCATTTTTTGGGGGTCGCGACCCCCAGTTTTTTCGGGGTCGCGACCCCGGATTTTTCCGGGGTTCGGACCCCCAAAATTTCCGGGGTCCGGACCCCGAGTTTTTTGGGGGTCCGCTTGACCTGTGGTTTGCTCCGTCATGGCCTGCAGCAGACCGGGCAGCTCCTCCAGACGGAACGGCGCTCGGTCGTTGCTGGGGGTGCCGTCGCCGTCCGCGCCGACGTGCTTGATCACGGCGTACAGCTCGGCCAGCGACAGCGCGCCCGCGTACCCCTCGGGCGGGGCCTCGTGGACGGTGTAGATGATCCGCTTGCGCATGCCCTTGTGGTAGCGGCGGTACTCGACGTCAACCGCGCCAATCTCCCGAAGCGCCTCGGTGTACGGCTTGACCTGGTCGCCCCGCTTCAGGTCCAGCAACAACGCCAAGATCACCTGTTTGGGCCAGACCCGGTTGCCGCCGCGCTCGCGGTTCACGTGCGCCCGCAGAATGAAGTACAGCGTTTTGGCGGCGTTCGGGATCGGCGCCAGCAGCATCCACTCGCCGCCGGTGACGTATGGGTACGACCGGCCGCCCCGCACCTCGACCTCGTCGAACGGGAAGTCGTCGGCAGTCACCTGCGGCCCCCGCCTGCTGCTCGGCATGGACGACGGGCCGCACCAGCCGGGGCGGGGGCGGGCGGCGGGGCGGCGCGGTGGGCGCGCTCGGGCATATTGTGATCCCCCATGCGGGTGAAAGGGCGTGGCAGACCGGCCGCCCTCGGGCGGCGCGGGACAGGAGCAGGCGGAAAAGACTCCGCGTCCAGGGCCGCGAGATCGGGGCAGTCGGGCGGGGGACCGCACGCCGGCGGCGGCAGCACCCGGGCCTCCGCCTCCAGGGCTTCCATCGGCCCGTACCGCTCCGCATACAGCTGGCACACCAGCTCGAAATGACCCGGTTCGTTCACGCGGTTCCCCTGCTTCCGGGGGGCGTGCGCGGGTAAAATGAAGCGCATACGCGCGACCTCCAGCTCAAAGGTCGTTGTGGAGCCCCGCCGGGATGTGGCGTCCCATTGGCGGGGCTTCTGCGTGTGTGGGGCTGGTACGCCGCCGACCGAACGCAGACGACTGCAAGCAGACGACCGGGCGACGTACCAGTGGGGGCAACTTACTACGGCACCTGTACATAGGTCGGCCAAACAGGGCCGACCCCTCCCACACCCGTGCTCACGGCGCGGCCGGCGACAGGTACCGCACCTTCTCCACCTCGTTGCGGAACGCGAACGGCCTCGCGTGGCGCTGCTTGTTCGCGGCCCGGATCGCCCGCCGGTTGTCCAGCGGGATTGCCCGCCAGTGCGGTTGGCAGAACAACACCCACGGGGGCAGGCGCACCACGCAGCCCTTCATCGGGCAGCGGTGCGTGCGGTACGGCCCCGCCCCCCGGGCCGGGCCTCGAACCACCCTCGGACATGCCGAAACGCTCCTTTGTGCAGGGAGTTAGAAGAGCAGGCCGTTCACGATCGGCAGCCCCGGTTCCATCTCCGACAGGGCCGGAAGCCAGCCGTCCGCACGGCGCTCCGCCATCCAGGCGTCGACGATCTGCCGGGTCTGCTCGACCGCCAGCTCGAACCCAGCGCCGTGGTTGGTGCCGCCGCACACGCACTCGCACCGGGCGTCAGCGCCGTCGTAGCAGCCTGCGTCGCACCGGCCGGCCACACCCCGGCCGGTGCGGTAGGTGAGCAGCGTGACCATAACCCCTCAGTGTGACCCGAGGAATGCGCACGTGCAGGTAACTTCCACACACCGCACCCCCCGCCCACATCCCGGGCAGGGTCAGGCCCGCGCCGGCCGGGGACGCGCCCCCCGCCTGGCGGGCGGCGCGGGCCGGGCGGGCGGTGCCGGCTTGGGCCGGACCGCCGCCTCCTTGCACGCCTCCACCGCCGCCTGGAAGGCGTCCCAATTCTGGAAGCGGCGCCGCTGCGCCGCCCAGTACCGGTTGCGCACCTCGTTGGGGACCCTCCACCAGTGCGGCCCGCACATCAGCATGTGCACCGGCACCTGCTCGGCGCAGGCGTCGATCACGCACTTGTGCGTCCTCACCGGCCTGCCCGCACCGTCGGCGGCCTGGCGTCCCTCGATCGCCGCCAGGATCCGGCGCGCCACCTCCGCCGCCGCCACCGGCACCGGGCACCGGCAGTTGCCGTGCCCCTGCCGGTGGGTGTGCGTCTCCGCCACCACGGCGGCGATCTCCGCCTTGGCGCGGGTCAGCGCCGCCACGGCGGGGCTGACCCGCTCCTGCTCACTCGTGCCCATCCTCGCCCTTCTCCTCGGGGCCACCCTGGGGCGGCACCTGGTCGGCACCAGCCGCCGGGGCGGCGACCGGCGGGTCCAGTGCGATGCGGCCGCGCAACTCCCCGGCGCGCCAGGCGGCGACCAGCCGCTCCCGGCCGCCGGGCACGTCACGCTTCGCGCGGGTCCAGCCGAAGCGGCCCCTGCCCGTGGCGTCGACACGCTTACGGCTGGCGACGGTGACGAGCTCGCCGGTCTTCGGGTCGGACAGGCGGCCCTGCTCGTCGAGCTGCTCCTCCAGCAGCTTCAGGTAGGCGGGCCGTACGGCCTCGCGGACCAGCCCGGGGTGGGTGAGCTTGATGAACTCCACGACGTCCGGGTAGTTCAGCGCGGCCCCGCTCACGTCGTCGTACACGTTGTGCTTTGCGCCCCGCCGCGTGAACTCCAGCACCGCCGGCTCGTCCCACACGACCAGCACCTCGGGCTGGTCCAGGTTGTACGTCCCGACCTGCGTGCCGTCGGGCAGGGTCAGGTCGATCTGCTTCTCCCCGCCGAGGTTCGCGGCGGCGGCGAACAGCGGCGCGCTGTCCTTCTTCGCCTGATCCAGCTCGCCGCCGATGAACTTGTGCAGCGCGTCGAGCATCGCCAGGTGCTCCGCGGTCTGTTTGACGGTCTCCACGTCGGGGGCCTGCGGCGGGTCCTCCCCATCCGGGTCGGCAGCCTCCCCGTCCGTGGCGGCAGCCTCGCCGTCGGCCGCGCCGGGCTCGGCCATGTCGTGCGCCTGCGCCCCGGCGTCGTCCCCGCCTCCGTCGGCGTCGTCGCCCAGCCCAGCCTCTTCGCCGTCCTGCTCGCCCTCGCCGTCGTCGGGCAGGTCGGCCAGCGTGGCGAACATCGCCTCGATCTCCGCCGCGTCGGCCGGGTCAAGATCGCCGAAACCGCCGAACAGGCCGAACCCGGGCTCGATGTCGCCGGGGGAGGCCCCCGCCTGCTCGGCGGGGGCCTCACTCGTACGGTCGCTCGCGGTCACGCCGCAGCCTCCTGTCGCCTCTTCATCGCCTGCCCCATGACGGCGGCGAGTGCCTGCTTGGGGTTCTTCTTCTGGGCGGCCGCCTCGGCGAGCCTGCCGACGCGGACCACGTCCTGCCGGGTCAGCTCCTCGAGCTGTGCGACCTTGCGGCCGGTGATGGCCTGCACGGCGGCGAGCTGCGCCGGTCCCGCGCTGGTGCCGCACTGGGCCAGCACGTTGCGCAGCCTCTCGACCATGTCGGCGGGTGCCGCCTCGTCCGGCGACGACCCCGCGTCATCGGGGGCAGCCGGGACGGCCCGGTCCTGCTGGGCGCGGGCCTGCCTTTCCCGGTAGAACCGGTTGCTGTCCTGGTCGGGCCACTTGCGGGGCTGTTCCGGCGCGGTCTGCCCGGTGATCTCCTTGCCGCGCCGGACGATCAGCTCGGTCAGCAGCTCGACCTGCCCGCGCTCGTTCTCCACGGTCATCCCCTCGAACGCAGGGTGCGCCGCCTCAACGAACAATTCCAGCAGCCGCTCCCGGTCGGTCGCGGCCAGCGCGTCGTCGCGCACCTGCTCGGGTGTGCGCTCGCGACCCAGCTCGACCAGCTCACGCGGCTGGGAGTCGACCGAGCAGCGCAACTCCTTGAAGATCAGCTGCTCCAGGGTGAGGCTCGGCACGATGCGGGCCTGGTCCTCGTTGCCGTGCCGGATCTGCAGGTACTTCGACCGTACCCCGACGATCATGGGGTGGGCGTCGCGGGACAGCCTGATCCACGCGGTGGCCTGGAACGGCAGGTCCTTGTGTGTCTCGACCTTGTACCTGGTGACGCCGTTGACGACGTTGCCGTTCTCGTCGACGACGATGGACTCCTTGCCCCTGGCCGTGACTACGCAGATGCCCGGGAAGGTCATAAGCAGCTGCATCAGCCGCTTGCGGCGGGCGTGGATGTCATCCCAAACGTTCGGCGGGATCTTGACCTCGGCGTTTGGGTCCATCGCCAGGCGGCGCTTGTTCGCGTTGGAGCCCTTCGCGCGTTCGCCACCCCAGTCCTTGAGCATCTCCCAGATGAACGTGCCGGAGTCGATGCCGAGGCAGACCGGCTTGTCGCCCGCTTCCCGGGCGCGGGCCGCCTCGGCGTAGACCTCCTTGACCTGCTCGATGATGCTGGCCCACGACCCGTCGTGGATGATCACCTCGTAGGTGATGCGTCCCGAGATGTCGCCGTACTCGTCGGCGGACCCTTCGCCCAGGTCCAGCCAGAAGCTACGGCCGACGAGCTCACTGGCCGTCAGCTCCGCGAACATCCAGCTCTTCCCGGCCTTCTCCGGCCCTTCCACGAGGATGAGAGGCCACGGGACTTTGCACGTCGGGGGCCTGGTGTTCAGTGCCATTCGTTCCTCCACTGGCCGTGGTGTGTTCGCTGCACATGCTCTGCGCCCGCATAGGTGGCGGGCAGTCGTCCGCCCAGGTCTTGGGCGAACGATGGTGTTACTTGGTGCCGCGCGGCCGTGATCGGAGGGCCGGGCGGCCCCCGCGTTCGGGCGGCGGGTCGTACGGGCGGTGCGTGGCCTCCGCGAACGGGCGCCAGTCGTCGGGCAGCCAGATCGGCGTGTAGGAGATCACCCACCGTGGTTCCGGCGGCCGGGGAGTGTCGTCGTCCGAGTCCCGAGTTCGGAGACTCCACTTCTCAACCGCGTTGACCTTGACGTCGAACGCCTTCGCCACGTCGGCGATGCCCATCAGCGGGGGTAGCGGCGGCCGCTCGCCAAGGTCTATATCTCTGTCGTTGCCGGGGTCGCGGAACCGGTTGGCGTACCAGATCGCCTTTCCGGCGACCTCGGCGTCCGGCTGGCCGAACTTCCCTCGTCGTTTCCACGAGTAGATCGTGTTCGGCGGCTTCTGGTAGAACTCCGCGATCCCGTCGAGACCTATCAGCGCAGGTTGCTGCCTGGTTTCATTCATTCTCACCCCCCCTCGCACACTGCAAGGCCAACCGTACAGGTGCACATGCGCAGTCTGCAAGGCAGTCCGGACATGGGGGTTGGGGTAGGCGAACCGGGCCTCGCCGCGTACACTCCAAAACGCACGCTGCAGCCCCGGCTCGCCCGCGGGCTCGCGATCTTCCACTGGCCGTGGACGTGCACAACGGCGCCCTTGCTGTCCCGAGGCGGGGGCGCCGTCGCAGGTCAGGTGGTCAGTCGACCACGTACTCGACCCACCAGTTGCCGTCGTCTTCCCGCAGGACCAGCTCCAGCGCGGGCCCGTCCGCGCGCCCCTCCGCGACCTGCTGCTCGGTGGCGCCGGCGACGGCCACCACGTGCCAGAACCACACGTGCAACCGGCCGGGGGTCGAACGGTCGAGTTGCTTCCACCACTCGCGGGCCTCACACCACGGGGCCTCCACCACCTGGGCGACGACCGCGTCACGGTCGCGCCATGCCACGCGGACAGGCCGCAGCCCGCCGTCGACCTCCGGCATAGCCTCCACCCGGCAGGGCTCCCCGTACCACCGCACCGCACCAGCCTGCCCCACACCGGGACCGGTCCGCACACCTGTTCGGTCACTCCGGCGGGTCGGGGCGGGTCAGAAACGCCGCCGTCGTCTTGTCCCCAGTGCCGCCCGCGGCGATCGACACCAGCAGCGACCCCACCCCGAACGCCCCCGCGGCGGCGGCCGCCGTCCGCCAGTCCGCGAACGGCACCACCGACAGCTGCTTCCCGGCGAGCACCCCGAGCGCCCCGCCGGCTGCGGCGCGGGCCGCCCGCTCCACCGCGTCGACCCACCACGCCCGCGACAGCAGCCACCCGCCCCCGCCCGGCGGGTGGCGGTGGCGGCCTACGTGATCGGGCTGGTCCACGCCGCCTCCCACGTCGGCCGGTCCACCTGGCCCACCATGGACGGGTTGACGTGCAGATCCTTCTTCTCCAGCTGGAACTGGCGGCAGATCTCCCGCGACCGAGGCCCGTACTTGCCGTCGACAGTGATGCGCCACCCCCGGGCACGCATCCGGGCCTGCCAGGTGCGGACGTCGTCGCCCTCCAGCAGCGGCGGGTACGACAGCACCCGATGCCACGGCGGCACCGCCACCTCGTCCGGCTTCCCGCCGCTCCCGTCGTCGGGGCGGCGCGCACCCCGCTCGATCCACGCATACAGCGGATCGCCGGGGCAGTCGGTCTGGTAGCCGTCGCGGTGGCCCTTCACCTCCCGGCCGGCGCCCTCCCGGCGCAGCCACTCGATCGCGTCGACCAGGGCGTGCAGCAGGCCGGGCGGTGGTACGACCAGTCCGGAATCGCCGAGCAGCGCCAGGACCGCGTAGTGGTCGGAGTTGAGCCCAGGACCATTGGCGGCGGGCACCCGGCCGGGGCCGCGGCCCACGAACACCTTCCGGTGCGGGCATGCGCAGCCGGTGTAGCCGATGTCGGCCCACAGGTTGACGTCCATGTGCTGCTTCTGCACGGACTTGACCAGCTGAACGCACCGGTTGTGGTCGTCGACGATTTCGGGATCGACCCGAGCACCCATGTAATGGACCTTCACGCCGCGTGGCGGCGCCTGCAGGTAGGTGATGCTTTTCGGGTCGCGCGCCCGCCACTGGTGCCGTTCGATCAGGTTCACGCCGCCCCCTCGGGGTGGTCACCTGCGCCCGGCCCACAACCAGCGGCTACGGCCCGAGTGTAGCCCGCACCCCAGACCTTCCCCGGGGATCAGTCGCCGGGCGGGGCGGGCTCCTCGCTCGCCGGTGCGGCCTGTTCGGGGCCCGGCGGCAGGTGGCCCAGGCGCATCGCCGTCGCCGCGTCCACCGCGATCAGCTGGGTCCGCAGGTCGGCGATGGTCTGCGCCATCTCCTCCACCTGGGTCTCCAGGGCGCGGACCCGCTGCCGCAGCTTGTCGCTGATCGACTGTTCTTCGTTGACCTGCTCCCGCAGGCGTTGCGCGATCTTGCGGGTGTACTCGATCTCCTCCGTCAGGCGGGCGATGATCCCCTCAAGGTGCACGCGCAGGTGCCGCACCGTCTCATCCAGCAGCTCCTGGCGGCGGGCAGCAGCCTCCCGCTCCTCCTTCTCTTCCTCCCGCTCGGCGGCTCGCGCGGCGGCGTCGATCGTCGCCTGGTTGGACTTCACGCTGGCCCGGTACGTCAAGTAGCCGGTGACGCACACCCCCACCAGGGTGATCAGCGACCCCAGCACCGACACCCACGACGCCGCGTTCCACCCCGACTCCTGCGCCGCCTCCAGCGCAAGCACGAAGGTGTTCACGTCCGGCAGCCCGTCTCGTCGGTCGGCTCCGGCCAGTTCGCCACGTTGTAGACGACCAGCGCGGCGAACACCCACAAGGCGGTGGCCCAGTCACCCTGCGGCAGGCCGGCGAACAGCCAGCCCAGCAGGTTCACCGCCGCCCACACGAATTTGAGGACCATCGCGGCGGTGAACGCGATCGCGTCGCGGACGCGGAACGCGCCCCACCCGCACAGCACGCCCACCACGCCCCACATCAGCGCCCAGACCGGGCCCGGCGCGATGCCCGTCAGGTAGGCGTACAGGGGGCTGGTCTGCAGGTGCGGGTCCGGCCACGCCAACCGGCGGGCGTACGCCACATCCAACGCCGCCAAGAACAGCAAAAACGCACCGCGATGCCCAATCCTGTGGCGGAGCGACTGCAACCAGCTGCGGACCAACGCGGCCTCCGTGGTGACCAGGACAGGCCCGGCCCACAACCAGCGGCGCTCACGGCGAGTGTAGTGACCAGCCCACCAGCAGCAGGGCGGCCAGCCCCGGCGCACCCGGAACCAGCCGCCCTGGCGCCCGCGGGCCGCGCATCGCGGACTGGCCGTTACCCCCCGCCGTTGCTGCCCTCGGGCGGCAGACCGGCCAGGCGGCGAGCTGTCGCCTCCGGCAGACCCAGCTGGCGCAGCGCCGCCAGGTCCTCCGACTGCCGCTGCTCCTCCTCCTGCCGGACCTGGTCCTGCCGCGCCTGCTCGGCCGCGTCCACCTTGGCGCGTTCGGTCGCGTACTGCTCAGCGGTGAGCTCGACCCAGCCCTCCGGCACAGGCGGCACAACCACCTCGCCGTTCGCGTCACGCTGCACGGTCACCGTGCGCTCCACCAGACCCCCCACCGCGGTCCGGTAGTACAAGGTCTTCTCTTCCATCGGTCCCCCGGTCACATGTTGAAGACGAACGCCCTCATGAAGCTTTGGATGCGGTTCACGGTCGCGCCGCCGCTGCCCCTGGCCAGCGTGATGTTCAACGGCTCGTTCAGCACGCCACCCGGAGGGATCACCCGGTTGTAGACCTTCGTCGTCTGGCAGTGCACATCGAACGCCGTCGTGCTGCCACGGTTGGCGAAGTAAGCCATCTCGTCGGTCTGGATGCCGTACGCCCCGCCCGAGCTGCCGGGCAAGTCGAAGTCGATGTCGACCTCCACCTCGGCGATGACGAACGCCTCCCTGCACGGGTCGGGATTGACGATCGTCAGGGTGCGAGTCTCGATGACGTTGTTGGACCCGGTCGGCACCGGGATGGACAGGCCGGTCTCGTTGAGGGAGTCCTGCACGAACGTCGCCCGAGACGGCGGCTCGCCACGCAGTGCCCCGGTGCTGTCGCAGTACACGCTGCCCGCGTTCGCGTCGACATCGCACGGATACGGCCACGCCTGCACCGCCGCCGCCAGCGGGGCACCGGCCGACCCGTCACCGGTCAGGCCGCAGTCCGTCACCAGCGCCGGCACCATCAGCCCGCCATCCGACCCGATCTCGAGCTGGTTGCCCGCATTCGTGCTGGGCCTGGCGGAGATGACGCCGGTGGTGGCGTCGTAGTCGATTCCGTCGCCCTCCGACAGACAGGACCTCACGTCGGCGCATTCGACGTACAGCCCGTCCGGCCCCTCATGCATGAGGTTCGACCCGCCGCCGGGTGGGGTGGCGTCCAGCTTCACCACGGCGGTGACGTTATACGGGTCCCCGGTGGTCCCGCTCCCGGACAGAGTCAGGTCGATGCTCGGGGTATCGGTGACCTGCAGCGCGGTCGACCCGCCGGGCGGGACCATCAACCCGCCATCCGTGCCGATCTCCAAGGTGTTGCCAGCGTCGGTGCTGGGCCTGGCCTCCATCACCCCCGTGGCGACGTCGTACGCCAGGCCATCACCGGCTGAAATGCAGGGGCGCACCTGGTCGCAGGACACCGTCCCGTCGCCGGTGGCGCTGATGACGTAAGGGGCCGCGGTGGAACCGTTGCCGTCGACGGCGATGCCGTCGCCCGCGGTGATGACGCACGTGCACCGGGTGCCGCAGTCGCATCTGGACAAGGCCGTATCTCCGTGGATTGGAGTGCTGCCCGGCCCATAACCAGCGGCTACGGCGAGTCTAGAGCCGCGCCCCGGCGAACGCCCTGGTGGCGGGCACAGCCGTGTACGCCCCGGGTGATGCGAGGCACCGTCCTCCGGCCGATGGTGAACCCGACGCAAGCGCGAGGCAGGACCGAACGGGACATCCGCCGCTAGCCGTACAGCTCCACTATTACGATGCCGTCGCCGCCCGCTTCGCCGGCCATGGCGCCCCCCATGGACAGCGGTCCGCCGGCGCCGCCGCCGTACCCGCGTGAGGCGGTCCCCGGCCCCTCCGACCCCCGGGCGAAGCCCCCATGTCCCAGGAACGACTCGCCGCCCTGGCCGCCCATGCCTTCGGTGGCGTTCAACCTGATGGCGGCACCGCCGGGGCCGCCGCCCTGACGGAACTGCCCGGTGCCGGCCAGCGGGCCGGGCACACCGGTCGCGGTATTCGGTGTGGTCGCTGAAGCCATGGCGGCGGTGCCGCCGTCGCCGCCGGGGGCGACGACCAGACCACCGAACGAGCTGGACCCTCCCGCCCCGCCACCGTTGTTGCTGCTGCCGGCCGAACCACCGGCGCCGACCGTGATGGCCTCCGACGCGCCCAGCGTGCCCACGCTGATCAGCGACTCGCTGTATCCGCCGCCTGCGCCGCCGGGGCGGGCGATCAGTTGGTTGGCGGCGGCGTCAGCACCAGCCGACCCGCCGCCACCGCCCTGCACCTTCACCCGGACCCTCGCCAACCACGGATAGGACGCCTTGGTGAACTGGAAGACGCCCGGATCGTTGAAGTACAAGATTTGACGAAGGCCGAGGCTGCCGGGGATCACGCACAGCTCACCCTGAGCGTTGACTGTCAGCCGGTCGGCGCAGACGCAGGCGCGTGCCATCGCATACCACCCCCATGGTGGGTTGCAGGTGCGCCCGGCCCATAACCAGCGGCTCCGCCCCGGATTCTACGGGCGAGGGGTGGCGATCATGTGGACCTCGACCCCGGCCCCGGCGGGCACGGATGGCAGGAGGCCCAGCCCGAGCAGCGCCCGGGTACGCCACACCCGCACGACGGCCTGGGTGGTGGTGACCTGCTCCAGCGCGACGGTGACGGTGGTGTCGTCACCCGGCTGGCCGTCGACGGGCAGCGCGCCGATGATCGGCGGCACCGCGAACGGGGTGGTGAACGGGAAGGTTGCCCGCCCATCCGCCGTAGTGAGGATGACGGCGGCGGCAGGGGAGGGGCCCGCCGGCCCCGGTTGGCCCTGCGGCCCGGGCGGGCCGGGCTCACCCTGCGGCCCGGGTTCGCCCTGCGGGCCAACCTCTCCGGGGGGACCGGGCGGGCCGGGCTCACCGGGCGGCCCCTGCCGCGAGGTGCGGTCGTTCTCCATCGACCGGGCGCGCTGCGCGAGGTCGCCGACAACGCCCGCCATCGGCCCGTGCGGCGACCTGCGGGACGCGCTTCCCCTGGCCGCCATCGTCACGCCCCCGCCGGGGCCAGCTGCACCGACACGGTCTCCCCCGAACTGTTCTCCGTCACCTTCACCGCCATGATCTTCAGGGATTGGGCGACGGCCCGGCATGTGCGGGTGGAGGCCACGTCGACACACCAGCCTGGCACCAAGCTCGGGACGTCGACCGCCGCGTCAGGCGACAGGGTGGCCTGCTGGGAGGCGATCCACACCGGTGCTGGCAGCGACGCCCGCAGCCGGGACCGGGCGGCCGCCGCGGCGGATGCGTCCTTGAGGATCGACGACTCGTCGGCGACCCGCTCCAGCAGCCCGTAGTACGGGTGGATGCCGCCGGCCTCGCCGACGACCTTGTCCTTGCCGTGCACCACCCAGCGGGTGGCCAGGGCCGCCCCGTCCTCCGACACGGTCAGCCCTTCTGGGAAGTCCGCGTCCGACAGCGACCCGACGCGGGTGGTGTGGTCCTCGGGCAGGATCAGGATGCGCGACCCGACGGCCGTGTAGTCGATGCCGGTGTCGGCCAGGTCCCGCAGGTGGTCACCGGTTTGCCCCACGTCTTTGGTGTAGGCGCGTCCGCCGGTGATCCCGGCTGGGCCGATGATCTGCACGCTGTGGCCGGGGTCGTCGGGGGCGAACCCGTCCTCGATCAGCCATTCGGCGATGTCGGCCAGGTCGGTTTCCCCGAACTTGATGTCCTGGTGCGGCACTCTGCGGTCCAGCCACGCCAGCACGTCGCCGGCCTCGACCTCGAACGACCCGTACTTCCAGTCGGCGCCCAGCACCGGGCCTTCCCACACCATGCGGCCGTCCCTCCAGATCACCAGCTTGTGCCGCCATGAACGCACGTTGTCGACGGCCTGGCAGCAGTCGCCGGACGGCTGGATCGTGGCCCTCGCGGTCGACATGTTGTTCAGGACCCGCGTCCACTCCACCTCCATCAGCGTCTCCGCCGGGGTGATCATCGCCCCGTTCCGGTCGTAGATCGCCGCCTGGTGGACGCCGCAACCAACCGCCATCACGACCCCCTGGCGGACAACGAGATCGACACCGTGGCGTCCGCGGCCGGGGTGAACAGCGGGTCGGAGCTGATGCACACGCAGAACGCGTTGCACTCCAGCAGCCGCCACGACGGCGGCGCGCCGTCCCGGCCGAACACGTCCGGGCTGGTCTCGGTGACGCCCTGGCAGGTGACGGTGGCCCGGCCCACCTGCCCATCCAGGGTCAGCGTCCCCCCGCCCGGGACGTACGCCGCGTGATACACGCTGTGCGGCGCGCACCGTCCCGCGTCGGCGATCTGCGCGCAGGTCATGCCCGCCTGCGCGGCGGTCCGCTCGTAGAACGTCACCGTGAGGCGGCGCAACGCTGCCGCCCCGGCGTCGATCACGATGACCGGGGCGTCGGGGAACCACCTGGCCCTGCTCGACCGGTCCAGGTCGAAACACTGCACGTCCGGCGCGAGCGCCTGGCAGAAGCATGTGTCCGGCGGCGGCGGGCTCGGCGGTGTCGGGGTGCGGCACGTCGGGTCAGAGCACAGCACCGGCGGCTCCGGGCACGCCGCGAGCGCGCACGGGCCGGGGCAGTTCGCGGACGGGTGGACGCACCACTGGATGCAGTTGTTGCTGCTGTCCCTCGGGATCGCCGCGTCGAGGATCGGCACCGGGTCGGCCCACAACCACGGCGTCGCGGCCGTCAGGGTGAACTCCACCGTCAGAATGTCCGCCCCCGTGGAGCAGCCGTCGCCGGTGGTGCAGCCGTCCCCGGCGCGGGCGACCACCGTCGGCCCGTCGACCAGGGCGACCCGGCGCAGGGTGCGGCGGTGGCGGGCCGTGAACTCCTCCACATCCAGGCTTTCGGACGGGCAGCAGTTGTAGACGGTCAGGTCGGTGCCGCCGCACGCCGCGCTCGGGCAGTCGCCGCACTTCGGCGTGCCGCAGCCCTCCAGAGCGCGGGCCAGCCAGTTCAGCCCGTAGTCCACCCCGCAGCATGTCGACCCGAGCACCAGCGCCGTCACAACGATCGTCCGCGGTTGCACCCTGGGCGGGCCCAGCGCGGCCCCGCCGGCGACCGCCGTGGTCACCGTGCGTTTGACCGGGTGGTCGCCCAGGCCGGCGACCTCCAGCACCATCAGCCCGGCGAACTCGGCGGAGGCGGGGACGTTCGGGTCCCACCACGGCGCCGCATCCGCCTGGGGGGTGGTGTACGGCTGGTCGCCCACCAGTTGCGCGGTGAACGTGGGGCAGCCGCACGCCTCCCGCGTGGTCAGCGGCGACCCCACCGACTGCAGGTAGGCGTCCAACCGTGCGTGGTTGGCGATCTCCGTGTCGCCGAGGAGCAGGTAGGTGTCGAGCACGGGTCACAGCCCTCCGCCGGCCAGGGCGAGCCGGTTCACGACGCGCTGCGCCGTGGTCTCGGCGTCGCCGACCTCGTACAGGTTCCAGGTGTGGTACGTGTCGCCCCCACCACCAGCGGCCGCGGCGCGTGGGGTGGCGCGGGTGCCGAGGATGCGGGTCAGCCCGGACTCGGCGGCGAGCTGCCGCGCCCGCTCCGGCTTCGTCAACGGGATGACGACCTCGCGGCGGTTACGCTCACCGAGCAGCGCCACGGTGGGCGAGTCCACGATGCCGCCGTGGTCGTAGGCGGGCAGCCCCCGCAGGTTCACGTTAGCGACGATGCCGATGGTGACGCTGCGCTGCACGTCGGCGATCACGCTGTTGAGGTTGCGGATGCGCCGCTCGGCGGCCTCCGCACCGACGACCTCGACGTTGGCCCGGTAGTTGCCCTGGTAGTCCTCGGCGGCCCGGCGGGTGTCGTTCAGCGCATTCTCGACGTCGCGGATCTGCCCCTTGGTCAGGCCGGCAGCCTGCAGCACCGCCCGCATGTCCGGGGTGAGCTTGCCGGTGAAAGTGTCGCCCAGCCCGGCGGCGGCGTTCTGCAGGTCCAGGCTGGCGCGGGCCAGGTCCAGCGACGCCAGCTGCGCCTCCCGGGACTTGGCCCCCGATTCCGCGACGGCGTTCTTGTACGCCGTCTGCTTTTCGGCCACCCCCTGCAGCGCCTGCTGGAACGCGAACGCAGGGTCGACCTGGGCGCGCAGCAGGTCCGCCTGCTCCTTCATCGCCTGCGTGGTCAGCTGCACCGCCGTGGCCGTGGACTGCTCGGCCACCTGCAGGTTCCTCGACGCCTCGATCTTCAGCAGGGCGTCGCTGCTGGCGGTGCGGTACGCAACCGACAGCTCTCCGACCGACTGGCGCAGGGTGTCGGTGTTCAGCAGCTCCGCCTGCAGCTGGCTGGTCATCTCGATGCCCGACCGGGACTGGGCCGCCTGCACGTTGGCGTCCAGGGCGTCGTTCAGCTGGGTGACCGCGCCCGCCTCACCCAGCACCGCGGAGGTCAGGAGAGCGGTGTCGATGCCCATCCGCTTGGCCAGGTCGAGGATGCCGCGCTGCTGCAGCTCGGTGGCGACCCACTGCCGGGTGTTCTCCGTCAGGCGGCCGGTCTGCTCGTCCAGGGTGGAGGTCAGGTCCGACACCTTCTGCGCCGCCTCCGACTGCCGGTCACCGAACAGCGACAGGGCGGTGACTCCGGCGGTGATGGCCAGCCCCCACGGCCCGCCGAACACCCCCAGCAGCCCGGTCAACCCCGACCGGAGCAGCCCCAGGCCGCGGGTGGCCACGCCCATCGCCCGCGCCGACAGCTGCGCGGGCAGCTGCGCCAGGGTGGTGCCGAACTCGGCGACCCGGCCCCGCAGCGCCACCATCGTGCCGAGCGACAGCACCGCCGCCTGCAACGGGCCGGGCAGGCTGTCGAACGCCTCCGCGACCGCGGAGATCACCGCCACGACGGGGGTCAGGACGGCGGCGAGCAGCGACGCGGCCGGGGCCAGCTTCCCCAGCCCACCCGCCACATTGATTACCGCGGGGAGCAGCGGGGCCAGCGCCTCCAGCAGGTCACCCGCCCCGCCGGCAAGGTCGGTCAGCGCCCCCGACGAGTTGGCCTGGCCGATGGCCTCCTGCAGCCGCTCGAACACCACCACCACGCCGGGACCGATCGCCGACAGGGCGGTGCCGAGGCCCTCGAACGCCCCCACCAGTGTCCCTGACACGGAGTCGGCCAGGTCGGCGATGATCGGCGCGATCCGGCCGAGCAGCACTAGCAGGCCGGAGATGACCGGGCCGAGCTGAGAGCCGACCTCCTCCAGCGACTGGAACACCGAGACGATCGTCGCCTGGCCCTCCGCGCTGGCCAGGAACTCCCGCACCCCCTCCAGCACGGCGGTGATCCCGCCCAGGGCGTTGTTCCCGCTGGCATTGACGATGTTGAACACGTCGAAGATCAGGCCGAAGGTGTCGGCGATGACCGTGCCGAGCTGCCGGAACACCGCGACGGCATCGTTCACCCAGATCAGCGCGTCACCGGAGATCACGGCCTCCTCCAGGAAGGCCGACAGCCGGTCAAGCGCGGTATCGATCGCTGTGCCGAGATCATCAAAGGCGGGGAGCGTGGCGGTGACAAACCCGCCGACCGCGACGAGCAGCCGGTCGATCGTGTCCGACCGGATCGACGCCAGCGTGCGCTGCAGCGTGTCGAACACACCGGTGATCAGCCGCACCCCGGCGGCCGACCCGGCGAAGCGGGTCACGGCCAGCGCGAGCCGCCCGAACTGGGACGCCACGCCGACCATGCCCGTCTGCAGCGGGCCGCGCAGCACGCCGACCAGGCGGGTGATCTCCCCCTGCAGGGGCGCGAACAGCGCCTCCTGCACGCTAAGCCGCAGCGCCTCCAGCTCGGGGCGGACGTCCCGCAGTTCGGTCACCATCGAGCGGGCCGCCGGCGACAGCCCCTGCATCGCCTTCTGCAGGTCCTCCAGATCGCCGGAGAACGCGGCCTCGATCGCGTCGGACACGCCGACCAGGCCCAGGCGGAGGGTGCCGACAGCAGCGGCCAGCTGCAGCACCCCCGCGGGGAGGGCGGCGACGATCCCCGCGGCGGGGGCCAGGGCGGCGGCCAGGCGGGTGGCGTTGACCGCCGTGTTGGCCATGGCGATCGACAGGGCGGTAACCGCCCCGGCGCCGACGCCCAGAACCAACAGGCCCTTCCCGGCCACCGACAGCGCCTTGGTCAGCAGCTCGGCGCCACGGGCCGCGCCCTTGCCCACGGCCTGGCCGAGCTCCTCGCCACGCTTGGCGAACCGGCCTTTGGAGTCACGCAAACGGCCGTCGGCGTCGCGGAAGAACCCGTTCCCCGCGTCCTTGCCGGACTGCTGGAACGCCTTCTCTACACGCCGGGCGGTGGCGCGGGCCTGCCGCTCCGCCGCGTCGCCGTCCAGCTCGACACGCAGCCGAGCGCTACCGACGATGTCGTCCGCCACCAGGCAACCTCACGAACAGTGCAGGTTGCCCGGCCCATAACCAGCGGCGATCCCAGACTAGCCCCCGCCGCCCCCGCCGACCTTGGCGTCCTCGGCGGCGATCTGCCCCAGCAGCGCGGCGGCCTGCGCCCGGGTCATGCCGACCCGACCAGCGCTGGCCCGTCCAGCGGCGGCGGCGCGCCGTTCCTCAGGGGGCGGCGCGTACAACCGGGCCCGGTTACGCTGCCACTCCGCTTCGTCTTTGGCGGCCATCCGCATCATCACCTCGGCCGCGTTCAGCAGGCGGGTCAGCGACCACGCGCGGGGGTCGACGCCCTGGAGCGCGAGCTGCCCGTCGATCTCCTCCCACTGGGCGGCGACGCTGTGGCAGATCCGCTGGACAGCCCAGTAGGGCGGCCCCCGCTGTACACCTCCGTCACCCAGTTGGTCAGCGCGAGCAGCACCCGGTCCGGTAGGGCAAGCCCGGCCTCGACCACCTCCGCGCCGTCCACCTTGGCGGCGTGCCGCTCCGCCTCGGCCGGGTCCCCAGCCGACAGCACGGTCTCGCCGTGGGGGTCGCGGACCTCCCACCGGGCGAACACCTGCGCGGAGTCGGGCAGCATGAACCCCCGCAGGAACAGCTTCACGGCGACGTTCGCGATCCGCGCCTGCTCCGCGACCGACCGCTTCTCTCCGTCGTCGGTGTGCAGCTGCGACTGGGCCTGCTGCAGCCTCTCGTGCGCGGCAAGGAACTCCTCACCCGTCACCTCCGGCTTGAACAGCAGCTCGATGTCGTCGCCGATCTCGGCGACGTGCGGCTCGGTGTTGAGCGCGAACTTCTGGCGTGCCACGGCGGTCCCCCTCGCCCGTACAGCGGGTGCCCGGCCCACAACCAGCGGCACGCCCGGAGCCTAACCCAGGACCTGCCGCATGGCCTTGACCAGGAACGGCCTGGCGCCTGCGCGGGCGAACACGATCCGCCCGGACCCGCGCCGGTACTCCCGGTACCCCTTGTGGATCCACGACGCGTACGCCACCGGAGCCACCACATCCCACTGTGTGCGCAGCCCGACCATCGGCCCCTGAATGTGGATTTTGCGGCGCAGGTTCCCCGTGTCGACCGGCGCGTACACCTTGGCCAGCGCCTCGATCTGCACGACCTTGCGGTGCACCTGCCGGCCGATCGGCCCGCTCGGGCTCACCGCCAGGCGGAGCAGCTTCAACCGGTCGATGCGGACCGTCGCCCGCACGCTCACGGCGACTCGTCGGCGGGGCAGGGGGCGCACCCCGGCAGGGCGACGATCACCCGCTGCTCCACCCCGACGCAGCCGCCCATCGGCCCGATGATCGTCTGGCTGCCCATGACGAACCGCCTGCCCCGCGGCCCCGCCGTCGTCGGCAGGCAGCACATCACCGCGTTGTAGACCGTCACCGCGTCCACGTGAGCGACGCGGGCGGCGGTCACGAGCTCTTCCGCCGACGGGGGACACCCCCGCTCGTTCACCATCGGCGCGCACCGCAGCAAGGTCACGACCAGCTCGGCCGCCGTGGTGTTCGCCGGCTGGCACGACGTCAGCCCGCGCACTTCCCGGTCCTCCTCCGGGAACCGCGGCGAGGGGTAAAGACGAGCGACGTGGACGGTGAGCTGCCCACCCTCCTCCCCCGAGCAGGGGTCGGCGCACTCGTCCCAGGCGGGCGCCCCGGGGGAGACGAACGTGCGGCAGGGGCAGCCAGGCTGGCCCACCACCTCCAGGGCGGTGCGGTCCAGGGCGTGGCACACGCACCCGAGCAGCGCGGCCGCCAGGTCGTGCAGGCTCAGCGAGGTCAGGGCCATATCGTCACCCTCGGCGGCCGTACGTCGGGCGACAGGACGCGAGACGCGGAGTGCAGCCGGTCCGGGTTGGTCGCTTGTAGCCACAGGTCAACCAGCGGCAGGCCAGTCCTGCCCTCGGCGAAGATCGTGGTCGGGTCGGCCATGTCGACCTGCACCCCCTGCCGGATGACGCGGGTGACGTTGCCGGGCAGGCGGCAGGTGCCGCAGCCCTTCGTCCCCGGCGGCAGGCACGCCAGCACCAGCTGGCACGTCAACTCGCTGACGGCGGCGACCGCAGCCTCGTCCAAAGGGAGGCCGGTGCGGTAGGTCACACAGAATGTCCCCGGCTCGGTGCACGGTGCGGCCATGTCCTGGCATCGTGGCCAGCAGTCGCCGTCCGTGCGGACCAGCAGGGCGGGGGAGTCGACCCGGTACGCCTCCGGCACCAGCTCCTGGCCGTCCACGGTGACGGAGACGATGTCGTGCACCGGCCCCTGCAGGCGCACCTCGCACAGCTGCCCGCACGAGCAGTCCGACCCGCAGCCGCAGACGCTGGCGTTTCGCCACAGCCCGTCGAAGCCGATGTACGGCACCCACGGCCCGGCAGTCCCCCACCGTACGGTGATCGGCAGGCCCGGCCCTTCCAGGCACGAGCGGCGGCACGGTCTCACCGTCACGGGGCAGGACGGACCCCAGCGCCGGCCGGACAACGCCCACAGAACCTGCGTGGCGACCTTCTGCCACCGCTCGACGATCGCGGGGTCCAGGTCGTCGGGCAGCTCGCAGCACAGGTCGACCGGCCACGGCGCGCACGGCCCGGGGTGCAGGCTCATCCCCGGCTCCTCTCGTACCAGCACCGGTCGGGGAACCGGGTGCGGATGAACGCGCCGACCTGGCCGTGCGCGAACGCGTCCGGCATCGTCGACAGGAACGCGGCGTCGCGGTCGAACCGGGGGCCGCGCGTCAGCACCTTCACGTCCGGGATCTGCTCCCCTCCGAGCCCTGCCAGATTCCCGTACAACGTGCGTTTATGCAGGACGGGGAGGTTGCGGCCCTCGTCCAGCGCCTCCAGCATCGCCCCCTTGGTGACGGGCAGGGGCACGTGCAGCTCGTACGACAGCGGTGCCGCCACCCCCAGCTGGGCCAGCAGGGTGCGGGTGTCCCGCATCCCCGCCAGGTACGCGCTCGACGCGCGGGCCGCGTAGTGCGCCTCGACTTGGTCGACCGGCCCACGGTGCAGCACCGGCATCTCATCCAGCGGGCGCATGACGAAGAAGTCGTCATTGCACAGCAGGAACTCCTCCGCCACCCCCGGATGGGTGCAGGCCGCGCGGACGGCCGCCGTGGTGTTCTCGTACTTGCTGCCGTTCTGCACCAGCGGGATGTGCCCCATCCCAGTCAGCCACGCGGGGCGGCCGCCAACCACCCACACCCGGGCGTGGGGCAGGTTCGCCGTCCACGAGCGGACGGCGTACCGCAGCTGCTCGTTGGCCGGGCCCTCCCGCACGGGCACGACCAGATCCGGTACACCCACGTCAGGACGCGTCGCACAGCACCGGCTGGTAGGCGCACGTCTGCACCGGCGGCGCGACCGTCGTGATGAACGTCCGCCGGTGGCAGGACGAGCCGATCGGCGTCAGCATCGGCCCCGGCGTGCCGGCCGCGTTCTGCGACACCACGTTGTACGGGCCGGTGCCCCACTTGCCGCCGGCGCGGGTGGCGCCGGTCAGCTGCAGCGTCACCTGCTCCGACCCCACCTCCAGGTCGCCGATCAGGCCGTTGCTCACCCACGGCAGCAGGAAGTAGATCCACGCACCCGTGCTGGTGGCCTCCTCGGGGCATACGTCCTCGCCGAGCACTTCGGCCCACAGCTCGATCGCGAAACCGGAGTTGCACGGGATGGAGCAGGAGTCGTACCCGATGGGCTTGCCCGCGTAGTCGTACACCACCGGCGACCCCGTGGTGATCTCGATGAACTCCGGCGACACGGCGAAGAAGTTGAGCTCGACATCGTAGCCGCGGAAGGTGGGGCAGCCCCGCTTGAAGCCACAGACGCGGCCGTTCGCGGCCTTGTACTCGACGTCGGTGCCCTCGTCGGAGTTGACGTTCATCGCCAGGCTGGCGAAACAGTCGAACACGAAGCCGTTATCGTTGCCGCAGACGGGGCGGCCGCAGCCGTCCACGCGGGTGACCCGGATGACGCTCGCGTTCGCGATCAATGGGCAGGACACGGGGCCTCCAACATCACGTTGTTGGCCCGGCCCATAACCAGCGGCTACGCCGTGATTCTAGCCGCGCACCCACCCCGCAACCCGGTGGCAGGCTAGGCCTCGTGATTGGCTGCCACACCTCATTCGCCGGCGTCCCACCGTCCCCGGATGGGCTGCACGTCTACCCGTTTCGGTGCCCCTCCTGTGAGGGCGAAGGCCGGTGGGACGACTACGACCGGTGCCACCTGTGCCTGGGGTCGGGCGCGGTCACCGCCCAGCAGATGCGCGACTGGGCCGACGGGGACCCTACCTGCGCGCCGGTGCGGGTGCCGACCCCCGCCGCCGTCCGCAAAGGCCAGTGCGGCGAATGCGCGTTCCGGCAGGGGGCACCCGAGGAGGACGAACCGCCGCCGTTGGACCGGCCGTTCTACTGCCACGCCACTATGCCCGTCGTCGACGGCGAGTACGCCCCCGTCGCCTGGTACAAGGGCATGCCGCTCGGGGCGCTGGTGTGCGCCGGCTGGTGGCGGGCCGTCACCGAACAGCCGCTCGACCCCGCCCCCTACGTCCCAGCTGGTGACGGCTGGGGCGAACGCGCCACCTGACCCCGCCTTCGGCGGCTACCCTCCCCATGGTGCGGCGCCCGGGTCACTGGTCGGGGGCGACGGCGGGTTGCAGGCCGGGCACCAGGGCACCGCACGCCAACCGCGGCGCGCACACTGAGTCAGGGGGCGACGGCCACCGCGTGCACGGTGACCCCGGTCGCGGGCACGCCCGGCCCCAGCACGCTGATGCCGAGCACCGTCACCCCCGTAGTGACCAGAACCTGGAACGTCGTGGACGCCGCGGAGTTTGCCGTGATCCGTGCCGTTCGCACGCCGACTGTGCCCGCCTCGATCGCGTGCGTGACGACCGGCGGCGCGGAGAACGCCCCCGCCGGCCAGGTGAACGTCACCAGCCCGTTGTTGTCGGTCACGCCGCGCGCCCGCTCCACACGCGGGGCGGGCGGCGCGTAAGACCCGCGGGTGCTCACCCGCTCAGACCTCGCGGGTCGTCAGGACCACGAAGTCGCTGCCCGCCACGCCGGTGAAGGCGAACGCGTCGGCCAGGCCCTCGCCGGCGTCGCCGCCCCGATCCACCGACCACGTCGCCGTAGACCCGGCCGGGAACGGCACCGCCGCCCCGCCCGCGATCGACACCGTCGGCGCGCCCGTGAACACTATGAACGTCACGCTGCGCGCCCCGGCGGGGATGGTGACCGTCCCGGCGCCAGTCTGCCGCTGCGCCGTGCTGTGAATCTGCGGATTGGGGTTGGTGCCGCACCGTACGACGGTGCCGGTCGGCGCGTACGGCGTGGTGCCGTCCAGCGCGGTGTTCGACACGGACGGGGCGCCGGTGCCGCTGGTGGTGTAGTGCCGCAGGAACGGCGTGCTCGTGCCGTCGGCCTGGACGTCGCACAGGATCTCGTACTCGGCATCGGCTGCCGCTGCCGCCGAAACGCTACCGCTGGTACCGGACATGAGAGACCTCCGAGAGGGGTGTGGGGTTACGCGACGCGCGCGTATCGCAGGGTGGTTTGCTGAATCCCGCCGGAACCGATACCGGCCACTTCCGTGGTGCCGGCGATGTCGACCCGGGAGGCTTGAAGGCGGACCGTCCTCGGTGAAGTGACCGCGTACTCCACGCTGATCGCAGCGGAGTCGTTCCACTGCAACGCCGTCGCGGCACCCCCGGCGAACTCCGCGATCTGTACGACGATGGCCTCGGTGAAGGGCACGACGGCGCCCGCGGTGACGTCCCACAGCCGGGCGGCGACGTACGCGTTCTCCCCCGTGGACATTCGGCCGATGTTGCCCCGGACAACCGCGTCCAGGTGGTAGGTGCCGGCCGTGGGCAGCGCGAGGGAGAGCCCGAGGTCGATCCAGGCCCCGGAGGCGGCCGGCATGAGGTCAACGCCTGCCGGTAGTACGGCGAAGCCGCTGCCACCAATGTGAATGCTGGACGCCGTTCCAGTCATGCCGGGGTGTCTCCTTCCGGGGCGACCCAGTGGGCCGAGATGTACGTACGGCCGTCGCCGTTGCTGACCACCGAGGCGCTGCCGGACGTCCCGAGGCGGAACGCGCCGAGGCCCACCGTGTCCCCGGCGGCGAAGGGGTGCATGAACTGCCGCGAGCCCGTCGCCTGGATCTGCTTGCCCTGGTCGCCCGCGAGTTCGCTGTGGTAGATCACCATGGCTTCCGTACCGGGGACGACAGCCCCGTTCTTGTACATGCCGGCGACGACGCCCGTGTCGGTGTTCGCTGCGCCCGGTGCTGGGAGCAGCGCGACGCCGCGGACCTGGTAGTTGACCTCCCACAGGCCGGCGCGCGGGATGGTCAGCAGCGGCAGCTCGGGCACGGTCTCCCACGCCCGGACTGCCCCGGTGATCGTGTGCAGGAAGTTGAGCGCAGGCGTCTGCACCCATGCCGCGTCCACGCCGATCCGCCACACCTGCGGGCAGTCGCCTGCGGCTGGGGGCGTGACCGTCAGGCCCCGGTCCACCTCGATCAGTACCTCGGGCACAAGGAGGCCGGCTGCCGTCTCGGTCAGCGCGTTGCACGGGGCCGGATCAGGCAGGAGGCCGATACTGGCTGCCGTTCCGGTCATCAGTCGCTCACCTTCTGCCACATGATCCCCTGCTGGGGGATGCCGCCGGTCAGGTAGTGCTGGAGGTTGGCGTTGGCCAGCGCCGACCCGTCGCCAGTGCCCCGCAGTCCCCGGATCTCGAACGTCGTCGGAGCCGTGATCGTGACGAACCCCTCGCACACCGCGTTCCCGCCGATGCTCTTGAGGCCGGTTGCCGGGTTTACCGTGCCGGGCTCGTCGTGGAGGAGCACCCACCGCGGGCTGCCGGGTACGAACGCATTCGTCACCGTGTTGAACCACAGAGCCGAGATGGAGGCGATGTGCCTGCCGTTGAAGTTCCAGGTGGCGAGGCCGAACACGTGGGCGGTGAGCCGATAGACGCCCGGCTCGGGCAGCAGAACCTGACTGAACGGCAACACCACCTGCTGACCCTGAGCTGACGTGCGCAGGTCCGCCTGGCCGGCGTTACGAAACCCGAACACTGGCGTGAGCCGCGCCCCGACCGTCCAGTTCTCCGGGCACGCCCCGGCGGCCGGGGGCGTCACGTCCACGTCGACGGACCGCTCGGTGCCGACCGCCGTTCCAGGGGCAATGCCCGTGACCTCGGTTCGCGGCGCGAGGAGGCCGCTCGCGGTCTGCGACAGGCTGTTGCACGCCGCCGGGTCAATCTTCGGGTCGATGCGGTACGTACGGCCGCAACTGCCTGCCATGGTCTGATCCCCTCAGTCCGAGATCTTTTTGAACCGGAAATTCGTGGCCCAGACGACCTTCTGTGTGGTGGTTCCGGAGTCGGTGCGCCAGGACCCATCAACACGGATCGTGGTCGGGCCGGCTACCTGGTACAGCGCCCCCGCCGAGGCGTTGGCCTGGATGCCGTTCGTGCTCTGGGCGGCCTGATCGGTGAACAGGATGATGCGCCGCGCACTCAGCAGGACCTCGACGCTGGCGGTGACGTCGAAGATTCGGGCGTCGATGATCGCGTTGGTGACGCCGACTCCCCACGCGGTGGACCCCTGCACGTCGGCAATCACCTCATAGACCCCGGCCTCTGGCAGCACCAGCTGCGCCCCGGTGACGGGAACCCATGTGTTGGCGGGAGAGCCGTCAAGGCTCACAGCTCCCGAGGTCTGCCCGGAGACGGGTGTGAGCCTGGCGCCGACCGTCCACGTCTCCGGGCAGGAACCCGCCGCAGGGGCGGTCACGTCGACGTCGACCGACCGCTGAGTGCTGACCGCACCTCCCGGGGCGATGCCCGTGAGTACCGTGCGCGGCACGAGGAGCCCGCTCGCGCCCCTGGTGAGCGCGTTGCACGCGGACGGGTCGGTGCGCAGCGCCGTCCCGGAACCGCACCCGCACTTGCCTGCCATCGCCTCCTCAGTCCGTGCCGGCCGGCGCCTGAAGCGCGGCGACGTGGTCGGTGAGGTCGGACAGGCTCTCCCGGTAGGCGCCCTCGTCCACCTCCGTGTAGCCGAGCTCCAGGTACGGGGTGTCGTCACGCAGGTTGTAGACGACCTGGACGCCCTCGCCGTCCTTGGTGAAGTAGCGCGGGTTCCGGTCAGCGGGCGCCTGGGCCTCGCTGGTGTCCTCGCTCACGGCAGCTCCCTAGTCACTGATCTTGTGCATGGTCACGGTGGTACGGCTGCTGCCGACCACGGTTGCGCTTTGCACCGTGCCTCCGGGCCCGAAGAGGGCAGCCTCCAGCCGCAGCGTGAGGGGAGCCGTAGACACGGTGACGAGGTGGTCGATGGGCGATCCCGGACAGGACCGTACGGGGCACCAGAAGCCCGGCCGCGGTCTGTTCCAGCGCGTTGCAGGCGTCCGGGTCCAGGCGCGGCAGGACCCGGACGCTCCCGCAGCAGGAGCCGGCCATCAGCGGTACGTCCAGTTGAGCAGGTAGCTTGCCGTGGCCGTGGCTCCGGCGAAGGAAGCTGCGGCGAGGGCGGTGTCTGCCTCCTGTGCCACGGACCAGGTGAGCGTGACCCCGGCCGGGACGGGCACGGACGTGCCGTCGCTCATGGTGACGTTGACCGGGCCCGCGAGCACGGTGAGGCTGACGCTCTGGGCGCCGGGGAAGGTGGCGGCGATGTCCTGCACGGCGGTGCCGGTGACGGCCCGTACGCCGGTGCTCAGCGGCCCGGGGAGCAGGTCGGCGGTGGTGCACTCGACCGGGGCGACCGGCGTGTACGGCTTGGTGAGGTCGCCGTCCTCGTAGGAGCCCAGGAGTGCGGGCGCTTCCCCGTTGCAGGGGTCGACGGCCCACAGCTCGGTGTACTGGACGTCACCGATGCCGTCTCCGTCGGTGTCGTCGCACCCGCACCGTTCGACGATCTGCTTCGTGCAAGCGGGTGTGCTGGCGCTTGCTGCGCCGCCGCACGGCGCCAGGTGCCACCCGTCCGGGACGGCGTCCTGGCGCTGCCCGTCCTCGTCGAGGTAGTAGATCGTGTCGCCACAGCAGACCATCCGGGTCCACGAGCGGGTCTCGGGGATGACCTCGTACGTGACCTTGAGGTGCACCATCAGGCCGGAGCCTCCGCCGACGGTTTCCTCAACGTCGAGGTAGAGGAAGTTCCGGCCGGCCTGCGCGCCCGGGATGGTGTCGGGGCCGAAGGTGTACGTTGTCCCGTTGTGCGTGGCCGTCGCCGGCAGGTTCTGCCAGGCGCCGTTGTTGAGCCGGAACGCCCTGCCGATCTGGTCGGCGTTGAACACGGTGGCCTGGATCTTGATGGTTGCCGGGTCGGCGTTGTCCGGCAGGTCGAAGTAGGCGCGCGGATACCAGTGGGTGTTGAGGAGCGACGGGCCTTCGTTCGGCTGTGCCGGGCTCGACTGCGCCGAGGCGCCGTTGGGGTGCGGGCTCACCCACCAGGCCGGGCGTGCGGTGTCGGAGTCGGTGACCGACCAGGCGCCCGAGTACTGGTACTGGTACATGTCGTACCAGGTCGGGTTGGCCGCGGTGAGGTCCGTGGTCCACTTCCACACCGGGTCCACCGTGTTGTTGTTGCGGTGTTCCTCGTTGGAGATGAACTCGACTTCCTGCACCGGGTCCTGCTGGATGCACACCTGGACCGGCTGGCAGCAGGGCTCCGCCTGCGGGTCCGTGCACTGGCGGACCGTCCCGATGGGGGTGTACGGCGTGACGGCGTCGAGGGCGGTGTCCGTGGTGCTGATGACCGCGCCGGTGCAGTCCCGGCACACGGAGCGGAGGAACTGGCCGCTCGCGGTGACCTCGAACGCGCCGATCTTGTAGTTCCCGAACACGCCGCAGTTGGCGATGCGCTGTCCGAGGTAGCGCGCGGTGACTGAGGTGACCGGGTTGGCGGTCCTGAAGCGCGCCGAGGTCGCCGCGTGCGGGTCGGTGAGGTAGGCGCACGGATCGCCGAGGGTGCTGCCGGTGACGGTCAGGATGCCGGTGATCGGGTCGTAGGTGTATCCGTCCGGCAGGCTGACGACCTCCAGCCCTGTCGGGAGCTGCGCGGTGTTGTCGCCTGCCGTGCCGGAAGCGAAGTAGCGGATGTACACCGAGAACTCGACGGTGACCGGCTGGGAGAACGACCAGGTGCTGTTCGGGAACACCGGGTTCGGGAAGGTCGCCTGACCCCACCATGCGCCGTCGGCGTTGTTGTAACTCGACGGGAGCGTTGGCGCGTTGCCGCGCGACGACCAGGTGACTCCGTTCGACAGCGTGCCGGTGGTGACCCCGAGGCCGCGAATCGTGGCCGGGTCATCGGCGCCGTCGTCGCACAGCAGCAGCGTCTCGCAGTGCCTGCACGCTGCCTCGCCCTGTCCGCAGGCCGAGCACTCCCCGACCGCGCCCACGGGCGTGTACGGGGTGATGCCGTCCAGCTCCAGGTCGGTGTGCGAGACGACCTGTCCGGTGCAATCCCGGCAGACCGAGCGCAGGAACCGCTTGCCGCAGCCGGGGCGCGGCGTGGTGTTGGTGATGCACACCGTCAGGCCGGAGGCGGTCCACTGCTTGTAGGCGCTGTTGCTGCGGGTCTCCAGGTCCAGGGTGAGGACGATCCGTCCGGCGAGGACGTCCGACCACGGCACGGTCGCGGTCGCGGTGAACGACCACGTGGAGTTAGCCGGCCGGTTGGAGTCGGTGACGATGGCCAGCTCGGGCACGGCGCCGTTCGCCTCGCCGCTGTCGCGCAGGATGCGGAAGCGGCCGTCCGTGAGGATGCCCGTGCCGGGGCCGTCGTTGTGGGCCTGGCCGGTCACGGTGATGGTCACCTGGTCGGCCGGGGCGAAGCAGTCGGGGCAGACGTTGCCCGCGGTGAGCTTGCCGGCGATGCCGTAGTGCACGCCGTCATTCCCGCCGTCCGGGTCCGTGGACACGTTCGGGAACACCGTGGAGCCGCCGCTCCAGAACCCTGCGCCGCCGCCAGGCACATTCTTCCGGAGCGCGACGACGGCCGGGGTCGCGGAGTCCCCGGCGGTCAGGTAGCGCGGGCTCCACGGTTTGTCGGCAATGCTCGTGCCCGGCGCGCACTCCGCGGTGGAGTCGCACAGTTCGACCGTCTCGCAGTGCAGGCACGGCGGTGCGCAGGTGCCGACGGTGCCGGTGGGCGTGTAGGCGGCGCCGGCCAGGGTGTAGTCACTGTGCCCGGTGATGGCGCCGAGCTCGTCGCGCCTGAAGTCGCGGAGGAACGGGGTGCTCGTGCCGTCCGCGGCGACGTCGCAGAGCTGGACCGCGTCCTGCTCCGGCTGCTCGGTCCCGGTCGGGCACGTCGTGACGGTGCCGGTCGGCGTGTAGGCGGCGCCGTCCAGGGTGTAGTCGCTGTGGCCGGTGATGGCGCCGTTCTCGTCGCGGGCGTAGTCCCGGACGAACTCGGTCACGGTGCCGTCGGTGGCGGTGTCGCAGAGCTGGAGGACGTCGCGCTCCGGCTGCTCGACGCCCGCCGGGCACACGGTGACGGTGCCGGTCGGCGTGTAGGTGCCGCCGGTGACCGCGTCCACCAGGCGCACCGAGGAGATCGCGCCGGCGTCGTCGTAGGTGTACTCGATGAGGACCAGGCCGAGGACGTCGCCGGTGACGGGGTCGATGTCGCAGAACGTGCCGGACACCTGGATGCTGCGGGACTCGCCGCAGGCAACCGTCCCGGCCGGGGGCGCGCCGGCCGAGTAGGCGCCCGTGGTGAGGTTCAGCCAGCCCTCGGACGTGACGGTGCCCGCACAGTCACGGACCACGGTGACCGCGATCGGTGTCCCGTCCGCGAGGCACAGGCCCACGGTGGCGGTCGGCTCGGTCGGAGAGGCGCAGTCCCGCTCTGCCTGCGGGCACGGCACGACCACTGCCTGAGTCAGGTCTACCGGGTCGCTGGTGACCTGGTCGCGCCATGTCGTCTCGCCGGTCGTGCAGTCGCGGAGCCCGTACGCCGTCCGGATCTCACCGGCCCCGGTGACGGTGCCGGTCGCGGTCACGTTGCAGAACCGCTCGAAGTTGCCTGCGGCCGGGTCGGCGAAGCCCTGGGTGCCGAACTTCATCGTCACCGGCGACGAGAACGACAGCTTGAAGTGCTCTGTGCCGCCCATCCGCAGGTACTGGGTACCGGTGGTGATGGCCGACGCGGTGAGGACGTCCAGCGTGACCGTGATGCCGTTGAAAACGGCGGTGCCCGTGTACGGGGCCGGGATGCCCGCGTTGGGAACCGACGGGATCGGCGGGCTGAACTGGCTCCAGTCGATGAAGCCACCAAGCTCAGGAGCGGATACCTCGACGTTCGACGCGGTACCGGTGTTCGACCTGTAGGTGCCCTCCCACGCGGTGATCGGGTCGTTGTACTGGATGAACGGGAAGTCGCCGTCCGTGGCGTCGAGCCCGACCAGGCAGCCGGGGTAGTTCGGGTCGGCCGCGTCGAACTTGTGCAGCGTGAACGACGGGTCCTGGGTGGCCGGCTCCTGATAGCAGAGGGTCCCGACGAACTGTTCGCAGTCACCCGTGGCAGCGCAGTCCATCAGCGTGCCCTGCACCGTGTAGGCGGCACCGGTTACGGGGTCGACGGTTCGTGTGGCCACGCGGTCGCCGCTGGTGGTGTCGTACACCGGCTCTACGAGGACTTGCGCGGCGACGGTGCCGTCCGCGAGGACGTCGCACAGGAGCAGCGTCTCCACGTCGACACGCGGCGTCTGGGGGCCGCTCATGATGACCGGGCCCGGCCCGCAGCATCCACTCACAACAGCACTCCTTGCGTGTACGAAATGGTCACGGTGCCCGTCTGAGCGGCGATCGTCAGCGGGCCGACCAGCATCGAGTCCTCATCGCGGGCCACCGACCAGGTGACCGACTCCCCCTGGAACAAGGTGCTGGTGCCGTTGGCGGTGGTGATGCGGCCGGTCCCCCCGTGGGCGGTCGCGGTGACCGACTGCAGCAGCACCACCCCGGCGGCGGACCACGACTGCCCGGTGGTGAGCTGCACCCGGCGGGCCTGCACGCCGACGGCGGGCGGCGCCCCCTCGGTGACGGCGTCACAGCCGACCGGGGAGACCGGCGTGTACGGGGCGGTCAGGCCAGGCTCGTAGGTGCCGACGCTGACCAGGTCGCCGGTGCAGTCGACGGCCAGCAGCTCCACATAGCCGACGTCCGGCAGGCCGTCCCCGTCGGTGTCGTCACAGCGGCACGCCTCGATGATGTTCTGCGCTTGACACGGCGGGGTCTGCGTTCCGCCGCCAGCCGCAGTGCACTGGCCAACCTCGCCGGTGACCGTGTACGGCTGACCGTCCAGGGTCGTGTCCGCGACGGCGACGACTTCGCCGGTCTGGCAGTCGGTGATGACGTTGCGCAGGAACTGGGTGGCGCAACCAGCCTGGTCGTAGACCACCGACGCGGTGAACGCTGAGACCTGCCAGCCGGTCCGGCGCGGGCTCGGCGCGCACGTGACCGGGTTGTCGTCGTAGGCGTCCAGCGCGAGCGCCACGGCGATGTTGCCCGCGGCGAGGTCGGCGGCCGGGACATCGGCCTCCACGGTAAGAGTGCCGAACCAGCCGACCGGGGTGTTGGCCGGGGTAAGGGTGAGCGCGGCCTGCGTCGTCCCGATGAACAGGCGCAGGTGACCGGTGGCCCCGCACCCGTTGTCCGGGCCGGTCTGCTGCGCGTTGACGGAGACGGTGACGTGCGCGGTGCCGGTGTCGCAGGCCGGGCGCGGCGCGGCGATGGTCGCCGCGAGGCTGTTGACGCTGCCGAGGGTGCCCGGCTGCGGCGCTGTTCCCGGCGGCAGGTTCAGCGTCCCGCCGGCCCACAGCGTCTGGCCACCGGCGACCGCGACCCCGGTGTGGTACGGGTAGTACGGCGTCGGGTCGGTGTCGGTAACCGCGGGGCCGGGCTCACCGCCGGCCGGGAGGTCGCACACCAGCAGCGTGCTCGTGTTGCGGCACGGCTCCGGCTGCGGGCCGCACACGCCGACCGTGCCGGCCGGGGTGTACGGGGTGGCGCCGTCCACGGTGGTGTCGGCGTGGCCGGTGACCGCGCCGTCGCAGTCGTAGATGAAGCGGCGCAGGAACACCGTGGCCGTGCCGTCCGCGGCGGTGTCGCAAAGGATCACCGTCTGGGTGGTCGAGCACGGCTCCGGCGCCGGGCCGGGGCAGATGTCCAGGCGGGCGCCGACTGGCACCGCCACGGGGCCGCCGGTGACCGGGTCGACGAACCGGGTGTCCACGCGGGCCCCGGTCTGGTCGTATACCGCTTCGGCCAGGACGTGCTGCAGCACGTTCCCGGACGCGTTATCCACCACGCACAAACGCACGGTTTCGACGTCGCGGGCCGGGGTGGCCTCCGGCGGGCACACCCGCAGGGCGGTTCCGCCCGGCAGGACCACCGGGTCGCCGGTGACCGCGTCCACGTACCGGGTTTCCACGCGGGCGCCGGCGTCGTCGTACACCGCCTCCGCGCGGATCCGCTGGACGATCGCGCCGGTGGCGTTGTCGACGACGCACAGCGGGTGCGTCTCCACGTCCACCGCTGCGACCTCGGCCGGGCACAGCCCCACCGTCCCGGCCGGGACATAGGGGGCGCCGGCCAGCGTGTAGTCCGTATGGCCGACGATCACACCGTTTTCGTCGCGGCGGAAGTCCCGGACGAACCGGCTGGTGGTGCCGTCGGGCCGGGTGTCGCACAGCACGACCAGGTCGGCGTCCGGCTGGGCGGCCCCGGTCGGGCAGTGCGTGAGTTCGCCCTGCAGCGTGTACGGGCCGCCGGTCGCCGGGTTGATCAGCTCGACGGACGCCAGCGACCCGTCCGGGTTGTAGGCGTACTGGGCCAGCACCAGGCCGAGCACGACCCCCGTGTTCGGGTCGGTGTCGCACAGGACGCCGGTGAGCTCGAACGCGCGGGAGTTGCCGCACGCGGCCGCGCCGACCGGCGGCGCGCCCACCGAGTACAGGCCGGTGGCCAGGTTCAGCCACCCCGTCTGGGTCACCGTTCCGGAGCAGTCCCGCGTCACCACCACGGCGATCGGCGTGCCGTCCGGCAGGCACAGCCCCACTGTCGCCGCCGCGGTGGTGGGGTTGTCGCAGTCCGTCCCGGCTGGGCACGCCCCCACCGCCCCGACGACCAGGTGCGGTGTCTGCCCGTCCAGGGCGACGTCCGTGTACGACGCGCTCCCGTTCAGGAACACGTACCTGCGCAGGAACGGCCCGCTGTCGTCGCACAGCATGACCGTTTCGGACTCCAGGCAGCCGTAGGTGCAGTCGACCGGGCTGACCGGGGTGTAGGGGACGGCCGGCTCGTCGGCGTAGGTCAGGACCAGCTCGGCCGACCCGTCGGCGCGGACGCACCACAGCTCGCTGTAGGTGGCGTCGGCCTGGCCGTCGCCGTCGGTGTCGTCGCACCGCTGCACGCAGATGGTGTCGACGCACCCGCAGGCGGCGCAGTCCCCGGCCGTGCCCGCCACCGCGTACGCGGATACCCCGTCCAGGGTGGTGTCCACCGTCGCGGTGACCGCGCCGTCGCAGTCCCGGACCAGGTGCCGAAGAAACGCCGTGCAGCCGCCGCCGGGCATCAGGTCGCACAGCTGCACGGTGGCGGCGGTGACGCAGCCGCCGTCGCACGGCCCCGCCCCCGCTGGCACCACCCCCGGCGTGAAAACGCCCGTTTGGGGGTTGATCCAGCCGATGGCCTGCGGGTCGGCGGCGGTCGCGCCGCACTCGACGCACCCGGAGCGGACGACCAGCAGGACCGGTGTGCCGTCGGACAGGCACAGCGGCTGCGCCGCGATCGCCGGGGCGCAGCACGCGGGTGTGGGCGGCGGCCCCGACCCGCCGCCGTCGTCGCACGGGAGAGGCTGTACGGGCACGTCAGCTCCCCTGGGTGCGGCGGCTGCGGGACCTGCGCGCGGCCGCCGACGCCCGCGCCGGCTCGGCCGGCTCGGCCGGGTCGGCGGGCTCTGAAGGCTCGCCCGGCTCGGCCGGGTCGGCGGGCTGGGCGGGCTCCTCGAGCTCCGCTCGTCCCTCCTGGCCGGGGGGCGGCACCAGGCCCCGGCTGGCGTCCCCCGACTGCGTGCCGGGGTCTGGTGCCACGTACGGGCGGCCGTCCACGAAGGCACCCACCAGCAGGTGCTCGGGCATGGCCTCGAACAGGTGGGCGGGCACACCGAACTCGACCGGCCCCACCGTGCGGAGCTTCGGAGTCTGCGTGATCGCCCAGGCGGCGAACGCGCGCCGTTGGTCGGCGGCCGGACGGACACGAATGATCATGCTCATGGGCAGACGCTCACTTGGATCATGCACACGGTGCAGGTCGTCGCCGGGACGTAGGTCCGCTCGGCCAGCACGCGGCGGTCGTTGTACCGGTAGTCGACGGACTGGGCGGCGTTCCCGGGGACGATGTCCAGGGGCCCGCGTCGGATCAGCACCGGCCCGCTGATGGCCAGCCACGCGGTGCCCGGCTCGGCCGGCGTGCCGTCGGGGCCGGTGTTGAGGGCCGAGTACCCGGCGCCGATCACCACGCAGTTTCCGGCCAGGGTGCGCAGCCGGTTGCCTTGCAGGACCGCCGCGTTGCAGCAGCCGAGCAGAGCGGCCGCGCCGGCGGGGACGTGCAGGGTGCCGATGCCGCCGTAGTTCTCCGCCAGGCAGCCCTCCAAAGCGGCCACCCCCTGGGCGATGTTGACCGGCCCCGCCGCGGGGGTCAGGTCGATCGCCCTCGGCGCGAGCACGCTGGACCAGAACCACTCCTCCAGGCCCCGCTGCTCACCCAGCAGCAGCGTGGCCCGCACGTGCTCGATCGCCTCCGCATACGACCAGCCGATGGTTGAGCACTCCACCCCCGCGTACAGGGTGACCGGGTCGGCCGACTCCACCTCGGGGCGGGCGAACTCCTTGACCCGCACCTCGCCCGGCGATTCGTCGCCGGGCGGGCACCAGTCGGTGTCCCGCACCGGGTTGCAGCCCAGCCCCAGCCATTCCACGCCGAGCAGCTGGTGGATGTCGTTCTCGGTGACGTCGACCACGGTGGTGCAGCCGCCGAGGATCCCGTTCGGCAGCGGGGTGCCCGGGATGGCGTCCACGCGTCGCCTCATGCCGGCGGGCGGCATCCGCTCACCTCCTCACAAGGTGGTCGGGGGCGCCAGGCACGGGGCGAGAGTTCCGTGCCTGGCGCGTCCGGTGGAGGGGCGGGGGTCAGGCGATCGGGCAGGCGATGCCCAGCTGCTCACCGGTGCGGCCGTCGGGGCAGACCGGCACGGTCACGATCCGCGCCTCCGGCCCGCGGTTGATCAGCGCCACGCACTCCTCGGAGAACGCCGCGGTGTAGTCGTTCGTGCTGAACTTCGTGCTGTCGTGGATCACGCCCAGGCTGATCTCGCCGCCGCGTCCGATCTGGAACGCACCCGACGGGTAGATCAGGAACGGGATCTGGGCCGGCCAGTCCGCGGCGGGGGTGGCTCCGCCGATGTCGGTGGGGACCGCGGGGGACAGGCCGCGCGCCCACTGCACGCGGACGCCGAGGGTGCGGAACGCGTCGATGATGCACTGGTCGCTGATCTCGTCGCAGGACACGCCGTTGCGGCGGGAGATGTCCGCCAGGAACATGTTCCGGCTCCACCACGGGAACACCACCTCGATCGAGATGGAGTCACACAGGCTGTGCCGCTCGATCATGTCGGCGGACTGCAGCGCCACCGCCGCGAAGATCGCGGAGAAGGCGCCGAACGTGGGCGCGATCGTGACGGCGGTGGCGGCGGCGCGGGCCTGGTCGAACAGGACCTGACGGACGCGCAGCTCGTGCGCGACCATCGTGTTGCGCTGATACCACGCGACCAGCTCCGGGAAATGGCGCTGCGTCAGAATGCCCGCCTCCAGGCAGACGCCAACGGCGTCGCAGCGGATCTCGTCCGGCTCCGGGCAGGGAATCTTGAAACAGGGCTTGGTCGCGCCGCTGATGTCGTCGGCTTCGGTGTGGACCCACGTCATCGAGCCCACGTCCAGCGACGGGATCTTGAAGAAGCGCAGGCCGCCGCGGGCGAGCTGGATTTCCGGAGCGTCCCACAGCATCTCCGGGCAGGCGATGTCCGTCAGCTCGTACACGGTTTCGCTGGGCGCACACCACCCGCCGGACGCGACCAGGTCCTTGTTCGGCAGGCGCGACTGGTCGGCGGCGAGGATGACGGCGCGGGTGCCCTCCGTGCCCGACGAGGAGTCGTTGACGATGAGCTCCCGCTGGAACGGCAGCCGGTAGCTGGCGCACAAGCCCACGCCCCCGCCGGCCGTTTTCAACGCGTTGGCGCGGCGGATGATGCCCTCGGTGACGCCGTCCATGTCGAGCGGCTGGCCCGGCTGGTATCCGGGCACGTCCACCGAAGCGGTGATCTCCGGGCGGGGGTTGGTGTCCTGCGGCAGCACACGCGGCTGGCGGCGGCGCACCCCGGACAGGTCGAGCACAGGGCGGCGCACCACCGCACCGGAGGCGGTCGCCTCGCCCTTGGGCTCCGGCACGGGCTCCGGCGCGGGCTCCGGCGGCGGGGCGGGCTCCGGCTCCGGCTCCTCCGGCGGGGCGTCCTGACCGCGCACCTGCGCGGCCAGCGCGTCGATCTCGGCGGCGGCGGCCTCCGCAGCCTCTCGCCGCGTCTGCTGCTCGGAACGCACGTTGTTGACGAACTCGGCGAGCGTGCGCAGCTGCGCCAGGTCGTCCGGGGTGACGGTGGTGCTGGTGGACCTGGCGTCGAAAGCGGCCACCGCACCGTCGAGCAGGTCAACCAGCTCGTCGTCGGTCAGGCGGGTCAGGTCCTCGGGAAGCTCAAACTGCTGGTCCACAGCTGCGGCATCTCTCTCCTACAGGACGAGAGCCCGGCCCACAACCAGCGGCGATGCTCCGAATGCTAGCGCAAGCGACGCGCCGAGCACCCTGGTCAAATGCCCGGGTGCCCAGCGCGTCCCCACCCGGTCAGGCGGTCGCCGTCTCCTGCGCGGCCTGCTGCGCGTCCGCCTGGCCGCCCTTGGGCCGCACCTCCGACCCCGGGTAGCGCTTGGCCACCGCCTTCGCGGTCGGCTCGCTGGTCGAGGTGTAGACGACCTTCTCGTGCTGCACCACCTCGTACTGCGTGCGGTTCCTCTCCTGGCACTTACACGGCATGACCGGTTCCCTCCTTGATTTGGGCGGACATGGACGCGGCGATCTCCGCCCGGGCCGGGGCCACCTGCTGCTGCAGGCGGGCGATCTCCGCGCGGGCGGCGGCCCGCTGCTGTTCGCGCACTTCCATCGCTGTCAGCAGGTCGTCGACCAGGGTGGTGTCCGTCACCAGCGCCGCCGCCAACGCCCGCAGATCACCGCCCGCCACGACCGGAGCCGCCACAGCGGGCGGCTGGGCCGCTGCGGCGGACGCCGCCAGCGCGACGTTCGCTCGGTGCGCCACCGCTGAGGCGGCCAGCGGCGACGAATGCCCCGGCACTGGCACCGACAGCACCGCGCGCAGCTGCCACCGCCCGTCGCGGCCCTGCCGCATGTGGTAGGACGGCTGGCACGCCGTGAACACCCGCCGGTCCCACTCGGCCAGCCATGGCGCGGCAGCCCCGGAGAACCACATGCCCCGGCTGTTCATGCCGACCGTGACGATCCCGGCGACGGTGCGGGTGTCGTCCCACTGGCACGCGGCGTTCTCGCACTCGGCGCCGTCGCGGGTGTGCGGCACATTCATCGTGAACGCCCCCACCCTCGCGAACGTCCCGTCGTTCAGCGGGAACTTCGCCCGCAGGAAGTGCGTCAGGTCGATGTCCCCCAGCGACTCGATCGTCAACTTGCGGTTCGGGTAGCCCGCGTGCGGCTCACCCGCCTGCGCCACCCACCCGAAGATCCGGCCGTTGCGGTAGTGCACCCCGCCCGACCCGGGGGGCAACTCCTCCTCGGTGGGCTCACGAAACCACCCGGCCGGCATCGGCGGCATGTCCTGCATCGCGGTCCACGCCGACGCCTCCAGCTCAGCCATCGCCGCCTCCACCTCCTCCTCGTTGTCGCCGTCCCACGGCGGGCTCATGGGCTCGCCGAATTTCTCACCTATCCGCTCATATAGGCGGGACACCGACCGGCGGACCTGCTCTTGGTCGTCCTCGGGGATGTCCACCCCGCCCCGGGCCCCCTGCAGGGCACCAGCCGCCGCGACCACCCCATTCGGGATGATCTCCAGGCGGTCCTGCCCGCCGCTGCTGACGACGTCGGCCATGCCGAGCTTGTACGCCCCCAGCGTGGCGGGGTCGGCGTCTGGGTCCCGGTAGAGGAACGCCCGCGCGAGCTGTTCGGCGTCCACCGACCCGTCCTCGGCGGTCGCCCAGTCCAGCACCCGCGACCCTGCCTTGTCGCCGTCCCAGCCGGCGTCACGGTCCTCGTGGATCGGCAACTCCAGGTCGCCGCACGCCGCCGCAGACACCTCCCCCTCGGGCAGGGTGGCGGCGCCGACGTACAGGCCGAGCGCGATCCGCACCAGCTTCCCCGCCTTGACGGCCTTGCCGAGGTAGTCGCGGGCGGTCGACACGCTCATGCCGAGATGGTCGGCGACCTGCGCGGCGGTGACGGGGTTCGGGCTGGAGGCGACGAACGCCACGACCTCGCTCATCCGCGGGCCCGCCTTCACCCCCTCCTCGCCGCCGCCGCTGTCGGAGGCGGCGACATCGTCGGCGGGGTCGAGGACGATCCGCGCCCGGTCGAACGCCGGCATCGTGACCAGCGTCGCGCCCCTGACCCGGCCGCGGGTGATCCGCATCAGGAAGTCCCCGGACGACTCGGTGAACAGCACCTGGCCCCGCTCGGGGTCGTCGGCGTCGCCGGCGGCGGCGGTCATCACGCCCGGCCCCTGCGCGAGAGCGCGCAGCGCGGCCACCGGCACAGCACCGTCGGGGAGGGTGGTCCACTGCACCGCCCGCCGCGTGCGCACGGGGCCCCCGGAGGCGGCGATCTCATCGGCGGAGGTGACCGACACCAGCCACGACCCGCCGGGCAGAGGCAGAGCGGACGCGGCGGCGTACGACGCCATCAGCACGACCTCCCCGTCGCCTTCGCCGTGGCTGCGGTCGATGAACTCGATATCGACGTCATCCAGATCGACCGACACGCCTAGGGGCGCGCCCTGCTCAAGCAGGCGGACCGCCTCCTGCCCGGACGGTTGCGACGTGTACAGCACCCCGGCGCCGGGGATGCGGTCCCCGTCCCGGCTGAGCTGGTCGATCGCGCCGGCGAGCTCCGCCCCTTCGTGGCCGCCGAGCATCTCGTCGGCGTACTGCAGCGGCCACGGCCCTGACTCCCAGTACAGGGAGTTCGGTGCGAAGATCCTGCCGTCGCCCGTCTCCTGGTTCTCGAAGGCCAACCCCGTGTCGTCCGGGGTGGACCAGCGGCGCGGCGGCGCGGCCACCGAGGCGTTGTCCGGCATGGCGTTGTCTCCGTCCTGTTCTGGGCCGAGAGGGATGTCGGTCACCTCACCGGCGAACGAGATCCGCAGCCGGTCGAACACGATCGGGCCGGCCCGGTCCGCCAACCGGGCGACTTGGGCCAGGTCGTCGGTGTAGGTGAGCGTTACGTGCGGGATCCACGGCGTGTGCTGGTCCGGCAGGTCGAAAACGTCCGACACGATGTCCGACGCCGATCGGTGCATGTCGGTCAGGCCCAGCCCGCCGACGCCGAGCACGATGCAGGTGTCACGGTCGTCGTGGTGCGGGTTGAACGCGCTGATCGCGAACCCCTCCGCGTCCAGCGGCTGCAGCCCGTCGGGCTGGTCCATGTGGCCGGGCATGCCCGACCGCAACGAGTCGATGATCGCCGCCCGGGTGGGCGCGTCAATGGCGTCGGCTTCGCCGAGGAACAGCAGCGTGCAGTGCAGTTCCTCCGGGGGAAGGCCGCCGTCGACGGCGAGCCGTTCCAGGTCAGCGGCGGACGGCACCAGCGAGACCATGCTGCCGGTGTAGGGGCCGCCCGTGGCGGCGGTCAGATCTGGTCGGGTGTGGGCGTCACGCACGATTCCCTGCTCCTCGAAGTAGTCGACGACGCGCCGGATTTGGGCGTCGTCGAGGTACTGGCGGCCTTCGTCAGGTGGCGGGTCCGGCTCGTACCCGAACGTGACCGTGCAGCGGCAGTTCACGAGGTTGGCGGGGGAGGCGATCGGGTCGCCGGGGTGCATCAGCGGCTCACCGTCGACCAGGAACGGCGCGGCGACCAGGACCGTCTGCCCGTCCGCCGCCCAGTGGTCGGGGCGGGTGCGGGTGTCCATCGTCGCGAGCCACGTCTTGTAGGTGGGCCGCACCTCGGGCGGCATGGCGTTCACGCCGTCCAGGGCCGCCCGGTTCCACGCGGCGGCGGTTTCTGTGCGGGCGATCCGCTCCGCGCGGGTGTCACCCAACTCCACCCCATCCTCCGCAAACGTGCGTTGCAGCCGCTTGCGCAGTTGGTCGGCGCCTTCGCCGGCGGCCATACCGTCGGCCAGTGCACGGCGCGCCGCGTCCCACAGGGCGTCACCCACCCCGGACAGCCGGTTTTCCGCCTCCCGCATGTACTGCTGGGCGGCCTCAGGGACGGAGAACGAGTCGTCCAGCCACCGCGACACCAGGTCGTCACTCCCCGGCGGAGGCGGCACATCGAACCGGCGCAGCACCGCCTTGAACGCCGCTTCCCACACCGCGAGCAGCGCGGCCAGAATCCGCCGAAGCAGGCTCCGCCACAGCTCGGCGGGGCGGCGCAGGTCGGCGTCGTCGATGGGGTCGCCGCCCGCCGCCAGGGCCGCCGCGACCACCGTGAGAGGAAGCCCCGACGCTTCCAACGACCGGGCGAACTCTTCGGCGACCTCGTCCAGCACGCCGGCGACCGCGCGCTGCACCATGCGCTCGAGACCGGTCAGGGTGCGGTCGGCGGTGTCCCGCGCGACCTGACGTGGGTCCTTGCCGCTCATCCCGGCAGGCCCCGGTTTTCGGCGTATGGCGACCAGCCGCAACTCTCACATACCGCGTACCCGCCGATCACCGTCACCCCGGCGTCGGTGACGGCGCTGATCGTCGCCATGGACAGCGTCAGGGCGCGGCAGTGCGGGCACCACCCGTGCCGCAGGTCACCCAGCAGGGGCACCTGCTCGCCAGCGGTGGGCGGCCCGTCCGGGTCGTCGTGATCGCCGTAACCGGTGCGGTTGTTTTCCCGCACCCGCCACGCCACGACCTCATCGGCGGCGGTGCGGCCGTTGCAGTGCGAGCACCACCCGTGGACGGCGTGCGCCGCCCGGGAGTGCCCGATCGGCGCCTCAGCGCTGCCGGTCTTCATGCGGCCACCGCCAGGCAGGGGGCGCGCAGCACACCTGTGGTCTGCTCGTAGGTGTGGTCCACCCCGGCCGCGATCAGCTCACGGCAGTAGGAGTCCAACGCCCGGGTGAGGCATTCGGGGTCGACGCCGTACCGGACGGCGATCTCCGGCACTCTGGCCCACGCCCCGTCCAGCAGCCGCCACTGCTCCACGTGCGCCGAGTCCACGGACAGGAGGGTGTGCAGCGCGGCCGGCTGCATGGCCTTCGCCCGGCCTCGTTCCGATCGGGGACAGGCGGGGGTGCGGATCAGTTTCTCCCCGGCCGCCGACAGGGCCGCCCAAATCAGGCCGTCCACAGCGGCGACCAGCCCATCCCCGAACATGGGCGCTGCGGCGGCGGGCAGCGTGTCCGGCTCCTTCGTGGTTTCGTCCACCGGCAGGTCCGGGTCCCCCGGCGGGGCCGGGGCCGGGCCTGGCTGCTGGTCAGCGCGGTCCCGCTGCGTGTTCGGCGCCTCCGGGGAGGGAGCGTCGTCGTCCTCGAACCCCGTCTCCCGCCTGAGCGCGTCGTCGCTGATGGCGCCCCGGTCGTACACCTCGAGCGCGATCTCCGACCGGTTCTGCCGCACCCGCAGCGGGGAGGAGTCGTACCACACCAGCCACTCGCCGGCGTCGTCGACGCCTTCCTCCTCCAGCAGGGGCCGCAGCCACTGCGTGGTAAGGGCATGCGCCACGGTCGCGAGCTTCGGTTCGATGCCGAGGCGGATTGCCTCCTGCGACAGCTGCCACACGCCCCAGTGGTTGACGTCGCCCATCCCCAGCAGGATCTCCGCAGGGATTTCCAACCCCGTGGCGAAACGCCTGATCGCCTCTTCGCGAAGCTTGATCGCCAGCTCGTCGAACGGCGATTCGAACGTCAGCAGTTTCATGTCGCTGATCGTGTCGGCCGGGACCTCAAGGATGATCGGGACCGTCGCAGCGGCGCTCTCGGGGTCCTTGTACGCGGTCTCGGCGACGGTCATCAGCACTTCAAGCAGGTCGTCTTCCGCGTCGCCATCGGTTCGGGTCGTGGGGAACCGGGTGCCCTTCGGCACCAGCAGGATGCCCCGCCCCGTCAACCGGCTGCGTGCGATGGCGGCGACGGCTGCGTTCAGCAGCCGCAGCTCCTCCAGCAGCCCAAGGCTGGAACGCACCGGCGAGTCGGCCTCCATCTGCCGGCGGGGGTGCGGCTCCCACACGCGGATCGCGACCGGGGCGTCCGGATCGGGCTGCTCGGGGTCATAGCCGGGGATCGTCACCGGCTCACCGTCGATCTCCGCAATCAGCGCGCCGCCCTGCTGGGTGACCTCCGCCACCGACAGCACCCGCCAGTCAGCGCCGGCCCCAGCGTCTTCGGCGTCGGCCTCGTGTTCGGGGCGGATGACGATCCACCCTTCCCCGGCGACCACAAGGTGCGGCCCGAAGTCGCCGAGCAACTGCGACTGCCCGTCCGGGCCTCCGGCGATGGACGCGACGAGATGCGCGGCGCGGTGGTCCTCGGGGGCGCGGTCAATCATGCCTTCGCTGTTGCGGCGGCCCGCGAACAGCTTCGCCCCCGACATGGCGTTGCCGACCCACGTGGCGGCGAACCGCACCTCGGGCGTGGTGTCGAAGAACGCCCACGCCTGCTCCTGCCAGGACTGGTCGACCTGACGGACCCGCAGGCGGCGGGCGACGAACCGGGAGGCGGCGGCGGTGAGCTCCGGGGCGCGGGCCGTCACGGTCACCCCTAACCCATGGCGGAGTCGGCGCGGTTCAGCAGCACGGCCGCCCCGGCGGCCGCCAGCCACTCGATGCCGTGGAGCAGCAGCGGGGCGTCGCCCCAGCGCCCCGTGACCAGCAGGTACACGGCGAGGATTGCCCCGGAGATCCACCAGCCGGCGCAGTACGGGCATGAGATCAAAGTGACGGCGTTGTCGCGGAGCTTGGAGGTGGGACGGCGGTCGCGCCACCGCTGAACGGCGTCGCGGGCCGGGTCGAGGATCGTGTCATAAACGGCCAATTGCGTGGCCCGGTACCCGGCGAAGGCCAGCACGGCAAGCTCTACGAGCGTGATCAACAGGCTGCCCCCTCACCACACAATCTCCGCCTACGGCGCCGATCATAGGCCCGCAGGTGAAAATTCTTCGGCTAGAGGCGTCTTACACAGGAAGATTTACGGATGCCGGGGGATTGGTGGGTCACGACGACCTGGTGGAGGGCGCCCACGGGGCGCGGCCCGGGGCCACCGGCTGGCCCGGGGTCGGGGGGGCGATCAAGGCCCTGCTTAGCGGGCCTCCAGGTTGGACCTTTCCTGGAGGCCCCTCCGGTGCGGTGGGAAGGATGTTCAGCCGCGAGGTTGCTGATCATCGCGTAGATGATCCAGCACGGTGGTGTAGTCGAGGTCGAAGTTATCTTTGTCGGCGGCCCACCGGTTCAGCACGGCTTCCGCCGCCATGACCATGTCGTCGGGAAGTCGCGCGCCCCGCAGCGCTTCTGCCGCTTCGCGCATCTCTGGCGCCCACCGCCATGCGCGTGCGGCCACGCTGGGCAGGTAGTCCGGATCCGCCAGAGGTGAGCCGCCCATCCTGGTGGCCTCGGCCCGCAGCTCCCCTGCCAGGCCGTACTGCTCGGCCAGGGCGTAGGAAATCCCGGTGAGCGTCCTGGTGACCTTTTGGAAGGACGCGAAGGCCATCTTCAAGGCGGAGGCGCGGCCGGTTTGTTCGCCGAGGTCGACGACCTGTACCGCTGTCCCGGTGAAGAGGTGGGACACCGTTTTCACGTCCTCAGTGGGCCCGGCTAGATACAGCCGGGCTCCGGCGGCAGGGCCGGGCGGCGGGCCGATGATGCTGCCGTCGATGACGACGGCGGCGGTGAGCAGCGCGGCGATGCGTTGGAACCGTTGGGGGCTGATCGCGTTGGCCTCCACGTACACCCCGTCGAACCCCGTGCCGGCCACCTGCACAGCCAGGTCTTCGGCGGCGGCGGGAGGGCACACCGCGATGGCCACCTCAGCGACGGCGAGCGCCTCACCGAGGTCGTCCACCGGTTCGAGACCGGCCGCTTCGGCGCGGTGGGCGCTGGCGGCGCTTCGCCCTTCGGGGCACCACAGCAGCCGCGCCCCTGATCGGCGGGCTTGGGCGGCGATTGCGGCGCCCATCTGACCTGGGTGCAGGATGGCTACGTTCATTGCTGTCGCGCCTCCAACGCGGGTGCGACCCGGGTGGCGGTGAACACCTGGATCTCCTCGCGGAGACTGAGCGCCACCGGCGCGTCCCGGTATGCCGCGCGTTCTAATTGGCCGCTGAGCTGGCGCAGGCGGCGGGTGACACTGTCGGTTCGCCGTCGGCTTCCGGTACTCAGCACGGATTGCACGGCCTCCGCGGCCCCTTCGATTTCGCCGAGGGCGAGCCGCGCCGCTGCGAGGTCGAGCATCGCCAGGCACTGTTCGCCGGTGCGTCGCCGGTCGGGCGGAGTCGCCTCGTACCAGCCCACAGCGGCGGCAGCTAGGCGCTCTGCTTGCCGGAAGCGTTGGTCGCCGCCGAGCCAGAGGTGGCAGGTGGCTGCGTAGAACGACTGTTTTGCGTGGGGGAAGACCAGCATGCCGCCGATTTCGTCGTCTCCGGTGACGGCTTCGCGGGCGTGATCGGCGCGTCGAAGCGCGTCTTCCGCAGCAGAAGCATCTCTGAGGCGGGCGTGGGCGCGGGCCTCAAGTGCCGCGAGCCGAACTTGCGGGGTGCCGGACTCTGGCGTGTAGTCCCAGGCTGAGCGGGCCAGAGCCACGGCGTCGGAGGGCCGGTCGTCCCAGTAGGCGATCAGGCTTTGTGTGCCTCTGGTCCAGCTCCGTAGCCAGTTGTTGTCAGCCAGGTCTGCGCACAGCCACGCGGTGCGGGCTTGGGTTTCCGCTTCGGCGAGGTAGCCGAGGTCGAAGCTGGCGTTGGCCAGGATGCCGCACAAGACGCCCGTGATGAGATACAGGTCGCGTGTCTGGTCGGGGTGCTGGCGGCCTTCGATGAGCTCGAAAGCGCGGTTACGCAGGTGCAGGACTTCCGCGAAGGTCGGGCCCACGGGCCGGTTGGGGTAGAGGGTGACGATGCGCTGGATATCGGAGCGGAACTGGTCCAGCGTGTGCGGGCCGACGTTGGTCTGTTCAGCTCGCTGAATCCAGTCCGCGGAGTCACGTGCGGCTGCCATCACGAGATCCCGGCCGATGAGCTGCTGGTTGCCGTCTGCGGTGTCATTTGATCTTTCATCCCCGATTGGTGCCAGTGTCCGTGCTTCGGGCAGCACGGCGAGCTGCGGTGAGTAGTCATTCCCGAACCCGAGCTGTACCGGGCCGGTGGAAAACAGACGGCAGAGCAGGTCTTGGTAGTCGCGATCAGGGATCGCGGTCGCTTCCCATTCGCGCCATGAGCGGGCGACCAAGCCGCGAGGCCCTAACCCGAGGTCCTGGCATAGGTCGTGCACTCGGCGGACGGCCTCATCGACCGTCCACCCAGCGGCGAGTCGGAAGGCTTTAATCGGCCGATGGCCACAGCAGTCCTGGATTTCCGTGGCGACCTGGTGGATCGTGACGGGGTTGAGCGGGCCCGGCTGTGTGCCTACGTGTTTGAGGCGGATGCGCTGGGCGCAACGCGGATCGTGCCCCCCTGCCTTTGGTCGTCCTCCCACTGCCGTCCTCCTGGTCACAGCAGCCATGGTGGTACCGCCACCGTACGCCGTCCTTCAGGCAGTGTCCCGCCTACATCGGCCGACCCGGCAGTGCGGATGTTCCTCCAGCTTTGCGCCGTTCCCGTGCGGTCCAGCGGAGGACGATCTTCCTCTTGCGGTGTTACGGCCTCCGCTACTGGGTGGGGGTTCCTCACTACCTCACAAGCGTCACGGAAGTCATCTTTGACTCTCACACATCGCAGGGAGCGGCAGCGTCCCGCGCCGCCAAGGAAGGACCCGATATGACCACCCTCTGGAGCAAGCCGGTTTCCGGTGATCTCACCGGCGTCACATGGCGGAAAAGCACCCGAAGCGCCAACAACTGCGCCTGCGTCGAGGTCGCCGTCCTGCCCGACGGCCGGGTGGGTGTGCGGGACAGCACGAACCCTGACGGCCCGGCGCTCGTGTTCGACTCCCCCGAGTGGGCCGCCTTCCTCGCCGGCGCAAAGGGTGGCGAGTTCGACCTCTGAGCGCGAACTCCGACCAGCCAATCCAGACCTTCACCTGCCGATAGGGGAACCAGCGATGAGTGGCAGGCACGCTGCGACCACCGCCCCGCGCAACCTCGTCACGCGCCGGACACGACACCTGCAAGGCACTTCCAGGCTGGTGGCGTGGTGCCTGCCCCGCGACAGCGCCGTCCACCGCGCCCGCACGCTGCTCCGCAACGAGCTGGCGCTGGCCCCCCTGCGAATCTCGGGTGACCTGGTCGCCGAGGCGGAGCTGGTCGTCGATGAGCTGGCATCCAACGCGGTACGACACGCACAAGGCCCCTACGAGCTGAGGATCCTCTACGAGCACGGCGTGCCCGTGCAGGCCGAAGTCGCCGACGCGGGCACCGGCGCCGCCCTGGTCGACCAGTTGTTGGACCGCCCGCTCATCATCCCCGACAACATCGAGGACCTGGAGCTGGGCGGGCGCGGCCTCCCTATGGTGGCAGCCCTGACAGGCGGCATATGCGGCGCGCGTAACGTCCTGCTGTGCGGCACCGGACGCGCCGGCACTGGTGTGTGGTTCCGCCTGCCCACCTGAGCCCGTCCCCGCGCCCGCGGCGTTGCCGCCCGGCGCCCCGACCACCCCCCAGCATGGGCGCGTGGCCGGGCCGCTGCCCCCTTGACCACCCCCGGCTGGCAGAAACACCCCTCCCGCTACCGCGCCAACCCGGTCGGCGGGTCTGCCAGCACCCCACCCCCCGGGGCCTCGGGCGGACGCGCCGCCACAGCACCATTCGTCGATCACGCTGTGGCGGGAACCCGCTCGTGGCCCCGGGGTCCTCGCCTCCACACGGAGACCAGCCCATGCCGACCGAGACCGAAGCGGAACAGTCCATCAAGCACCTGGACAACCTCGCCGCGGAGCTGGGGCGCCGCCACTTTTCCGCACGGGTGGTCGCGCTTCACGGCCGCGCGCCACAGCTCAGGGTCATCAACTTGGCGGCTCCTGTCCTCGCGGAGAACATCCTCGCCGTCCCAGCCAGCGACGGCACTTGGGCCTTCTCTTTCCCCTGGCCACACCGCATCGCCGCCGCCGCCGACGTCTTCACCGCCGCGGACCGGATCGAACGCGTCCTCGCCGAGGTCGGCCGGCCGTCGCCGAAGGTGCCGTATGCCCACGCCGGCCCCGCACCTGCCCTTGCTGAGCCCCCCATGACATCTGCTGGGAGCTACCTTCCATGACCAGCCCCTCCGACAAGCCGCCCACGCGCTGCCCGATGGGCGGCGAACCGCTGTTCAGCGAGTCCTACCACGCTGATCCCGCCTCGGTCTTCCGCCGGCTACGTGACACCTACGGGTCGGTCGCGCCCGTGCAGCTCGCGCCGGGGGTGCCCGCCTTCCTCATCCTGGACTACGAGACGATGTTGGCAATCTCCCGCGACCCGGCCACGTGGTCCCACGATTCCCGGCTGTGGGCGGAATGGAACCAGGGCCGCATCCCGGATGACTCCGAGCTGCTGCCGATGATGATGTACCGCCCCAACTTGCTGTTCGCCGACGGAGCCGAGCACGCCCGTCTCCGCCGGGCGGTCGACGACAGCCTGCGCCTCATCGACCCGCGGGCCCTGGACGTTCAAATCCGCGCCGTCGCCCACAACGTCATCGACAGCTTCGTCTCCCGCGGCGCGGCTGATCTCGTGGCCGAGTACGCCACACAGGTCCCGCTGCGCGTCTTCAACCATCTCCTCGGTCTCGACGAGCGCGGCGGGCAACGGCTCGTGGACGTGCTACGCCGCATCTGGGACGGCAGCGACGCCGCCCGCGCAGGAGCCGACCTCGAAAGCTTCATGGGCAACCTCGTGGCCGCCAGGCGCCGCCACCCCAGCCCAGACATCACCAGCGCGCTGATCGCGCACCACGCCAGCATGAACGACGAGGAACTCATCCACCACCTCGTCATCCTCATCGGCGCGGGCAACGCCCCAACAGCGGACCTCATCGGCAACGCCCTGCGGGTGCTGCTCACCGACCGTGAAACCGGCAGCGCCGTGGCCGGGGCCCGCATCAGCATCCACGACGCCATTCACCAAGTGCTGTGGTTCGACACCCCGATGCAGACCTACCCCTTCGTCTACCCCCGGCGTGACGTGCGGGTCGGCGCCGTGACCATCCCCCGCGGGTCCGCCGTCGGAATGGGCCTGGCCGCGGCCAACCTTTCCGTGGTCGAACGGCAGGACCTGCTTCCGTCCAACCGCGCCCACGTGTCGTTCGGCGTCGGCCCGCACCGCTGCCCCGCCAGCGACCTCGCGGTGCAGATCGCCTCGACTGCCATCGCGGCCGCGCTGCACAGGCTGCCCCAGCTTCACCTGGACGTCCCGCCCGCTGACCTCGCGTGGCGGCCATCGCTGTTCGCCCGCGCCCTCACCGCGCTCCCCGTCCGATTCACCCCCACCGACGCCGACCTTTGGTACGAACACGAGCGTCGACGTCAGCCCTCACCGCAGGAAGGCCCCCCATGGCACAACGGCCCCGCTTCGTCCTCGACGCCCGCAGCGGCGACCTCCACGAACAGGCGGCGCAGCTCCGCGCGCAAGGCCCGGTCGCCCTGGTGGAGCTTCCTGGACAGGTCGAGGCGTACGCCATAACCCAGCACCGCACTCTGGAGCAGGTGCTGGGCGACCCGCGCTTCGCCAAGAGCATGCGCCACTGGCGCGCGTGGGCCGAGGGCCGCATCCCCGGCAACTGGGAGCTGATCTCCTGGGTCGCCGTGGACAACATGCTGACCGCAGACGGCTCCGACCACACCCGGCTACGCACCCTGCTGTCCCAGGCGTTCACCGCCCGCCGCGTCCAGGAACTGGCCGGGCGGATCACTGACATCACCAACGGCCTGCTCGATCGCATGCAGGACCTCGACGGTCGCGACGTCGACCTGAAGCGCCACCTGGCGCTGCCGTTGCCGCTGACCGTGATCAGCGACCTGTTCGGCATGCCCGAGCCCGGAAGGGACCGGCTGGAACGGCTGTGCGCGGCGGTGTTCGACCAGACCATCACCCCAGAGGAGGCGGAAGACAATCACCAGGCGCTGTACGAGGCGCTTAAATCGCTGGTCGAGGACAAGCGCGCCCGTCCCGGCGACGACATGACCACCGCGTTGATCGACGCCCGCGACGGAGACGATCAGCTGACCGAAACGGAGCTGATCTGGACGCTGGTCCTGATGATCGGAGCCGGATACGAAACCACGATGAACCTCATCGTGAACGCGGCACGAGCCCTGCTGACCCACCCCGAGCAGCTCGCCCTCGTCACCAGCGGCCCGGCCACCTGGGACGCGGCAGTGGAGGAGACGCTCCGCTGGGACCCGAGCATCGCCAACCTGCCCTTCCGCTACACCCTCGAAGACGTCGTGATGGAGGGCGTGGTCATCCCCGCCGGGTCGGCGGTGCTGATGTGCTACGCGGCCGCCGGCCGCGACCCCGACCAGCACGGCCCCGACGCCGCACACTTCAACGTCACCCGGGAGCGCAAGCGGCACCTGGCGTTCAGCCACGGCCCGCACTTCTGCCTCGGCGCGCCGCTGGCCCGGCTGGAAGCCCGGATCGCGCTGAGCATGCTCTTCGAGCGGTTCCCCGACCTCACCCTCGCGGTGGGTGTCCAGCAGCTAACGCCGCTGACCTCCATCGTCGGCAACGGCCTGACGTCCCTGCCCGTCAACTACACCGCCCACCACGATGCCTGACGCGCACGCCTGGCCGGCCGGCCAGGCGGAGGGCGGCGGTGCCCCGGATCGGCTGGGTGAACAGGACGCTCCCATGAATACGCTCGACGTCAAGTTCCTCACCGTGGCGGAGGTCGCCACCGTGATGCGGGTCTCCAAGATGACCGTGTACCGGCTCGTCCGCTCCGGCGAGCTTCCCCATCTCCGCGTGGGGCGTGTGTATCGCGTGCCCGAGCAGGAGGTCATCGACTACCTCTCAAGGCGAACCAGGGGTGCGCGGGATCGGCCCGCGCCCGGTGGAGGCGAGAATCACGCTCCGCCGTCGTGACACCCGAACTCGCAGCGGCGACAGGAATGGGCGTACGACAGCCCCCGCCCCGCCGCAGGGCGGGGGGCAGGCGGGGCCCGCCCAGGGCGGCTAGGCCAGCGGTTCGCCGAGCGCGGTCAGCAGCGGTGCGACCCGGCCGGTGTGCGCCCACCGCACCATGCGCGCCCGCGCGCACAGGCTGCCCAGCACGTCCTGCGCGTCCGCCCGGACCTGGGCGGGGTTGCGCCGCACGTAGGGCAGCCGCAGCGGGGGGACCATCGGGGAAACCTCCCAGTCGGTGGTCAGCAGCCGCTGCAGATCAGCGGCGGTGCAGCCCTCGTCGACCGGGCCGGCCTCCACCCCGAGGTCGGGTTGCGCCACCACCACCCGCACGCGGCCCAGCCCGAACCGCACCATCAGCGGGTGCGGCTGCCCGAATGAGGTGAACGTGTAGTGGACGCGGGCGCGCAGCAACCTGCGCACCTCCGCCGGCCACCCCCGGTACGGTTCGACGTCGACGCCGCGCCCGTCCCACGGCGGCGGCAGCACGTCCTCCATGCCCAGGTAGGTGCCGATGCCCACGGGGATCGTCGTCGGCAGGCCCGTCGCCACCAGCCCGCCGCCCTCATCCTCATGGCGGTACAGGATGAGGTGGTCGTCGGCGATGTAGTCGAACCCGTGCCGCACCACCGCGTCCAGGGCGAGCGTCGTCTTGCCCGTGCCCGCCGGCCCGGCGAATACCAGCAGCAGATCGCGGCGCCGCACGGCGGCCGCGCGCACCACGACGTGGCGGCGGGTTTCGCAGTGTGCCAGCATCACCTCCCGCACCGCCTGCCGCAAGGCCCGCTGCAGCGTGGCGGGGCGGCGGGCGGCGATGTCCAGCACCCGCTCCCGGACGTCGGCCCGGTACCCGGCGCCGCCCGGGTCGCGGCGCATCCCCGGGGAGGGCTCGGCCAAGCGGCCGCGCACCAGCCACCACGGCAGCCCGGTGTCGGCGTGCGAGTAGAAGTCGCCCAGGTGCGCGAGCACGGGCGGGTAGTCGGTCTGCACGGCGACCCGCACCGGCCCCACCCCGTACAGGGCGTCACGGGTCGGGGCGCGGTGCAGAGGCGCGGGGGTGGTGCAGGCGGTCCGGGGGATCACCATGTCCTCCAGCTATAAGGCGGGTTGCTTCGGGCCGGTTCCTTGCCGCCGATCAGTCAATGCCCGCGGCCCGCCAGGTGCGGCGGGGTTGCGTGTTGGACGGTGTTGTACGCGGGTCAAATCCCCGGCTCCTGCAATGACGGGGACAGCACCGGGCGGGGTGGCCTACCCTCCATCGGGTGACCGAGCTGACCACGCACCCACACGACACAGGGTTCGACCTGACGCGCGTCCTGGTGGAGTTCCGGACCGGGCCCGCCCACCGGGTGGAGTTCCTGCCGGACGGCATGATGAACCGCAACTGGCGGATCGACACCCCCGACGGAGTGTTCGCCCTCAAACAAATTATCGACGTCACGCCCGCCAAGGCGCGGCGCAGCCTGCACGTCCTGGGCGCCCTGGCCGCGGCGCAGGCGCCGGTGTGCCCGCCCCGCCAAACCCGGGACGGGGATGTGGTGGCGGAGGTCGACGGCCGCGCCTTCTGCCTGCTGCCGTGGGCGCACGGCGAGCACCGGGAGGGCACCGACCTCACCCCCGGCCAGGCCGCCCACCTCGGCGCGGTGCTGGCGCACCTGCACATCCACCTTGCCGGCGCGGGCCTGCCCGAGCCGGAACGCCCCGCGGCGCAGGTCACCGACCCGCAGGCGGCGACCGGGGAGGCTGACCGGTTCCTGCAGGTGATCGACGCCCTGCCCGAGCCGGCCACCTTCGACGTGGACACCCGGCAGCTGCTGCTGCAGCGCAAGCACCTCATCGCCGAGCACGCCCACCACCGCCCCACCACAACAGAACCGGCCGGGCCGGTCGGGTGGACGCACGGCGACGTCCAACCCCTCAACCTCCTGTGGCGAGACGGCACAGTGACGGCGATCTTGGATTGGGACCGGCTCGCCCCCCGCCCGCTGGCCGAAGAGGTCACCCGCACCGGGCAGGTGCAGTTCACCACTTCGGACGGGCGGATGGACCTGCGCCTCGTCGCGGCGTTCACCACCGGGTACCGGCACGTGATGCCGCTCGCCGATGAGGACCTGGCCGACGCGGTGACCCGCCTGTGGTGGAAGCGGGCCACCGACCTGTGGCAGCTGCAGTGGCACTACGACAAGAACGACACCGGCCCCGACCGGCTGTGGCAGGTCGGGGAGCGGCTGCTGCACTGGTGGACCGGTCACCGCAACCAGGTGACCGCCGCCTTCACCGGGCAGGTCTAGGGCAGGACCCCGGCGGCGGCCAGCTCCGGCAGGCACAGCCGGGTCATCGGCACGGCCCGCCGCCACGCCCCCTCACCGGCCACCGCCAGCGCCTGCCGGTCCAGCCCCTCGATCAGGGCGGCCCACGCGTCCAGGTCGTCAGGCGGGGCGAGCATGCCCGGGTCGGCGACCGCCTCCGGGATGCCGCCCCGCGTCGACCCGATCGTGGGGCGCCCCGCCAAAGCGGCCTCCACGATCACCCTCGGGTAGGCGTCCTCGCACGTGGACGGCACCAGCAGCAGCCGGTGCATGCGATACAGGGGGGCCATGTCGTAGGTGCGGGGCACCCACACCACGTTCGGGTGCCGGGCGAAGTCCGCCGAGGTGTCCCACCAGCCTTCCACCAGCGTGAAACGGCGGTGCGGCAGCGCCTCGGCCAGCCTGTGCACCAGCCCGGAGCCCTTGGCGGGGACCGGATTGACCATCAGCAGATCCCCACCGGCATGGGGTTCGTGGTGGCAGCTGCCGGGGCCGCGGAACGGCGGGTAGAACACCACGGCCGCCTGCTCGGGCGGGGTGCGGGACAGCACGAACCTGCTGGTGGCCAGCGCCACATGGGGGCGCCCCCCAAGGACGTGCATGCCCGTCTTGGACACCGAGTGCAGCCACCCGGCGACCTTCACCCCCCGCCCCCGGGCGGCGGCGGCCAGCTCGGCCGACCCCTCCTGGGAGGTGACCACCAGGTCCGGCCGGTCCACGGTGAGGACGGTCTCGAGCTCCGCCTCCACCCGGTCACGCGGCACGGCCCGCACCTGCACCCCCCGCGAGGTGTAGGCCAGCGACCCGCCGTGCTGGCTGTGGGGCACCCCAGCCTTCGCGAGGTGGTCGAGCATGCTCGGCAGCTCGCTCACCTGCGCCCACGGGGGTTCGTGCGACGCCACGTAGATGACCCGCCACCCGGCGGCGGCGAACTCCTCCGCGAGCAGCTGCTGCGACACCTCCGCCCCGCCGATCAGGAACGGCGGGGGGATGCGCCGCCACACGAACACCACCGTCCCGCTCATGCGGTCACCTGCCGGTAGAACCGTTCCCCGTAGAGGGCGGGGCGGGCGCCGGCCGCCACCGTGTAGGCGTACCGGATCGGCCGGTACATGGCGTGCAGCGGCTGCAGCTGGGAGGCGTGCACGTACAGCAGGGTCAGCTTGTCCAACACGCTGGCCGTGATGTCGGCCACCTGCCCGGCCAGGGCGCCGCCGACGCGTTGGGTGAACAGGTGCCGGTCGTCGGCCGACAGCGCGTAAGTGGCCCAGAACGCGACGTCTTCCCAGAACCAGGTGCAGCCCAGCCGGCGGGCCGCCTCGTGCACCAGCAGGTGGTCGGGGTGGCGGGTGACCCCCGCGGGGGCCAGCAGTTCCGCCCCGGCCCCGATCTCGTCCAGCACCCGCGCCAGGTTGGTCGTGACCTGGTCCAGCACGTGCCGGTCGTACGGCCCGTACGGGGGGCGGGCGTCCCGGTACCCCAGCAGCAGGCGGCCCGCCTGGAGGGGGCGCAACGCCTGACGGCCTTCCTCCGCGCGCAGCGCAGACACCCCTGCCTCCCCCGGGTGGGCGGCCGCCGCGGTGGGGTGCGCGGTGGTGGAGCGGGTGAACACGGTGACGACCGTCAGCGGGCGCGGGCTGGTGAGCAGCGTTCCGCTTGCGGACAGGGCAAGGTCGTCGTGGTGGGGCTCGATCGCCACGACGGGCCGCCCTGCGGGGCGGCGGCGTTCGATGAGGTAGGGGCGGGACTCGTGCGGCGCCAGCAGCTGGATCACGTCGGGGTCGCCGGCGGCGCGGCGGGCGGCCAGCTGCTGCTGGTGCGCGCGGTGGGCGGCCACCAGGTCGTTGGGGAAGGTGTAGACACCGGCCGTGTCCGGCACCGGAAGCGTCACAGGCATGGGGGCTCCCGTCACCGGATGGTCGAGTCGTACCAGTGCCGCCAGAAGCGGGGGCTGGTGCGGGCCAGGTTCGCGGTGATCGGGTTGCACCACCACCAGATGCGCCACGACGGCCACCGCTCGAACCGGCGGTTGGACGGCCGCACCCGCAGGTGGGTGAGGTGCACCACCGGGTGCTGGCGGGCCGCGCCCAGGCGGGTGAGGCGGGCGAAGAACTCCACGTCCTCGCTCATGAACATGTCCTCGCGGTAGCCGCGCACCGTGTCGAACGCTTCCCGGGTGGCGAACTGGCACACCCCCTGCGCGCCGCCGAAGTGCCGCCGGTACAGGGCCCAGGCGGCTACCAGCAGCCGGGTGCCCGCCCGGCTGGGCTCGTACTCGGGGGGGATGGCCCCGCCGACGCACGGGCCGGCGCACCGGCCGGGGCGGAGGGTGTCGGCGATGTCCCGCACTCCGCTCAGCGGGAACTCGACGTCCGCGTCGACGAACACCAGGTACTCGCCGTGGGCGGCGCGGGCGCCGGTGTTGCGGGCGCGGCCGATCCCGCGCTGCGGTTCGTGCACCACCCTTGCGCCCAGCTGTTCAGCCACCTGCGGGGTGGTGTCGGTGCTGGCGTTGTCCACCACGATCACCTCCCCCACCTGTCCGGTGGCTTCCTCCCACAGCCGCAGGGACGCCAGCACAGTGGGCAGGTAGCGGGGCAGGTAGTCGGCCTCGTTGAACGCCGGGACGATCACGGAGATGGTCGGGTCGATCACCGGGTGCTCCCTTCTCATGTCAGGTAGTCGGACAGGGCGGCGCGCAGCCGTGCCTCCCACAGGGCGGTGTCGACGCCCTCGGCGAAGGCCGCCCACCGCCAGCCGCGCAGCGCGTGAACCACCACAAGGTGGCCCAGCAGCTCCATGTCCAGCGGCAGGCCGTAGGCGTCCAGCACCAGCTCCTGCTGGTCGGGGCTGAGCGCGTCGGCGGTGACGAGCGTCTGGGCGGCGTCCCACTCCGGTGGGGCCAGCGCGGACAACTCGAAGTCGATCAGCTGCGGCCGCCCGCCGGGCGGCTGCAGCACGTTGTGCGGGTGCAGGTCGCCGTGGCACCACACCACCGGCGCGTGCCGGGTGAGGGCGACCGCCCCCTCCAGCGCCCGCCGCAGCTGTGCGGGGGCGCCGGCGGGGAGGTGGGCGCGCAGGTCCTCGGCCATGGCCTCGACCCCGGCGGGGCCGAGCATCGGCCCCGGGGGTGGCGGCTGGTGGGCGTGGAACGCCGCGAGCAGCCTGCCCAGGCGGGCCAGCACCTGCGGCCGGGTGCAATGCCCGGCCGCCTCCAGGCCGGCCAGGGTGTCCGGGCCGGCGTCGGTGACGGCCACCGCAGCGGCGTCCCACCCGGGTACCGGCCCGGCGGCCACCACCCACGGCACGCCGAACCCCGTGGCGCCGGCCAGGGCGGTCAGCGCCAGGCGCTCCTTGTGGGCTTTCCACGCGGCCCGCCCGACCCACGCCTTCACGACCAGGGGGGCGGCCCGGCCGGGGATGGTGACGCGGCACACGGTGGCGGTGGGGGAGTCCCGAAGCAGGTGCACGGCGGTGGGGGCGGCGCCGAGCAGGCCCCGGCAGGCGGCCTCCACCGCCCGGGCGGGGCCGCTCACCGCCGCCCCCGCGCCGACCAGCGCGGCACCGGGATGCTGTGGTCGCCCAGCCGCAGCAGGGTCCGCGCGGTTGCCTTGGCGTGGGCGCGCCACAACCGCACCCCCTCCGTGCCGGGGCAGGTGGGGTGCCAGGGTTTGCGGCTGCCGACGTAGTGCAGCAGCCCGGCCCGCGTGTCGAGCGGTGCCCTGGTGGTGTAGCGGCGCACCCAGTTGCTGCGCTCAAGGAACCGGCCCAGCTCGTAGGAGTTGAACCGGGGCTCGACCGTGGCGATCGGGGTTCCGGTCTGCAACGCCCACAGGTTCAGCGCGTCCTGGTCGTTGTGGTAGATGTACCGGCCGCCGTCGGCGAGCGCGGTGACGACGCCGTCGCGGACCGCGTGGAGCAGGCGGGTGGGGGCCCACCACATGCCGCCGTTGAAGTACGGCCGCCCCGCCAGGTCTGGGCGGTCCTCCGCCAGGCCGGGCAGTGCGTGGCCGCGCCCCACGGCGGGGTTGAACTCGTCGACGACCAGGCCAAGCCTGCCGCTCAGGGTGTGCAGGGGCGGGGTGATGTCGTCCACGGGCAGGGTGTCGGCGTCCACGTAGATCAAATACGGGCGGCCGACGAACTGTTCGGTGAAGGCGAACCGCAGGTAGGCGGTGACGCTGATGTAGTCGTCGTCGGGCATCAGCGCCCCCGCCATTGGGGAAGCCCAGGCCAGGTCGAACGACCCGAACCCCGCCCGCGCGCACACCTGCGCCAGCAGGTGGCCGTGCTGCCGGGACAGGTCCAGCGTGAGCACGCGGATAGCCGCCCGGCGGCGCTGGCCGGGGGAGAGGGTCCCAGCCAGCGACTCGACCGCCACCAGTCCCGGCAGCAGGTACGCCTCGTCCAGGCACAGCCCGAACGCCAGCATCGCTCACCGCCCCCTGATGTAGGCCAAGGCCGCGTCGGCGACCTCGGCCGGGGACTGGGTGGCGTCCAGCACCACCACGTGCGGCGACACCGCCCGGCTGAAATGCGCGTTGAAGTGCCGCGCGTATACCGGGTCGTAGTACACGGCGGGCATTTTGGGCCGGGTCCGGGCGCGGGCGGCGAGCACGTCCGGCGGGGCGATCAGCAGCAGCGTTAAATCGGGCAGCATGGCCGCCCCGGCCGTGACTTGCCGGTCCACGGCGACGCGGGCGTGCTTGTCGCAGTTGAGCCCTTGGATACGGCCGGCCGCGCCCAGGTGCGCCAGCAGGGTGTCCACCGACCGGTCCACGATGACCCCGCCGTCCCGCCCGCGCAGGGCCGCAGCGTGCCGGGCGCGATGCTGCTCCACCACGAAATGCGCGGCCAGCGCCTCCAACTGGTCGGTCTCAGAGGTGGGCAACGGCTCGCCGAGCACGGCGGGGTCGTCGGCCACGTGGTAGTAGCAGCCGACCGACCCCCACCCCAGCGCCCGGCAGAGTTCGGCGGCCAGGGTCGTCTTGCCGGTGCAGGACACCCCCTCAACGGCGACAATCACCGCGCGCCCTCCCGGCTTGCGCGGGGCGCGCCAGGCAGGAACGCGTCCACCCACGCCCCCGCGATCCGCGCCCGCATACCCGAGTCCACCTCGTGCAGGCCCGGCTCGTGCGGACGGCCCAGCAACGCCCCCACCGCGGCGATGATCTCCCCTTTGATCAGGTGAATCGCCGGGCCCAACGCGGAGGTGTGCAGGAAGTTCACCCCGTTGCCGTTGCCGAGCAGCAGGAACCCCCGCCCCCCGCGCGTGTAGCGGGCAACGCCAGACATGACGTCTTCCCGCGCGAACCCGCTGCCCGGGTCGTTCAATCGGGCCAGGTCGAACTCGTCGTCCGCGGACGTCGCCCCGGCCAGGACCGCGCCGTTCCGCATCAGCTCCAGGTGGGCCAACCCGATCGCCCGCGCACCCGTCGCACTGACCACCAGGTCCGAGCGCAGCATCGCCTCCGGCAAGGTGGCAGACCCGTACCCAATCGACAGCGCCTGCGCCTGCCGCACCGGGTCGGTGTCCAGCACCAGCACCCGCACGTGACGGGCGTGCAGCGCGGCCGCCACCCCGGCGCCGATCTTCCCGAAGCCCAGCACGGTCGCCTGCCGGCCGGGCAGCACCTCGCCGAGGTTCCGCAGCAGCGACTCGACCGAAAACACGATCGCCTCACCCACGAGCCGGTCTTCCGGCTCCTTCAGCGGGGAACGGGCCACGCTGTAGACGGCGCACGGCAGCCGGTCCAGCGCCTCGTAGCGGCGCAGCCCGTTCTCGGTGTCCTCCACCACCCCCGCCACCACGCCGGGCAGCCGCTCGCACACGACCTCCAGGGCGGGCGCGAAGTACCCGCCGATGTCGGTCAGCACCACCCGCCGGCCGTCGGCGCGGTCTGCCAGGTAGGTGGTCAGCCAGTCGGGGTCGGCGAACCGGTCCCGGTCCAGCGGGTCGCACCGGTAGGCCGCTGAGACCAGCTGCCGGGTGCGGGCGTCAGCCGACTTGGGCTTGGGCAGCACCGCGGCGACCTCCGCCACCCGGTCCAGAGCGGGCAGGAAATCCATTTGCCCGGGCAGCAGGTGGGTGACCACAACGGCCGCGTCGTCGGTGGACGGCAGCTCGCTGGTCAGGTCTGTGAAGAACTCGGCCGCCGCGGCGGCCGCCGTGAGAGCGGGCCGGCGTGCGGCCCGAGCCCCGGCCACCGCCTCGGCGGCTTTGACGCCCGCCATCGGGGACGGCTCCTTGGGGACGGCCGGTCCTGCCGCCCCGTCAACGCTGTGCACCCTGGCACCTCCAGTCACACACCGGGCTTTACCGATTACGGTCCGGTCTCAGTGAAGGCCCACAGGCTCGGGCTTGGGAGAGTCTTGGGTGTTGGATGGTGTTGGATGTCGACCCCCCGGAGGGTGTGAGCATGCCGATGCAGCGGCGCCGCCCAGTGACCAACGTCGCCCTTCAACTGGCAATCCAAGACGCCCACCTGTCGTACCGGGCGCTGGCCCGGGCGATTAACGGAGTGTGGGTGGAAAACGGGCGGGCTATGTACTATGACGCGGCTGCCATCGCACACTGGCTAACGGGGACCGTCCCGCACGCCGCAGCGATCCCCGGCATTTGTGAAGCGTTCACCCGGCTACTCGGCCGGGACGTCACCGCAGCCGACCTTGGATGGCCCGACCCCGGCCCCGTCGCCGACAACCCCTGGTCCGGCGACCCGGTTGCCCAGCTGACCAGTCTCGGGAGGGACGACATGCTTAACCGGCGCACCGTGCTGACCGCCGGCCTGTACTCGCTGGCGGCGCTCCACCTGCCCGCCCCCGCCGCGGCGGCGACGACCAGGCCGGGACAGGCCCGCCGCGCAGGCGCCGCTGACGTGGAACGCATCCGCGCCATGACGGCCCAGTTCGCTCGGGCGGACGACATGTTCGGTGGGGGCCACGCCCGCACCGCCGTCGCCTCCTACCTGGTGACGGAGGTGACGCCGCTGCTGCACGGCACGACCGGCCGGGCGAGGCCCGCCCTGTTCACCGCTGCCTCGCAGCTGGCGTACCTGGCCGCGTTCATGGCCAACGACGACTGCCGGGCCGGTTTGGCGCAGCGGTACTACATCCAGGCCGTCCGCCTGGCCGACGAAGCGGGGGACCCGGTGGCCCGGGCGACCGTGTTGCGCGGCCTGGCGGTGCAGGCGGTCGAGCTCGGCCACCCCGACCGGGCGGTGGACCTGGCCGACGCCGCCGCCGCGGCGCTCGGCGACAGGTGCCCTTTGCGGGTGCGGGCGTGGATTTCCGGCATGCGGGCCAAGGCGTACGCCGCCACGGGGGACAACCGGGCCGCCCTGGATGCGTTGCGGCGCGCGGAGGCCGATGTGGAGCGGGCCGAGTCCCCGCCGGAGTCGCAGTGGACCGGCGCGTACCGCCGCGCCTCGCTGGAGCACGACACGGGCGGCACCCTGGCCGCCCTGGATGACCTGGCGGAGGCGGAGCGCCACCTGGCCGGGTCGATCGCCGCAAGGGTGGGCGGGGAGCGCCGCTCCAAGGTGCTGGTCGGCTCCCGCCTGGCGAGGGTGCAACTGAGTCGCCGCCACCCCGAGGAGGCCGCGGCGACGGTGCTGGGCATGCGTGCCGATCTGGCGCTGGTGTCGTCCGCGAGGGTGGCTGGGGAGCTGGCCGCGCTGCGCGCCGACTGGGCCGGTGCCCGGTCGGCCAGCCCGCAGGTGGAGGAGGCGGACCGGCTGATCGCCGCCGTCACCCGGTGACGACCTCCTGCAGGCACAGCGGCAGGCACGGCAGGCCGGAGGTCACCGGCAGGTTACGGCCGGCGACACGACACCCGTACGGCTGCGAACCCCTGCCCGGCGGTGACAGAGTGACCACGGAGCAACCAGGACATTACCTCGAAAACATGTTCGACCGTGTCCTGGCTGTGACATAAAAAGGGCACAATGACATAAGGACCGCCGATGACCCCCAAGGCGTCTAAACGGGTAGAGAGAACTGTGAGAGCAGCGGGAGGAGGCAGCGGCATGGCACACGTCAACGACGTCGCCGCCTACATCCTCGCCAAGCTCGGCGACATGACCGCCATGAAGCTGCAGAAGCTCTGCTACTACGCCTACGGCTACCACCTCGCCTGGGAAGGCCGCCACCTGTTCCCCGAGCACTTCGAGGCGTGGGCCAACGGCCCCGTCGCCCCCGCGCTCTACAACCGCCACCGCGGCCGGTTCCAGCTGTCCGCCGGCGACATCACCGGCGACCCCACCGTCCTGGACGACGGCGAGCGGGAGTCGATCGACATCGTGCTCGACAACCTCGGCAAGCTGTCCGCCCACGACCTGTCGGACATGACGCACCGCGAACCGCCGTGGGTGCAGGCCCGCAAGCGTGCGAACGTCGGCGCGCTGGAGCGCAGCAGCATGCCGCTCGACGACGACGAGATCTACGAGTTCTTTGACGCGCTCGTGTCCGCGGATGGGCAGCAATAAGAAGAAGGTTTCCGCACCCAAGGCCGCGAAGGGCGCCAAGCCCTTCGTCGCGTCGCGGTCGCTGCTGCCGCGTGCGGAGACCTCCGACAGCCGCATCGCGTGGCGTTTCTGCCACGTCGACCACGCCGGCCCCTGGGGCTTCGGCGACCTCACCTTCGCCCAGATCATGGACAAGCTGCAGGCGTTCGAGTCCATGACCTGCCGCGAAATCTTCGACAACGGCGAGGAACCCGGCAAACACTACGACGTCGCCAACCTGCCGAACAGGGTGGCGATCGACCGGCTGGAAGAGCTCACCCTCGGCGACATGACGAAAATCTCCCGGCTGCGGCTCGGCGGGAAGATCCGCCTGTACGGCTTCCTGGAGGGCAACGTGTTCCACCTCGTGTGGTGGGACCCCGAACACCAGGTGTGGCCCTCCACCCGCCGCTGACCCGTTATTCGGTGGCAGAGTGTAACGTTCCGCCCTAATCTGTGGCGTCAATCACTCGTGCGGCACCCGACCGTTTTGGGTGACGTAGAAGCAGGGAGGCCGTCATCGACCAGGAAAAACGGACACTCGACTACGCCCGCACGCTCGCAAAAGATCTTGAAAAGGATATGGTGTGGGAATCAGCGGACAGCTCCAGGTCGCGGGGATACTGGGTGGCCACCGACGGTCAGCTCAAGTCGGCGATTGCCGCCCGGGCGGCTTCAGCTTTGGAATTCTTCCGTCAGTACGCAGGCGCGGATAGCTTCTGGACCATCCGAGCCAACGAGGTGTACCTCAACAGAGGTGACAACCAGTCCCAGGAGTCGGGAGCTCGGGCAATCGCCGACCTGTTGCTCGCCTGGTGCGACCAAGTCGAGGCAGGGGTAACCGAGATAGTCGGCGCGCGCACCTGGCACGAGGCGGGCCTAGCGAGCACTGACGTCATGGAGCAGGTGCGGCGGCTTCTGGATGACCGCGAAGGCAGCCCCGTCGCGGCTATCGTGCTCTGCGGCGCAGCACTGGAGATCGCTCTACGGGCGGCCGTCGATGCTCGGGGAATCGACCTCGGCAAGGAAAGACCATCCCTGATGACGTATGCCCGAGCCCTACGCCGTGAGGGATTCCTGACGGCGCAAGACCTTAAGGATTTCGACCAGTGTTCAGGCCTGCGAAACCTTGCGGCGCACGGCCATTTCGAAGCTTTGAGCGCTGAGCGTGCCGGGCTGATGGAGCAGCAAACGAATCTGCTGCTGCGCAGGATCGCGGAGCTGCAACTGGCTCCGGAGCTTGAAGCCCCATCATCCGAGTGAACCCCGGCGTCGGCCACCCGCTCACGCAGGGATGGGACAGGGCGTAGACCCTGTCCCGCTCTCAAAGGGTCGCAGTCTTCGCCGCATCACGACGCTGCTGCCGACTCTGTCGCATAGCAGCACGCCGAGCAGGCTGCACGTACAACACGTCGGTCAACTCGATGATCAACTCTGCCACGTCGGCCACTTCTTCGGCCGAGAACACCAGGCCGTCGTGCACACTGTCGTTGCCGAGCATCCGCGCCTCGTGCAGGAAGGCGACGAGTTCGTCGCCGATGCTGGTGCGCAGCTCCTCGATCTTCTCGTACAACTTGTATTTGGTGGCGCCGCGGTCCTTACACAACTCTTCGACGGCGGCGCGATACATCGCGGCGGCCCCGCGGTACGCCCGGACGCTCTCACAACGAGCACCCTCAGCGAACCTGTCTCGAATGGGCTCGGGCACGACCAGGTCGAGTTCACGGGCCTCGGGTGTAGGCCACAAGAGCAGGACCTCGAGCGGGGCACGGTCTATTTCGCCTTCGCCGAACACGAGTACCTCGACGGTGCCCTGCCCGCAGTGAGAGCACACCCAGATGCGCTCGAAGGTGGCGGCCTGGCCGTCCATGGAGATGTTCGTCTGGCACTGCGGTGTAAGGCGCTGCGCCCGGGCGCGGGTGAAGGACACAGCGAGCTTGCAGTGACCGCATACACCGGTACGTCTGTCAGCGAAAAGATCGTGAGCGAACATCCCACTCCTACGCGTATGAATCGGATCAAGGCTACCCTTTGCCCTAAGTCCCCTGCCTCCCATTACTGTGGGGCAGCAGCGATGGCGTAGCCGGAGGGCCGCCGATCACGCGCGGGTGTGCAGGCGGTCTTGCGCAGCGTGAGCCTGCCGCCACCTCCCGCTGGGGTGGCGGGTGTAGCGGCCGGGCTCGAAGCTGCCCCGCCTGCAGCACGATCTCCAGGACCAGGGCCAGCTCGCCCATGAGCAGGTCGTAGCGGTCCACGTCGTCGTCGCCGTACGACCTGTCGGCGCGGCCGTCGACGATCTCCGCCATGTCGCCGTACACATGGCTGCCCCCAAACGGGCGTTTGTGGTCCAGGCCGGGGGCGCCGCTGGAGCGGTGACCCTCCCATGCGGTGTAGGCGTGTCGCAGCAGCTTGACGTGCTCGGGCCGCACCTCGAACTCGCTGGCGTCCCGCACGCCCCGCCACACGTCGTACGGGCTCCACTCGTCGTCGGTCACGGTCGTTGATCCTCTCGGTTGTTGGGCGGGGCGGCCGGTCACAGCCCGGCGCCGCGCATCGGATTGTTGCGCCGCTTGTCGACGGCGCGGATGTACCGCAGCACCACCGAGGACTCCGGGTCCCACCGGCCGTGCTCCGTGATCGACGACACAGGGGCGCGGTTGATGTACGCCCAGCTGGCACCGGTCGCGCGCAGCGAGTGCGCGGTCACGTCCTCCGCGCTGGGGATGCCCGCCCGGATGGCCAGGCTCCGGATGATCTCGTTGACGGCGTCGCCGCCGAGCGACGCGCCGACCCGGTAGTTGCGGTAGAAGCGGCGCAGCAGCCGGCCGCCGGTGTGGCCGTGTTCGGCGAGGAACGCGGTCCACCGCCGCCACGCCCCGACCGGGTCGGTCAGCGGGTGCTCGCCGGGCGGGATGTAGACGGTCTCGCCGTGGGCGTCCTGGTCGGTCTTGCTCTGTCGGATCAGCACCTCCAGTTCGTCGCCGACGGGGCGCACGTCGGCCTGGTGCAGCGCGACGAGCTCCGAGCGGCGGCCCATCAACGCGATGCCCAGGTCCAGGGCCAGCCTGTCACGCCACCCGACCGGGTCGTCGGGGCACACCCCGGCCATCGCCTGGACGTGTTCGACGCTGAGCACGGGCGACTGCCGCTGGTTGCGGCGGCCGTTCTTGGCGCGGTCCTTGCGGTAGCCGCGCAGCGCGAGCACCGCCATGTCGCGGTCCGGCTGTTCCTTGTACCCGGCGGTGCGGTGGTAGGTGCGGATCGCCGACATGGCCTGCTCGATGGAGGCGGGGGCCAGCGCGGCGCGGATCATCTCCCTGACGTACTCGGTGAAGGTGTGCGGGGTGGCGGGCAGCGGCACGCGGCCCTGCCGGGCGCACCACGTCCGGAAGTCGCGCCAGTGGCGGTCGTACGCGCGGCGCGTCTCGTCGGCGACACCCGCCAAGACCAGTTCGCGTGTCTCGTCGCTGAGCGCGAAGTCCGTGGCTGTGTAGGCAGGTTCGGGGCGTGCGTACGCGGCGTCACCGCTGGGTCGTATGACCAGCTGTGCGTCACTCATCCGATCCCCTCGCTTACCCGTGGTAATTCAGATTATCGCGTGCATAAAGGCCGGGTAACGAAATCAAGCGCCTTTCTATTGGCAGATCAACGGCGCGTCATGCACACCTATATATAGGTGCGCGCCGACACCAGCCCCCGCCCGGAACATGCCCCCGCATGCCCGCTCGTGCCCGTGTGCGCCTAACATGCCCGCATGTCCAGGTGGGTGGGTGTCGGCGGCTGGGAGGTGGCCGTGGTCGAGCTGGACGGCCGCGCCATGTTCCGGATGCGGCACCTCGGCTACCACATCTGCTACGCCGGGTCGGTCGCCGATGTGGCGCGGCACCTGGACCTGGCGGACCTGGTCGAGGTGGTGGAGTTGCGCCGGTAGCGGTGCGGGCTACCAGCGGCGCAGGCCTTACCCGAACAGATGGTCAGCGTCGTTGATTCGCTCGTCCACGTAGGCCGCCGCTTGGTCCCACCAACTGCGGTAGGAGTGAGTGCTGCCGAGCGCGAAACGCAGCACACCCTCGCGCGGGTCGTGCGGTGCCCGCGGCAACTCGATCACTTGGTAGGCGGCGACGCTGTTGGCGTTGAGGGACCTCAGGCGGCGTAGCGCCTCTTCCCGCCACGGTTTGGGCTCCTCGTCGGGAGGCTGGGGCGCCAGCAGGTACGGCTCGATGTGTGGCCGCAGGACGTCATGCACGACGGGCAGCGCCACCCGCGCGATGTTGTCGAGATCCTTGCCTTGCTCGGGGGGCACGACGAGGAAGGTCACCTTCACCGGGACCACGAGGGACGTGAACAGCGGGTGCTGGGCCCGGAACTCTTCCAGTTGTTCGCGAAGTGCACGGGTGAACGCGGTGGCGGCCTGGCGGGCGGCGGCCCGGGTGCGGGTGCGGCGGGGGCGGGGGTCGTGGCGGCCGGCCGCGCTGGAGCGGCGCAGTTCGGTCAGGCGGGTTCCGGCCGTGCGGGCGCGGGTCTTGCTGGCCATGGCTACTCCCTGCGGTGGTTGTGGGCGGTGCTGCTCAAGGGGCGGCGGCCCGGGCGGAGCCGCCGCCGGTCGACGGGGGCGGTCGACGGGGGCGGTCAGACGCCGGCGCGCGAGCGGGCTTCGGCGATTTCGCCGGCCTGGCGCGGCCAGGGCGGCGAACGCCGGGACGTGGCCGGGAATCAGTCGTTCCAGCTGGAACGTGCTCTGGTCCGCGCCGGGGCGAAGTTCCGCAAGAGCAAGCTCATCGAGTGGCTGGAGGCATCGCCGGCCCGTCGAGGAGTAACCAGCAGTCGCCTAAAAGATCTTGATTCCCGGGTATTGACGATTGCTCCGCTGCACCCGCAGATCCTCCTGGTGGATCCGCATGTCCGCCTCTCCCTTCTTCAGCCGCTCAGTGAGCCGCAGATCGTGCTCATGTAACTGCTTCTTGCTCCTAACCTGGGCCGCATGGCGCCGGTCGTACACGCTTGGACCGCTGATCAACTTGGTCAGCACCGGGAAGCAGTCGATGACGATGAGTAGCCCTGCGAGCATGAAGTGCGCGAAGAAGACGGTCAAGTTCGAGAAGGTCAGGTCCCCCGTGCTTCTAGCCGTTCTAACAGTCCGGGGATGGATTTCCTGGCCGCAGACGCTAGCAGCCGGGCTGGAGTAGGCGGCGATCACTTTCGTTTTGGCAGAAGTTTGGTGCGGTAGGTGCCGAACCGGTCGAGGTGCTGGGTGAGGTTGTGCGGGGCGATGGCGCCGTGCGGGTTCTTGGCCTCGATCACCCACAGCCGCTGATGTTGCTCGTCGGCGACCAGGAGGTCGATCTCGCCGGGCAGGCCGGGATGCCGAGCCGGGCGGCGGGCTCGACGTCCAGGTGGGCGCGGTGTGGCAGTCCAACTCGCTCGGCGATGGTCTTGAGGTCGAGTTCGAGTTGGTCGTTGTGCCGCTGGCGGTGCCGGTCGAGATGTTGGGTGGCCTTGGCTGGTACGTCCGGGCGGGGTAGGCGCGCGTCGAGAGGTAGGCGGCGTACCACTGAGCCGCTGTCGGTAACCGCTGGTCGCTGTGTGCGATCGCGCCGGGATGTCGCGGGGTACGGCTACCTGATGATTGGAAAAGCGTAAAGCCCCTGGTAGATGTGGTCTTGACTAGAGATCGGGCATTCCTCGACCTCAGGGGAGCGCGTCATGTCAACCGCAGCATCGTTTCCCGCACACGGAGCACGATCTGCTCCGTCGTCGGAGCAAATCCGAGCGAGGCGTCCGGGTTCAAAATCTTCCTTTGGAGATCTTGAATCGCAGGCGCGGGTTCGGCACCGAACTCCTCTATCAGACGGCGGCGCAGATCACTGTAGACCTCAAGCGCTTCAGGCGTCCGACCGCTACGGTGTAACGCGAGCATGAGTTGCGCGTGTGACCGCTCTCGCAGCGGGTGAAGTCGCGTCCAGGAACGTAGTCTTCCGACAAGCTGGGCGTGTCGTCCCACGGTCAGGTGGATCTCAAAGAGCTCCTCGCTTACCGAGTTAAAGTCCTCGATCAACTGGTCGCGCCAAGCGGCCAACTCCCCTTCGCAGGCGAGTTGCTGGAGTGGGTCACCTTGCCATAACTCTAGCGCGCGCTCGAAAGCTTGCAAGGCGGCCGAGTGCCACCCGTGGGCAAGTGCAAGCCGTCCCCGCGACGCTAGGTCATCGAAGATCGCGGCGTCCAACTCACTGTCCTTCACCTGGAAGACGTACGCACCCGGTTCGGTGCCAAGTCGTCCCGTTGGGAGGATGCGCCGCAACTGCGTGATGTAGGTCTTGAGATTGCTCGCCGCTGAGCGCGGCGGCTCCCCGTTCCATAACCGGTCGATCAACCAATCAGGCCGCACTGGATCGTTCCGGCGCATGAGCAGCAGTGCGAGCAGGTGAAGGTGCTTGCCTCGGGTCACGGTGATCGGATGATTGGCATCGTTGGCGACTTGTAAGCGTCCCAAGACGTTGATCTGCAAATATCCCCCAGAAGCGCCAATGGATACCGAATGTCCCTTATAAGCCCCTCGTAAAGATAGATCACCACTCTGAGTCAGGCAAGATCCTTTCGGGAAATTCTGAGCCATTTCATCCTGATCGTGCTGGTCAGGACGCGCGAGGAGGGCGCGCCACCCCGATCGTGCAGGCCATCCTCGTCCTGCAAGCCATCGAAGATGACCGCTACTCAGGATGAAAAGGGCTCTCTGTGTGCTGGAAATGTGCCGATAATGTGCCCTTGATCCATACCGTCACAAGAACGATCCACAACTCTGGCTATAGGAGTGACGGTGATCTACTTACCTGCACGCAGGCGCTTGGCTCTCACCACAGTGATGGCCATGGCGCTGACATCGGCGTACGTCCCCTCGTCGTGGGCTTCGGCCACCCCCGCCAACGGCCCGGTTAAGCAGGCGATCGTGTCTGAGCGACCTGACCGCGTGTCGGCGGCTCTGACCGCGCGTCTTCAGGGCAGCCGGGTGCTAGTAACGGGCGAGACAACAGAGACGAGCCTCACCTACGCCAACGCGAACGGCACTTTCACTACAGAGACCGCCAGTGGTCCGGAGCGTATCCAGCAGGACGGTGCCTGGACCCCGGTCGACACCCGCCTGACGGAGGCCGACGGCGTCCTCAAGCCCAAAGCCGTCAAGGCATTCCAGGAGTTCTCGGCGGGAGGGGCTGGACCGTTCGCCAAGCTTGTTCAGGGCGATGGGAAGGCGGTCGAGCTGTCATGGCCCACCGCGCTCCCCAAGCCTGTGATCAAAGACAACACGGCCACGTATGTCAACGCCGCAGGTCCTGGGGCCGACCTGGTCGCGACTTCGTTGGTCACAGGTCTGCGGTTCGACGTCGTCCTTCGGCAGCGCCCTTCGGGGGCTGTATCGTACGAGATCCCGCTCACTGTTAAGGGCCTGACCTTAAAGGACAGTGGTGGACGTCTGGAGGCGACGGGCAGTAAGGACAAGCTGGTCGCCGTCGCGAGCGAGCCAGCGATGTGGGAGGCCGGCCCATCTAAACAGGCCGGAGCCGGGCACTACAAGCCAGCGGATCGTGGCCGTCCTGGAAAAATCAGCGGCAGGCTCGAGACCAGGGGCGGCAGGCAGGTGCTGGTGGTGACACCGGACGCGGGGTTTCTCTCCGATCCCGCCACCCGCTTTCCCGTAACCGTGGATCCATCCGTCGTGCTGCCGATCAGCGGCGACACCGACGTAGACAGTATCTACACGGGCAATAACGCGACCAGCCCATACATGAAGGTCGGGCCGGACATCGGGGGAGAGATCTCCCGGGGCTACCTGAAGTTCGATACATCGGGCCTGCCGTCCAGCGTCACGTCCGCAACGCTGAAGCTGCGTAACGTCGACGCCCCATCCTGCGGGACCACGGTGGGTAACGGCATCCAGGTACGCCGGGTGACCAGCACGTGGAACGTCAACACCATCGCCTGGTCGCCGCAGCCCACAAATACCACCACCGGCGCGGTCACCTCCCTGGAGGGCTCCCAGGGATACGTCGCCGGGGCGTGCGGCTCCGGCTTCATGTCCTGGAACGTAACCAGCATCGTCAATACCTGGACCTCCGGGACCGCCACCAACTACGGGTTCGTGCTGCGCGCTCCGTCGGAGACCACGACCGGCTACTGGGTCTACCCGACCTCCGAGGAGACGGTCGAGTTCAACTACCCGCCCAAGCTGATCGTGACCTACACCGTCGCGCCCACGACCGGGACGCTGTCGGTGAGCCCATCGTCCGGCACGCGGACCAACTCTCTGACCCCCACCCTGCGCGCCCAGCTCAATGACGCCGACGGCGGGCTGCTCACCGGGTACTTCGAGGTCCAGCGCGGCGGGACGACCATCTGGTCCGGCAGTGCGAGCGGGGTCGCGGCGGGTAGCGACGCCGCGGTCCAAGTCCCCTCTGGGACGCTGGCGAATGGGGACGCCATCCAGTGGCGTGTCCGCGCCTACGACGGCGCGTCGTATTCGGCCTACTCTGCCTGGCAGTCGGTGACGATCGACACCAGCGTCCCTCAGCCCGCCGTAATCGCCTGCGCGAGCTACCCGTCCGGGACGTGGACGGCCCGGCAATCCGGTCCAGTCTCCTGCACGCTGGATTCCCCGTCGACCAACGTCGCCAGCTACTCATGGCGACTGGATGACGATCTGACTACATCCTCGGTCACGGGTGATCCCGCCACAGTGACCATCGACCCATCCGACGGTTGGCACACGCTGACCGCGACCGCGCTCAATTCCGCAGGCACGGCATCCTCGGCGGCGACGTACTCATTCGGGGTTGGGGTCGGCGAGGTCACCAAGCCCGCCGCTGAGGATCGTACCCAGGCGGCGGTGACCCTTGCGTCGCGTGCACAGCCCAGCTACACCCAAGTCCGGTACGAGTACCGGGGGGACGTGGCCGATGACAACGCGTGGGCGGCGATCCCCGTTGCGGATGTGACCCAGCCAGGGTCCTCGACCCCACTCTCAGCCTGGCCGTGGGCCCGCACAGATGTGAACGCGGACTTCCCCGATCTCACCTGGAACGCGGCGACCACTCTGGCCGGCCGCGGCGACGGCCCTGTGGAGGTCCGCTCCTGCTTCATCGCCGGCACCGAGCAATGCTCAGCGCCGGTCCGGTTCATCCTGGAGCGGACCGCGTTCGGCGCTTCTTACGCCACCAGCGAGATCGGCCCTGGCGCGGTGGCGCTGTTGACGGGGGACTACTCACTGACGGCTGAGGATGCGTCTGCGTTTGGGCTGAGGATCTCCCGCGGCCACACCACCCTGGCTCCCGCCGCGAGCGGCGTATTCGGCCCAGGTTGGACAGCCTCTTTCCCCACTGAGTCATCTGATGTGTCCGGGATGACCTTCACCGACCATACCGCCGACGGGTACGTCCTATTCACCGACCCAGACGGCGGCGAACTGACCTACGTGGCGCAAAGCGACGGCACATACGCAGGAGTCGGCGACGCGAGCGAGGGTTCGAAGGTCGTCAAAAACTCGGCGACCCAGTTCACCCACACCGATGCCGACGGTGTGGAAACCGTCTTCACGCTCACCGGCGGTGTGTGGGGAGTCACGTCGACGGACGAGCCCGGAAACGAAAATACCATCGGCTATTCCCATGACGGGCAGGGCCGACTGACCCGCATACTCGCCCCCGTGCCTGCTGGAGTCAACTGTTCGGCAGGGCTGGTTGCCGGGTGCAGGGCGCTCGATGTCACGTACGCGACCACGACCACCGCGACCGGGATTGGCTCCGGCTGGGGTGACTACGTCGGCCAAGTCAAGTCGGTCTCCTACACCGCCTACGATCCGGCCACATCCGCCATGAAGACCACCGTCATGGCGACCTACGCCTACGATTCATCCGGCCACCTGCGTACCATCACCGACCCCCGAAGCAACTTGACGACGACCTATTTCTACACCGGCGAAGGGCGAATCTCCCAGCTCACCCCGCCAGGCCTGGTCCCGTGGACGTTCTCCTACGACACTGGCGGCAAACTCGCACACGTGTCGCGGACCAGCCCGCAGGGCGAGCTAACCAGGGCCATCGCCTACAACGTCCCTATCGGCGGCTCGAGTGGTCCGATCGATCTGACCGGTACGGCCACGGCAACCTGGGGCCAGTCGACCGATCTGCCCCGGATCGGTACTGCTATCTTCCCCGCCTCGCACGTCCCCACCAGGGCCGGCTCGGGCGTATACACGCCAAGCAGCAGCGATTTTCCTTACGCGTCGCTAACCTACTTGGATGTCAACGGACGCCCCGTCAACTCTGCTGCGTTCGGAGCAGGAGCATGGCAAATCTCCGCCACCCGCTACGACAACAGCGGAAACCCTGTCTGGCAGCTGACGGCGGGAAACAGAGCCCAGGCGCTGGCCCCGACCATCGACACCGACGCCTACGTCTCCGGCCTTACCAGTTCCATCGAACGCGCCAACTTGATGGCGAGCGTTGCGACATATGACCACAATGGCAACGTGCTGACCCAAACCGGCCCGGCCCACCAGGTCACCCTGGCCTCCGGCGCGGTCGCCCTCTCGGCTCGCCAGCTGATTACGTACACCTACGATGAAGGCGCGCCCACCAACCGGGCAGGTGCTGGCCTGGTCACCACCCAGGTGACCAAACCGGTCATTGTCGCGGGCACCGCCACCGTCGGCACCGCCGATATTCAGACGGTCAAGACCGGCTACGGAGCTATTGTGTCCGGCGATGTTACGGGCTGGGAGCTCTACCTGCCTACCAGCTCCACTACAGTCGTCCCCGGCGGCACCGACATCGTCCGTAAGACCCGCTATGACGCCGCCGCACGGCTGATCGAACGACGCATGCCCGCTTCTTCCGGCTCCGATGCGGGGACCAGCGTCACTACGTACTACACAGCCGGGAGCAACACGATCTCCGCATGCGGTAACAAGCCGCAATGGGCCGGACTGACCTGCCGAACGGCCCCGGCCGCGCAGCCTAGCGGCACCAGTCTGCCCGTCAAAACGACCGCCTACGGCTACTACGGGGAGACCACCCAGATTAGCGAGGACAACGGCACCGCTGTACGCACCACCACCCTTACTTACGATACGGCGGGACGGGTGACCACCAAGGCGCTGGCCGTCTCACCCACGGCGGCGGGTGGTACTGCGGTTCCGAACGTCACCTACGGGTATGACAGCACAAAGGGTCTGCCGCTCACGGCGAGCTCCGGCGGTGCGACCATCACCACCGCCTACGACACCCTCGGTCGGGTCGTATCCCAGACCGACGCCACCGGCAACGCCGCCACCACCACCTACGACGCCGCAGGCCGCGTAGCGACCACCGGTGATGGTAAAGGCACCACCACCTACGGCTACGACGGCAGCGACGCGGCAGGCCTAGCCGAACGCCGGGGCGTCGTCACCAGCATCACGAACGGCGCTGGTGTCTTCTACGGCGCTTACAACTCCAACCAGCAGTTGATCACCCAGGTCTATCCGGGAGGTCTGACCGCGAGCAGTCGCTACGACAGCGCGGGCGAACGGACCAAGCTCACCTACGTCCGCAACACGGCGACATGGCTGGACTACACCGTCCGCTACGACGCGGCCGGGCGGGTAGCCACCCAGACCGGTACCGCCAGCAGCCAAATCTATGGGTACGACGGCGCAGGCAGGTTGACCAAGGTCGCCGACGCCTACGCCGGCTCCTGTGTCACGCGTGTGTACGGATTCGACGTCAATACCAATCGAACCAGCCTCGCAACTTATCCGGCGGCTTCCGGTGGGGCGTGCTCCACCTCCACCACGGCAACGACGACTACCCGGACTTATGACATAGGTGACCGGGTCACGACTTCCGGTTACAGCTATGACAATTTTGGCCGGACTACGGCGGTACCGGCCGGTGACGCGGGCGGCGTCAGTTCGCTGACCGTTGGCTACTATGCAAATGACATGGTAGCCAGCCTGAGCCAGGACTACACCACTAAAACCTTCACCCTCGACCCGCTGGGCCGCCTGAACTCTGCCACTATAAGCGGCCAGTTCGCCTCGGGCACTACCATCAACCACTACGCCGACAGTGGTGATTCACCTGCCTGGGTCGATGAAGTCGATGGAGGCTGGACCCGTAATATCGTCGGGTTTGATGGTCTGGCCGCAACGCTGACGAGTAGCGGCACCATCACCCTGCAACTCACCAACCCGCACGGCGACATAGTCGCCACAGCTGACCGGCTCGGATCCGATGTCAGCGCTTACTTTGAGCAGACCGAGTACGGAACGCCTCGAAGTGGCAATGTCACCAATCCTGCGCGCTACGGTTGGCTTGGCAGCGCCCAGCGTTCCGGCGACGCCCTCGGCGGCCTCATCACCATGGGCGTACGCCTGTATAATCCCGCCACCGGTCGATTCCTGCAGGTAGACCCCATCCTCGGGGGTGGCGCGAACAATTACGATTACGGATTCGGTGACCCGCTCAATAACTTCGATATTACGGGGGAATTTACGAGCAACCGATATCATCACATCGAAGGTCTCGGTATAATCCGGCTTCACGTCACCTGGGTAAATACTTACAACAAAAAGAAGAAGCGGTGGGAGGTGGCCGGGCTCCAGTGGTTCCCCACTCACGAGCAGGAAGACAGCAACATAACTTGGGTTGAATGGCAGGTGAAAAAGCAGTACTACAATACGACGAAGTACTACGCATACATCGATCTCGTCGGCGAAATGTCCAAAAAAAGCTGGACTGGCAGTGCTAGAAACTATCTCATCCAGTTATTCTGGTGGGGAAATGCTAAGGGGGATCGAGCCGCATCGGATACCCCCTTCTCACTCAATTAGCTCACCGTAGCTAAAATCGGTTGGACGTATGCGGGGGCGGCCCAACTGCCGCCCCCGCATGTGGTATCATCGGGCCTTCGACGATACCGCGACGGAAGTGGAGCAATAAGTGCTATTATATTCCCCCGCACCCATCCCTGGGCCTGCAGAATATCCGACCCCCAACGCGGTCGCGAACCTACTATCGTCAGACCTTGTCCAGGCTCTTCTCTTTGGGCTTGCACTGTTTTCGATCGTTTTCCTCGCACTCATTGCCGCCCTCAAAGTGGCTCGTGTCGGAAAATACAAGGAGATTAATAGAAATCCGAGCGATCCTGGCACTGATGTAAGGTAAGCATTCATCCTGTGCGCGATGAGTGACAGACGGGCCGCTCTCGTTACATCACGTGACTTTGATCAACTCGGCGAGCCGTGGTGAGATCACCAGGTGTCCGCCCTGGAGGAGATGTCACGCGGGGAGCTCATCGCTTTAACGCGTGCCCTGGCCGGGCGGGTCACCGAGTTGGAGAAAACGAGGACATCCCCGAGTCAAGGGCGGTGCCACGCGCCAGCCGGGCAAGCAGCCCGGGGCGCCGGGAGCGATCGTGACCTCATCCGCTACCTCGCCCGCCTGCTGCGTCAGGAGCGCAAGGCGCGCGCTCGAACCGGCCGGACGGCACCGCCTCCAACTCCTGCGCCCCCGGGATCGGCAACCGCAGCGTCCCGCCCCGGCCGCGCGGCAGCGCCCCCCGGTCCACCCACGCCCCATCCACCGGCGGCACCAGCCCCTCCGGCAGATCCCCGGCCAGCCGCAGCACCACGAAATCCGGCTCCCTCACCGGCTATCCCTTCCTCCACTGCTCGTCGCCCAGGCGCCGCCCGTACGCGGCCGCCGCACCCGACTGCGGCACACCCGGCCCCGGCGTCGGACGCTGCGGCAGCGGCGCATGCATCACCGCCCGCCCGCCGATGTCCGGCAGCAGTCCGTACACCAGGTACACCGACGCGTCGATCCGGCCCGGGCTGGCCGGGTCGGTCGGCTGCCACGTCGACCACTCCCGCTCCAGGTCGGTGAATACCCCCCGCAACCGCACCCGGTCCTGGATCATCTGCTGGGCGATCGGCTCGGCGCGCAGCAGCTTGCCCTGCCGGGCGTGGACGGCCTTCACCAGCGGCGGCAACTGCCGTGGCGGGATCTCACCATCGCGCTGCAGCGTCTCCCACGACGTCTCGATAGCCAGCTTGCACATGTCGCCGCCGTAGTTCGTCTCGACGAACACCACCGCGGCGTTCGTCCCGTACGCCAGGCGGCACGCCGCCATCGACCACTCCGCCGACGACATCACCCCCGACATGTCGTGGGTGATCCAGACCCGGCCGTCGTCGCCGAGGAACCCGCCGATCACGCCGGCGGTGTCGCGGCCACCACCGGACGGGTCCACCGCGACGGCCACCTTCTGCGGCTCGACGCCCTGCCCACGGTCGCGTAGGTGCCGCAGCAGCTCCTCCGACACCAGCGCGCCCTCCGCCGGCTGCGGGTCGCCCTGCCCCAGGGCGTGCCAGTCCCGCACGATGGACGTGCGTTTCATGTCCTCCCACCAGGCCAGCAGAGCGGCCCGGTCCCGGGTGCGGATCTTCGGGTGCGGCAGCGGATCCCCATCGGCACGGCCGAGCGGGTCCGGGCCGAACTTCGACGGGTTGGCGATCGCCGGCAGGTGCACGACCTTCCACCGCCCGCCCTCCTCCAGGCGGCCCTCCTCCTCCAACCGGCGCCCCGCCCAGTCGTCGGGGTGCCACCGGGTAAGGATCCCCACCACGGCGTTGCGGTCCGGCTGCAACCGCTTCAACGCCGTCGAGGAGTACCAGTCGTGGACCGCCTTCCGCAGGCGAAGACTTTCCGCGTCCGCGCGGTCCTTGTGCGGGTCATCAACCACCAGCAGGTTCACCGGGAAACCGGTCAGGCCCGACCCCACCGACACCGCCCGCACACCGCCGCCGGTCGTGACCTCGTAGTCCTGCGCGGCGCCCGAGCCCGGCCGCAGGTGCAGGTCGTACTCCGGCCCGTACTCCTCGATGTACCCACGCACCGCCTTGCCCCGGCGCAGCGCCAGGTCATCGCTGTAGGAGGTGATGGCGATGCGGTCGGAGGTGAACAGGCACATCCACCAGAACGGCCCCCACTCCGCCACCGACGTCGACTTCCCCACCTGCGGCGGCGTCACGATCAACAGCCGGTCGTACTCGCGGCGGGCGAGACCGGCCATCGCCTGCCCGATGACCCGCAGGTGCGGCCGTATCCGGAACGTGCGGTCCAGCGCCCGTGCCAACGTCACCGGGTCCCGCAGCAGATCCCGCGACAGGGACCGCTGCGCCACCGACAACTGCTCGAACACCTGCGCGTCGCCCAGGTGCGCCAGCTGGGCCGCGATGTCGGGCCGGTGCAAGACGCGTCAGCCGGGCAGACCGGCGGAGCCCTCCGGGCCCTCGTCGTCGTCGTCGGAGTCGTCCAAGGCAGCGACTCGGCGAGTCACGGCGGCGGCGAGCTCGGCCAGGCGGGTGCGGCGCTGAGCGGGCGGCAGCTCGGCGAACTCGGCGACCTGCACCGTCAGCGGGTCCCCGGCCGGGCCGGTGATCGCGACGGTCGACGTCGGGTCGCCGTACAGCTGGCGGCGCAGCCGCATCGTCGTCTCTGCCAGGCGCGTGAACTCGCCCCACGTCAGCGTCTCCGGCCGCAGGTGCGGCAGCGCCTTGCCGACCATGCCGGTCATGGCGCGCAGGATCGCGGCGTCGGCTTCGGCGGCGCGGCGGCGCTCCTCTTCGAGCTTGGCAAGGTACTGCTCGGTGAGGTGGGCGTCCCACGCGGCGGCCCGTTCGACCCAGCGGTTCCAGGACGCGACGTTCTTGACGTGGCCGTAGGACAGGGTCAGCGTTTCGGCGGCCTTGGTCAGCGTGCGGGTGAGACCGAGGTCGCGGTACGCGACGAACTGTTGGTACTTTTTGGGGCTTTCGCCTGGCTGTTTGTCCCACGGGTCGAGCGTGGGGTCGAGGGTGAGGGTCTGCGGCTCGGTCATGACGGGTTCCTCCCGGGTGGGGCCCGGGGTCAGGTCGTCGCGGCCAGCTGCGCGCCCGCCTCCGCGTCGGGGCTGGCGCCGCCCCCACCCTGCCCCTGCCTCTGGTCTTGGTCCTGGGTGTCGGTGCCGGCTTCGGCCTGGGCGGCCTTGATCTCGCGGAGGGCGATGTCGGTCAGCAGGGCGACCATCGTGGTGAAGTTCCGCACGTCGCGGCAGCGGCCGAACTCGTACACCGCGGCGGCGAACGGCTCGAACTGTTCAAGTTCGGCGACGCCGATCAGGTCGGTCGCGGAGTCGATGACGGCGATGGCGTCTTTGAACTCCTCCATCTGGTGCGGCAGGAACATCAGGGTGGCCATGCGCCAGTCGAACTCGCCGTGCGGGATGGCGAGCTTGGTGTCGTCGGGCGCGACGGTCGGCAGGTCCTCCTCCGGCAGGCCGGTTGCGAGGAGGTCGTCGACGTTGTCGATCTGCGACACCAGGTAGGCCAGGATGTCCCGGTCGGGGTCGCCGTGGAGTTCGTTGTGCGCGATCTGCTTGGCGATGATCTCCGAGCGGCGCATCTGGCGGGTGTCGACCAGGACCCAGATGTGGGTCTTGCCGGCGGCGCGGGCGGCGCGGGCCCGGTGGTGGCCGGACACGACCTCGATCGGGCCTTCCCCGCCGGGCTGGTGGCAGTAGGGCAGGCTTTCGAGTTCGCCGCGGTTGCGGATGTTCTCCGTCAGCCGTTCGAAGTGGCGGGGCTGCATGACCTGGGCGTTGACGTCTTGCTCCCGCAGGCCGGCGATTTCGACGTACTTGATCCACAGGTCGTCGCCGAGCTTCATGCTGTCTTGCTGCGGCGGCTTGCTCTGCGCCATGCGGCCTCCTTGGTGAGCCAGCGGTTCAACACCTCGTCCACCGTGTCGGCGGCCCAGTCGGCGCGGTAGGACAGCTTGTACCCGTCGGGGTGCTTGTCGCGTTTCTCCAGCGTCATCAGGCCGCGCAGGCCCTTCACCTCGGGGTGGCGGGTCATCTCGACGGTGACCAGCCCGGCGGAGGCGGCCAGCAGGATGCTGGACTGCCCGGTGAACAGGATCTTCGCGGTGTCGCGGCGGAGCGCGAGCATCGTGACCAGGCGGGTGAGGCGGGCGTGGTCGTTGGGCGCGCCGAACGCGAACCGCAGCAGCAGGTGCGATTGCCAGCGGGACTTGCCGTGGGGGTAGGGGCGGGTCATCGTTTCGGCGCCGTAGCCGATGACGCCGGCGGCGAACCCGTCGATGGCGACGAGCATGTTGTACGAGCCGGGTGCGGCGGCGAGGCGGTGCATCCAGAGGTTGCGGTAGTAGTCGCACTCGTAGCCCTTCACCGGGATCAGCTCGATGCGGGACTGTGCAGTGACCTCGTGCGACGGCGGGATGATTGGGAGGGGTGTGGGGGCGTACGCGCGGGACGCGCCGAGGGCGACTTTGGGCCCGCCGGTGTAGGAGAAGATCTCCTCGGGGCGGTTGGAGATGACGTACGCGCAGGCGCCGGGGCCGAGCGGGTGGGCGAACACCGGCCGTTCGTGGGCGGCTTTCCCGACGCGGTCTTCCTGCAGGAACATCAGCAGCGCGGCCCGGCCTTCCATGTGGCGGGCCAGGCGCAGCATGTCGGTTTCGGGGTCGAACACGCTGTAGGGGGGTTCGGCCCAGTCGAGCCGGCCGCCGGTGTCGAAGAACCGCTCGAACCCCGCCTTGTACGTCGGCGGGGCCGCGATGATGATCGTGTGAGGGTCGTGGGCGACCTGGTCGATGTGGTCCCACATGCACTGGGGGCGGAACTGGATGCCGGGCAGGCGTGCGGTCAGGCCGGCAAGGCTGTCGCGGAGCCTGGCGCGGTGGTCGGCCTCGCGTTCGATCAGGTCGGTGACGAGGGACTGCCAGTAGTCGACCTCGGGTTTGGCCTGCAGCCGGGCGAGCCACTGCACGTATAGCAGGTAGGCGGCTTGGTCGATGGGGTCGGCGTCGGGCAGGGGGACGGGTTCGCCGTCGAGGGCCACCTGGAGGGAGGCCAGGTCGCCACCGGACAGGAGGGTGCCGACGATGCCGGTGTAGAGGGTGACGTCGCTGGTTTCCATGCTGGTCGGCGGGATGCCGGCGGCGGCGGCGACCAGTGTGGCGGCGAACGATCCGACGCCGACTTCGACGTACCGGGTGTAGATGTCTTTCGGCAGCTTGTTGAACACTGTCCGATAAAACGCCCGGTCGGGAGCGGCGGAATTTCCCGCGAACAACACTCCGGGGGCGGCGAATCCGGGCATGTTTTCCCTCCCCGATTTTTGCGTGGACCGCAGGGGAGGACTCGAACCTCCGACCGTCCGCCTACGAGGGCGGCGCTCTATCCACTGAGCTACCTGCGGTGCAGTTCCAGCGTCAGAACACTAGCAGTTGACCCGAGCCGGTGAGGATCTCTGGGACCTGCCACCCGTATTTCTGCTCGAACCATTCGGCGGCCCACCGCCTATGGCACGCTTCGCCCTTATTGACGTTTTCGTAGCAGAGCAGGACACCGGTGGTGCCGGGGTACTTGGCGGCGATCGCTTCGAGCTCCCGCAGGATGGCGGCCTGGTGCTCGTTCAGGCGCTTGTTGTAGACCCACTTCTCGGTGGGGATGTCGTCGATGTTCTTGTACGGTGGCTGGAACAGTTCGACCGGCGCCAGGGACATTGCCCTTTCGTAGGGGATGGTGAAGAACTTCGGGTGGCCGACGGTGATGCGGATCGGCACACCGAATTCGGGCCGGAAATCTTGATACCGGCTCGTCGCCAATGGCATCGGCTGCAGTATTCGTACGCTCATATTTCTCATTCTATTTAGCCGGGGGTGTTTCTTTTCGTGTCTGGTTCTTTCCTGGCTTGTGTTTGCGGTTTGTCTTAGGTGTGGGTGGGGGGGGGGGGGGGGGGGGGGGGGGGGCCCCCCCCCCCCGGCCGGGGGAGGGAGACGTGGAGACCAGGGGGCGTCCCAGCGCCGAAGACGTGCAGCGGCTGTTCATCGGGCCGCCGCCGAGCTACACCCGAC
>NZ_JBGCBZ010000008.1:0-272308 GCF_041262585.1 Planotetraspora sp. GP83 | reverse complement strand
AGACTTCTCCCGCAACGGGACTCCTGATGATCTTCTGGCTTGGTCGCAAGATGATCTATCAGAAGTCCCGTTGCTTCGTCATCAGGGCTTGACGGCCGGCCGATCAGTTAAATGCAACGGCGTTGTGGGGTTCCCCAGATCGTGATCATGCATGGATTCCGCCGTATGCGGTCTGATCAGGGCCGGCACCGTTTGTGATCATGCGGCGTCTGTCCGCCGGGCGCACCCTCGTCGTGCATGATCACGCCGCACAAAGCGCCAGGTAAGACGGCGCGCGCGGGAACACGTGCATGATCACGCGGCAAGGTTGGGGGGAAGGGGCTTATACCTTCTTTTCTTGCTTGACCGGCGCTCTAGACGGAGCCGGCCGTGTCGAGCTCGGCGGCGAGGCCGTCCCACGGGAGGCGGTCGGGGGCGGCCGCCCGCCCCTCCGGGCAGTGGCGCCGGAAGTCGCACCAGGAGCACACCGGCCCCGGGCTGGGCGGGAAGAGCGCGTCGATCTCCGGCGGGACCTGTGCCGGACCCTGTGCTGGATTCCGCTTCGGGACCTGCGCTGCCGTACGGCTTCCGCTGCGGCCGGCCCAGGCGCGGTAGGCCTCGTCGGCGGCGGACGCCTCCAGGGCGATCTCCTCGGCCCTGCGGAGATGGCGGCCGAGCGACTCGTCGGTGTGCTCCCACTCGATGACGGCCCCGGTGGGCAGGTGGTGGAGCTCCACCCGGTGGGAGGCCCGGTGCATCATGCGTGACGCCGCGATGGCGTAGATGGCGAGGGCGATCGAGGACCGGGCGTCGTCGGTCGTCAACGGCCGGCGGCCGGTCTTGTAGTCCACCACGACGAGCTCGTCGCCGCGCCGGTCGAGCCGGTCCACCCGGCCGGAGACCGCGATGACCGCCGTCCGCGTGGCCACCGTGCGCTCGACGCCGACCGGGTCGTCCGAGGGATCAAGAGTCTTGACATATCCGGACACCATCTCGCGGGCGCGGTCGCGCCATAAGGCCGACTGCTCCTCGTCCCGGTAACCCTCGGTGATCCAGCCGTTCGTCACCAGGATCGCCGCCATCAGCGGCGTGCGGCGCTCGTACGGCTCCCGCCACCATCCCGCCAGGGCGTTGTGAACCGACGCTCCAAGGCTGTTGTGGGCCCACGCGGGGCCCTTCTGCGGGGCCGGGCGGTCGAGGTAGGTGAAGCGATACCGCCGGGCGCAGTCGAGCCACGAGTTGAGGCGTGACGGCGTGCACGTGTAGAGCCGCCTCGGCATGCCGTCGAGGCCGAGCTGCTCCATCGTCCCCTACTCGTCGAGGTCCAGCTTGATGCCCGACACACCGGTGCCGTCCACCAGCGGCGGCGGCTCGGGCGTGACGGTCCCGGTGAGCGACCCGGCGAGCCAGCTGTCGAACTGCGGCTCCAGATCGCCGATGAGGCCCTCCTCGCCGTGGGCCGGCAGCACCCGGGTCTCGTGCGGCAGCGTGAACAGCCGCTCGCCGATGGAGGTGAGCTGGTCGGCGAGCGCGGGATACTCCCCGCCGAGCTTGCCGGGGCCGTCCATCAGCAGCGTCTTGCCGGTGAAGACCGCGCCGAGCTCCTCGCAGTAGAGGGAGACGCCGCCCTGGGTGACGCCCGGGGTCGCCAGGACCTCCAGCTCGACGTCGGCGACCGCGAACAGGCCCTCGTCCTCCATGTCGATGTCGGGCCAGGTGTCCTCCCAGGTCTGCCGCCACAGGCGCTTGTCCTTGGGGTGAACGGCGATCACGGCCTCGTCCTTGGCGGCCACCTCGATGGCGGCGCCCACGTGGTCGGGCAGGCCGTGGGTGCAGATGACGGCGAGGATCTCGCGGTCGCCCACCTTCTCCAGGATCTTCTCGGCGTCCCGCGCCGGGTCGATGACGATCACCTCGTCGTCGTCGCCCACGATCCAGGTGTTGTTCTCGACCTTGTGCTCGGCGTCGTCGATCTCGACGAGGCCGGAGGTCACCACTCGTTCGATACGCGCTGTCACGGCTCAGAACCCTACTATCCTCAGCGGATCAGCCGGGCCATCTAGCTCTCCCCGTTCAGGCGGGGGGAGAACGCGCCGAACGGCAGGTCCAGTGCCTGGTCCTGGTCGCGCAGGTCACGGAGCGAGAGATGGGCCAGTGCGATGAAGCACCCGGCCTCGGCGGGCCACGCGATCGTCCAGAGCCAGTTGCCGAGAGCCTCCCCGACGTAGACCGCCCGGTCGCCCGGCACGCTCCCCGCGCACCACAGGGCCGTCGGGTGGCCACGAGCGTCGATCTTCGCGTGCGGCGGTCCGGCGTCGAACCCGGCGCCGGGATCCGGGCCGTGAAGCCCCGCGAGGGCGGCTCCGAGCCCGACTCCGGGCTCCTCGGCGACGAGCAGCATGTCGGCGGGACCATGGGTGACCGACGGGCCGGTCAGGGCGACGACGCTGGCCCTGGCCCCGCTGCGCTCGTCCCCCACCTCGGCGAAGCCCGTCACCAGCCAGCCCGGCGGCAGCGGCCACGGGATCCACACGGGGACCCGGGCGGCCTGGCACAGGGCGTCGGCGGCGGCCTGGGAAGGGCGCCGGGGAGGCTGGAAGGGCAGGACGTCCCCGTGCTGGTCACAGCGCCAGGCACTCGACCAGACGCTCGGCTCGTGCAGCGGCCCGAAACACCGCGGACACGTGGGCGCGGTTCTCACAACTACTCACGGTGCTGCGGGGAGCCGCCCACGTCAAGGACATACTCGTTATCGAGCCGTAATCTTGGCATGTGCGGGTCATCAGATGTGTCGGGGCGATCGTCGCGGACGGGGACGGCAGGCTCCTGCTGGTCCGCCGGGGACGCCCTCCGGGAGAGGGGCTCTGGTCGCTGCCCGGCGGCAGAGTGGAGGCGGGCGAGACCGACGCGGAGGCCGTGCGCCGCGAGCTACGCGAGGAGACCGGGCTCGACGTGGCCGTCGGCCCCCTCGCGGGGACCGTCGAGCGTCCCGGGCCCGGCGGCGTGACCTACGAGATTCACGACTACCTGGCCACCGCCCCAGACGGGCCGCTCCGCGCCGGTGACGACGCCGCGGACGCCCGCTGGTGTCACCCCTCCGATCTCGTACGGCTCCCGCTGACCGACGGCCTCCTCGACGCCCTGTCGAGCTGGGGGATCATCGATCCCCCGGGCTAGCGAGCCGGCCAGCCAACCGTCGCCGTGATCATGCAGGGTTTCCCGGGAAGCCCAGGGACGTGGGATTTCCCAGGTCGTGATCATGTATCGATTCCGCGGCAGGCGGTCTGATCAGGGCCGACACTGTTTGCGATCATGCAGTGTCTGTCCGCCGGGCACACCCGACCTCGGCCGCGCGGATCGTCGTGCATGATCACGCTACACAAAGCGCCAGGTGGGACGGCACGCACGGGAACATGAATATGATCACGCGGCAGGTCTGGGCGAGGATTCATCGATCTCCGGTCGTGACCGAGCTGCGCCAGATCGTGAGGTGATCGTCGGCATAGGTCGTCGAGCGGCCGATCGCGAGCACGCGGCTCCCCGAGACGGCCACCGTGCCGAGCCACTGGGCGCCCGGGCCGCCCAGGCCGTCCTGGGTGAGCGTCTGCCGCGTCCAGTCGAGGCCGTCCTCGGAGATCCACGCGGCGCTGTCGCCCTCGCCCGCCGGCCCGTGGGACCCGACGGCGACCAGTCCCTGGCCCGTGACGGTCAGGTCCAGCACCACCGCGGCCTCCTCGGCGGGCAGCCAGCCGTACTCCCAGTGCGCGCCGTTGTCCGTGGAGACGGCGGAGAACGGACGGACGCCGTCGTCGGTCATGGCGGTGCCGACCGCCACGACGCCCGACTTGGTCGACACGACGTGCCGCAGGCCCGCCGAGCGCGCGTCCGCGGGGACGACCCGGCTCTTCGACGTCCAGTTGAGGCCGTCGGGCGAGACCCATACGACGCCGGTCTCCCGGTCGGCCGTGCCCGACCCGCCGACCGCCATGAAGCCGGACGGCGTGGCGGTGACATCGCTGATGCGCACGCCCGCTCCCCCGGCGGGCATGCTGCCGGGCGCCGAGCGGGTGAAGCGCTTGAGGTCCGGGCTGAACCAGAGGGCCGGCAGCGTTCCGGTCGCGCCGCGGTCCTCACCCGCGAGGACGTAGCCCTTCCGCCCGGCCGTGACGACATGGGGCGCCAGCAGGAAGTGCCCGGCGGGGACGTCCATGGCCGGGCCCGGCCTCCAGGTCCTGCCGTCCGCCGAGGTCACGAGCAGCGGCCGGGTGACCGCCGGGTCGGTCATCGTGCCGCCGACCGCCAGCCACCCCTTGGAGCCGTGCGCCACTCCGCTCAGCGCCTGCCGGCCGGGGCCGCCGAGCAGGTCGGGGAAACCGGCGTCCTTCCAGTTGGCCCCGTTGTTGCCGCTGGTCCAGATCGCGGCGTCGCCGTTGGCCGAGCCGACCGCGACGAACGCGCCATCCGCGGCCGCGACGTCGGCGGTGTCCCTGGCGAGGCGGTTCAGCCCCGCGATGGCCTCCAGTGGTACGGCCCTGGCCGACTTGCCCTTCTCCGCCGCCATGAGAACCGGCAGGTTCTCCACGTCACCCGGGCCGCGCTTGTCACCGCCCGCCACGAGCACGCCGGCGTCGGTGATGGTGAGCCCCCGCAACGTGCCCGGGATCTCGCCCAGGTCCGCGCTCTTGGTCCACTTGTGACCGTCGTCGCTGGTGAAGACGGCGTACTTCTCCCAGGCCGACTCGGTGACGGCCGCGATCCCCGCCGCCGACGACGCGAGCCCGCGGACGCCCGTGCCTTCCGTGCTGAGGTGCCCGATGACCCCGCACTGGCTCCAATGGGCGCCCTCGGGCGAGCAGTACACGCTCACATCCCCGGCCGCCGACTTCTGCCGCGTCGGGACCAGGACGAATCCGCTCTTGGTCGCCACGAGCGCGCCCGGCTCCGGCCGCACGTCAGCGAGCGCCGCGGCCGCGCGCAGCCAGCTCCGGCCTCCGTCGTCCGACCGCAGGATCACCGAGACCGTGTCGCCCGATCCGGGATCGGCCAGCGCCACCACCTGGTTTCCGCGCGCGACCACCGCCCGCATTCCCCGCACCTTGTCCGGCGTGCCGATCTGGTCGGTGTCCACCCTCGACCAGCTCTTGCCGTCGGGCGAGACCCAGGCCACCGGGCCCGCCGTGCCGTCCCCCAGAATCGTGGAGCCCACGGCGACGAAGCCGGTGGAGGTCCTGGCGAGATCGGCGATCCGGTCCTGGCTCCAGAAGGCGGTGAGCCCGGCCGGGTCGACCGCGGTCCATGATCTGCCGTCCGTGGACACCCACATCCCCCGGGCGGCCGGACCGGCCGACCCGGGTGCGTCGGTCCCGACGGCCAGCCAGCGTCCGCCGCCCCCGGTGACCCGGCCGACGGCGCCCGCGCTCGGCTCGTAGCCCGCCGGGCCCGCGACCCGGCCGAGCTGCCAGTCCTTGCCACCGTTCGGGGAGACGAGGAACAGCGGCCTCGGAAGAGGGCTTGTGGTGTCGCTTCCCACCGCGACGACCGTCGAGCCGACCGACGTGATCGCGTTGAGCACCTGGCTGGAGCCGTTGCCGGGCAGGCCGGGCGCGGCGAACGCGGCGTCGCCCGACTGGCCGTCCCCGGCCGCCAGCCGAAGGCCCGTCGTAGACGGGGTTTTGGCCCAGTTGACGACCCCCACGCCCAACAGGCCGGCCGCGACCAGCACCAGCGCGATGAGGACCGGCGTCACCAGCCTCCCCGGCCGGATGCGGCGCGGCGGGAGGACCCGCCGGTGGCGGCGCGTCCCGCCCGGCGGCCCAGTGGCCACCAGCACGTCGGGTTTGGCCGGCCTGCCTCCCGGTGGACGCCCGATCCGCTGCACCGGCTCCGGAAGGGGCTCTTCCAACTCCCCCGCGGCCGGCTGGTGCGCCGATCGATCCCCCGGCTGTCCCGGCCATCCCGCACCCGGCTCGTGCCCCGGCTGGTCCGGCTGGTCCGGCCACCCGGTGCCGGGATGGTGGCCCGGCCACAGTTCCTGTTCGGGCTCGGCCGGGATCTCCGGGCGCATCCGGATGCCGCCGGAAGAGTCCTCGGCACGGTGACGCGGCCCCTGCCCCGGCGGCGGGCTGATCCAGGACTGCTCACCCCCCGATGAGCCGTGCGATGCGTCCCGGGAGGGGCCGCGTGAAGGATCGCCCCAGGACTCACGGGAGGGATCACCTGCGGAGGTGTCTCCCGGGGAGCCGTGGGAGGGGCCACTCGAAGCGTCGTCGCGTAACGGGTCGCGCGAGGGGTCGCTCGAACCGTCGTCGCGTAACGGGTCGTGCGAGGGATCGCTCGGAGGATTGCGTAAGGGGTCGCGGGAGGGGTCACGCGGCGGGTACGGCGAGCGGCGCCCCCTTTTGGAGGGCACCGTCGCCTCGGGGTCTTCGCTCGGGGCACCGGACGGCGTTCCCGGCGGGCCGGAGGCGACGAGCTTGTCCGGCCGGTTCACCAGCCGCCGCGGTCTGCCGCCGGCCGATTCGCCGGCGCCCGGCTGAGCCTCCGAAGGGCCGCCGGGCTGCTGCGCACGGCTGTGGCGAGGCTCCGACGAGCCGTACGGCGCGGAGTAGGGCCGCCGCCCGCTGCGCGGGCCGTGCTCGGTCTCAGGCCCAGGCCCGGACGAAGATCCGGAAGCGGACCCACGCGCGGCCCCCTGCCCGGAGCCGGACGCGGCCCCGGGCGCAGAGCCAGGCACAGAGCCGGGCACAGAGCCGGGCACAGAGCCGGGCACAGAGCCGGGCGCGGCACCGCCGACAGGCCCGGACACGGGCTCGGGCGCAGGATGGGGCGCGGATCCGGGGGCAGAACCGGATGCGAGACCGGGGGCGCCATCTGGCTGGGATCCGGGGGCCGGGTCTGGCTGAGGCGACCAGGTGTGCCAGGGAGCCTCAGCGTCTTCCGGCTCTTCGGAGTCGTCTGGGACGGGCGCGCCGAACGGAGGCAGGGCCCATGGGGAGGGTCCCGGTGGGGAATGGTGCAGCGCCGGAGGCGACGCGTGCTGCGGCGGGGACTCCTCCTGGCTCTGGTCGTCGGCGGCGTGCCGGCGGTCGCGCTCGTGGGGGCCCGAGGACACGCCAGTACCTCCTACCTCTGGCCCAGAGGGGTTGTTCCGGACCGTTCCACCTCTTGTACGGCAAAGCGGACGCGATCATTTTGATACCCCATCACCATCCCAGAGCAACACGGGAACGCCGACGCGAACAGACCTCTCTAGTCAGATTTATCGGGAGACCGTCTGAATTGCCCTCTTTCGGGCGATTATTACTACGGCAAAGCCGTACACGGCGAACTGCACGACCGTCCCGGCGATGGACTGCCACGGCAGCGCGCCCTGCTGGAGGGCGCTCCCGAGATCGCCGGAAGCGGCGGTGAGGCCGAACGCCACCACGTTGTTGGTCACGTGCAGCGCTATGGGCGCCTCAAGTCCTCCGGTGCGGATCGCGAGCCAGCCCATCAGGACTCCGAATCCGAAGACGTATCCGATTCCCCAGTCGGTGTAGCCGTGCAGCGCGGCGAAAGCGGCCGAGCCCAGGAGGATGCCCGGCCACGGATTCCTCAGATAGGCCCCGAAGGCCTGGAGGATCCAGCCGCGGAAGATGTACTCCTCGGCCGCCGCCTGGAAGGGGACAAGCAGGAGGATGACCACGATCGCGGGCAGGAAGCGGTCCCACCCGCCCCAGCTGTACCCGGGGTCGGCCCCGGTCAGCACGAGCGTCACCGTCTCCGCGACCTGCGCCAGCGCGACCGCCACGACGGCGACCAGGACGCACGTGCCCAGCCAGCCCCAGCGGAGCCTGAAGGCGACCGACGAGAGCGTCCCCGGCGGTCGCCGCTGGATCAGCCACGCCGCGCCGTACACGAGAGGGATGGCGAGAGCGAGCAGTCCAAGCTGGAAGCCGAGGTCCAGGAGGGGGTCGGTGAAGAACCGCGTGCCGTCCCGCGCCAAGGACAGGCGGACGATCACGGAGAGGAGCGAGGCGGCCAAGACCACCGCGAGCGACACGACCACGAATCCCGCCACGATCGCCAGTGAGCCGACGATCGGCCGCCACCAGCGATGCACCGCCGTACGGGCCAGCCGGTCATAACGGGCCCCCGGAGGCGGCGGCACCGCCCACGGCAGCCGCGCCGGCGCCTGCCACGGGTAGGCCGCCCCCGGGTACGGCGCCGGCGGATAAGACGCCCCCGGGTACGGCGCTCCCGGATGGGGGGCCCATGGATACGGCGACTGCTCCGGATACGGCTGGCCCTGCTGAGGCTGCCCGGGATACGGCTCCCCCTGAGGGGATTGCGCCCCGTAGGGCTGGCCCTCATGGGACTGGCCCCCGTACGGCTGGCCCGGCTGGGGCTCGGCCGGGTGATGAGGCCGAGCCGGATGGTGCTCCGGCGCTTGCGGGTGCGGCCAGGCCCGGTCCGGCTGTGGTTCGCTCATGGGTCCATTGTTCGCAACGGCTCCTCGGCCCAGCGCGATGCCCCTGCCATGTGCGTGGCAGCACTCCCCTCCACGTCTCCTGTCGTGTGCGTAGAAGTTCACAGACGCCAGGCGGCGAAGGGAGTTCACTCGGGACAGCACCCACCGAAATCATCCCAGGAGCACGCGAAATGAGCCGGCTAGGACCCATGTACACGCTGGCCGCGGGCGCGGTGATCGCCGTCGCCCTCGGAGCGGCCAGCTTGAAGGCGGCCCCTGTCATCCAGCAGGTGGCGGCGCAGGAGGACACGTCGCAGACGGCGTCTCCCGCCGAGGCGTCCGCGAGCGCCGCCCCCGAGGCCTCCGCGACACCCGTTCCAACACCCACCGCGACCAAAGCCGACACCGCGACGGCCGTCGCGACGCCTGCCGACACGACGCCGAAGAAGGTCGACTACGCGGGAGTCGCCCAGGGCAACGGCGGCCTCGTCGCGATCGCCGTCCGGAACGGCAAGGCGGTCGCGTACTTCTGCGACGGCCACATCGAGGCGTGGCTGAAGGGCACCGCCGAGAACAACACGATCACCCTCGAAGGCAAGGACTCGCTGATCACGGCGGCGCTGGGCGGCGGCAAGGCGCAGGGCAGGCTGCAGGTCGGTCACGCGAAGTGGCGGTTCGTCGCCCCTGTGGTGAAGAAGCCGTCCGGCCTCTACCGGGCCACTGCGATCGTCCGCGGCGCGAAGATCGTCGGCGGCTGGATCGTCCTCCCGAACGGCCAGGAGGTCGGGCGTGTGGCGATCGGCGGCAACGGCGAGCCCGCTCCCCGGTTCACGCCGGGCAGCCCGCTCGACTACTACGGGATAGCGCTACGACCGCGGGACCCCGACTCCTTCATCGACGAAGTCACCCCCTGACCGCCTGGAGCCCCCCATGAACGACACCCACGTCACCCCCAAGCAGAGCGTCGCCCCGCTCCTCGTTCCGCTGCTGGTCGGCGGCCTGGTCGCCGTCGCGCTCGGCGTGTACGGCAAGGCGCACGCCCCCACCGGGTTCGCCATTGGCGTGGCCGGGTTCTCCGGGCCGCTGGCCATGAAGGCCTGGCTCACCACCGGCGCGGCCCTCCTCGCGATCGTCCAGGTGCTGTCCGCCATGGCGATGTGGGGCAAGATCAAGGTCAGCGGAGGCTGGGTCGCGCCCCTGCACCGCTGGTCGGGCCGGATCGCGTTCCTGCTGACGATCCCCGTGGCGTTCCACTGCCTGTACTCGCTGGGCGCCCAGTACGACGTGCCGCGCGTGATGATCCACTCGCTGCTCGGCTGCTTCTTCTATGGCGTCTTCACCGCGAAGATGCTGGCACTGCCCCGGCGCGGCCTGCCGGGCTGGACGCTGCCGGTCCTCGGCGGCCTGGCCTTCACCGCGCTGATCGGCCTCTGGCTGACCTCGTCGTTCTGGTTCTTCACCACGATCGGCGTGCGGTTCTGAGGCGCTCGTGCCAGATCACGCATGATCACGCCGAGGGTGGGGTGAAGGAGGTTGTCCGGGGGAGGGCGGCGGCGCGGCCCTTGGCGGCGACCACGAGCGCCATCTTGCGCGAGGCCTCGTCGATCATCTCGTCACCGAGCATGACGGCGCCCCGCTTCTCGACCGTCGTGTAGTACTCGTACGCGTCGAGGATGAGCTCGGCGTGGTCGTAGTCCTCCTGCGACGGCGAGAACACCTCGTTGGCCGCCTCCACCTGCGAGGGGTGCAGCACCCACTTGCCGTCGAACCCGAGGGCGGCGGCCCGGCGGGCCACCCTGCGAAAGCCGTCCAGGTCGCGGATCTGCAGGTACGGCCCGTCGATCGCCTGGAGGTCATGAGCGCGGGCGGCCATCAGGATCCGCATGAGGATGTAGTGATAGGCGTCGCCCTCGCCGTACCCGGGCGGCTGCTCCCCCACCACCAGCGTCCGCATGCCGATCGAGGCCATGAAGTCGGCGGGGCCGAAGACCAGCGTCTCCAGCCGCGGCGACGCGCCCGCTATGTCGTCCACGTTGACGAGCCCCCGGGCGTTCTCGATCTGGGCCTCGATCCCGATCCGGCCCTCGGGCAGCCCGGTGGCCCGCTCGATCTGGCCCAGCAGGGTGTCGAGCCAGGCCACGTGCGAGGCGTCCTGGACCTTCGGCAGCATGACGCAGTCGAGCCGGTCCCCCGCACCCTCGACGACCTCGATGACGTCGCGGTAGGTCCACTCGGTGGTCAGGTCGTTCACCCGGACGACGACGGTCTTGCCCGTCCAGTCGCCCTCGCGGAGCGCGCCGACGACGTTCTTGCGCGCGTCCTCCTTGGCGCCGGGGGCGACGGAGTCCTCCAGGTCGAGGAACACCTCGTCGGCCGCCAGGCCCTGGGCCTTCTCCAGGAACCGGGGGTTGCTTCCGGGCACCGCGAGGCAGGAACGTCGAGCACGCATGGCCACACGCTAGCGAGGCCCGCCCGCCCGCCGCATCCGGGGTCGCGCGCGACACCGCCGTCCGCAGGCGCCCGTTCGCAGGCGCCCGTTCGCAGGCGCCGGTCGCAGGCGCCGTTCGTAGGACCGCCACAAGCGCCGCACGCGGAGCGGCCGTCTTTCGTCTGTACGGCAGGCCAGCCCCTGTCGATTCGCTACAAATCAGGCCAAGTGTTCTTGGCTCCGCCCTCGTACGGCTTTCGCCCCAGCTGCCGAACAATGGACAGCGGCAAAGGATCCTCCGCGCTGGGACAGACGGAGGCAACGAGTGAAAAGGGAGCCAGCGATGGCCAACGCCGCCACGGGGGCCCGCCCCGCCGTACTGTCCGACCTCATTCCCGCCATCCCCGGAGCCATCCCCGGAGCCATCCCCAGAACGGCGCGGGCCCGCGTCCGTGACGCCGCCCTGATCGTCGCGGGCGCCGCGTTGACCGGCCTCGCCGCGCAGCTCAGCGTGCCGGTGCCCGGCTCCCCGGTTCCGGTGAGCGGCCAGACCTTCGCCGTCGTGCTGGTCGGGGCGGCGCTGGGCCTCAACCGGGCGGCGCTGAGCATGGCGTTCTACATGATCGTGGGCGTGGCCGGGGTGCCGTGGTTCGCCGGGGGCAGCCACGGCTTCGGCGGCGCGACCTTCGGGTACGTCGTCGGGTTCATCGCGGCCGCCGCCCTGGTGGGCTGGCTCGCCGAGCGCGGCGGCGACCGCACGGTGGCCCGCACGGTCGGCACCATGGTCCTCGGCAACCTGGTGATCTACGCCTTCGGGCTGCCCGTGCTGATCGCGGTGACGCACATGGACCTCGGGACCGCCCTCATCGAGGGTGCCGGGAAGTTCCTGGTCGGCGACGCCCTGAAGATCGCCATCGCGGCCGGCCTCCTGCCCGCCGCCTGGAGGCTGACCCGTCGCTAGATCTCGTCCGGGGAGGCCGGCACGCGGTCCCACATGAGATCCGCGGCGGCCTTGTCGTAGCCGGGCAGGCCGGGCTCGGCGAAGAGGTGACCGACCGGAGCCGGGGTAGGTGTGAACGTCGCACCTCGCCCCGGCTCGCCGTACGGCGTCCATGAACTCGGCCGTGTGAAAGGCTGTCATCATGAGCCTGCCGCTGATCGAAGAGGGCGCGAAGAAGTCCGGCATCCTGTGGATCGCGCTTCCCTCCGGCAGGCGGCTGGCCTGGCACGCGTGGCACGACGGCGCGATCTACGTCGTGACGGGCGGCGGCGAGCAGGACCTGCCCGGCCTGGCGGAGGCCGCCGAGGTCGAGATCATTCTTCGCAGCAAGGACAACGGGGCCGAGCTGGTCCGGTTCCCGGCCTCCGTCGAGGTCGTCGACCAGGCGGAGGCGGCCGAGGCGGTGGCCGTCCTGGCCAAGGAGCGCCTCAACGCCCCCGACGCGGCCGGCCTGCTCAGCCGCTGGGCCGCCCACTCGGCAGTCGTACGGCTGACGCCTCGGGAGCGGTAGCCGCGGCGGGCGAGAGCCGTACGGTCACGGACTGGGCGATCAGGGCGCCGGTGAGCACGATGACCCCTCCGGCGATCTGGGCGGCGCCGAGGTGCTCACCCAGGAGGACCCAGGCGATGACGGCGCCCGCGATGACCTCCACCGACGCGACCGTGGCCCCGACGGCCGCCGACAGGCGGCGGACGGCGGTGACCCCCGTGACATACGCCGCGACGGTGGCGATCAGGATCAGCCAAACCGTGGCGCCGAGCACCGGCAGGGTGTGGCCGCCGAGGGTGGCGGCCCCGGCGAACGCGGACCAGGGGATCTGCCACGGCCGGGAGATCGGCAGGAGGACGACCGCCGAGCCGGCCATGCCCCACGTGATGAGGCCCAGCGTGTCGACGTCGTCCGAGAACGAGTCGCTCAGCAGGAAGTAACCCGCGCAGCAGGCGGACGCGATCACGGCGAGCAGGAGCCCGAGGGCGTCCAGCCGCAGCCCCTCCCAGACCTGCACGACGATCGCCAGGCCGACCACCGCGATGAGCGCGCCGAGGTAGGCCGTTCGCGGCAGCCGTACCCGCCGGACGAACCGCACCCAGAGCGCCACCATCACCGGCGAGGTGTACTCGATGAGCAGCGTGACGCCGACCGGCAGCCGTGTGATGGCGAGGAAGAACAGCGCCTGCACGGCCGCCACCGCGACCACGGCGTAGGCCGCGAAGAACAGCAGGCGGTCGCGCGGGATGCGCAGGGCGCGCGGGCGGACGATCGCGAGCACGACGAGGAGGATCAGGCCCGCTCCGGCCATCCGGACCCAGACGGCCTCCAGCGGCGTGAGTCCGGCGGCTCCGAGATATTTCGCCATCGGACCCGAGAATCCGAAGCACAGGGCCGAAACGACCGCGATCCCCAGACCCACAGCCTTCACCGTCCATGTAATTACTGTTGAAGGCTTTTGATCCTGTCATATCAGCAAGTTGCTCGCATCTCCGCGTAACCTGACAGCGTGGATCGGATCTTCGTAGCCCGGCTGGCCGGGCTCGCGGTCTTCGATCCGGCCGGAGACAAGATCGGCCGGATCCGGGACGTCGTGGTCTCGCTGCGCGGCCCGCTGCCGCCGCGGGTCCATGGTTTCGTGGTCGAGGTCCAGCCACGCCGCCGGGTGTTCCTGCCGATCACGCGCATCACGAGCATCGAGGCCGGCGCGGTCATCTTCACCGGCAAGCTCAACATGCGCCGGTTCGAGCGGCGGGACGCCGAGACGCTCGCCATCGGGGAGATGCTCGACCTCGGCGTCGAGTACAAGGGCGAGCCGGTGACCGTGCACGACCTCGCCATGGAGCAGCCGCAGCCCTCCGAGTGGCTGATCTCCAGGGTGGCCGTCCGGCGCGGGTCCCGGCGCAGGGGCGAGACGCTCATCGTCGACTGGGACGAGGTCACCGGATTCGGGGTCACCCAGAAGGACCAGGGCGCGGCCAACCTGCTCGCCGCCTTCGAGACGCTGCGCCCGGCCGACCTGGCCAACATGCTGCACGAGCTGCCGCGCAAGCGGATGGCCGAGGTCGCCTCCGCGCTCGACGACGACCGGCTCGCGGACGTGCTCGAAGAGCTCCCCGAGCGCGACCAGGTGATCGTGCTCAGCCAGCTCCACCGGGAACGCGCCGCCGACGTGCTGGAGGAGATGGCCCCCGACGACGCCGCCGACCTGCTCCAGGAGCTCCCGAGCGACCAGGCGGAGTCGCTGCTGCGGCTGATGGTGCCCGAGGAGGCCGCCCCGGTGCGGCGGCTGCTGACGTACGACGAGGACACGGCCGGCGGCATGATGACCACCGAACCCGTGGTCCTGCCGCCCAACGCCACCGTGGCGGAGGCCCTGGCGCACATCCGGCAGCGGGAGCAGACCCCGGCGGTCGCCGCCCAGGTGTACGTCACCCGGCCGCCCACGGAGACCCCGACCGGGCGCTTCCTGGGCGTCGCCCATTTCCAGCGGCTGCTCAGAGAGCCGCCGTCGACGCTGCTCGGGGCCGTGATAGACATCAGCGTGGATCCGATCAGGCCCGAGCTGACCGTCACGGAGGTGGCGGCCTACCTCGCGACGTACAACCTGGTCGCGATCTCCGTCGTGGACGAGCTCGGGCGGCTGCTCGGCGCGGTGACCGTCGACGACGTGGTCGACCACATGCTGCCGGCGGACTGGCGGGAGAGACATTGACCGAGCGCCTCGACCAGCCCCGCGAGCTGACCACCCGCTTGCGGCCGTACTACGACCCGGAGGCGTTCGGGCGGCTGTCGGAGCGGATCGCACGGTTCCTCGGCACGGCCCGCTTCATCGTCTACATGACCGTGTTCGTCGGAACCTGGATCCTGTGGAACGCCCTGGCGCCCTACAAGTTCGACCCGTACCCGTTCATCTTCCTCACGCTCATGCTGTCGCTCCAGGCGTCGTACGCCGCGCCGCTGATCCTGCTCGCGCAGGGCCGGCAGGCCGACCGCGACCGGGTCCAGTACGAGCAGGACCGGATGACGGCCGAGCGCGACCAGGCGGAGATCGAATATCTCACCAGAGAGATCGCGGGCCTGCGCATCGCCCTCGGCGAGGTCGCCACCAGGGACTACATCCGATCCGAGCTCCAGCGGCTGCAGGACGAGCTCGGCGGGAAAGCCACCTCCCCGTAACCGGGCGCGGGAACGTGCCCCACCCAGTGGTCAGAGGACCTCGCCTGAGTCCATAGCATGGATCCATGGCACCATCCCCAGAACTGGTAACGGCTGCGCTGGCGACGGTCAACGATCCCGAGATCCGCAGGCCGATCACCGACCTTGACATGGTCAAGAGCGTCGACATCTCCCCAGACGGGGTGGTGCGCGTCGGCGTGTTCCTTACCGTCGCGGGCTGCCCCATGCGGGACACCATCACGCGCGACGTCACCGCCGCGGTCTCCAAGCTCGACGGCGTCACCCGTGTCCACGTGGACATGGACGTCATGAGCGCCGAGCAGCGCAAGACCCTGCAGACCAAGCTGCGCGGCGACAGGGGGCCGGAAAAGGAGATCCCGTTCGCCAAGCCGGGGTCGCTGACCCGCGTGTTCGCGGTCGCCAGTGGAAAGGGCGGCGTGGGCAAGTCGTCCGTCACCGTCAACCTCGCCGCCTCGATGGCCGCCTCCGGTCTGAAGGTCGGCATCGTGGACGCCGACATCTACGGCCACTCGGTGCCCCGCATGCTCGGCATCAGCGATCGGCCGACCAAGGTCGAGGACATGATCATGCCGCCGGTGGCGCATGACATCAAGGTCATCTCGGTCGGCATGTTCAAGCCCGAGGGCAACACGCCGGTGGTCTGGCGCGGCCCGATGCTCGACCGGGCGCTGCACCAGTTCCTGGCCGACGTCTACTGGGGCGACCTCGACGTCCTGCTCATGGACCTGCCCCCGGGCACCGGCGACATCGCGATCTCGGTGGCGCAGCGGATGCCGTCGGCGGAGATCCTGGTCGTCACGACCCCGCAGCAGGCGGCCGCCGAGGTCGCCGAGCGGGCCGGCTCGATCGCGGCGCAGACCCACCAGCAGATCGCGGGCGTCATCGAGAACATGGCGTGGCTGCCCTGCCCGCACTGCGACGAGCGGATCGCGGTCTTCGGCGAGGGCGGCGGCCAGACGGTGGCCGACGCGCTGACCCGCACGCTGGGATCCCGGGTGCCGCTGCTCGGCCAGGTGCCGATCGACCTGCGGCTCCGCGAGGGCTCGGACGAGGGCAAGCCGCTCGTCCTGACCGACCCCGACGCGCCGGCCGCGGCCGAGTTGCGCCGGATCGCGGCGGGCCTGAGCAAGAAGTCCACCAGCCTCAAGGGCCTGAAGCTGGACATCTCACCCGCCCGGCACTGAGGACTAAGCCGCCGCTGAGACCCGGCCCCGCTGAGACCCGGCTGCGCCGTACGCGGACCGGCTTACGTCGCCTCGCTGTCGTACGGCGGAATCTCGCCGAACGACAGCTCGGGCTCGGCGTCCGCCTCGGTGGTGTAGGACCCGGCGTACGGCTCAGCGGCGGCGGGTGCGTTCCAGTCGTTCTCGAGGTCGTCGAGCAGGTGCTTGCGCACGAAGGTCTTCGGGTTCAGGTCGGCCGGGTCGAAGTTGGAGAACTCCGGCCCGAGGTTGGCCTGAAGATCCGCCTTCGCGTTGTTGGCCATCTGCCGTAGCTGCCGCAGCGTCCGGCCCGCCTGCGACGCCGCCTGCGGCAGCTTGTCGGGGCCGAAGACGAGCAGGGCGATCACCACGAGCGCCAGAAGCTCCGGCCAGCCCAGTCCGAACACGGTGATCTCCTTCTGAGGCGATGACTACTTCAGCCTAATCGGTCACGACGGCTGGGCGGTCGGGGCGGGGGCCGCTCCGATGGTCACCGCGGCGATCTTCTCCTGGCCGTCGTGCTGGAACTTGATGGTCACCCTGTCCCCGGGGGCCTTGCTCCGGATCGTGACGATCAGCTCCCGGTTGTCGCTGACCGGGTGGCCGTCGACCTCCAGGATGATGTCCCCCGCCCGCAGGCCCGCCTGGTCGGCCGGGCCGCCGGGCGTGACCGGCGTGGCCCCGCCCTCGGCCTGCGTCGCGATCCGCACTCCCGTGCCCTGGTAGCCCTGGTCGATGGTGATCCCGATCCGGGAGGTCCTGGCCGTGCCGGTGCTGATCAGCTCCTGGGCGATCCGGCGGACGTGGTTGACGGGGATCGCGAAGCCGAGGCCGATGCTCCCGGCCTGCTGGCCCGCCGGCGCGCCGCCGACCGTGGCGATCGCCGAGTTGACGCCGATCACCTCGCCGGCCGCGTTGACCAGCGGCCCACCCGAGTTGCCGGGATTGATGGCGGCGTCGGTCTGGATCGCGTTGATCAGCGCGTAGTCCGAGCCGGTCGAGCCGCCCGCCTCGACGGGACGGTTGAGCGAGCTGATGATGCCCGTGGTGACGGTGCCGGACAGGCCGAGCGGCGAGCCGATGGCGATGACCGGGTCCCCCACGACCACGCTGTCGGAATTGCCGAGAGGAAGCTCCGGGGCGGTGACCGGCGCGTCGGGCTTGACGACGGCGATGTCCGAGTTCGGGTCCCGGCCGACGACTTTGGCGCCGGTCGAGCTGCGGTCGTTGTAGCGGATCCGGATCTCGCCGCCGTCCCCGGCGACCGCGACCACGTGATTGTTGGTCACGATGTAGCCGCCCTTGATGACGAACCCCGACCCCGTGCCCGCCTCCGCGCTGCTCTTGACTTCCAGGGAGACGACGCTGGGCAGGACCTTGGCGGCCACCCCGGCGACCGACTCCGGGGCGCGGCCCGTCGAGCCGCTCGGCGGCGCGCTGAGGGTGTATCCCGGGTCGGTGCCCGAGGGGGGCCGGGTCAGCAGGAACGTGCCCCAGCTCGCGACGCCGCCCGACACGAGCGCGATGACCACAGCCAGGGCCGCGTAGAGCCCCACCCGGCGCGGGGCGGGAGCCGTACCGGGCGGTGGCGGGGGAGGCGGCGCCCAGTCCGGGCCCATGCCGTACGCGCCCTGCGGTGGGTGCGCGGGGTAGAAGTTGGGCCGGTCCGACGCGTCGTAGGGACGCGTGTGGTCGGTCATCGGGGAAACTCCTCGCACGACGGGCTGGCTGTAAGGCCCGATCGTATGCGGTCTCCCCGTATCAGCGCGAAGGCCTCCGGGTGACGCCGTCTGACGGCGTGGGGGACGTCTTCACCAGCGGCACCTGGTTGAGCAGCACCCCCGGAGACGGGTCCTGGTGGGCGGCCGAGCCGGCGACCATGAACATCGTGCCGAGCGCCACGGCCGCGGAGGCCACTCCCACCGCGACGTAGCCCGCCCGTCTCGCCCGGGCCGAACGCCCGGGCCCGGATGAACCGGACACCCGCCGTGGCCGGTTGTCCAGCGGGGCGATGCCGTGCATTCCCGGCAGCCCGTTGGAGGCGAAGGCCGGGTGGTCGGGAAAGGGCCGCATCCGCGGCGGCAGCGGCCCTCCCGGCTCCGACATGCGGAGCAACGACATCGTCAGGTCCACCGGCATGGACGGCGGGTCCATCGACCGCAGGCGGTTCTTCAGCGCCCGCAGCGCGTCGACCTCGGCACGGCAGTCCGCGCAGAAGGTCAGGTGCGCCAGCGCCCGCTCCCGGTCGTTGTGACCCAGCTCCCCGTCGATGAGCGCGGAGACGCGCTCCCCAAGATGACTCATAGCCCCTCCCTGCTGAACGAAGGGGGGAATTGATCGCCGTTCCTGTTGGCGGAGGGCGACCGGTGCTCCAGCGCCTCCCGCAGGTGCGCCCGGCCGCGGTGGATGCGGCTGCGCACGGTGCCGAGCTTCACGCCGAGTGTCGCGGCGATCTCCTCGTAGGACAGCCCCTCGATGTCGCAGAGCACCACGGCCGCCCGGAACTCGGGCGCGAGCGCGTCGAGCGCCGCCTGGATGTCGGGCTCCAGATGCGCGTCGTCGTACGCCTGCGCCGGTGAGGGCTCGCGGCCGTGCAGCCGCTCGGCGGCGTCGTCCGCCAGGCCCTCGAAGCGGATGCGCTGCTTGCGCCGCGCCATGTCGAGGAAGAGGTTAGTCGTGATCCGGTGCAACCAGCCCTCGAAGGTGCCGGGCGTGTAGCTCGACAGGGACCGGAACACCCGGACGAAGACCTCCTGCGTGAGGTCCTCCGCATCGTGCACGTTGCCGGTCAGGCGGTACGCCAGCCGGTATACCCGTGCGGAATGCGTTCGGACGACCTCCTCCCAGGTGGGAGGCGTCCAGCCGGACACCGTAGTCTCCGCCTGGTGGTCGTGGTCGTCCACCGGCATTCCTCTCTGCAGGATCGTCGCTACAGCCATAGTGCCTGGTTTCGCCCCTTCCTGCGCACCGCGGGCCGAGCGGCCTTACACAAAGACCGTTCAAAGCGTGCAACGTCCCCGTTGTGGCGTGAGTTCCCGTTCCGGGCCGACTCCCCTAGGCTGCGACCAACATGAAGCAGGGGAGGGAGAGGCCGATGGCGACACCGGCCAGCCTGGAGTACGCGGAGGACTTCGTCCCGGAGGACGACATCCTGCGGACCGCACGCCAGCGTGGCATCGAGGTGGGAGCGCCCCCGATCCTGCCCGGGTGCGGGGCGGCGCTCTGCTTCCTCGCGACCGTGGTCAACGCCCGCTCGGTGGTCGAGGTCGGCACCGGCTGCGGCGTCTCCGGGCTGTGGCTGCTTCGCGGGATGCGCCCGGACGGCACACTGACGAGCGTGGACGTGGAGCCCGAGCACCAGCGCATGGCGCGGCAGACGTTCGCGGAGGCGGGATACTCCGGCAGCCGCATCCGCCTGATCGGCGGCCGGGCCCTGGACGTGCTCCCCCGCCTCGCCGACGGCGGCTACGACATGGTCTTCTGCGACGCCGCCACCCAGGAGTACCTCGACTACCTCACCGAGTCGGTGCGGCTGCTGCGCCCCGGCGGCGTCGTGGCCTTCGACAACGCCCTCTGGCGAGACCGGGTGGCCGACCCGACGCAGCGTGACCCCGACACCGTCGCCATCCGGGAGCTGGGCCGGATGGTCCGGGCCGACGAGCGGCTCCGGCCGCTCATGCTGCCCTTGGGCGACGGTCTCCTGGTCGCCGTCAAGCTCCCGGCGTCGTAGCCTCGGACAGCGCCTCAGTCTCGGGCAGCGGCCTCCGCCAGGTAGCGCAGGAGGACGCGGACGCCGAAGCCGGTGCCGCCCTTGGTCGTCTCCCCCTCGTCGGCGGTGGACCGCGCGGGCCCGGCGATGTCCAGATGGGCCCAGGGCCGCCCGCCGGTGAACTCCCGCAGGAACAGCGCCGCGATGATCGACCCGGCGGAGCCCGACATCTTCTTGTCGACGTTGGCCAGGTCGGCGACGTCGGAGTCCAGGTCGCCGCGGTAGTCCTCGATCAGCGGCATCCGCCACAGCCGCTCCCCGCTGGCCTCCCCCGCGGCGAGCAGCGCGCGGGCCAGCGGCTCGTCGTCGGCGTAGAGAGCGCCGAGGGACACGCCGAGTGCCACCTTGGCCGCGCCGGTCAGCGTGGCCAGGTCGATCAGCACGTCCGGGTCGAGCTCGGCGTCCGCGTAGGCCAGCGCGTCGGCCAGCACGAGCCGGCCCTCGGCGTCGGTGTTCAGCACCTCGACCGTGCGCCCGCCGTACTGGGTGATGACGTCGCTGGGCCGCTGCGCGGAGCCGGAGATGGCGTTCTCGGCGCAGGCGACCAGCCCGGTGACCCTGGCGGAGATGCCGAAGCCGGCGAGCGCGCTCATCGCCGCGATCACGGCCGCGCCGCCCGCCATGTCGGTCTTCATCGTCTTCATGCCCTCGGTGGGCTTGAGCGAGATGCCGCCGGTGTCGAACGTGATCCCCTTACCGATCAGCACGACGTGCGGAGCCCGCTCCACACCCTCCGGGGTGTAGGAGAGCCGCACGAGCCGGGGCGGGCTGGCCGAGCCCCGGCCGACCGCGCGGATCCCGCCGAACTCGGCGAGCTCGTCCCCCTCCCAGACCCGTACGGCCAGGCCGGAGCGGGCGGCGACCTTCTCGGCCTGCTCCGCCAGCCAGGCGGGAGTCTTCACGGACGCGGGGGTGTTGACCAGGTCGCGCGCCAGCGCGGTGGCATGGGCCACAGCCTCACCCCGGCGCAGCGCCGTCTCGTCTCCTCGGGAGAACACGATCTGCCCGACCGCGGCGGTCCTCGCCTTGCCGATCGTGAACGTGTAGGAGGCGAGAAGCGCCCCCTCGGCGAGAGCGGCGGCGTCGCCCTGGGGCGGGACGGCGACGGTGAGGGACGGACGGCCCTTGGCCTTGCGCGCGAGGGCCGCCCCGGCCTTGCGGAGGGCGGGAGCCGTACAGTCGCCGGTGCCGTAGAGGAGGACGCGGCCCACGCCGTCGCCTCGGGGAACGGGCACCTCGAAGACCTCGCCGGGCTCGCCTTTGGCCTCGTAGTGGGCCAGCAGCGCGCCGACCGGCACGGGCAGCTCAACGGTCAGCTCGAAGGGGGGAGCCAGGTCCGCCCCGAAGGGCACGGCCGCGAGCTCCGCCTCGGCGGCGGGCCGGGCGGTGAAAGCCAGCGTGGTCTCGATCGGCACGAACACCTCCAACAGGGCGGCCCCGGCGCGGGGAGATCCGTCGCCAGGGCCGAAATCGAACAGGTCGGCTGAAATTCAGCCGACCACCTTCTTGAGCGCGTCCCCGAGAGCGCTGGCCTCGTCCGCCGAGAGCTCGACGACGAGTCGGCCGCCACCCTCGAGGGGGACCCGCATGACGATGCCCCGTCCTTCCTTGGTGACCTCCAGCGGACCGTCGCCAGTCCGCGGCTTCATCGCCGCCATGCGTGTATCCCTTCCCGCGTTGTCGGCCACCCCGAAGGGTGACCGGCGCATTCACGTTTCTGTGATGTTCTATTATCCCGCCTCCAAGCTCAAATGGGTAACGTCCAGGATCCGTTCAGCCGATCAATGAGGCCTCGGGCGCATTGTCGAGGACCGATCCCGACCCTCACACTGGAGGGGATGAACGCCCGATCCGCGCTATTCGACCTTTACGGGGACCACCTTCGCACTCGCGGCGGCCGAGCCTCGGTGGCCGCGCTCGTCCGGCTGCTCGCGCCGCTCGACGTCGCCGCCCCCGCCGTCCGGACCGCGATCTCCCGCATGGTCCGCCAGGGCTGGCTCGACCCCGTACGGCTCCCGCAGGGCCCCGGCTACGCGGTCACGCCGAAATGCGAGAGCCGCCTGGACGACGCCGCCTCACGCGTCTACCGGATCGGGGCCGTCACCTGGTCGGGGCGCTGGCACGTGCTGGTCCTGGAACCGGTCAAGGACCGGACCAGACGCGAGCGGCTCCGCGCCGACCTCGCCTTTCTCGGCTACGCGCCGCTTACCGAGACCACCTGGATCGGGCCCCGGCCCTCCCCGGAGCTGGACGCCCTGCGGCTGGCGGCCCACCGGTTCGACGCCGCGCTGGAAGGCGACCCCCGCGATCTGGTCGCCCGCGCGTGGGACCTCGACGGCGTCGCCAGGGCGTACGAGGACTGGCTGGCCAGCGCCGTGGACCTGGTGGGATCGCTGCCGGGCGACGCCCCCGACGACCGGGTCTTCGCCGTCCGCAGCAGGCTGGTGCACGGCTGGCGGAACTTCCTGTTCCGCGACCCCGGCCTGCCGGTCGAGCTGCTCCCGCCCGGCTGGCCGGGAGAGAAGGCGCGGGCCTACTTCGAGCACGAGGCCGCCCGGCTGCTGCCTCCCGCCGCGGCGTTCGTCGACCGCAATCTCGATGGCGGATCGTGATGGGAGCGTGACCCCCGGGGCTGCCACGGTCTCTCAGGAAGGACCGGCTCTCAGGAAGGACGTGCTCTCAGGAAGGACCGGCCGCTGCGCGCAGGCCGGTGACCTCCTCGCGGACGTGGCAGTCGGCCATGTGGTCGTTGACCAGGCCGATCGCCTGCATCAGCGCGTAGGCCGTGGTGGGGCCGACGAACCGGAAGCCGTGCCGCTTCAGCTCCTTGGCCAGCGCCTTCGACCCCTCGGTCTGTGCCGGGATGTCGCCGGGGCCCTTCGGCGTCGGGCTGGACCAGTCCGCGTGCTTCCAGACCAGCTCGGAAAGCCCGCCGGGCAGCTCGGCCGCCGCCCGGGCGTTGGCGATGGCCGCCTCGATCTTCGCGCGGTTGCGGATGATGCCCGCGTCGGCCATCAGCCGTTCGACGTCGGACCCGTCGAAGGCCGCCACCGCCGGAATCGAGAACCCGGCGAAGGCCGCGCGGAAGTTCTCCCGCTTGCGCAGGATGGTCAGCCACGACAGGCCGGACTGGAAGGCCTCGAGCGTGACCCGCTCGTACACACGGTCGTCGCCGACGACCGGACGGCCCCACTCGTCGTCGTGGTAGGCGATGTAGTCCGGCGCCGAGGTGGCCCAGGAACAGCGGATCACCATGTCCGCCGGCATATCCGTCACCATGCCGTCACGATATCCGCCGCCATGCCCTGGGCATGCCGGTCACGACGTCGTCGCCCTGCCCGTCACCAGGTCTCCTCCGCGTCCGAACGGTCGCCCTCCCACCCGTTGGCGGCCGCCATGGGGACCTCGGGCTCGTGCTCCGTACGCGCCGGCTCGGCGGGCTTGGCGTAGACCTCCTGCCGCGCCTGCAGACGGGTGGACAACAACTCGGCGACACGCTGCTCCAGCACCGCGATCCGGGTGTCCCGCTCGCTGAGCGCGGTCGCCGCCCTGTGCAGGGTCTCGTCCACGATCTGCGTGTGGTATCCGACCAGGCTGATGGGCAGATGCAGCGCGATGAAATCGGCGGCGGTCAGGTGGCCCGCGTCAGGCAGCTCAAGCTGCGGCACGTCAGGGGGAAACTCGGCCAGCTCGCCGCCATGGCCCAGGGAGACCATCACCACGCAGACGAGAACGGCGAGCCCGGCGATGATGAGTACGACCAGCACATACGAATCGTGCCACAAGTCGCTTGCATGCGACCATTGAAGATATGACCGTTGTGATCGGCCCAGGTGACGAGATCGAGCCCGGCTGGGTGGAGGCCGCCTCCCTGTCCGAGGTGTCCCGGCTCGCCGCGGCCGGCCGTACGGTCGTCGTGACCCTGCCCGAGGACGAGACCGAGGCGCTCGCGTCGGCGGCCGTCTACGCGTGGGCGGGCGCGCGGGTCTTCCGCACGCCCCATTCCGTACGGCAGGCGCTCGACATGACGGAGTCACTGATCGGACGGCGGCCCCCCACACTCACCCGCCGCGGCCTGGCCTAGAGAGCCGGCCAGGTAACCCATCGCCGTGATCATGCAGGGTTTCCCGGGAAACTCGGGGGACGTGGGGTTCTCCGGATCGTGATCATGCATGGATTCCGCCGCACGCGGTCCGATCGGCGCCGACACCGTTTGTGATCATGCGGTGCCCGCCCGTCGGGCGCACCCTCGTCGTGCATGATCACGCCGCACAAAGCGCCAGGCAGGACGGTGCGCGCGGGAACACGTGCATGATCACGCGGGCGCTCTAGGACTCGCCGAGTTCCTCCGCCGTGGGACGCAAGTGCGGGGCCGCCTTCTCCAGCAGCTCGAAGGCCTCCTCGACCGTGGTCGTCCAGGAGATCGCGTCGAAGACGTTCGCCCGGGTGAAGCCCTGGTCGTACATCCCGTCGACGAGCTCGCGGAGCGGCGCGTAGAGGCCCCACGGGTCGAGCACGACCAGGGGCCTCTCGTGCAGGCCGAGCACGCGCGAGGTCCAGATCTCGAACAGCTCCTCCAGCGTGCCGATGCCGCCGGGCAGCACCAGGAACGCGTCCGACCGGGCGTCCATGACGCCCTTGCGCTCGCGCATGTCCGCGGTGACGATCAGCTCGCCGGAGTCGGTGTCGGCGATCTCGATGTCCACCAGCACCTGCGGGATCACCCCCACGGTGTGGCCGCCGCCGTCCCGGACGGCCCTGGCGACCTCCCCCATGCAGGAGACGATCGCGCCTCCGCTGACCAGGCCGTGACCCCGCCGGGCGAGCTCGGCACCCACCTCCCTCGCGAGGTCGAGGTACTTCGGATCGATCTTCTGGCTGGATGAGCAGAACACGCAGACGAGCACGCTGCCACCTTACTGAGCGGCCGTCCGCTGCTGATCGGCGGCGACGATGATCCGCACCGCCTCGTCGGGGTCGTCGGTGACCTGCATCAGGTCGACGTCCCCCGGGGAGACCTTGCCCGTGGAGACCAGTGTCGTACGGACCCAGTCGATCAGCGGCGTCCAGAACTCCGAACCCATCAGGATCACGGGGAAAGAGGTGACCTTGCGAGTCTGGACCAGGGTCAGCGCCTCGAACAGCTCGTCCAGCGTGCCGAACCCTCCGGGGAGCGCGATGAAGCCGCTGGCGTACTTGACGAACATGGTCTTGCGGACGAAGAAATAGCGGAACTCCACCCCGAGGTCGACGTACTCGTTCATGCGCTGCTCATGGGGCAACTCGATGCCGAGCCCGACCGAGATCCCTCCGGCCTCCAGGGCCCCCTTGTTGGCGGCCTCCATGATTCCCGGCCCGCCGCCGGTGATGACGGCGTAGCCCGCCCTGGCCAGGCCGCGGCCGATACATTCGCCCATCTCGTAATCAGGGCTGTCCTTGGGCGTCCGGGCCGACCCGAAGACCGTGACGGCGGGGGGCAGGTCCGCGAGGGCGCCGAAGCCCTCGACGAACTCGGACTGGATGCGCAGGACCCGCCAGGGATCCATGTGCAGCCACTCGGTCGGGCCCTTCCGGTCGAGCAGCCGCTGGTCATAAGTGGAGTCGGGGACGAGGTCCCCGCGGAGCACGGAGGGGCCCCGGCGACGTTCAGGTCGGGCGTGGTTCATGCGGGTCACGCTAGCCTCACCGGAACGCTCGCGCGCCCGCTCGGCCGTGCAGGACCCCCGTCGTGCCCACGGCCCGTACGGCATGCGCCGGCGCTCTCCGGGTTCGATAAATTCGCACACCAGGTCAACGGTGGTGAGGTGAGTCGATGGCGACAGGAGCCGGAGGGCCCGATATGGCAGGGCTGGGTGAGGGGTTCGCCGCCTTCTGGCGCGAACGGCACCTGTGCACGCTCACCACGGTCCGCCCGGACGGCACGCCGCACGTCGTGCCGGTAGGCGTGACACTCGACCTCCGCACCGGCATCGCCCGGGTGATCACTTCGCGCGGGTCGCACAAGGCCCGGCTGGTCGCGGGGGCCGGCCCCGAGGGCGCGGCGGTCGCCGTCTGCCAGGTCGACGGGCGCCGCTGGTCCACACTGGAGGGCCGCGCGGTGATCCGGGACGAGCCGGAGGAGGTCGCCGACGCCGAGCGCGGATACGCGGAGCGCTACCGCCCGCCACGCCCGAACCCGCAACGCGTGGTCATCGAGATCCGGGTCACCCGGGTCCTCGGCAACGCCTGAGAACAAGGGACGACGGCGCCGAGGGCGATGCCGCCCCAGACCCCGGGTCCGCCGTTCCACACCGCCAGTGCGCTGGTGTGGCGGTGACGACGGCCATCGCGGCAACCATCATTCAGGCGTGGCGGGACGAGGGGGTCATGCGGCGTGCTCGGTGCACAGGCACCCGACGCCCCGCTCGATCCACTCCTGGCCGTCCCACTCGGGGTGCCGCTCGATCAGCAACGCCCGGACCTCGGCGACGATCTCGGCCTCGCCCATCGCGGAGTCACGCCGCCGCCAGGTCTCGTCGCGCAGCTCGCGCAGGTAGTCGCTGACGCCGGTGAGCACCTGCGGGCCGCCGAGGTCACCGTGACCTGGAACCACCACCCGGGGTCCGGTGGCGGCCAGCCGCTCCATCACCGCCAGCCAGCGCACGCCGGAGACGTCCGTGTCGTACGGCGGAAACCACGGGAAGATGGCGAACTGCCCGGTCTCGGCAAGATCCCCGGTGAACAGCACGCCGGCGTCCGGCACCTCGACCACCTGATCGCCCTTCGTGTGACCCCGGCCTGTGGGCCGCAGCCGTACGGTCCGGCCGCCGAGGTCCAGGTCGTACCCGTCGTCGTAGACCACATCAGGGGTGGGCAACCGGACGCCGTCGAGGCGGCGGGCGATCGGGCCGCCGAAGGCCCGGAACATCTCCAGGTAGCCCTGCCCCTTCGTCTTCAGGTCGTCCGCCTGGGCGCGGTTGACCAGGTACGTGGCCTGGCCGGCGAACACCTGCGCGCCGAAAGCGTGCTCGGGGTGGAAGTGCGTCGTGGTCAGGTACAACCGGCGGCCCTTCGCCACCTCGGACGCGAAGGCGAGGACCTGCTCGGCGTTGGCGGTGCCGATGCCCGTCTCGACGACCAGTACGGCCTCCGTACCGCCGATGATGCCGATGTTGGGTACCAGCGCGACCCGGTGGTTCGGGATCACCAGCAGGTCGGGGGCGATCTCCTGGGCGCCGGCAACCCGCACGGCGGGGTCGGGCATCGGTTCGTCGGGCATCGATTCGTTGGTCATGCTCCGATTCCACTGCCCGGGCACGACGGCCGTCCAAGTCCGATTAAGTGGTGTCGATACCGTACGGGTATCGTCCCCGGTCATGGAGCTACGCACGCTGCGCTATTTCGTGGCCGTCGCCGAGGAACTCCACTTCGGCCGGGCCGCCGCCCGGCTGCACATGAGCCAGCCGCCGCTGAGCCGGGCGATCAAGCAGTTGGAGACCGACGTCGGTGCCGTTCTGCTGCACCGCTCCGCCGCAGGCGTCACGCTCACCCCGGCTGGGGCGGCGCTGCTGGACGAGGCGCGTGCCCTGCTCAACCAGGCCGACCGGGTACGCGTGCGCGTGGCAGCGGCGGCCGGCGCCGCGACCATCACCGTCGGCATCCTGGGCGGCAGCGCCGACCGGGGCGCGACGCGGCTGGCCGCCGCGTACCGCCGGCGGCACCCGGGCGTCGAGGTCCGCGTCCGCGAGACCGACCTGACCGATCCGACCTGCGGCCTGCGCGCCGGACTGGTCGACGTCGCCCTGACCCGCGGGCCGTTCGACGAGACCGGCCTGACGGTGCGCGAGCTGCGTGCCGACCCGGTGGGCGCGGTGCTGCGCGCCGACGATCCGCTGGCCCGCCGCGACCGCCTGAAGCTGGCCGACCTGACCGACCGGCGCTGGTTCCAGTTCCCGGACGGCACCGACCCGATCTGGCAGTCGTACTGGAACGGCGGCGAGCCTCGCGAGGGTCCGGTGGTGCGCGCCGTCCAGGAGTGCCTGCAGGCCGTGCTCTGGAACGGCACGGTCGGGATGACCCCGCTCGGGCACGACCCACCCGAGGAGCTGGCCGTGGTGCCGCTGATCGACATGGCGCCGAGCCGCGTGGTGGCGGCGTGGAACGAGGGCGACGCGAACCCGCTGATCCGGTCGCTCGTCCAGATCGCGACGGCCGCCTACCGCGACTGAGCGCCTCGCGGCCGGCGAATGCACCGCGCGGGCTTACACACGCCCTGAACGCGGAGACGATACCTGCCGGAGCCCGTTTCGATCTGAACAACGAGCAGTGGGAGGTGCTCGCCCCGCTCCCGCCGGTCGGCAAGAAGCGCGGGCGCCCGGCGCGATCCCGGCGCGCAGGCCGAGCCGGTGCGGCGGGCCGGCAGGCAAGCCGTTTCCGCAGGTCACCGCCCGAGACACCGGCGCGCGAAAAGATTTTGAAATTCTGCCGGGACTCGCGGAACCGGTTGTCGCGGAGGGCCCGTCTAAGAGACGAGGGTGCTGCTCGGGACTGAAAGTGGCTTTCCCCGCCAAATGGCCGGCGAGGAAAGCCACTTTCTTCTTTCCGTCCCTTTCCGGAGCGCCTTTCAGCTCGGCCTTTCAGCTCAGCCAGGTGAGCAGGCGGCGCTCGGTCTCCGCGATCATGGCGAGGCTCACGTTCTCACCGGCGGTGTGGGCCAGGTTGGGGTTGCCGGGGCCGCAGTTGACGGCCGGCATGCCGAGGGCGGAGAACCGCGCCACGTCGGTCCAGCCCAGCTTGGCGCGCGGCGTGCCGCCGATGGCCTCGGCGAAGGCCGCCGCCACCGGGTGGGTCAGGCCGGGCCGGGCTCCGGGGGCGCCGTCCATGAGCCGCACCTCGAAGCCGTCGAACAGCTCGCGGACGTGGTCGAACGCCGCCTCCACGGTCAGGTCCGGGGCGAACCGGTAATTGACGCTCACCACGCACTCGTCGGGGATCACGTTTCCCGCGACCCCGCCCCGCACGGCGATGGCGTTCAGCCCCTCGTGGTATCGCAGGCCGTCCACGACGGGACGCCGGGGCTCGTAGGCGCTCAGGATGTCGATGATCGGTTTGATGCCGTGGATGGCGTTCACGCCCTCCCACGACCTCGCGCTGTGCGCGCGAACTCCACGCGCCACGACTTCGGCGCGAAGCGTGCCCTGACAGCCGCCCTCGATCAGCCCGTCCGTCGGCTCCATGACGACCGCGAAGTCGCCCGCGAGCCAGTTCGGGTGGTCGCGGGTGAGCCGCAGCAGGCCGCTCCGCTCGGCCTCGATCTCCTCGCACTCGTAGAAGACGAAGGTGAGGTCGCGGTTGGGGTTCTCCAGCAGGCAGAGCTTGAGCTGGACGGCCACGCCGCTCTTCATGTCAGAGGTGCCGCAGCCGTAGAGCAGGTCGCCCTCGACCCGGCTGGGGAGGTTGCCCGCGACCGGGACGGTGTCGAGGTGCCCGGCGATCACCACGCGCTCCGGGCGCCCGAGGTTCGTCCGGGCCACGATGTTCTCGCCGGCGCGGTCCACGGTCAGGTGGGAGAGCGGGGTGAGCGCCTCCTCGATCGCGTCGGCGAGCGCCTTCTCGCCTCCGCTCACCGACTCGATGTCCACGAGCCGCGCCGTCAGCGCTCCGACGTCCTGTGCAAGGTCAAGCCACATGCCCCCTCACACTAGTGGTCACGCAGGAAGTCGCTCAGCTCGGCCTTGTCGTGCCGGGTGCCCTCTGCGAGGCGCCTCAGCACCAGCACGCACGGGAGGCCGAAGGTTCCGCCGGGGAACTCCCTGGGCCGGGTCCCGCCCACCGCCACGCACCAGTCCGGGACGCGGCCGCGGGCGATCTCGGCGCCGGTCTGGACGTCGATCACCGGCATGGAGGCCGACAGGATCGTGCCCGCGCCGACCACCGCGCCCTTGCCGACCCGGGCGCCCTCCACGATCATCGCGCGGCTGCCGATCAGCGCGCCGTCCTCGATGACGACCGGCACCGCGTTGGGAGGGTCCAGCACACCGCCGATGCCGGCGCCGCCGGACAGGTGGACGTCCTCGCCGATCTGGGCGCAGGACCCCACCGTGACCCAGGTGTCCACCATCGTCCCCGCGCCGACATGGGCCCCGATGTTGACGAAGGACGGCATGAGGACCACCCCGGGGGCGAGGTAGGAGCCCCAGCGAGCGATGGCGCCCGGCACCACGCGTACACCGTCGAGGGTCGTCTTGAGCGGCACGCGGTCGTGGTGCTGGAAGTCCCCCACCTGCGACCTGACCATCCCGAGGACCTTGAAGGCCAGCAGGATGGCCCGCTTGGCCCGCTCGTCGACGACCACGTCGCCGGTGCTCTCGTCGACGACGGCGACCCGGGCCCTCCCGGTGTCCAGCATGTCCACCGCGGCCACCACGACACCGCGGGCCTGCGCGTCCGCCGGGCTCAGCTCCGCCCGCCGCTCCCACAGCTCGTCGACGGCCGCGGGCAGGGGACTGGTGAACGTCATGGCAGGCGAGCTTAACCGGGCGGGGGCGCGTCCTACGTGATCCGCACGGATCCGGATGCCTTCGCGTCCTTCAGCCAGCCGTCGTGGCCCGCCACGGCCGTCCAGGACACCCCGTCATAGCGCACCTCGCGCAGGCCGTACTTCTGGGCGTGCGTGACGTACCAGGCGGCGACCAGCCAGCCACGCTTGGCCGCGGCGTCCTCGCCGAGGGCGCGGATGAGCTGCTTGCGCGCCTCGCCCGGCTGCGGTGTGACGGGCTTGTCCGGCGGGGGGTACCAGCAGTGGACCGCCTTGGGAACGCGGCCCGTGAACGCCGCCGAGAGGATCTTCGCGGACGACTCGTGCTCGGCGTACGCGGAGCCGTCGGCCGAGCGCTGCACGGCCTGCGCCGCCTGGTGCAGCGGCATGGTCTTGTAGTGCTTGACCTTCTCCAGGGCGACGAAGAACTTCCTGGTCGCGTAGACCGGGTCCTGGAGTTGCTTCACCGTGCCCCAGCCCTGCGAGGGCCGCTGCTGGAAGACCCCCACCGAGTCGAGGTCGCCGTACGGCAGGTTGGCCAGCTTGGACTCCTGGATGGCGGTGACGTAGGCGATCTGCAGCGCCCGCTCGGAGAGGCCGCGCCGCGCCGCGACGGCCGCGATGGTGGCGGCGATCTGCGCCTGGTCGATGTCGAGGTCGAGCGTGCCGTCAGGGGCCTTGATGAGGCAGTGTTCGCCGAGGGCGAACGGCTGTGCCTTCTTGAGCAAATGGTAGGCGCCGTAGAAGATGCCCGCCGTCAGCAGGGCGACGATGACCATGATGGTCAGTGCCGTTCGGGAGAGGCGCCATGTCACGTTCCGAACCTACCCGGCGCCTCAGGGCAGCCGCTCCACGCGGATCGAACCGGGAGTGAGAGCCTGGGCGTAGGCCGCCTGCCACTGGCCGCCCTGCACGCGCTCGAAGGACAGCAGGCGGCCGTCGTCGGCGCGGTAGTCGGCGAAGTCCAGAAGGCCCCTGTCGGGCTGGCCGGTCATCCCCTCGGAACGGAAGGCCGCCGTGCCCCGCTCGACGGGGGAGAACTCCACGCCTTCCATGATCAGCATGTGCCGGGCGGGGACCATGCCCTGTGTCGGGACCGAGGTCCACAGCAGGACCTCCAGGTGGCGCGGATCGGCGTCCGCCAGGCCGCGGCGCTCCTCGACCGACAGCCACTGGTAACGCCGGGTGCCGTCGTCGAGGAGGTACTCCGTCCATTGCGAGCCCTGCCAGGACAGGTGGAGCGCGCCGATCGCCCGGGAGCGAACTCCCTCGACGTGCACGGTGTCGCCCACCTTGATCGTCCTGGGGTCGAAGTAGTCGGCGCGGGTCACCGTGGCCCTGGCCGCCGGCTGCTGCTCCGGCTCCGCGGGCGGGGGTGGAGCCGCCGGAACGACGGTCCGGCCTTGCCGGGCGGTCGCCACGAACGCGCCCAGCACGACGACGAGTGTCGCGACACCCAGGATGAGCACGACCGCTGCCGTCATGCCGCGCGATCCTACTGGAGGCGGAGCACCGCCGCATCGATCCGCTCGTCGGTGGCCGTGACGGCGATCCGCACATGCTCCTGACCTGCGTATCCGTAGAAATCACCCGGCGCTACCAAAATCCCTTTTTCGGCCAGAGCGCGAACCTGATCCCAGCATCCGGTGCCGTCGGTGGCCCACAGGTAGAGCCCGGCCGCGGAGTGCTCGATCCGCCATCCGGCGCGCTCCAGCGCCGGGCGGAGCGCGGCCCTGCGCCGGGCGTACCGCTCTCGCTGCTCATCGGCGTGCTCGTCGTCGTCGAGCACGGCCGCCATGGCCGCCTGGATCGGGGCCGGCACCATCATCCCCGCGTGCTTGCGCACCTCCAGGAGCCGCCGCACGAGCGCGGGGTCGCCCGCGACGAACCCGGCGCGGTATCCGGCGAAGTTGGACCGCTTGGACAGTGAGTGCACCGCGAGGAGCCCTTCATGGGAGCCGCCGCACACGTCGGGGTGGAGGATCGAGACGGGATCGTCCTCCCAGCCGAGCTCGATGTAGCACTCGTCGGACGCCACCACGGCGCCGCGCTCCCGCGCCCACGAGACGACCTTGCGCAGGTGTTCCGCGGGCAGCACCTTGCCCGTGGGGTTCGACGGCGAGTTCACCCAGACCAGCGGCACCCGCTCGGGCCCGAGCGCGAGCAGCCCGTCCGCGGCGTACGGCTCGGCACCGGCCAGCCGGGCGCCCACGTCGTAGGTCGGGTAGGCCAGCTCGGGAAGGACGACCCGGTCGCCGGGGCCGGCGCCGAGGAGCAGGGGCAGCCAGGCCACCAGTTCCTTGGAGCCGATCGTGGGGAGGATGTCGGCGGGGTCGGCGATGACCCCGTGCCGGCGGCGCAGCCAGCCCGCGGCCGCTTCACGCAGCCGCGGGGTGCCGTACGTCTGGGGGTAACCAGGGCTGTCCGCGGCCTCGGCGAGGGCGTCCCTCGCGACCAAGGGCACGGGGTCGACCGGGGTGCCGACCGAGAGGTCGGCGATCCCGTCCGGATGCGCCTGCGCCAACTCCTTGTAAGGGGCGAGCCGATCCCACGGGAAGTCCGGCAACGCGATCAAGAAGTCCCCCCAGTCGTACGAATCCGCCTGATGCTCAGTGGTCCTCACCCTGCGGCGGGAGGGCGGCCACGACGGGGTGGTCCTTGTTGATCTTTCCGACCTTCGAGGCGCCGCCGGGCGAACCGAGGTCCTCGAAGAAATCGACGTTGGCCTTGTAGAAGTCCTTCCACTGGTCGGGAAGGTCGTCCTCGTAGAAGATCGCCTCTACCGGGCAGACCGGCTCGCACGCCCCGCAGTCCACGCACTCGTCGGGGTGGATGTAGAGCATGCGGTTGCCCTCGTAGATGCAATCGACGGGGCACTCCTCGATGCACGCCTTGTCCAGGACGTCCACGCAAGGCTGCGCGATGACGTACGTCACCTCGGGCTCCTTCTGGGTTGCACGACTCTGACCGCGGTTGCTACGACCTAGTATTGCGTTGCCCGCCCAGTAGCCGGAACAGGAGGGGGGCAATCAAGATGAGCCCTCATTTCGGAGCCCGGCTGGCGGTCACCATCACCCCCGATGACGTGGGACGACGCGTGACGGTGCGACGCGCGGACTCTGGCGTGTTCCGTGACGCCGTCGGCGTGTTGGAGTCCTGGCGCGACGGCGTGCTCACCGTACGGAAGCGGGACGGCACGCTGGTGGAGATCGCCGAGGAGACGGTCGTGGCGGCCAAGATCGTGCCTCCTCCCCGCGTGCCTCCTCGACCGGCGGCCGGAGAGCGCTGAATATACGTAGCGTGACCGTACGTGCCAGCGCTGTAATGGTGATGCTCGTCTCGGTGGCCGCGTGCTCCGCGCCCGCCGCCGACAAGAACGCCGAGAAGAAGGATCTGCCTCCGGTGAACCCGAAGGCGACCACCCTGCGGGACGGGTTCGCCACCATGGACAGGCTCGTGGAGGCGGCCCGCGCCGAGGGCGCCCTGACCGTCGTGGGGCTGCCGCGCGGCTGGGTGAACTACGGCGAGATCATCGACCGCTTCTCGGACAAGTACGGCGTCAAGGTCACCGGGGTCTCGCCGGACGCGAGCAGCCAGCAGGAGATCGACGCCGCCGGCGGCCCGCAGGGCGTCCCCGACGTGTTCGACCTGAGCCTCGACGTGGCCGTCGCCAACGCCAAGCGGTTCGCGCCCTACAAGGTCACGGACTGGACGGACATCCCGGATCGGCTGAAGGATCCGAAGGGCCTCTGGTACGCGGGGTACGGCGGCTACATGTCGATCGGCTACAACCCTCGCAAGATGACGGCCCCGGCCTCCTACGCCGCGCTGCTCAAGCCGGGCAACCTGGTGGCGCTGCCCGGCGACCCGCTGCGGACCGCCTCGGCGTTCAGCGGCGTCATGGCCGCCTCGCTCAGCGGCGGCAAGCCGGACGCCGCCCGTGGGGTGGATTTCTTCGCCCAGCTCAAGAAGGCCGGCATGCTGACCCAGCCCGACCGGGCCACCTCACTGCTCGACTGGGACTACCTCAACACGGCCAGGGCCGTTCATCAACAGGCCGCCGAGCACGACAAGCAGGCCTGGCAGGTGACGATCCCCCGCGACGCGGTCCTCGCCTCCTACTACGTGCAGGCCATCAACGTGAACGCCCCCCACCCGGCCGCCGCGCGGCTGTGGGAGGAGTTCCTGCTGTCCGACGAGGGCCAGAACCTCTATCTCAAAGGGTTCGCCCGCCCGAGCCGGATGGAGGCGATGGAGATGCGGGGGACCATCGACAAGGACGCCGCGGGCAAGCTCGCTCCGGTCACCGGCACACCCGTGGTTCTCACCATCCCCGAGCAGGATCAGGCCAAGTCCTACCTCAAAGCACATTGGCCACAGACAGTGGGCTAGTAGATACACCTCGCAAGCACCGCCGAAGCCGTAAAGTGTGTCGTTATCTCATCATGTCGGCATGAGGATGCGAGCTGACCTTGCGGTACGAAACGCCCAGTCTCACGAGGTGGAACCCCCGTGCGTACGACAGCTCCTTCGGCTACGTCTCCGCGCACGGGGCTCCGCTCGTGGACCTGCTCGATCCCCGGCCGGGTGAGCGCGTTCTCGATCTCGGCTGCGGCACGGGCGTGCTCACCGCCGGCATCGCCGCGCGCGGCAGCGAGGTCCTGGGGATCGACGGCTCGCACTCCATGATCGAGACGGCCATCGCCCAGCATCCCGGCCTGGACTTCACCGTCGGCGACGCCCACGACTTCACCGTCGCCCAGCCGTACGACGCGGTCTTCTCGAACGCGGCGCTGCACTGGATGAGCCGCGACCCGGACGCGGTGATCGGATGCGTCCGGATGGCCCTGCGGCCGGGCGGCCGGTTCGTCGCCGAGCTGGGCGGCGCCGGAAACTGCGCGGCCCTGACGTCCGCGATGCTGACCGCCTGGCGGGAGCACGGCCTGCGGGAGCCCGAGCTGCCCTGGTATTTCCCCACCCCCGCCGAATACGCCCTTCGCCTGGAGAAGTGCGGCTTCACGGTGCGGCTCCTCGAATACTTCGACCGGCCCACCCCGCTCGACGAGTGCCCGAACGGCGCGGCCGACTGGGTGCGGATGTTCGCCGGCTCGCTCCTGGACGGTGTGCCGCCCGCGAACGTGGAGCCGCTGCTCCGGCGGGTCAACGAGCTCGCCGCCCCCGCGCTGCGCCGGGAGTCCGGGTGGATGGCCGACTACGTGCGCCTGCGCTTCGCCGCCGTGCGTCACTGACGGAAATGCCCGCCGCGGCTGGGGGATTTGCCAGACTATGGTCTGGTCTTATGGAGTGATGGGGAAAGCATGAACTTCTGCCTGAGTGACCTCGTGCCACCGTTGCGCTGGAGTGACGCCGCCCGCATCGGCCTCCTGGGCGACCACGCCGACCTGCCCGACGCCTGGTGGCGGAGCCTGCCGATGGAGCGCGTCCTCGGCGCCATGGATCCCGACGCGCTCGGCGAACTGCTGACGGACCTGGCGCTGGAGCACTGGCCGGCCGCGGCGGTGGGCGATGTGCTGCCCGCGCTTCACGTGCTCGATCCCGACGAGGCGGACGACCCGCAGGTCGCTATCGCGCTCGACCGGGTGGGGTCGTGGCCCGGCCTGTTAGCCCTCTCCGGCCGCGAGCTCGCCGACCAGCCGTTCATCAAGGCCCGCCCCGTGCTGACCGCGCTCTTCACCGCCGTTTTCGTACGGCTCGCACCCCAACAGGCCACCCCCGCCGAGCCGGTGGAACCGATCGAGCCCGTAGAACCCATCGAGCCCGTAGAACCCATCGAGCCCGCGGAGCCCATCGAACCGGTCCCTCTGATCGAGCCGGTGGAGCCGATCGAGCCGATCGACCCCATCGAGCCCGTCCCGCCGGTGATCCCGGCCCCGGAGCCGGCCGAAGACCCGGCCGGAGATCCGGCCCCTGCGCCCACCCCCCCGCCGGACCCCGAGCCCACCCCAGCGCCCACCCCAGCGCCCACGCCGGGACCCATCCCGGAACCGGCGCCTGCGCCGGAGCCGTCCAGGCCCGTCGACCTCGACTTCCCCACGCTCATCGACGCCGCCTTCGCCGATCTGGACGACAGGACCTGGATGGTCGCCCAGAACCGGGTGTTCACCGACGTCCCCTCGGCCGTCGAGGAGCTCGCCAAGCTGCTGGCCGTCTCCCCCGATGTCATCCAGGCGCTGGAGACCGCCCTGCGGGCCCGGCTGGCGGAGTGGCTGGCCCGCCCGGAGGCGGAGCCGTACGGCCGGCACCTGAAGTGGGTGGCCGGGCTGCTGGGGGTGGCGGCGCCCAAGTCCCGGCTGGTCACGGCGGTCGAGTGGCACGAGCGCGAGCTGCGCTCGCTCGACGTGCCGGCCTGGCAGTTCGTCCTGACCACGCTGCCCGGTTACCGGGTCTCCGGCGACTGGCTGGTGGCCGGTGACCTCGGGGAACTGCACGGCAGGACGCGCCGCCTGATCCTCGACTCCGACCGGCCTCCGACGGTCTCGCGCGCCCTGGAGCTCGTCTCCAGCCTCGGCATCCATCCCGACGTGGCCAAGGAGTGGCTGGAGAACGTGCCCCAGCTGCGAATCCAGAGCGGCAACGGCAACGGCTCACGCCCGTCCGCCCAGAACCCCCTAAAAACACAGAATCCCCCGAAGACCCAGAGCGCTCAGGGCCCGCTCAAGGACGTGGCGCTCACCCGGAGGTGCTTCCGGCAGCCGGACGGGCGCTGGTGGCTCCGGGTGGACGTCACGGGCGAGCACCTCGACGGCGCCGAGGTGCCCCTGCCGACCGGCTTCGCCGCCTACCTGGGCCTCGCGCCGGGCGGCAGCCGTACGGTCAAGAGCGCGGCCGGGGACGTCCCCCTGGCGTGGAACGGCCGCCCGGCCCTCGGCTCGCTCCGGCGGATCCTCGGCGAGGTGGCCGCCAAGGAGGGGAGCCACATCTTCCTGACGCTCTCCGACGAGGGGATGCTGCGGGTGCGGCACCTCCCGGCGGCGAGCGGCGGCGACCCGACCACCTGGGCGCTGCGCCTGGTGGGGTACACCGCGCCCGGAGGCACCCAGGACCAGGCCGTCCGGGTCATCGCGACGAGGATCGGGCTCAGCGGGCCCGCCGGGAAGCCGGAGCTCCTCACGCGGCTGCGAGAACGCGGGGACCGCGACCTGCTGTCCCTGCTGGGATAGCGCGGTGCCCCGGCTCGCGATCTCCCCGGAGTTCACCCAGGAGCTCGGCGCGCTGTCCCGGCCGGTGCGGCGGGACGCGGTCGTCGCGGTACGCCGGTTCCTGAGCAACTCGCCGGCGGCCCCCCATCCGGAGAGGGTACGCAACAGCCGCGACCCGCGCGTGGCCACCCTGCGCCTCGCCGACCGCCATCGCGGCGTCACCGTACGGCAGGGCGACGTCTACTGGCTCCTCACCGTGCTGCCCGACGCCGAGGCGTGGTCCTACGCGCAGCGGCACCGGTTCGGGGTGAACCCCGCGATCGGCGTGATCGAGACCTGGGACGCCGAGGCGCTGGAACGGATCGAGCCCGCCCTGCGGAGGGCGGCGGCGAGCACGGACCTGCGGCTGTTCGCCCACATCTGCGACGCCGACCTCCTGGGCATCGGCATCGACCACCGGCTGCTCCCCCTGCTGCGGCTGATGACCTCCGAGACGCATCTGACCGCGGTGGAGCCGTTGCTGCCGGAGAGTCAGTTCGCCCCTCTGTGGGCCCTCGCCCGGGGCGGCTCGCTGGCGGCGGCCTGGCGGGAGCTGGACCACTGCCGGGCGTCGGCCGTCGACGCGGTCGATCCCGGCGACCTGGCGGCCGCGCTGTGGCGCAGCCCCGGCCAGGCCGTGTTCGCCGCCGACTGGCACGAGCTCGACCGTATCCTCACGCTGCCGCACTGGTGCACGTTCCTCCACCCGCCGCAGCACACCTACTCCCAGTGGAAGCGGTACGACTGGCCCGTGCTCGTGACCGGCGGCGCGGGCACCGGAAAGACGATCATCGCCCTGCACCGGGCGGCCTACCTCGCGCGCGCCGGCAACGGGCCGGTCCTGCTGGTGACCTTCTCCCAGGGCCTCGCCACCGAGCTCGCCTCGCGGCTGGACATGCTCCTCGACGACGAGATGGTCCGAAAGCGCGTCGAGGTCGGCAACGTGGACCGGCTCGCCCATCGCATCGTCTCCGAGGCGGAGGGGCGCTCGCCCGCCCTCGTCGGCGCCGGAGACCTGGCCGCCTTGTGGCGGGAGGTGGCGGGCAGCCGGTTCGGGGCCGCGTTCCTGCTGCGCGAGTGGGAGCAGGTCATCCTGGCCCAGAACCTCCGCACGCTGGAGGAGTATCAGGCCGCCCACCGTCCCGGCCGGAGCGTCGAGCTGAGCGCGGAGAGCCGCGCCGGCGTGTGGGAGGCCGTCCAGCACGTCGTAAGGCGGCTGAGGGAGGGCGGCCGCCGGACGCTCCTGCAACTGGCCTCCGACGCGGCCGCGCTGCTCGGGCAGGCCACCGGCGACCTGCTCGGCGACGAGGCCCCGGGGCGGGAGCCGTACCGGCACATCGTGGTGGACGAGGGGCAGGACCTGCACCCGGCCCAGTGGCGCCTGCTGCGGGCGGCCGTGCCCACCGCCCCGAACGACCTCTTCGTGGTCGGCGACCCGCACCAGCGCATGTTCGACACCAGGGTCGCGCTGGCCGCGCTCGGCATCCCGGCCCGCAGGTTCCACCTCAAGATCTCCTACCGGCTGCCGCAGGAGATCCTGTCGTGGGGCGTGCGGCTGCGTGGCGGCGGGCCGGCCGACGGCCTCGTCGAGGGCAACGCCGAGCTGTACGGCTACCGCGCGGTGCGGCACGGGCCCCGTCCGATCGTCCTGGGATACGTCACCCCTGAAGCCGAAATTTCCGGACTCGTATCTCACATCGCCGGGTGGCTGAAGGAAGGTGTGCCCACGCGGGAGATCGCCGTCGCCGCACGCACCGCCGACCTGGTCAAGACGGCCCGTACGGCACTGCGCGAGGCGGGCATAACGGTCAAGGTGACCATGCTCCACGGAATGAAGGGGCTGGAATTCCGCCGGGTGGCCGTGATAGGCGTGGCTGACGGAATCGTGCCGGCGCCCGACGCGCTGACCCCGGCCGCGGAGGATCCGGCGGCCCGGGCGCACGATCTGCAAAGGGAACGGGGGCTGCTGTACGTGGCGTGCACGCGGGCCGGCGAGCTGCTCTACGTGTCCTATTCCGGCCGGGCGAGTCCCTTCCTGCCCGCCTGATCCCATAGTCTGAACTGCGGATATATTCCCCTTGCCGGTTGGACCTGCATTGAATCTGAGCCTGAGCGACATCGTGCCTCCGCTGCGCTGGACCGCACCCAGCCAAGTAGAGCCGATCGCGAGCGACCCCGGTCTCCCCGACGCGTGGTGGCAGGCACTCCCGCTCGACCGGGCGTGCGCGATGGTGGGCACGGCCCAAGTCGCGTCCCGGCTTGCCGACCTCACGACCGCCTGCTGGGGGCATCTGGTCCTCGGCGACATCCTGCCGCTGCTCAGGTTCACCGATCCTGAGGAGAGCCTCCAGACGCCGGGCCCGCGCGAGAGCGTGCACAAGCTGTTCATCGGGGTGATCGACAAGCTGCTGGCGACGGAGCCCTCGGAGGGCGCCTCGGACGCCCCCGTCCCGCCCGCGCTGCCCGAGCGGCCGCTGCCCGAGATCATCGACGAGGTCTTCGCCCGCCTGGACGACCGGCAGCGGGCCATCGCCAGGGACCGCCTCTACTTCGACGCCTCGGAGGAGGCCGGGCAGCGGGCCACCCTCGACGACCTGGCCCAGCGCTTCTCCGTCACCCGCGAACGCATCCGGCAGATCGAGCGCGATCTCCGCGACCACGTCGTCGCGTGGCTGGCGAGCCCCGAGGCCGCCCCTCTCACCGCCCACCTGGCCTGGCTGCGCACCCGGCTCGGCTCCGCCGTACCGGCGGACGACCTGGCCGCGGCGGTGCCCTGGCACCGCACCGAGCTGGCCACCCTCACCATCCCGGCGTGGCGCTTCGTCCGCACGCTCCTGACGGGCTACGAGCAGGTGGACGGCTGGCTGGTCGCCGGAGGGGCCGACGAGCTGAGGGAGAAGACGCGGCAGCTCTTCACGGACGGGCCGCGGCCGCTGGAGGAGGCCGTGTCCATGGTGTCCCAGCTCGGGATCCGGGAGGACATGGCCGAGCGGTGGCTCGCCTTCGTGCCGCACCTGCGGCTCCTGGAGGGACACGTCGTCCCGTGGCCGCGCAGCGTCAACGACAAGGCCGAGGCCGTGCTGGCCGTCGCCGGGACCCCGCTGACGCCCGAGGAGATCCAGACGCGGATCGGCGAGGACTACAGCCTCGTGGGGATCCGCAACCAGCTCACGGCCGACGAGCGGTTCCTCCGCCTCGACCGCAACAAGTACGGCCTGCGGCGCTGGGGCGGCGAGGAGTACCTGGGCATCCGCGAGATGATCACCCGGGAGATCGAGCGGGCCGGGGGCGAGGCCTCGGTCAGCACGGTCGTGGGCAACCTGACCTCCCGCTACGAGGTGAGCGAGAGCTCGGTCCGGGCGTACGCCGGCGGCCCCGGCTTCGAGCGCACGCAGCGGGGCTGGATCAGGGTCGCCGGGCAGGAGCACGCCGAGCCGTACCAGCCGCGCCGGGACGTGTCGATGACCCGCCGCTGCTTCCGCAGCCGCGACGGCCGCTGGTGGCACCGCGTGGACGTCAACGCCGAGCACCTGCGCGGCTCCGGCTCGCCGCTCCCGACCGGGTTCGCCGCCCACCTCGGGATGGCCCCGGGCGGGCAGCTCACCGCCTCCACGGCGTCGGGCGAGGTGGTGATCAGCTGGCACAACCAGCCGACGATGGGGTCCATCCGGCCGGTGCTCGCCGAGTACAACGCCGCGGAGGGCGACCACGTCTTCCTGACCGTCTCCGACGGCGGCGAGCTGCTCACCCGCTTCCTGCCGGCCGCGGCGGCGAGCGTTCCGGCGCTCAACCAGGCCCTGCACCTCATCGGCTACACGGCTCCCGTGGCGTCCGAGGCGGAGGGGCTGCGGCTCATCGGCGCCCGCATCGGCCTGCCGGACGGCGCTCCCCGCGAAGAGATCCTCGAGCGTCTCCGCGAAAGGGGCGATCGCGACATCCTGGGGTTCCTCTCGTAGGCTCGGAGCATGTTACGGCTCTACGACACACGCGCCAGGCAGGTGGAGCCGATCGTCCCCGCGGGGTCGCGGATCCTGCGGATGTACACCTGCGGCCCGACCGTCTACCGGCACGCCCACGTGGGGAACCTGCGGTCGTACCTGCTGTCCGACCTGATCAGGCGGGTGGCGGAGCGGCACGGGCTGCGGGCCGTCGTCTGCCAGAACATCACCGATGTGGGCCACCTGGTGGACGACGCCGAGATCGACCCCACCGGCGAGGACAAGGTCCTGGCCCAGGCCCGGCGGGAGGGCCGCTCCGCGCCGGAGATCGCGCGGTTCTACGAGGACGCGTTCCGGCGTGACACGCTGGCGCTCAACATCCACACGCCGCAGCACACGCCACGGGCCACCGAGACGATCGACCTGATGATCGAGCTGATCGCCCGGCTGATCGAGAAGGGCCACGCCTACGCCGTGGCGGACGGCTCGGTGTTCTTCGATGCGGCATCGTTTCCGACTTACGGTGAAATTTCCGGGAATCGGCTTGATCAGCTCAAGCCCGGCCACCGGGTCGAGGGCGTTGACTCGCGCAAGCGGTTCCACGCCGACTGGGCCCTCTGGAAGGCCTCCGGCCGCGAGATGACCTGGGACGCTCCCTGGGGCCGCGGCTTCCCCGGCTGGCACGTCGAGTGCTCGGCCATGTCGCTGCGCTTCCTCGGGGACCGCTTCGACGTCCACACGGGCGGCATCGACCTGCGCTTCCCCCACCACGAGGACGAGCGGGCCCAGTCGAACGCGGCCACCGGCCACGAGGTCGTCGGCCACTGGGTCCACGGCGAGCACCTGCTCTTCGACGGCCGCAAGATGGCCAAGTCGACCGGCAACGTCGTGCTCCTGTCCGACGTCGCCGAGGCAGGTCTCGACCCGCTGGCCGTACGGCTGGCCCTGATGGAGCACCGCTACCGGCAGCAGATGAACCTGACGTGGGACACCCTCCGGGCGGCCGACCGCACGCTCAGACGGTGGCGGCTGCGGGTGGCCGAGTGGGCGGAGTCACCGAGCCGCCCGATCGACGCCGGGCACTCCGCGCGGATCCAGCAGGCGCTCGACGACGACCTCGACACGCCGCTGGCCCTGCGCCTGCTGCGGGACCTCGAACGGAACGAGTCGGTGGCGCCCGGATCCCGCTTCGAGACGTTCCTCCACTTCGACCACATCCTGGGCCTGGACCTGTCCACCGAGATCGGCAAGGTCCCCGTGCTGCCGCCCGGCGCGTCCGAGCTGCTCGAACGGCGCGAGCGCGCACGGGCGGACGGCGACTGGGCCGCCTCCGACCGGCTCCGCGACGAGCTGGCCGATCTCGGAGTGCAGGTCTCGGACACCCCCGAAGGCCAAACCGCCACCCCACTCCAGCCGTGATCATGCATGGATTCCTCGGGATACCGCTTGACCTGGCGGAATGCAATTGGTGATCATGCAAGGGAGCTGCTGCGGAGCGGTGATGCATGATCACGGTCGAGATTCGCCCAGCTCGGACACCCTGCTCGGGAGCCTGTGCATGATCACGGTTGAGATATGTCCAGTTCAGGCGCCCTGCTCGGGAGCCTGTGCATGATCACGGCTCAGATTTCAGGAGGCTTTGAGCGCTGACGACCACACCGTCCTCGTCGCTGTAGAGCCACTCCCCCGGTGTGAAGGTCACGCCGCCGAAGCTCACCGGGACGCCCACCTCTCCCAGGCCGTGCTTGGCGCTCTTGCGCGGGTTCGAGCCGAGCGCCTTGACGCCGAGATCGAGCGCCGCCAGCGCGACCGTGTCCCGCACCGCGCCGTTGATGATCACACCGGACCAGCCGTTCTTCACGGCGGAGGCGGCGATCAGGTCGCCCATCAGGGCCGTCCGCAGCGAGCCGCCGCCGTCGACGACGAGCACCCGGCCCTGTCCCGGGGTCGCGAGCACCTGCTTCACGAGCGCGTTGTCCTCCAGGCAGCGGACCGTGGCGATCTGCCCGGAGAACCGGGTGCGGGAGCCGTACGAGCGGAACTGGGTGACGCAGCTGCTCAGCGCGTCGCCGTGAGCATCGAAGAGATCAGCGGTGGCGAACGTCATGGCCGCATTCTGTCAGGGCGGCCGAGAGCGTCGGCGGCATGCCTCATTCTCGCGGCCGGCGCCAGCGGGCGGACTGGCGGGCGTAGCCGCCGTCCTCCAGGTCGGCCAGCCGTTCGAAGGGGTTCCAGGAGGCGTGGTCACCGCAGACGGCGTACGACAGGCCCACTGCCAGCACGTACAGCACGAGCATCGGCAGGCCGACGCAGGCGGCCCACTGGGTGGCGTGCCGCGACTCGTGGTCGAGCAGCCGGCCCGTCAGGTAACCCTCGTCGTGCCTGGTCAGGATCACGTTGCCGACGGTGAACGCCCCCGCGACGGGGAACGGGATCCGGTAGCCGTGCGCGAGGATCAGCCCCCGCCCTCCCCTGCGCGGGCGGGCCCCGCCGATCAGGGCGATGAGCAGCCCGAGAGGCGTCGAGAGGTTGACATAGTTGATCACCTGCCGGGCCCGGTGCCACATGCTCCCAGAATCGGCGATGCGTCGCCCCCTAGGAAGACCTCAGCAGCCACGAACCCGTTGACCGGGTGGCCAGGATGGCGGCCGCGACGGCGAAGGCCCCGCCGTACAGGTACCAGAACCCCGACGAGTCGCCGGCGATGGCCAGATCGCCCGCGGGCTGCCGGGTGGCGAGCATGAACGACGAGACGAGCCAGCCCAGGGCGGGAGCGACCGCGGCCAGCTTGCCGCCCATGAGCCTGCCCATGCCGTACGGCACGGCGAACAGGACCAGGAGCCAGCCCAGCGCCGCGATCGGGACCGGCCCGGCGTACCACGAGTGCTCGAACGCGCCGACGATGCCCAGCACGAGGCCGAGCAGGAACAGCATCCCGTAGGCCGCGCCGGCCAGTGCGCCGGTCAGGGCGCCGGGCTGGGTGCTCGGGGTCTCTTCCTCCGTCATGCGGCTGAGGTTAGCCGATCGCCTGACCGACACCGGAGAACAGGTCACTCTCCCGGTTGTACGGCTCACCGATCCCACCGGCCTCGTAGGGGGCGCCGATACCGGGCCGCCCAGGCACCCCGGCCCTGAGGATGAAGTGCTCGACACCGAGCACCTGCTGGCCGACGTTGTTCGAGAGCGCGAACCAGGGGGCGTCCACGGCGATCTGGGTGACGTGCGCCCGCATCGCGTCGATCTTGGCCTCCACGTAGGCGCGGGCGTCGATCTCCGTGGTGACCGCCTCGTCGGAGCACCCGAACGGCAGGTCGTCGGCCGACTCCGGGACCCAGAACTCCACGTCCGCCTCGCGCAGGGCCTCGGTGGCCCGTCTCATCACCGACTTCGGCAACGCGGTGAGGTAGAACTTGGCGATCCGCCACGGCTCGCCGCCCGGGTGCGCGGGGTCGGCGGCCAGCGCGAAGGCCCGCCAGGCCACCCGGTGCGCCTGGATGTGGTCGGGGTGCCCGTAGAAGCCGTTCTCGTCGTAGGTGACCAGGACCTGCGGCCGGACCTCGCGGATCACCTTGACCAGCTCACCGGCCGCCTCGTCGAGGTCGGCCCGCCAGAAGCAGCCGGGACGGTCGTTGGTCAGCGCGCCCATCATCCCGGAGTCGCGCCAGCGGCCCGCACCGCCGAGGAACCGGTGGTCGGTCACGCCCAGCGCCTTGCAGGCGGCGGCCAGTTCGCCGATGCGGTACTGGCCGAGGGTGTCGTCCCGGCCGGCCGCGAGGTGGGCCAGCTCCGCCGGGATGACCTCGCCCTCCTCGCCGAGTGTGCAGGTCACCAGGGTCACGTGGGCTCCCTCGGCCACGTATTTGGCCATGGTCGCCCCGGTCCCGATCGACTCGTCGTCGGGGTGGGCGTGCACGAGCAGCAGACGCCGATCAGTCATGTCTCCGAGACTAGTGCGGAGCGGCGGAAGGCCGTGTGTCCTGGCAGTATGGGGGGCTATGACTGAGAGCTTTTCCCGGTTGAGCTTCCCGCGGTTGCATGCCAGGACCCGGCGGTTCACGCTCGGGGTTCCGCGTGGCTTCACGATTTCCCCGGACGGCGGCCGCGTCGTCTTCCTGCGGACGAAGTCCGGCACGGACCCCGTGACGTGCCTGTGGGAGTTCGACGTCGAGTCCAGGACCGAGCGGCTCGTCGTCGACCCGCTGGCGCTGGGCGTCGGTGGGGGCGCGGCCGACGAGGACCTGCCGCCGGAGGAGCGGGCACGCCGCGAGCGGTCGCGGGAGTCGGCGGGCGGCGTGGTCGCGTACGCGACGGACGCCAACGTCCACCAGGCCGTCTTCGCTCTGTCGGGTGAGCTCCACCTCGTCGATCTGGCGACGGGAGCGGTGCGGAGCCTGCCGACGCCGGGGCCGGTCATCGACCCCCGGCTGAACCCGGCCGGCACCCACGTGGCCTACGTCACCGGCGGTCACATGTACGTCCAGGACGTCGCGACGGGCGAGCAGTTCACGCTGGCCACGCCGGAGGACCAGCTGGTCGCCTACGGTCTGGCCGAGTTCATCGCCGCCGAGGAGATGGACCGCATGCGCGGCTACTGGTGGGCCCCCTCAGGCGACCGCCTCCTGGTCGCCCGGGTGGACGAGTCGCCGGTCGGGCTGTGGCACATCGCCGACCCGGCCAATCCGGACCGTCCACCGGTGCCGCAGCGCTATCCCGCGGCCGGCACGGACAACGCCGAGGTCTCGCTGTTCGTCTTGGGACTCGACGGCTCGCGCGTCGCCGTGCCGTACGAGCACGAGTATCTGGTCACCGCCTCCTGGAGCGAGCACGGCCTGAACATCGTGACGCTCTCCCGAGACCAGCGGACCATGCGCCTGCTGGACGTCGATCCCTCAACGGGGGCGGCGACGACGCTCCGCGAGGACACCGACGCCGCGTGGGTGGAGATCGTGCCCGGCGTGCCGGGACGCCTGTCCGGCGGAACCCTCGTGTGGGTGGCCGACGCCGAGGGCGGACGCCGCCTCTTCGTCGGCGACCAGCCCGTGACGCCGCCCTCATTGCAGGTCAGGGCCGTGCTGGACATCGACGGCGACACGGTCCTGTTCCAGGCCAGCGCCGAACCCACCGAGGTCCAGGTGTGGACGTTCTCCGGCGGGACCCTGAGCAAGGTCGGCCCCGAGGAGGGCGGCGTCTACACCGGCACCACGGCCGGCGGGACGACTGTGATCGTCGGCAGCACGCTGGAGAGCGAGACGCCGGTCACCCGCGTCTCGCGGGCCGACAAACCGCGCGGCCACATCGCCTCCCTCGCCGCCCGGCCGGGGCTGGACGTGCGGGTCTCGCTCGTCCGGGCCGGATCGCGGGGGCTGTCCACCGCCGTCCTGTTCCCCTCGTGGCACGTGCCGGGCTCGGCGCGGCTGCCCGTCCTCATGGACCCGTACGGCGGGCCGCACGCGCAGCGGGTCCTCACGACCCGGCGCGTCTTCCTGGAGTCCCAGTGGTGGGCCGAGCAGGGCTTCGCGGTCGTCGTCGCCGACGGGCGGGGCACCCCGGGCCGCGGTCCGGCGTTCGAGCGTGAGGTGCTGCACGACCTGTCGCTGACGCTGGAGGACCAGGTGGACGCCCTCCAGGGGGCCGCGGCGCTCTACCCCGGCGACCTCGACCTCTCGCGGGTGGGTATCCGCGGCTGGTCGTTCGGCGGCTACCTGGCCGCGCTCGCCGTCCTCCGGCGCCCCGACGTGTTCCACGCGGCCATCGCCGGCGCGCCCGTCACCGACTGGCGTCTCTACGACACGTGCTACACCGAGCGCTACCTGGGCCACCCGGACGAGGGCCACTACGAGGGGTCCTCGCTCCTGGCCGACGCCGAGAAGCTGGAGCGGCCGCTGCTGCTCGTGCACGGCCTGGCCGACGACAACGTGGTGGCCGCGCACACGCTGCGGCTGTCGTCCGCCCTGCTGGCGGCGGGCCGCCCGCACACTGTGCTGCCGCTGTCGGGGGTCACCCACATGACCCCTCAGGAGGTCGTCGCCGAGAACCTGCTGCTCCTCCAGGTGGACTTCCTCAAGAAGGCTCTCGGGGTCGAGTGAGTGCCGGTCTCGCCTCTCCAGGAGATTCACGATGAGCGCCTGAGCCGGCAAGGCGTCCAGCTCTGGCTCAAGCGCGACGATCTCATCGGGACGCACATCACCGGGACGCACATCACCGGGAACAAGTGGCGGAAGCTCAAATACAACCTCGCGGCGGCCGCCGAAGCCGGGCATGACACCCTGCTCACCTTCGGCGGCGCCTACTCCAACCACATCCGCGCGGTGGCGGCGGCCGGGCACCGTTTCGGCTTCGCGACGATCGGCGTGATCCGCGGCGAGGAACGCCTGCCGTTGAATCCGTCGCTCGCCTATGCGGCGGATCACGGCATGCGCCTCACCTACCTCGACCGGGCAACCTACCGGCGGAAGACGGACCCCCAGGTCGTGGACGCGCTTGAACGGGAGTGGGGCGGCTTCTACCTCATCCCGGAAGGAGGCAGCAACGCTCTCGCCGTTCGCGGGTGCGCGGAGCTGCCCCGTGAGATCGACCTCGATTTCGACCTGATCTGCTGCCCTTCCGGGACCGGGGGAACCCTGGCCGGCATCGCCGCAGGTCTGGCCCCAGGGCAACGTGCTGTGGGCTTCTCCGCGCTCAAGGGAGTCGATTTCCTCAGCGAGGATGTCGCCGACCTGCAAGTCAAGGCCTTCGGATGTTCGTCGGAGAATTGGGCGATCCAGACCGGCTTCCACTTCGGCGGTTTCGCGAAGAGGCCGCCGGAGCTCACCGCCTTCATCGGCGACTTCGCCGCCGGGCACGGGCTCGTTCTGGAGTGGGTCTACGTCGCCAAGATGATGTACGGGATCTTCGCGCTCGTCGAGAGCGGCGCCATTGAGCGCGGAACGCGATGCGTCGCCGTCATCACCGGACCGCCCGGCCCGGAGCAGGCGGCGTGGGAGGGGATGGGTGTGGACCCACCCATCCCCTCAGCCCTTGCCGTGCCAGCTGTCCCACAACGCGGCGTAGGCCCCGCCCGTGGCGACGAGCTGGTCGTGTGAGCCCAGCTCGCTGATGCGGCCGTCCTCCACGACGGCCACCCGGTCGGCGTCGTGCGCCGTGTAGAGCCGGTGCGCGATCGCGATAACCGTGCGGCCCTCCAGGACCGCCCCGAGCGAGCGCTCCAGATGCCGGGCCGCGCGCGGGTCGATCAGCGACGTGGCCTCGTCGAGCACCAGCGTGTGGGGGTCGGCCAGCACGAGCCTGGCCAGCGCGAGCTGCTGCGCCTGGGCCGGTGAGATGGTCGTGCCGCCCGACCCGACGGTCGTGTCCAGCCCCTCTCCGGGTTCCTCGCCGAGCGCCTCGACCCACTCCCACGCGTCCACGGCCTCCAGGGCCCGGCGGATGTCGGCGTCGGCGGCGTCCGGCCGCGCGATCAGCATGTTGTCGCGCAGGGTTCCCCGGAACACGTGGTGCTCCTGGGTGACCAGGGCGACATGCCCCCGGAGGTCGTCGAGCGGCAGTTCTACGAGCTGGACGCCGCCGACCGTGACGGAGCCCGTCCTCGGGCCGTGGATGCCCGCGAGCAGCCGTCCGAGCGTCGACTTGCCGGCGCCCGAGGGACCCACCATGGCCAGCCGCTCACCCGGACGCACGTCGAGATCGATGCCGTGCAGGACGTCATGGCCCTCGCGGTAGGCGTACCGCACGTCCGACGCCTTGAGGTCCTCGCCCTCCGGCCGGGCGCCGCCGGTGACACGGTCCTCCGGCACGTTGGCCACGCCGAGCAGCCTCGCCATCGAGGCCCCGCCGACCTGCAGCTCGTCCACCCACGAGAGCAGCCGGTCGAGCGGGTCGATGAGCTGCTGCACGTACAGCGTGGCCGCGGTCACCTGGGCCAGGGACACCCAGCCCTCGACGTAGAACAGGCCGCCCAGCGCGACCGTCGCCACGACGGGGATCACGTAGCCGATCTCCACGGCGGGAAACCACACCATCCGGAGGCCGAGGGTGTAGCGCTCCGCGGCGAAGGATCGCGAGATATCGCGATCCGTCCGCTCGCCGCGGCGCTGCTGGAGCCCCAGGGCCTCCACAGTGCGCGCGCCTTCGACGGTCTCGGCCAGCCCTTCGGTCATGTCCGCGTACGCGGCGTTCTCCCTCAGGTAGCCGTCCCTGGCCCGGCTGAGGTACCACTTCGTGGAGATCCACAGCAGCGGCACGGCGATCAGCGACGGCACGGCCATCACCGGGCCGACGAGCATCAGCGCCCCCACCATGAAGGCCCCGGTGACCACCGCGATCAGGGTCTCCGGCACGGCGTGCCGTACCGACCGGGAGAGGGCGTCGACGTCTCGGGAGGTCCGGGTGATGAGGTCACCGGAACCGGCCCGCTCGACCGTCGACAGCGGCAGGGCGAGCACCTGGTCGACGAACTCCTCCCGGAGCTCGGCCAGCACCTTTTCGCCCAGCCGTGACGAGGCGTAGATCGCGAACCGGATGAGCACGGCCTGTGCGACCACGAAGCCGCCCAGGATCAGCGCGACCGTGTCGACGTCGACGTCGCGGGACCCGTCGGCCACGGCCTGGACCAGCTCACCGAGCAGGCGCGGGGCCGCCAGCCCCGCGATCGCCGCGAGGGCGTGCAGGGACAGGGCCAGCCCCAGCTCCCGGGGATATTTCAGCGTCAGCCGCCGCGCGTAGGCGCGGACCTGCGCCGGGTCCGCGACCGGCAGGATCTGGCGGGCCATGCTCAGCCTTCCCCTCGAGTGACCGTCAACGTGTAACCGGGCTCCACCCGGAGCAACTCCCGGTGGGTGCCCTCGGCCCGGACCTTGCCGTCCTCGACGAAGAGGACCAGATCCGCCCGGTCGAGGACGAGCGGGCTGGTCGTGCAGACCAGGGTCGTACGGCCGGCCCGCGCCTTGCCGAGCCGGTCCGCGATGCGCGCCTCGGTGTGGGCGTCCACCGCGCTCGTCGGCTCGACCAGAATGAGGACCTCCGGATCCGCGGCCAGCGCCCTGACCAGGCGGAGCCGTTGCTGCTGACCGCCGGAGAACTCCCGGCCGGACTCGGCCACGTGCGCCTCCAGTCCCTCCGGCAGCGCCTCGACGATGTCCTCGGCGCAGGCCGTCTGCAGCGCGAGCCGCAGGTCGTCGTCGGTGGCCGTACCCGTGACGTCCAACTCGTCGCGGAGACGTCCGGTGAACAGCCTCGCGGCGTTGTCGGCGACCAGGATGTGTCGTCTCACCTCGGCTACCGGCAGGTCGGCGAGCGGTGCGCCGTCCAGCGTCACGTCGCCGAGGGCATACCTGCCGAGCCGGTCCGCGATGGCGATCGCCTCCTCGGGGACCGCCGCCGCCAGCGCGGTCAGCCTGCCGGGCCGTACCGCGACGCCGGACTCGCCGTCCAGCAGCAGGCCGCCGGACAGGTCGGCGTCGGCGCGGCGGAGCGGGCCGTCCCGGAACTCGGGCTCCAGCGACAGAATCCGGCACACGCGGCGGGCCGCCACGTGGCCCTTGGTGATTCTGTCGGCGGCCTCCGTGAGCGTCCTCAGCGGCGCGATCAGGAAGACCGCGTAGCCGTAGAACGTCACGAGCTGGCCCGCGCTGATGCGCCCGTCCAGCGCGAAGTGCGCCCCGAGCCACGTGACGCACGCGATGAGCACCCCGGGCAGCAGGATTTGGGCGCCTTCCAGCATCGACTCGACCGAGGCCACCCGCACGCCCGCGTGCCGGACGCGCTGCGACTCCTCGCGGTAGCGCGCCGCGAAGACGTGCTCGCCGCCGATGCCGCGCAGGACCCGCAGGCCCCCGACGATGTCCGCCGCACGCGTCGCCAGGTCGCCCTGGAGGTCACGCTGCACGTGCTGCCTGCTGTGCAGCGGCTTGAGCAACGGCCCGACGGCGGCCGCCATCAGCGGCACACCGATGAGCACGACGAGCCCGAGAGTCGGCGACGTGGTGAGGAGGATCACCGTCACGGTGGCGATGGCGAAGACGGCCCCGGCGCCGCGCAGGAGGACCTCCATCGCGCCACCGATGTTCGCGATGTCGGAGTTTCCGACGCTGACCACCTCACCGGTGGACAGGCGTTTGGGCAGCGTCGCGCCCAGCCGGGTCGCCTGCCGCGAGGTGAGCTGCACCGTGCGGTAGGCCGCCGCCAGCCAGGCGAGGACGGCGCACCGGTGCCGCAGCACACCCGCGACGGCCTGCACGACGCCCAGGGCCAGCAGTGCGGCCGACCACCGGAGGAGCAGGGGCACGTCCTTCGCGGTCAGCGCGTCGATCGCCCTTCCGATGGCCGCCGGCACCAGTGCCTGCCCCAGCCACCACAAAATGGCCAGCCCGATGCCGATCAGCATCGGGCCCTTCTGGGCACGCGCCACCCACCACAGGTACCGGAGCGGGCTGCGGGCGTCAGGAGTGCCGGGATCGGCGACAGGCAAAGAGAGCATGGTTACCCCAGGCTCGCAAGATCCCAGGTCACGGGGCAAACCATTTTCCCGCCAACCGCATCGCGTTGACCCCCGTGAGCCGGGCACACCGGCTCCACGCGACGGCGCCATGCGACGGCGCCGCGCGGGTTGTACGCCGGCTCCAGAACACGCGCACTAGTCCGAGCTGTCATCGCCGCACATGGACAGGGCGGCGCGGTCCCGCCAGCGCGCCTCTCCTCCGGAGAGCCCGGCAGGCGGGAGGACCGTCAGGTAGCCCGCGTCCGCGTCGAGTCGCAACCGCACCGTGGCCTGTCCGAAGGTTTCCGCCTCCTCCTCCCACCCGTGGGCCACCGCCACGTCGGCGGTCGAGACCACGACGTGCGCGGGCAGCGCGTGGACGCCGCCCTGTGGTCTCAAGCGGGCGTCGTCGAAGATCCGCCTGACGAGCACGCCGGCGAGACCGTTGAACAGATGCCACCATCCATGCACCTGATGTCGCTGGAGCCTCTGGGTCCGCAGCTCCGGCAGCCCGAATCTCGACAGGCCCGTCGTCCGCATGCCGTACAGACCGTCGTCGTCGGGTCCTTGGCTGACGAGCATCCAATGCACGATGGGAAAGGCCTCCGGTGCGGCCACCGGCCTCGACTGCACGGGATCCGGCAGAAGCCTGAGCGCCTGCGGGTCAAGCCGGATCCCGCCGGTCAATTCGGCGACCTCATCGGTCACCTGGGCACAGGCCTGAAGATGGGCCGGTGGCCAGCCCGGCGGTGCCGTACAGGTGATGGACAGATGGCCATCGGTGCGCTCGATGAGCACGGCGATGAGCGGATCCACGCCGGGCGAGCAGTCGGGACACGAGAGCCGGGAGACGGCCGGAGCGAGATACGGGTCGCCGCCGCCTATCTCTTCGACCCGGAGGTCGATCCCGGCGGGAAGCGAGTCCCGAAGCCGGGCGGCGACCGCCGGTGACAGCGGACGCTCAGGCGCCGCCACAACGAACGTGACACTCACCGATCCGGGGATCGGCAGGAGGATCTTGCCGGCCATCGTCTGCCTTCCGTACGAGGAAGGCACACGCTGTCAGCCGAGCCACCCCGCCAAGTGGCCCGAACTCCGTTCTGTGGATAACGCTCAAGCAGCCATTCCGGGATGACCGGGGGTCTGTCGAACGGCCAGAGCCGGGCATACGCCCAGGGAGCCAGGAGTGGCCGAGAGCGCCGAGCAGGCGGACCGGCTCGCGATGCGGTCGCCCGGGCCCGATGGCGGGGAGAGTTGCGGTATGCGCAGGATGCCCCGACGTCGCTCTGAACCCTGCTGGCAGTCGGTCACCGTGATCGTCTGAAGCTACAGTGGCAAAACTTTCGGATCCCAGCTCAGGCCGCCCCTTCGCACGTTAGCCTGCGCGGGTGTCTTCGGCGGCATTGACAGCGTGGGCCGGCCCTCGACTCCAGCGCGTGAAAATTCTGTGGGCCATATCCGGTGGACTTCAGGCCACCCCACAACGTCAGGAGAGTCAGGACGAAGTTCTGGCGATGATCGTGATGAGGCTCGCAGCGGAGTTCCAAGGCTTCTCTCGTGATCTCCATGATGAAGCCGTTGACTGCTTCGTGAGTCAAGTTGCGGGGCGAACACAGAGCGTGCAATCGATCCTTCTGGAACGCATGACAAGCGGCCGCGACCTGGGCAAGGGCAACGCTCACGCGGACGCTTTGGACCGTGACTTCGCTCGCCTCGGCTTGGCCCTCTGGCCGGCTTTGGAACAGGCGGATCCCAATGCCATCCGTTGGAGGCAAGAGCTGACCAAGCTCAACCAGATGCGGAACGCGATCGCGCACGATGATCGGTCTCGTCTGCAAGCCCTGCGACAGAGTGGGTACATGCTGACGACGGGCCTTGTTGAGACGTGGGAACAGACTCTCAACTCGCTGGCGGGCACAATGGACGATGTGGTGAGCGCGAACCTGAGCAATCTGCTGGGGTGTCAAGACCTTGGTGACTAGCGACAACCCGACCGAGATATTCAAAGTCGGAGATCGTGTAGCTGTTCCCTGGGGGTTGGACATCCTCGAAGGAACCGTGGTAAGTACGTACGGCTCTGGTGGGACTCTTCGGGTCGTCGTTAACGTTCATGCCCCCGGTGGTTGCGAGTCACCACTTGACACGGTGACGCTTCCCGCCCGCCTGTCTCCACGGACGCACGACACACAGCCTGTCATCGGGGCAGGCCCGGCCCGGCACTATGAACGGACGGGCCGTTCCCGGAGTCGCCTCGGGTCCGCCGGCCTGTCCGGCGGACCCGCGCACCGTCATTTCGCCGAGGAGGCCTTGAGGAACTCGGCGTTCATCCGGGCGATGGTGTCGAGCGGGATGCCCTTGGGGCAGACCGCGGTGCACTCGCCGGTGTTGGTGCAGCCGCCGAAGCCCTCGGCGTCCATCTGCTCCACCATGGCCTTGGCGCGGGAGGCGCGCTCCGGCTGACCCTGGGGCAGCAGGCTCAGGTGAGTGATCTTGGCGGCGGTGAACAGCGAGGCCGAGCCGTTCGGGCAGGCCGCCACGCAGGCGCCGCAGCCGATGCAGGTGGCCGCGTCGAACGCCGCGTCCGCGTCGTCCTTGGGCACCGGGATGGCGTGGGCGTCGGGGGCCGACCCGGCGGGAACGGAGATGAAGCCGCCGGCCTGGATGATCCGGTCGAAGGACGACCTGTCGACCACGAGGTCCTTCACCACCGGGAACGGCGCGGCACGCCACGGCTCGATGGTGACGACAGCGCCGTCCTCGAAGTGCCGCATGTGCAGCTGACAGGTCGTCGTCGCGCGCTGCTCGCCGTGGGCGACGCCGTTGATGACCATGCCACACATGCCGCAGATGCCCTCGCGGCAGTCGTGGTCGAAGGCGACGGGGTCGTCGCCCTCAAGGATCAGCCGCTCGTTGAGGACGTCCAGCATCTCCAGGAACGACATGTCCGGCGAGACGTCCTCGACGCGATAAGTCACCATACGTCCGCGATCCGCCGGGCCGTTCTGACGCCAGATCTTGAGGGTCAGGTTCACTTGTAGCTCCGCTGGGTCATCTTGACGTAGTCGTAGTTGAGGTCTTCCTTGTGCAGGACGGGCCCGTCGGGGCCCCACTCCCAGGCGGCGACGTAGGCGAAGTGCTCGTCGTCGCGCAGCGCCTCGCCGTCCGCGTCCTGCGACTCGGCCCGGAAGTGGCCGCCGCAGGACTCCGTACGGTGCAGCGCGTCGATGCACATGAGCTCGGCGAGGTCGAAGAAGTCGGCGACCCGGCCGGCCCGCTCCAGCGCCTGGTTGAGGCCCTCGCCGTCACCCGGCACCTTCACGTTGTTCCAGAACTCCTCGCGGAGCTCGGGGATCCGCTCCAGCGCCTTGCGCAGCGACTCGTCGGTGCGCTCCATGCCGCAGTAGTCCCACATGAGCCGGCCCAGCTCGCGGTGGTAGGAGTCGGCCGTACGGGTGCCGTTGACACAGAGCAGCTTCTCGATCTTCTCGCGGACCGTGATCTCGGCCTCGGCCACGGCCTCCTCGTCCACCTCGCCGAAGCCCCCTGCGCCCGCGAGATAGTCGCCGAGCGTTGTGGGCAGCACGAAGTACCCGTCCGCCAGGCCCTGCATCAGCGCGGACGCGCCGAGACGGTTGGCGCCGTGGTCGGAGAAGTTGGCCTCACCGATCACGAAGAGCCCCGGGATGGTGGACTGCAGGTCGTAGTCGACCCACAGGCCGCCCATCGTGTAGTGAACGGCGGGGTAGATGCGCATCGGCGTCTCGTACGGGTTCTCGCCGGTGATGCGCTCGTACATCTCGAAGAGGTTGCCGTACTTCTCCTCGACGGCGTCACGGCCGAGCCGCCCGATGGCGTCGGCGAAGTCGAGGTAGACGCCCAGGCCGCCGGGGCCGACGCCGCGGCCCTCGTCACAGACGTTCTTGGCGGCACGGCTGGCGATGTCGCGGGGCACGAGGTTTCCGAAAGCCGGATAAATCCGCTCAAGGTAGTAATCGCGCTCGTCCTCGGGGATGTCCGCCGGCCTGCGGTCGTCGCCTCCACGGGCTGGCACCCAGACCCGGCCGTCGTTGCGCAGCGACTCCGACATCAGCGTGAGCTTGGACTGGTAGTCGCCGCTGACCGGGATGCAGGTCGGGTGGATCTGCGTGAAGCACGGGTTGGCGAACAGCGCGCCGCGCCGGTGCGCCCGCCAGATCGCCGTGGTGTTGCAGCCCTTGGCGTTGGTGGACAGGAAGAACACGTTGCCGTAGCCGCCGGTCGCGAGGACCACGGCGTCGGCGAGGTGGGTCTCGATCTCTCCGGTGACCATGTCCCGGACCACGACGCCGCGCGCCCGGCCGCCGCTGACGACGAGTTCGAGCATCTCGTGGCGGGTGTGCATCTCCACGGTCCCGGCCGCGATCTGCCGCTCCAGCGCGGAGTAGGCCCCGAGCAGCAGTTGCTGGCCCGTCTGGCCGCGGGCGTAGAAGGTCCGCGACACCTGGGCGCCGCCGAAGGAGCGGGTGTCGAGCAGCCCGCCGTACTCCCGCGCGAACGGCACGCCCTGCGCCACCGCCTGGTCGATGATGTTCACGCTGACCTGCGCGAGCCGGTAGACGTTCGACTCGCGGGCGCGGAAGTCGCCGCCCTTCACCGTGTCGTAGAAGAGCCGGTAGACGCTGTCGCCGTCGCCGCGGTAGTTCTTCGCGGCGTTGATCCCACCCTGCGCGGCGATCGAGTGGGCGCGCCGCGGCGAGTCCTGGTAACAGAACGACTTGACCTTGTAGCCCAGCTCGCCCAGGGTCGCCGCCGCCGAGCCGCCGGCCAGGCCGGTGCCGACGACGATGACGGTCAGCTTGCGCTTGTTGGCCGGGTTGACCAGCTTGGCCTGGAAGCGCCGCGTGTCCCAGCGGTCCTCGATCGGCCCCTCCGGCGCCTTCGTGTCCCGGATGGGCTGGCCAACGGTGTAGTTCACGTTGTCCTTCACTTGACCGCTCCGATCATCACGGCGATGGGCACGGCGACGAATCCCAGCACCAGGACGGTGGCTATCACTGCCGAGCCCGCCTTCAGCGCCGCGTACCGGTGGGCGAGCCCCAGGGTCTGGAGCGCGCTCCACAGGCCGTGCCGCAGGTGCAGGCCGGCCATCACCATGGCCACGAGGTAGAACACCGTCACCCACCAGCGCGAGGGCTCGAAGCCCGCGACGACCCGGTCGTACGGCGTGGCGTCCCCGCCCTTGGGGTTCACGACGCCGAAGGTCAGGTCGAGCAGGTGCCAGATCACGAACAGCAGGATGATGACCCCGCCATACCGCATGGTGTGCGTCGCGTAGCCGCCGGCCTGCGACTTCCGCTTCGCGGCGTACTTGACCGGCCGCGCCTTCGCCGCGCGCCTGGCCAGCGACACGGCCGACCACATGTGCAGCACGACGGCGACGGCGAGCACGATCTCGGCGATGGTCAGCAGTGTGCGGTTCGGCAGCGCGGGCGACCCGACCGTCCGCAGCCATTCCGCGTAGTGGTTGAACGAGCCGGCGCCCAGGAAGATCTTGAGGTTGCCGAGCATGTGGCCGACGAGGAACAGCACCAGGACGGCGCCCGTTACGGCCATGACGGCCTTCTTGCCGTTGGAGGAGGCGTAGAAGCCCCCTCTGTGGGCGTCGTGAGGAAGAGCGGGCGCGGTGGCCATCCCGCGGTTAACAGTCGCTGTCACAACTGCTCACGCTAGGTACGGGCGTGCGCGGGAGTCCAAGTCATCAGGGGTCTGGATCTGATAGCCAACGGCTATGCGCTCTGTCCGGAGGGGCTGCCTCGTCCTCACGGCGGTGGCTCGTGCGAGGAATGTCACACAACGTCGCATATCGAGGCGATAGCCGTAGGCTATGAAAGTGCAGCTCCAGCAACTCGCCTACTTCGTCGCGGTGGCGGAGACGCGGCACTTCACCCATGCCGCCGAGCGGACACAGGTGGCCCAGCCGTCCCTGAGCAAGCAGATCAAGGCCCTGGAGACCGAGCTGGGAGCCCCGCTGTTCAGCCGCGCCCGCGGCAACGTGACGCTGACCCCCGCCGGGGAGGCGCTGCTCCCGCTCGCCCGCCGCATGCTGGCCGACGCGGAGACCGCCCGCCGGGAGGTGGCCGAGCTCGCCGGGCTGCGCAGAGGGAGGGTACGGCTCGGCGCCACGCCGTCGCTGTGCGCGGGGCTGCTCGGCGACGCGCTGGCCCGCTACCACCGTGACTATCCCGGCGTGGAGCTCCAGGTGGAGGAGGGAGGGTCCCGCGACCTCGTCCGCGACCTCGCGAGGGGCCAGCTCGACCTGGCGCTGATCATCCTGCCGCTGCACAGCAGCGACCCCGCCCTGGTGACCGAGGAGATCCTGCGCGAGGACCTCGTCGTGGCCTCCGCCGCGGGGCAGGGGCGCAGGGCGAACATGCGGATCGAGGACCTGCGCGGACGGTCGCTGGTGATGTTCCGCCGGGGATACGACCTCCGGGAGGCGACCCTCGCGGCGTGCCGGCAGGCCGGGTTCGAGCCGCGGTTCTCCGTGGAGGGCGGCGAGATGGACGCGGTCCTGCGGTTCGTCGAGGCCGGGCTGGGGATCGCCGTGGTCCCGTCGATGGTCCTCGACGGCAGGCCGGGACTGGTGGGGACGCCGCTCGTTCCGGGGCTTCGCCGTACGGTCGCCCTCGCCCACCGCAAGGACGTCGAGCCCACCAGGGCGGCCAGGGCTTTCCGCGCCACCCTCCTGGCGTTCCTGGCCGAGGAGGGGACCCTGCCCCGGGGAATCGACGCCCTCGCTCACGGATAGCCCGTTATATTGGCGATAACCCTTCCGCGACTCTACGAGAGGCGTATGTGACCACGCCCTCGCCCGACCTTCCTGATCTCCTCACCCTGCTGCTCATCGAGGACGACGCCGCCGACGCGTTCCTCGTCGAGGAGTTGCTGGCGAACGCCGACAGGCCACCGAAGATCACGTGGGCCCGGACCCTGGCCGAGGGACGTGAGCGGCTGACCGACGACGTGCGGTGCGTGCTGGTCGATCTCTCCCTGCCCGACGCGTCGGGACTCGAGGCCCTGGAACAGGTGCTGGCCATGGCCCCGGACACCGCCGTCCTCGTGCTCACGGGCCTCAACGACGCCCACGTCGGGATCGAGGCGGTCGCGGCCGGCGCGCAGGACTTCCTGGTCAAGCAGGACGTGGACGACCGGCTGCTGACCCGTGCGATCCGTTACGCCATCGAGCGCAAGCGCGCCGACGTCGCCATGCGGGAGCTGGTCGAGGAGCGGATCGTCAGCAAGGAGAACGCGCGCCTGGAGCGCGGCCTGCTGCCGGTGCCGCTGCTCGACTCGGCGCTCCTGCACCACCAGTCCCGATACCTCCCCGGACGGGTGCGGGGCCTGCTGGCGGGCGACTTCTGGGACACCGTGCAGACCGGCGACGGCGCGGTCCACGTTCTGATCGGCGACGTGTGCGGCCACGGGCCCGACGAGGCCGCGCTCGGAACGGCGCTGCGGATCGCCTGGCGCGCCCTCGTCCTCGCCGGCCACACGGGCGACTCGCTCCTCGGCACGCTCGACACGCTGCTCAGGCACGAGCGGAAGTCACCGGAGATCTTCACCACCTTGTGCACCGCGACCATCGCCCCCGACCTGCGGAGCGCCCGGATGCACGTGGTCGGCCACCCGCCGCCGCTGATGATCAGGGACGGTGTGATCGACGTGGTCACCGACACCCCGTCGGGACCGCCTCTGGGCATCTTCAGCGACGTCACGTGGAAGCCCGTCGACGTCGAGCTCGGCGACCGGTGGTCGCTGCTGCTCTACACGGACGGCCTGATCGAGGCCACCATCGGCGACCAGCGGGACCTGCTCGGCACCGAGGGCCTGCTGCGCATCGTCCACGAGCAGGCCGGCATCGACCTCGACCGGATCATCGCCCAGGTCGGGGACACGATCAACGACGACGTCGCCGCCGTCCTGGTCTCGCGGGGATTGGATCACCCGTGAACAGGCCCGAGCCGCTGCCCCCGCTCGCTCCCCCGGCCGGGATGGGACCGCTTCCCGTCGGCCGCTGGTTCCTGCTCGCCGGTACGGCTGTCGCGCTCGTCTTCGCCCTGGGCGTCACCGCGATCCTCATTGCGCTCACCCAGACTCAGGGTGCGAGGGAGACGCTGGTCGACGTCATCGACCCCACCGCGCTGCACACCCTGGAGATCTCCACGGCCCTGCAGGCGCAGGAAGGCGCGATCCGCGGCTACGGGCTCACCACCGAGCAGCAGTACTTCCAGGACTACCGGCAGGGGATGGCCGACGAGCGGGCCGCGACCGGGCAGATCGCGGCGCTGCTGCCGCGGCTCCCCGACCCCTCCGCCCTCCGCTCCCGGATGGACCGCCTCACCGCCGCGGCGGCGGCGTGGCGACGGGACTACGCGGAGAAGATCGCCGCGGCGGTGCCCAAGGTCGGCGCCAACGCCGTGAACCGCGATCTCGGCAAGGTCAACGTCGAGCGGTTCAACGACGTCCGCGCGGCCCTGGCCGACCAGCAGGATCTACTGAACCGGCTGCACGATCTCGGCCGCGACCGGCTGCAGAAGGGCTGGCGGACGATCTACGTCGCGGTCGCCGTGCTCGTCGGCTCCCTGGCGCTCGCGGTCATCGGCTGCACGCTCATCGTTCGCTATGTCGTGGTCCTTCCGGTCGCGCGGCTCGCCCGGCAGGTCCGGGCGGTCGCCACCGGCGACTTCGACCGCGAGCTTGGCGTGGAGCGCCCCGCCGAGCTGCGGGAGCTGTCCGGGCATGTCGACGGCATGCGCCGCCGCATCGTCTCGGAGTGGCGGGCGTCGGAGGAGGCGCGGCAGCAGTTCGCCGAGCAGGCCAAGGAGCTCAGACGGTCCAACGGCGAGTTGGAGCAGTTCGCCTACGTGGCGAGCCACGACCTGCAGGAGCCGCTGAGGAAGGTGGCGAGCTTCAGCCAGATGCTGGAGCAGCGCTACGCCGACCAGCTCGACGACCGGGCCAGGCAGTACATCGCCTTCGCCGTGGACGGCGCGAAGCGCATGCAACTGCTGATCAACGACCTGCTCGACTTCTCCCGGGTCGGCCGCGTGGGTGGCGAGCTCGCGCCCGTGGCCTCGGAAGACGCCCTGGACCGGGCGCTGCGGAACCTGGACGCCCTGCTGACGGACGTGGACGCCACCGTCACGCGTGACGACGACCTGCCGGAGGTCGTCGGCAGCACGCTGCTGCTGAGCCAGCTCTTCCAGAACCTCGTCGGCAACGCTGTGAAATTCCGCGGCTCGGAGCCGCCGCGGATCCACATCGGCGCCGAGCGGGACGGCGGCATGTGGGAGTTCCACTGCTCGGACAACGGGATCGGCGTGGACGCCAAGTACGCTGACCGAATTTTCCTGATTTTTCAGCGTTTGCACCCACGGGACGTGTATCCGGGAAGCGGCATCGGACTGGCGTTGTGCCGGAAGATCGTCGAATATCATGGCGGCCGGATCTGGCTCGACGGCGGTGAGGGAGCCGGAGCCACGTTCCGCTGGACGCTACCCGTTGTGGGAGATCCCGATGACTAGATATCACCCGATAGAGGTCCTCCTCGTGGAGGACGACCCGGGTGACGTGCTGCTGACCCAGGAGGCGTTCGCGTACAACAAGGTCGGCAACAGGCTCCATGTCGTGAACGACGGCGAGCAGGCGCTGGCCTTCCTGCGCGGCGAAGGCCTGTACGGCTCGGCACCCCGGCCGGACCTGATCCTCCTCGACCTCAACCTGCCCCGCGTTGACGGCTTCGAGGTGCTCCAGGAGATCAAGAACGACCCCGCGTTACGGGGCATCCCGGTGGTCATCCTCACCACCTCGGAGGCCGAGCAGGACGTCCTCCGGGGCTACGACCTGCACGCCAACGCGTACGTCTCCAAACCGGTGGACTTCGACCAGTTCATCCGCGTCGTACGGCAAATCGACGACTTCTGGGTGACAGTGGTCAAACTGCCGAGGAAGTGACGGGAATCACAGACGCTAGGAGTGACCCTCCTCACACTTCGTGATGTGCTCGTCGTAATGTTTCCCCCACCAATAGCGCGAGGTGGGAGGTCTCCATTGAGCCAGACAACGGCCGAGAGCCCAGCAAGAAAACAACGCGCGCAACTCCGGGTGCGCACGCTTCGCACCGACAGGTGGTGGCTGGCGCCCGCGCTGACGTTCGCCGCGCTCCTGTCATTTCTGATCTACGGTTTTTGGGCGATTTTCGACAAAAGCTACTTTGTCGAACCGTACATCGCGCCCTTCGCGTCGCCGTGCCTGGCGACCTCATGTCCGCCAGGGGCCCGCTTCCTGGGGTTCGCGCCTTTCGGCGACTGGTACGCGCTGCCGCCGGGGCTGCTGATCCTCGGCCTGCCCGCGGGCTTCCGGCTGACGTGCTACTACTACCGGAAGGCCTACTACCGGTCGTTCTGGCTGTCGCCGCCGGCGTGCGCCGTGGCCGAGCCGCACGGCAAGTACACCGGTGAGACCCGGTTCCCGCTGATCCTCCAGAACATCCACCGCTACTTCTTCTACGGTGCCCTGGTGATCGGCGCGATCCTGGCGTACGACGCGGTCCTGGCCTTCCGCGACGAGCACGGCAACTGGGGCCACATCGGCCTCGGCACGGTGATCCTGGTGGTCAACGCGATTCTGATCAACGCCTACTCGCTGTCGTGCCACTCGTGCCGGCACATCACCGCGGGGCGCCTGAACCACTTTTCCAGGCACCCGTTGCGTTACAAGGCGTGGACGTTCGTCTCCAAGCTCAACGCCAAGCACCAGCAGCTCGCCCTGGCCTCGATGTACTCGGTCATGATCGCCGACCTCTACGTGCGACTGGTCGCCAAGGGCGTCATCAACTTCCCGTTCGCTTAAGGATCTCAAGGTGGAGCGTCACGAATACGACGTCGTCGTCATCGGAGCCGGTGGAGCAGGGCTCCGCGCGGCGATCGAGGCGCGGCAGCAGGGCAAGCGGACGGCGATCGTCTGCAAATCGCTCTTCGGCAAGGCCCACACGGTCATGGCCGAGGGCGGCGCCGCCGCCGCGATGGGGAACGTCAACCCCGACGACAACTGGATGGTGCACTTCCGCGACACGATGCGCGGAGGCAAGTTCCTGAACAACTGGCGGATGGCCGAGCTGCACGCCAAGGAGGCCCCGGACCGGGTCTGGGAGCTGGAGGCGTGGGGTGCGCTTTTCGACCGCACCAAGGACGGCAAGATCAGCCAGCGGAACTTCGGCGGCCACGAGTACCCTCGCCTGGCCCACGTCGGCGACCGTACCGGCCTGGAGCTGATCCGCACGCTGCAGCAGCGAGTCGTCGCGCTCCAGCAGGAGGACGAGAAGCTGCACGGCGACCCCGAGGCGTACATCAAGGTCTTCGCCGAGTGCACGATCACCCGCCTGCTCAAGGACTCCAGCTCCGAGAACGGCGCCATCGCCGGGGCCTTCGGCTACTGGCGCGAGACGGGCAACTTCATCGTCTTCGACGCACCCGCCGTGGTCCTGGCGACGGGCGGCATCGGCAAGTCCTACGTCGTCACCTCGAACTCCTGGGAGTACACGGGCGACGGGCACGCGCTGGCCCTGCTCGCGGGCGCCCAGCTGATCAACATGGAGTTCATCCAGTTCCACCCGACGGGCATGGTCTGGCCGCCGTCGGTGCGCGGCATCCTCGTCACCGAGTCGGTCCGCGGCGACGGCGGCGTCCTGCGCAACTCCGAGGGCCGCCGGTTCATGTTCGACTACGTGCCGGACGTGTTCAAGGACAAGTACGCCACGACCGAGGAGGAGGCCGACCGCTGGTACACCGACCAGACCAACAACCGGCGCCCTCCGGAGCTGCTGCCCCGTGACGAGGTGGCGAGGGCCATCAACGCCGAGGTGAAGGCCGGACGCGGGTCACCCCAGGGCGGCGTATTCCTCGACGTCTCCACCCGGCTCCCTGCAGCCGAGATCATCAAGCGGCTGCCGTCGATGCACCACCAGTTCAAGGAGCTGGCCGACGTCGACATCACCGCCGAGCCCATGCAGGTCGGCCCGACGTGCCACTACATCATGGGCGGCGTGGAGGTCGACGCCGACACGGCCGCCGCCTCGGTGCCGGGCCTGTTCGCGGCCGGGGAGGTGTCCGGCGGCATGCACGGCTCCAACCGTCTCGGCGGCAACTCGCTGTCCGACCTGCTCGTCTTCGGCCGCCGGGCCGGCGCGGGAGCGGCCGCCTACATCGACGGCCTGCCCAGGCGCCCCGTGGCGACCGGCCTGGAGGAGGCCATGGCCGAGGCCGTCGCCCCGCTGGAGCGGTCGGGCGGCGAGAACCCGTACGAGGTGCACCACGAGCTCCAGCGCACGATGAACGACCTGGTCGGCATCATCCGCAAGGCCGAGGAGATCAGCGAGGCCCTCCAGGTCGTCGAGAAGCTCAAGGAGCGGGCGAAGAACACGGCGTCCGCCGGCAGCCGGATCTACAACCCCGGGTGGCACCTCGCGATCGACCTGCGCAACATGCTCCTGGTGAGCGAGTGCGTCGCCCGCGCGGCGCTGCTGCGCGAGGAGAGCCGCGGCGGCCACACCCGCGACGACTACCCCGGCATGTCGCCCGAGTGGCGCCGCAAGCTGCTGGTCTGCTCCGCCATGCCGGACGGCTCGGGAGTTACGGTCGAAGAAAAGGACCAGGTGTCCATGCGCGGCGACCTGATCACCCTGTTCGAGCGGTCCGAGCTGGAGAAATACCTCACCGAGCAAGAGCTGGCGGACTACGACGCCGCGGTCAAGGAGTCGTGATGGGATACAAGGCGAAGTTCCGCATCTGGCGCGGCGAGGGCGGCGAGGGACAGCTGGAGGACTTCACCGTCGAGGTGAACGAGGGCGAGGTCGTCCTCGACGTCATCCACCGGCTGCAGGCCACGCAGGCCCCCGACCTGGCGGTCCGGTGGAACTGCAAGGCCGGCAAGTGCGGCTCCTGCTCGATGGAGATCAACGGCAAGCCGCGTCTGGGCTGCATGACCCGGATGTCCACGTTCGAGGAGACCGAGACCATCACGGTCACGCCGATGCGGACGTTCCCGGTCATCAAGGACCTGGTCTGCGACGTCTCGTTCAACTACCAGAAGGCGCGGGAGATCCCGTCGTTCACCCCGCCCAAGGACGTCAAGCCGGGCGAGTACCGCATGAAGCAGATCGACGTCGAGCGGTCCCAGGAGTTCCGCAAGTGCATCGAGTGCTTCATGTGCAACAACGTCTGCCACGTCATCCGCGACCACGACGAGAACAAGCCGGCCTTCGCGGGCCCGCGCTTCCTCATGCGGATCGCCGAGCTGGACATGCACCCCTATGACGTGCTCGACCGCAAGGACTCCGCCCAGGAGGACCACGGCCTCGGCTACTGCAACATCACCAAGTGTTGTACGGAGGTCTGCCCCGAGCACATCAAGATCACCGACAACGCGCTGATCCCGATGAAGGAGCGCGTGGTCGACCGGAAGTACGACCCGCTCGTGTGGCTGGGCTCCAAGATTTTCAAGCGTCCCAGCTGAACAGGCGAAAAAGCGCCGACCGGATATTTCCAGTCGGCGCTTTTCGGCTTTTCAGACCCTATTTCCGCTCGTCGTCGGGCTGGTCCTCATGGATGACCTCGCCCTGCTCGATGGCCGGGTACGGCGGCGGGTAGCCATAGACCTGCGGATATCCGTAGGGCTGCTGCGGGTAGCCGTACGGCGGCTGCATGGGGTAGGCCTGGATCGGCACGAAGCCGACCATCGGCGCGTATCCCGCCCCGGCCGGGTAGCCGGCGAAGTCCTCCGGCATTCCCTGGGGCCGTCCCGCCCTGGGTCCGGCCTTCCGCACGGCCGCCGCGTGCGCCATCCGCCGCAGCCGGCCCTCGAAGACCAGCCAGGCGAGCAGGGCGAGCAGCACGAGCAGCGCCGCGGGGGCCGCGAGCTTGCGGCTCAGCGTCACCTGGTCGAAGTCGGGCGTCGCGTTGCGGATCTCGTACTGCACCGCCTCGGAGGCGGGCTCCTCGAACGACACCGACGGCGTGGGCACCACACTCGGCTGCTGCGACGCCGGGGCCAGCGAGACCGGCGGCTCCGTGGTGGTCGGCGTGTTCCCCTGCGGCGGCGGGATGATGGCCGTGGTGGTCGGCAGGACCGGCGGCTGCTCGGGGTGCTCCTGCGGCGGGGGCGGGTTGGTGGTCTTGGTGTGCTTCGGAGTCGGCGTGACCGTGACGGTCGCCGTGACCACCGGATCGCCCGTCGGGGTCGGCGACTTCGTCGGCGTCGGCGTCTCGGTGATGGTCACGGTGACGACCGGGTCACAGTTCTGGTTCTGGCCCGGGTCACAGGGGTCGACCGGGTCGGCCGCCGCGCTGGCGCCCAGCACCGGACCGGCCAGGATGAGAGCTGCCGTGACCATGGCGAGCGAAGCGGCAACCGAGGACGCGGCTCTCTTCTGTGCCCGTCCTACCACCGCTGGCCTCCAACTGTGTCACGCCTACTTTGGTCAAGGCTAATTGTAGTTGGGTAAAAGTTATAACAAAGCACTTCCGCGACGATTCCCGCGCCGGAATCTAATCGGCCGCCGGACCCCACAGCAGCTTCTCGACGGCCGCGACGATGGGCAGATCAGCGGGCAGCCAGGAGACGTCGTAAAGCTCATGCGACTCCAGCCAGCGCAGCGCCAGGTGTTCGTGGGGATACGGCACCCCCCTGACGATGCCGGCAAGCCAGACGCGCATCACGTAGCCGTTCGGAAGCGGCCACTCCTCGCCCACCCGGCGCCCGGCGACGATCTCGATCCCGAGCTCCTCCACGCACTCGCGGATCAGCGCCTCGTGGTCGCTCTCTCCCGGATCGACCTTCCCGCCGGGGAACTCCCACCCACCCCTGAGCTCGGGGGGCTCGGCACGCTGCGCGGCGAGGAGCCTGCCGTTCTCGACGATCGCGGCCCCCACGACGACCTTCTCCATGGCCGGCTTCTCCATGGCCGACTAGATTAGGGCTCTCTTGAGCTGCTCCGCCACATCGGCGTTCTCCAGCGGGCGGGTGAAGCCGACGATGTTCGGCCTGTCCTTGTACGTCGTGACCTTGATGGGTCCGCAGAGGGTGCATCGGGCCTCGACCATCTTCCCCGGTGAGACCACGAGCCCGACGTGCCCCGGATGGTCGGCCGACGTGCCGGGGCCGGCGTTGAAGAACACCAGGTCACCCGGCTGTTCGCTGCCCTCCTGCACCGGCTCGCCGAACGGCCACTGGCCGAAGGTCGTCCGGGGGATCGTCAGCCCGGCGTTGCGGTAGGCCATGTAGATGATGCCCGAGCAGTCGAAGGCGTCGGGCCCCGTCCCGCCCCATCGGTACGGCTTGCCGCGCTGGGCCAGCGCGTACTCGAGGATCTTCCGGACGACCTCGCTGGACGCCGTGGCGACATAGGTGGAGTCGCAGGCCGGGTCGGCCTCGGCCGGGACGCCGATGTCGCCCGTGGCGTCGTAGCGCTTGGCGATCTCCAGGACCTGGTCGACGTACCACGTCGCCCGGTTGTAGACGAAGATGGCCCTCCGGAGGTCGTCGGGGGCGCCGTTGCGTTTGAGCATCTTCGCCGCCCCGAGGATGGCGTCGGCGGGGTTGTAGATGTCGCCGTAGCCGTCACCATCGCCGTCCGAGGCGTAGCCGTTGACCCCTGAGCCGATCTTTATTTTGGCCTTGCCGCCCCAGGTGCTGACCAGGAACTGCATCGGCCCGGCCGCGCCCGCGTAGTTGGTGCCGCTCTGGACACCGGGCAGCTTCGACCGGCCGTGGTCGGTCTCCCGCTTCCCGATCGCGGCGAGCACGTTCCACTGGACGCCGATCTTCTCGCCGAACTTCTTGTAGAGCTGGAGATATTCGGAGGGGATGTCCGAACGGGCGGTCTCGGAGAGGTCGACGGCGGTGGCCGCCTCCGCGCAGTCCTCCCCGGAGCGGCCGCCCAGGATGATCGACGGAGACGGGGTCATCAGGATGATCGACCCGAACAGCGTCATCGGGACGATGAAGGCCAGTGCGACGGCGATTCCGCGCCAGGAGAGGCTCTTGGCCGCGGCCCGCCCCCACAACCCCCGAAACGGCGTGCGTGGCGGCGCTGTCACGGCGACGAGTCCCCGTCCTGCCCGGCGTCGGCCGGCTCCAGGTCGTAGATCCGCCAGTCGGTGCCGACCTTGACCACGGTCACGGCGTACTGGTCGCTCTGCGTCTTGCCGCCGCTCCTGGCCGTCACCTGCCGGACCGAGTCGACGACGAAGACCACCATGTTGGCGGACATGTCACGGATCGACGCCACCTTGGCCGTCCCCTGGGAGACCACCTGGTCGGCACGGTTCTGCGACACCAGCCCCGGGTCGGTCATGGCCTTGGTGAGCTGCGCGCCGAAGTCATCGGTCGCGAACGCCTTGAGCCGCCCGGCGAAGGCCGCCGGGTCCTCGCCGTACTGGAACGTGCCGTACGACTCCGTGAACCGCCGGGCGAAGTCCGCCGCCGCGCCGAGCTCCTGCCGCGACAGCGGCAGGTACTGGTAGACGTCGAACGCGCCCGGCGTGCTGGCGACCTGGGTCGGCTGCCGCGTGGGAGCGGCCGCCGCGGTCGACGGGGCGACGGCCTGTTCCCTGGTCGGACCGCTGCCGCCTCCGGACGGCGGGCTCATCGTCAGGTAGACGCCGACGGCGGCCAGCACCACCACGGCGCCGGCGAAGGCGAGCCCTTTCCTCCGGTCGCTTCCCGGGGTCGTCGTCATGGGTGACTCCGCGTCGTCACGAGTCCCTCACGAGTCGCTGTCGGCGGGCCGCGCCCAGAACGGCGCGGGGGCGCCGTCGGCCCCTCGTCCGCTGTCCCCCCTGCTCGGGAGCCACAGCGGGGGCGCCTCGGACGACCGTGACCTGCTCTCCCGCGGAGGTGCGGGACGCGGCCGGGCGCCCGAACCGCCAGAGCCGGAACCGGAACCGGAACCGGAGCCAGAGCCGGAGCCAGAGCCGGAGCCGCCACCGAACAGGCCGCCGCCCCCGCCGGACGAACGGCCACTCGACGAGCGGCCTCCGGCTGAACGGCCGCCGGACGAAGGGCCTCCCGACCCGCGGGAACCGCTCGGCGTGGAGGGCCGCGAGGCCCAGCCTCCGGACCGGCCGCTGAACCAGCCCCCGCCGCCGCCGGATCCCGAACTTGGCGAACCGGAGCCGGAGGATCCCCGAGAACCCGCACCTGAAGGCGGGGAGCCCGAGCCCGTGCTGGGACCCGCGGGTGAGGGAACCCGGGTCGGCCCGGCGGGCCGTACGGGACTTGACGGCCTGACTCCGGTGAGGTTGAGCGGCGGCGCCGAGCCGGTGCGGGGAACCGCTCCGCCGGCCTTGCGCCGGCCGGCGGCCTGCGCCTCGGTCTCCAGAGGCACGGGCTGCGCCCCGGCCCTCGCGCCGGCCTGCCCGGCGGCGGCGCCCGCGGCGGCGCCCTCCTCGCCCCGGACTCGGCCCTGGGCCACCGCGGACGCGGCGGCGGCCGCCGTGCCGGCCCCGCTCGCCATCGCGGCGGCGCCGATGACCGGCTCGGCCTTGCGCAGCCCCCAGCGGGCCGCCCGCGTGGCGGCCACCGGAGGCAGGGCGTTGGCGGCCCGCGACAGGGTGGGCGCGGCGGCGGCCTCCCCGAGCATCCGCGTCGCGATCGTGTGGCCGTCCATGGAGGCGAACAGGTGCTGGAACGGCCGCCGGTAGAAGAACACCGCGATCGTCAGCAGCGCCATGAACATGATCTGCATGCCCCACGGCAGGTTCGTGGAGATGATCAGCGAATAGCCGTAGATGAGGATGCCCAGCACGAGCGCCAGGACGGCCTGCCGGAGCAGCGTGCCTACCAGCATCTCGACCCAGCGCATCGCGATGATCCGCCCCGAGCCGGGATGCACGCCGAGCAGCAGGAACACCGGCCCGAGCATCAGCAGCAGCAGGAAGCCGACCTTCAGCACCAGCAACGACACCGCGACCAGGAAGATCAGCACCCCGGCCACCATGGCCGCGATGAACGCGCCGATCGCGATGCCGAGACGGCCGGTCCAGTCCTTGCCCTGGAGGAGGAAGAACACCGAGGTGTTCTCAAGGGGTTTGACGACCTCGTCCTCATAGCGCTTCTGGTGGGCGTCGCTGCCGGGCATCTGCTTGGCGGCCTGCTCGTCGGCGTCGATCGCCTGGATGTCGAGGATCTTGGAGCCGAAGTCGCGCACCACCGGAGCGTTGGCGTCGGCAGTGCCGAGCTCGCCCATCAGCCACGGCTTGCAGACCAGCGTGGACCACAGCGCGTCGGCGTTCTGGTCGACGCCGGGCGTGCCCGTGTGGCCGTATCCGCCCGCCTGGGCCTGCGCGGTGGTGTCGCCCTTCGCCGGAAGGCACGAGGCTCCGCCCGCGCCGGGAAGCCCGGAGAACGCGGAGTTGATCACCTCACCGGTCTTGTCGGTCACCGTCTTCCCCAGCCCGGTGAAGTCGCCGGGGCGGCTGAAGAACCAGATCGCCACGGTGACCGCCAGGACCATCCAGATGACGCCCTCGGTGGTCGTGGTCGCCCGCTTGCGGATCAGGCCGAACCAGGCCAGCCAGATCGCGCCGAGGATGACGATCGGCCGCAGATAGGGCCAGTACATGGCGTTGGCCAGATTGGTGACGATGTCGTCGGCCACGTCCTTGATCGGCTGGAGCGGTCCTTCCGTGGCCGCCGCCTGGTAGGTCGTGATCGTCAGCCGGTCGACGGCCTTGGCCCAGGCGAAGACGGTGTTCGCCCAGGCGTTGCCGATCACCGCGGTCACGTCCGAGCAGCCGAGCCCGTAGGTGTGCCAGAACTGCCCGGCCATGCCGTACCGGCCGTAGTTGGTGGCAGCCGTCTTCGGGGCTGTCGGCGTCACGCCGGTCAGCGTTCCCGCTCCCACGCTCGCGCCGGTGACGGCTCCCGTGTCGCCGGTGTCGGGCGCCGGAGCCTCGACCAGGCCGTCGACTCCCCCGCCCACGATCTCGGGCGCGAGGGCGGGCGACAGATCACACGGCCCGATCGCGCTCGCCGTGTCGACAGGGAAGACGAGTGGCAGCGTCACGAACGCCGCGAAGACCACGAGGAGCAGGGCGAGCCTGCGCCGAACTCTGGACCGACCGCGACCGTTCCTGCGCAATCTCAAGACCGCACCTCCTGCGCGACCCCCGACCGACCGGAGCCCCCGTCAAGAAGATCATGCCCGTTCTCGCTTGGTTTGTCGTGCGTCGGATTGGTGTCGAGCCATCGCAGCAGCTCCTCCGAGATCAGGTCCACCCCGATACGGCCCGCCCGGCCGTCCAGATCCCGGAACACGCACTCGCCATTGCCGAGCGAGCGAAGCACGCCCTTGTGCTCCTCCGACGGGTCCACGCCGAGCAACTCCATCACGTGCTCGACCTCCACCCGCTCTGTGGAGCGGAACGCGAAGACCGACGACAGGCAGTTGGTCACCTGCTCGCTCAGCAGGTCACCGGCGTTCTGCGACACCAGGACGAGCGCCGTGTTGCGGGACCGGCCCATCCTGGAGACCTCGGGCACCAGCTTGGCGCCCTCCGGCGTGGACGTGATCGCCCACGCCTCGTCAAGGAAGATCGCCTTGGGAGTCCGCCGGTCAAGGCCGTTCATCAGCCGCCGGGCGAACTGCGAGACGAGATAGAGCAGGGCGACCGACAGCCGCTGCTCGTAGGAGTAGTCGTCGCGGACTGTCGCGACGTCCGGCAGGGTGAGCCCGCCCAGCGTGAAGACCGTCGTCCACCCCTCGGTGTCGATCTGGTCGCCGCCCGAGGGGTCGAAGCAGAGCCTGGCCAGGTGCATCTCGGACATCGAGCGCAGCACGGCCCCGAGGTTCTTCGACGCCGGGTCCGCCGACTTCTCCAGATGGGCGACCACCTTGCCGAGGGACGGGTCGGGCTCGTTGGAGACCGCCGCCACCGCCTGGATCATCGCCGACTCGCGCTCCTCCGACATGCGCGGGAGCAGCAGGCGCAGCGTCTCGCTGGCCATCGTCTTCTTGGCCGCGATGTCGTCGCCGAAGGAGAATGGGTCGAGCAGGCCGGGCGCGGCCGAGCCGAGCGGGATGATCCGCGCCCTCCGGCCGCGCCGGTGGAGGAGCTGCACGAGCGACTCGGCGTCGCCCTTGGGGTCGATGACCGCGACCGTCACGCCGCGCAGGGCCATCTGGTAGATGAGCAGCAGGGCGAGGGTCGTCTTGCCGCCGCCGGGCTCACCCGTGATCGCGATGGCCGTCGGGCGGTTGCGCGTCGCCGCCACCAGCGGGTCGAAGTGGACGATGCTGCGGGCCCGCCCCAAGGTCTCCCCGATGTACGGCCCGGCCCACCCGGCGTTCGACTCGTCGACGCGGTCGCCGAGCTCGACGGTCGCGGTGGCCATGCCTCCGGCGATCGTGCGGAGCGGCTGCCTCTGCGCGTACGCGTTGACCCGGATCTTCTCCCCCGGAAGGGCCTCGCAGAACAGCGAGAACTGGTCGCCCGTGGAGTTGACCACGTCGATGCCCAGGTCGCGGTAGTGCTCGACGACCGCCTCGACCCGCTGCACGCAGATCTCCTCCGTGGGCGCGCTCACGCTCAACCGGTGCCAGCCGTACACGAAGGGGAGGCGCTCCTTGGTGATCCCGTGCTCCAGCATCCGGGCGGCGTCGATCTGCTCCGCCAGCGCGAGCGGCGCCTCCGCTCCCGCCTCGCGGATGTGGATGTCCATGTCGCGGGCGTGGGCGAGCTTGCGCGCCACGTCCTTGCTGGCCCGGACCGGCGAGATCAGCCGCATCCTGCTGGAGATCTCCACCGGGAACGGAAGCTGGTCGGCGAAGTGCAGCCACGGCTCCCCGTCGGGAAAGGCCATGAGGTCGGGGAAGCGGGCGAACGACAGGTGGGCCGTGTACGAGTCGCCCGACGGCTGCTCGATCCGCAGCAGCGACCGGCCGTTGTGGATCTGCCCCTCGACCAGCGACTCGATCTCGCCCTTGCCCCATTTGCGGCGCGGCGAGGCCGACGGCAGCGGCTCGCCGAGCGCCCCGGCGGCGGCGTGCTGGAACAGCCAGGCGATCTCGGTGGAGGTGGCGTGGCGGGCGTAGAGGGCGCTGGAGGCGAGGGCGCGGCCGAGCCGTTCCGCGTTGTCCGTCCACCGCTCGATCTCCCGCTCGGGGACGTGGTCGTCGTCGATCCCGAGGGCCTTCTCGCTCCGCTGGTAGAAGCCGAAGAGCTGGGCCAGCACACCCGAGCCGAGCTGGGCGCCACGCGGGCCGAGCCGTACGCCGAGGTAGACCTCCTTGCTCCAGAAGTCTTTCGCCCAGACGTGCCGGTACATCTCCTCCAGATACTCACGCCAGCCCGGGCCCTCGTCCGACGTGTTGTTGAGCGCCATCGCCCACTCGGCGGCCGGATAGGCCCGATGGGCGATGCGCAGGTGCACCTCGGCGTCGGGCATCCTGATGGCCGCCAGCGCGATCGTGATGTTGTTCGCGAGCGCCTCGCGCTCCTCGGGGGTGAGGAACTCGTAGCTCACCGTCGGCAGCCGGAAGTAGGCCCACGCCGCCGAGTCGGTCAGAAGGACGCGATCGTCGAAATACCGCACCGCGAGGCGGCTTCGCGCCCTGCTCATTATCTCGCCACCTCCTGCTTGGCCTGGATCGCCGCCAGGCCACTCACGATCACTCCCGCAAGTGCAACGTACGCCCTGCGGCCGCCGGTCCGAAGGTGGTTGACGTCAACCGGTCCAGGACGCCCGGGAGCGAGCTCGTCCTCCCACGGGACGCGGACGATCGCCCTGCACCGGCCGCTGGCCACCGCCTCGGCCTGCTCGACGTCCGGAAGGCTCCGGCGGCTCACGCCGTTGATCACCATCACCGCCCTGCGCCGCAGGTCCGAGCAGCCATGGCCGTCGAGCCACTCGTACGTCATCGCGATCGCGTCCGGCGCGTCCTCACTCGCCGGGGCGACCAGCACTAACTGGTCGGCGTACGGCAGCAGCCGCGCCGCGAGCGAAGCCGCTGGGTCCACCACGATCAGGCGGTAGTGCCGGTCGAGCGTGCTGAGAGTCCGCCGCCAGTCGGCCAGGTGCGCGCGGTCCGCCAGCCGCTGGGCGGCCCCGTCGTCGGTGTCGGCGCCGACGACCTCCAGGCCCGACTCGCACCGGGTCGTGTACGCCCGCATGCCGAGGTAGCCGCTCACCGTGCCCGAGCCTTCGAGGAGAGAGCTCAGCGTCTCGGGCGACTCGGCCTGGATCCTGCTCGTCAGCGTGTTGTCGCCGGTGTTCGCGTCGAGGGCCAGCACCCGGTCTTCGCGGTAGCGGGCCAGCGTGTGCCCCAGCATCAGCGCCGTCGTCGTCTGCCCCGCGCCGCCGGTGCAGCCCAGCACCATGATCCGCCTGCTGCTCGTGAGCATCGTGCGGGCCCGCGCCTCGTCGATCTCCATCCCGTCGGTACGGCTTCCGCCGACGACGACCTGGGCGAGCCTGCGCCAGCCGCCCGAGGGGTCACGCCCCACGACGGACTCCACGCGGCGGACCCTGGGCGGCTCGTCCGCCGGACCGGCGGGCGTGGGAGCGGTTCTCGGAGCCGGAGGCACAGCCGGGCTGGCCGGCCCCCCGGGCCTGCCGCTCAGCGGTCCCGCCGGGACAGCCCGGATCGACACCCCCGCAGCCCCCGCGAACGCACCGCCCTGTTCTCCAGCATCCGGCCGGGAAGCCGGTCCGGCTCCCGGGTGCGCGTCGCGCTGAGCCGGCTGAGCGGTGTGCCCGGATGGCTGGGCTCCGGATGGCTGGGCTCCGGGCGGCTGGGCTTCGGGCGGCTGGGCTTCGGACGGAGCCCTCGGGGGCTCAGGCCGCCGGACCAGACGCGGAGGCTGCCCCTTCCTGTGCTGCTCCCGAGCGTCCCCGCGCTCCTCGGGAACGGCCGTCGCGACGGGCTGCTCCACAACGGCCTGGTCGGGCACGGCGGCCGGTGAACTGGCCGCCGTGCTGGGCGAGCCGGCCGCCGCTTCCTGGCCTGCGCGCTCCGCATCCGGGCCACTGGGCTGCTCACGATCGGGGCCGCCCGGCCGTACGGCATCGCGAGCGCTGTACCGCACGGCGTCCCGGCCGCCGGGCTGCTTGATGGCGCCGGGAGCAGCGGGCGAAACGGTGTCGTCGGCGCCGCCGGGCCGTACCGGATCCAAGGCGGGCCGTGCGGCGGGAGGCTCAGCGGAGGCGGCCAGCCTGCGGAGCCGCCGGAGCGCCTCCGTGCCGATGGGCGGGACGGCGGCGGCCGGTTCCCCGGAGGCCGCTCCAGCGGATCCTGAATGCTCCGCCGAGCTTGTTGACTGCTCCGCCACGCCGGACCGCTCGGCGGATGCGGCTTCGGGTTCCGCGGTGGGCGAAGGCCCTCTCACGGCACGTTGGGACGGCTCCGGCATGTAGAACACCGGCTGGCCCGGAGCGACCTCCGTGTGGCTGTGCCTCGGCGGGAGCCCCCTCGCGGGGGCGGTTGCCGTACTCCACGAGGCCGCAGCCGAGGTGTCGACCACCGGGGTCGCGGCGGCGGCAGCGGCGGCGACCGCCGGGTGGACGGTGCCGGGAGAGCCCGGCGCAGCGGGGTCGGCGACCGTGGGAGGGACGGCGGCGAGGCCGGGCACGGAACGGGCGGGAGCTGAGCGCTCGGGGGACCACGGCTCGACGGCCCTGGCCCGGCCCCTCCCCCCTGCCGGGGCGGATGGCGTGGCCATGACGGCGGCGGGAGCCTTGGCCGGTGCCGTACGGCCGGCCTTGCCAGGCTTGTTCGCCGCCTTGCCCGCGGCCATGTTCGCCGCCTTCCTGGCCGCTTTGCCGGCCGCTTTGCCGGCCGACTTGCGTGCCTCCTTGGCGGTTACCGTCTCCTCCGTGGCGAGCGACGCCAGTGGAGCGGTCCGCCAGACACGCGCGGTGAAGGTGATCTCATCGGGCTCGTTCACAGGGGCCATGCGGCACCAGGTGCGCGGCTCGGCCATGTAGCGGACCTGCGACTGCATGAGCTCCGTCAGCCGCTTGCTCTCGATGACGGGCCGGGTCGACAGCCAGGTCAGAACCCCTGGAGGGACCAGGTAGAGGACATGCCAGGGGGCCGCGAACGGCAGGCCGATGAGGTAGAGGAACAGCGACCACGGGGCGAGCACGCCCACGAACACACCGATCCAGACGATGGGAAGCGGCATCGGCAGCCGTAGGTCGTACAGCTTGTACAGCCGCTTCTCAATTCGCCAAATATTGGTATATGTGGGCAGATCCACCCGTTCCTCCTCTCCGCCGGATCACTTGATGCCGAGCGCGCCCGCGATCGCCTTCGCCGTCACCTCGATGATGTTGGGAACATAGAAGATCACGCCGATTGCGATCGCCAGGATGATGAACTGCACAAATCTGGTGATCTCTCGGGTGAAGAGGAAGAAAATGGCCACGACGGAGACGACCGCGAGGAAAAGCGGGGCGAAGAAGGTGCGGAGGAAATCCGCCAGGCCCGCGGTGTTGATTCCCGTCGTCGTCGGCGGCGACGGACTGGCCAGTGCGAAGACACCGTCCACCATGGTTTTCAGGATCAATTCTCGCCCTCCCGGGGGTATGGATCAGCGATGTCATGGCCGGGCATGCGCTACCCCACGGACCGGCTCGCACCCTGGATCTGCCTGACGAACCACTTGCCGCCCTGCTTCTCCATGGTCAGCTGGTAGGCCTGTTCCAGACCGGCGGGCTGGGTGGCCGGGTCGTTCGACCCGGGGGTCGGGACGGCTTCCGCCCCGCCCGGCGACACGGCCCACACGACCACGGCGGTGACCTCCCTGCTGTTCGCCGTGCCCTGCGGCACGACGACGTCCTTGAGCTGCGCCAGGGTGAACTGCCCGGTGAAGCCCTCGATCGTCACCCCGCTCGCGACATACCGCTGCAGGTCCACCTGGTTGCCCGCGGCGAACGCCTTGAAGAAGCCCTCCAGCTGCGGTTGCAACTCGGCTTCCACGGTCTGGTCGCGGTCGGGGTCGGGGAGCTGCGGAAGCCCGGCCGGCCCGCCCGCGGGCAGCAGCCCCGGCTGCGCGGCGACCACGAACCGGCTGCCGTCGTAGTAGACCGGCACGGAGAGCAGGCCACGGCTGCCGCCGGACTGGTAGGTCACCGTGACGACCGCGTTGTCCGGGCCGTTCACCTTGATCCCGGCGAACTGGAAGGCCCCCGCGGACATCCGGCCGTAGCCGTTCCAGCCGAACTGCTCCCCGCCTGTGGGAACGAACGCCCTCAGCCGTTCCGCCCGTTGCTGCGGATTGGCGGCGTCGAAGTTCAGGTAGACCGCGGCGAACTGGTTGGCGAAGGCGGCGGCCTGCGTCACCGGGAACCCCGAATCGGTGGGGCCGGCCGTCGCGCCGGTCGTGCCGGCGTCCTGGCTCAGCCGCTCGAACGGCGCCCGGACGCCGTTGACGACGATCACGATGATGAGCGCCCAGAGAACGACGCGGCCGGCCCAGACGAGCCAGCGGCCCCCGCCGCCACCCCAGCCCCCGCGCCGGGGCGAAGCCCTGCCCGCGACAGGCACCCGATCAAAACCGTCCGGAGGGTACGACTCGGGGTCGCCAGCGATCCGAGGATCCTGCTGGACGGTTGACCTGCGAGCCATCACGCCTCCGCTCGCGCCGATCCCCCCGGCTGGCGCGGTGTCGTCTTACTCTCGATCCGGTTAGCCGCATTGAAGTATTCACCTTAGCGGTCTCGCCAATTCTTCCAGGTAAGCCACGCCCATGGTGCAAGCATCGCCGCGACCGAGCAAACCAGGTCTACATCCCGATGAGACGCCCCACACCTATCCGCTCTGCGGAAAAGCACGTTACGCCTGGCCAGCGGGGACATCGATTACCTAACCGCCACGAATTGCTGTCCCCGCAGCTCAGAGAGGTATCGGCGGGGACGATGTAAGGGCTGGACCCGACCCCTCCGCACAGGACAACCCTCACATATCCAGCCATAAGCAGGGCCGACCTGCGGTTTCTCGGGTTCGCCCTGGACGGCGAGACGACACGCCAGGAGATGGGACGCCCGGCGCGCCTTCGGGGCACTCACGTGGCCCGATCCAGACCGTGATTCTATGATCATCGACCTGCCGCGACAACCCGAGCGTGACCCGGACGCGTACGGGTGGCCCCGCACCTCCGTGAAGGAAGTGCGGGGCCTACCCTCATCCGGCTGTTCTCCCTCCTAGCCGCGCAGCACCACTACCTGGGGCATGATCTGCGCTGCCAGCTGGCCGGGCGCCGCCGCCTTGCCAGGCGTCGTGGTTTCGACCTTCTGCTTGAACCCGAGCTCTTCCTTCGCGATCTTCTGCTCGAGTTGCTGCCCCTCACTCGCGAGCCGCTGCTGGATGTCGAACTCCTGCTGCGCGATCTGCTGCTTGGCCTTGAACGCCTCCTGCTCGAACTTCTGCTTGAGGGCGAGTTGCGCGCTCTCATGGCTCTGGGACAGCCCGAGCTGTTCGGTCGCGAACTGCTGCCGGACCTGGATCGGGATGTTCTCCGGGATGACTATGGGAACGAGGCCTGCCGGAGCGGTGCCCGCCGGAACCGTGACCGTCGGCATGCCGGCGGGAATGCCGACCGCCGGCGCGGTGCCCCTGTAGCCGGTCTGGGAGACCTGAGAATCACAGACTCTCTGCATCTGCGCGCCCGTGGCCAGCGAGCCCGTCTGCTCCCACCTGCACGGTTGGCTTGCTGACGCTGGCGCGGACGCGTGAGTGCCGGCGAATGCGGGTGCGCTCGCGAGCGCGACACCACCTGCCGTGATCGTGGCGGAGATCGCCACAAGAGCCAGCCGTCTGGTCTTCTGGTGCATGATGCCTCCTTTGGCCGGTCAGGCTGGGCAGCCGGGTCGTATGTGAACCGAATTGGCCGGCACAATTTCGCTGTACGGAAGCCGAATTACGGCGACCGTTCATTGAATGAATTGACGGCCGGATATTCGGAACCCATCGTGCCGGGCGGCCATATCTCGATCCTCAATGCGGCCGCCCAAATGCGTCTAGGCCATTTGACGGAAGCATTTCCGCTGACCTTCGAGGATGTGACCTGCCGGAGACGGGTTCCACAGGTCCTCCGTACCGGACTTTCCGGCCCCTTGGCCGGTGGAGCAGTCCCGGGTTGCACGCGCGGGGGAAGACGCCGAAAACAACGCGGCAACATACCTGGAGAAGTTGAGTATGCCTTTGCCGAGGCGGCCTCACCGAGCCCCTACTGCGACCCCCGAGGCCCGTCCGAAGAAGCTACCCGGGCAGTCATACCGGGCAACGCGAGACCAGCGACAGCCGCGGCAAGAACGGGCAGACCGATGACCAGAGCGGAGATCAACGGCCACGGGGTATCGAAGGCTACCCGTGGTACCGCGTCCCACTCGATCGAGGCCGTCATCGGCCATGCCAGGAGCAGACCGATGGCACACCCAGCGGCCGCGCCCAGCGCCGTGCCGCAGGCTGCGCCGAATCCCACACGGCACGCGGCGAACAACCGCAGGATCGCGGTCGAGCCGCCGCTGACCCGTAGCAGTACACGTCCCGATCGGGAGCCGCCGACCCGGCCGGTCACGGCCAATGCGCTGCCGAGGGCGACGACGACCGCCGCCACAACGAAGAGTCGCCAGCCTGTCGAAGCCTGGAACCCCCGCTCGACGTAAGTGGTCGCGGTGTCACCCAGCCGACGGTCGAGCCGCTCCTGCTCGATCAACGTGGTGCGATGAATGGAGGGATCGATGATCAGCCCCTCCGGCTCCAGGTTATAGCCGAGGTCTCGCATGACCTTCGCCGGGAGGAAGAGCTCCTTCACGTGAGGGTCGGCGGGCTTGGCGACGATGGCCGGAACGCTCTTGGTCAACAGCGACTCGTCGTTCCTGGTGGAGTCGAAGTCGTAATAGATCGTCACCTTGTCGGCTTCTACGTCGTCGGACGTGACCACTACGGCAGTGTTCTCGTCGTAGGGCGTCGACGGGTCTCCCGTGAGATAGCGGAGCAGCGCCTGGTCACCGATAAGACCGGCCGGAGCGACCATCTCCAGGTCCGGCAGCTCTACGTTCCCCACATCCAGGCTGAAGTGCCCGTTCTCGCGCTGGCGATCGATCTGCGCGATGGGCACTCCGGGTAACTCCTGTTGGACAGCCGTACGTACGGCAGCCACCTCTTCCGCTGAGAACCCCCGCACCATGAGGGTGCCCGGCCTGGCCTGTGGCTGGTATTCCGCCCTGTTCTGCGCTGTTATGGCGACCGCGATGATCATTACCGCGACTGCGAGGGCCGTCGCGACCATCGTCGCCGCGACTGCGGGAGCCGTCCGGGCTCGATTACCGGCCACGTCGCGGGCCGCCAGGCGCATCGGCAGCGGCAGCCGTACGGCGCACCGCCCGAGGATTCCCAGCAGCCATGAGGGAAACGGGCCCAAACCGAACAGGAACAGCGCCCCGCCCATCACAGCAGCCAGGACGGTCAGCGCCGATCCGAAGTCGTCATAGTGCTGGTCTTCGTGCGTGGACCACGCGGTGAGCGCCATCACCACGATGCCGATCGTCGACAGAGCCGATCCCCAGACCAGGTGACGTCGGCTTACGCGGGCGTGGAGACCGGCTGGGGCGGATCGCGTCGCGAACTCGACCATGGGGAAATGGTAAGCAGTGTCGAACGATGTTGTACGGAAGAAGGCCTGGATAACTCAGGCGTCGTGATCCGGATCGGCGCTGTGCGTTCCGGCTCTTCGATTCGCCCTGACCCACGCTCCCCCGTGTCGTGAGCAGGGCCGATTTAGACGTTGAAGCGGAACTCCACGACGTCGCCGTCGCGCATGACGTAGTCCTTGCCCTCGATGCGGGCCTTGCCGGCGGACCTCGCGGCGGTCATCGAGCCGGCCTCGATGAGGTCGTCGAACGAGATGACCTCGGCCTTGATGAACCCACGCTGGAAGTCGGTGTGGATGACCCCGGCGGCCTCGGGAGCCGTGGCGCCCTTGCGGATCGTCCAGGCCCGAGTCTCCTTCGGACCGGCGGTCAGGTAGGTCTGCAGGCCGAGCGTCTCGAAACCCACCCGGGCCAGCTGCGCCAGGCCGGACTCCTCCTGGCCCACCGACTGCAGCAGTTCGAGCGCCTCGTCGTCCGGCAGCTCGACCAGCTCGGACTCGATCTTGGCGTCGAGGAACACGGCCTCGGCCGGAGCGACGATGGCCGACAGCTTCGCCCGGAGGTCGGTGTCCACCAGCTCGTCCGCGTCCAGATTGAAGACGTACAGGAACGGCTTGGCCGTCAGGAGATGAAGCTCGCGCAGGTCGGCGGGGTCGATCCCGGCCGACCTGCCCCCGGCGTACAGCGTCGTGCCGGTGTCGAGGAGCTTGGCGGCGGCCTCGGCGGCCTCCAGCAGGACCTTGCGGTCCTTGTTGGTCCTGGCCTCCTTCTGGAGCCGGGGAAGCGCCTTCTCGATCGTCTGCAGGTCGGCGAGGATCAGCTCGGTGTTGATCGTCTCGATGTCCCGCTCCGGCGCGACATCGCCGTCGACGTGCGTGACGTCGGGATCGGTGAACACCCGGATGACCTGGCAGATGGCGTCGGTCTCGCGGATGTTGGCGAGGAACTGGTTGCCTCGCCCCTGGCCTTCGGAAGCCCCCTTGACCAGGCCCGCGATGTCCACGAACTCCACCTTGGCGGGCAGGATGCGCGCGGATCCGTAGATCTCGGCCAGCTTCTCCAGCCGCGGGTCGGGCACGCCCACGATGCCCACGTTGGGCTCGATCGTGGCGAACGGATAGTTCGCCGCCAGGGCGTTGCCACTCTTGGTCAACGCGTTGAAAAGCGTTGACTTGCCGACGTTGGGCAGGCCGACGATGCCGATGCTCAGGCTCACGTAGGCCGAGTTTACGGGCCCGAGGCCAGTGCGCCGGACATCAGCCGCGTCATCGGCGGCGCGTGCGCGCGCCTCCCCCTCCGAGAACGGACGACCTGGGATCATCCAGGCGTGGACGTCATGGCTCTCGTACTCGTGCTCGCCGTGGGGCTGGCCGCCGGGCTGGCGATCGGCTTCGCGCTCGGACGGGCCAGAGCGGCCACGGAGGTCGCCGTCAGGCTGGCGGAGGCGGAGGCGAGGATGAGAGCGGCCGAGGACAAGGTCGTCTACGTCGAGAACCAGCTCTCCGAGAGATTCCAGGCCATCTCCGCCCGTGTCCTCGACGTCGCCAACCTGCGCTTTCTGGAGCTCGCCGAGAACCGGCTGAACACCACGCGGGCGGAGGCCGCGGGAGACCTCGACCAGCGGAGGCTGGCCGTGGAGAACCTGGTCGGGCCGCTCAAGGACACCCTCGCCAAGGTCGAATCCCAGCTCCGCGAGAGCGAGCTCGGCGCCCGGGCCGCCCGCGCCGAGCTCAGCCAGCAGATGGAGTTCGTACGGCAGAGCTCGGAGCAGCTCAAGACCCAGACGACAGCGCTGGTCAGGGCGCTCCAGCGGCCCGAGGCACGCGGCCGGTGGGGCGAGCTCCAGCTCCGCCGGGTGGCCGAGATAGCCGGCATGGCCCGGTTCTGCGACTTCGACGAGCAGGTCAGCGCCGTGACCCGCGACGGTGTGGTGCGCCCCGACATGGTCGTACGGCTCAGCGGCGGCAAGAACATCATCGTGGACTCCAAGGTGTCGCTGGCGGCGTACCTGGAGGCCGCCGAGGCGACCGACCCCGACCTGATCTCGGCGCGGCTCGACGCCCATGCCCGTCATGTCCGCGAGCACGTCGACCGGCTGGCCGCGAAGTCCTACTGGCAGGCGTTCAGCCCGGCGCCCGAGTTCATGGTGCTGTTCATCCCCGGCGAGGCGTTCCTGGCGCCCGCGCTGGAGCGCGATCCGGGCCTGCTGGAGTACGCCATGAACAGGCGGGTGCACATCGCCACCCCGACCACGCTGATCACCATGCTCCGCACGGCTCAGTACGCCTGGCAGCAGGCCGCGCTCAGCGAGAACGCCCGCGCGGTCTTCGACCTCGGCAAGGAGCTGTACGAGAGGCTCGGCGGCCTTGGCCGTCACGTCGACGGGCTCGGCCGGGCACTGACGAAGGCGGTCGTGGCCTACAACCGGACGGTGGGCTCCTTAGAGAGCCGGGTCCTGGTGAGCGCCCGCAAGATGAACGACCTCGGCATCGTGGACTCACCGCTCACTTCACCGGAGCTGGTTGAGGAGGTCCCGCGCCTCGTGGGAATGCCGGAAGCCGACGGTGAAGAGCAGGTAAGCCCCCCTCCTTTCCATCGTCAGAACGGTAAATTGACGCGAGACTTGTCGTAAGGGGGGCTCGATGACAAGGACCGGTGGGACAAGGACCAGTGAGACAGGGCTCAGGCTGACAGCCCGGGGCGCCATCGCCCTGCTCTTTGTGATCACGCTGCTGGGCCAGGTCTTTCTCCCCGGCCCGGCCTTCGTGGCCGGATGCGTGGCCGCGGCTCTGCTCGTGCAGCCGCGCGACCTGCTGCCTCTGGTGGTCACTCCGCCGCTGGTGTTCTTCGCCGCCACGGCGTTCGTCGAGCTGGTGCGGTCGATGGGTTCCGGCTCCATGCTCCAGACGCTCGGCCTCGGACTCCTCACCGCGCTCTCGGCGGGTGCTCCGTGGCTGTTCGGCGGCTCCGCGCTGATGCTGGCCATCGCCTGGCCCCGCGGCTTGCCCGCCAACGTGCGGGAGCTCCGCCAGGACCTCGGAGCCGACGGCTCCCGAGGCTCTCGCGGCGCTCCTGTCCCCCGGCCTCGCCAGAGCGGCGAGGCCGCCTTCGACCCCGAGCCCGAGGGTTACTTCGAGCCCCGCGTGTACGGCAAGGCGCCCGACGAGTGACCCCGGTCGACGGCCTGAGGAGCCACCCCGGCGCCAGACGGGCCAGACGTACGGCTAGACCCCGCGGAGGTCGCGCCTGAGCTCGTGGGGCAGCGCGAAACGCATGCTCTCCTTGACGGACTCGATCTCCTGGACGTCGGTGAAGCCGAGCCCCGCGAGCCTGCGCAGGACCCCTTCGACGAGCTCCTCGGGGACGGAGGCGCCGCTGGTGAGGCCGACCGTGGTCACGCCCTCCAGCCATTCGTCGCGGATGAGGGAGGCGTCGTCCACCAGGTAGGAGGCGTCGGCCCCGTAGTCCTTGGCCACCTCCACCAGGCGCTTGGAGTTGGACGAGTTGGCCGAGCCGACGACGATGACCAGCTCGGACTCCGCCGCGATCTCCTTCACGGCCGCCTGACGGTTCGACGTGGCGTAGCAGATGTCGTCGCTCGGCGGGTCGATCAGGTTGGGGAAGCGCTCACGGAGCCGGGCGACGGTCTCGGTGGTCTCGTCGACCGACAGCGTGGTCTGGGAGAGCCAGACGACCTTCTCCGGATCGCGGACCTCGACCCTGCCGACGCCGTCGAGCCCGTCCACGAGCTGGATGTGCTGCGGTGCCTCGCCCGCCGTGCCCTCGACCTCCTCGTGCCCCTCGTGGCCGATGAGAAGGATGTCGTAGTCCTTCGCGGCGAACCGCTTGGCCTCGTTGTGCACCTTGGTCACCAGCGGGCAGGTCGCGTCGATCGTCTTGAGCCGGCGTCCGGCCGCCTCCTCGTGGACGCTCGGCGCCACGCCGTGGGCCGAGAAGACCACGATGGCCCCTTCGGGGACCTGCTCGGTCTCCTCGACGAAGACGGCCCCCCTGGCTTCGAGCGTCTTGACCACGTGGGTGTTGTGAACGATCTGCTTCCGCACGTAGATCGGCGCGCCGTACTGATCCAGGGCCTTCTCGACCGCTTCGACGGCACGGTCCACGCCCGCGCAGTAACCGCGCGGCTTGGCGACGAGTACGCGGCGGGTCGCGGGGCTCTGTGAATCCATGTTCCTATGCTATGTGGAACGCCAGCCGCATCTTGACTGTGGTCTTTGCGAGACTGGATGTCCGAAAACATATCTCCCCAGGAGCCGCGATGTCCGTCCTGAGAGCCATCACCAAACCTCTGCGTGACGTCTTGGGCCACCGCGACCATTTGCGGGAAAAGGCCAAGGACCTGCCCGTATACGTGCTTCAGACCGCGCTGAGCAGCGTGGGGCACGCCCTGCTGATCGGTGACCGCGTGCGGACCACGATCAAGCGTCTGACCGGCTCGGAGGAAGAGACACCATACGCCCCGCGCCCGGCCGCGACCGAGCCGGCGGAGGAGGAGGCGCGGCCGGCCCGCCGCGAGCCGGTCATCTTCGCCCCCCGCCCCGAAAAGGAGGCCGCCGCTCCCGCGGCGCCTGCCGCCGCCAAGCCGGAGCCGGTCATCTTCGCCCCCGGCCGGAAGCCCGAGGCCGCTGCGCCCGAGGCCGCTCCGCCCGGCGAAGCCGAGAAGCTCGACCTGCCCGCCGTACCGGTCGAGGCGGAGCCGCCGGAGGTGGCGGCCGCGCTGGACCGCCAGGCCGAAGCGCCGTCGGCGCCCAAGCCCCGCCGGGCTCCCGCCAAGCCGCGTGCGCGGAAGGCCGCCGAGAAGCCGTCCGCCCCGCCGGTCCCGGAGGCCGCCCCCGCCAAACCGGCCGCCAAGGCTCCGGCGAAGGCGCCCGCCAAAGCACCTGCCAAGCCCGCCCCGAGGCCGGCCGCCGAGGCCGCTGGGGAGGGTCTCGCCGAGCCGCTGCCGGGCTATGGCGGCCTGACGGTCGCGTCGCTGCGGGCGAGGCTGCGGGGCAAGACCGTCGAGCAGGTGCGCGAGCTGCTCGCCTACGAGAGGGCGCACGCGGGCCGCGCCGAGGTGATCCGCCTGTTCGAGAACCGCGTGACCAAGCTCGCAGCCGGAGCCCCGCCCACCGACGTCCCGGGTGGGCCGCTCGGCCGATAGTGGAATGTCGGCGGGTACGGCTAGCCTGCGGGGGCTGGTAGTGGAGGCATCTAGTAAGGGCTCGGCGAGGAGGGCATGTGAGCGCGAAGACGTCACCGGAAGCGCCGCTGCCGATCAGGTCGGTGCTGCAGATGGTCGCGCAGTGGATCGGCAAGCTGGGCACCATCTGGGTGGAAGGGCAGATCACCGACCTCACCGCCCGTGGTGGCACGGTCTTCCTGACCCTCCGTGACCCGGTGGCCAACGTCTCGGCCCGGATCACCTGCGCGCGTGCCGTCTACGAGGCGAGCGTGCCCCGCCCGATGGACGGCGCGCGGGTCGTCATGCACGTGAAGCCCGACTTCTGGGTCAACAAGGGGTCCTTCGCGTTCACCGCCATGGAGATCCGGCCGGTCGGCGTCGGCGAGTTACTGGCCCGGCTGGAGCGGCTCCGCCAGGTGCTGGCCGGTGAGGGCCTGTTCAACGTGGACCGCAAGCGGCGGCTGCCGTTCCTGCCCGGCACGATCGGGCTCATCTGCGGGCGCGACTCGGCGGCCGAGCGCGACGTCCTGGAAAACGCGCGCCGCCGCTGGCCCGCCGTCCGGTTCAAGGTGGAGGCGGTAGCCGTACAGGGCCCTTATGCGGTCGGTGAGGTCACCGAGGCGTTGAGCAGGCTCGACGCGGACCGCGAGGTCGACGTCATCATCGTCACCCGGGGCGGCGGCTCCCTGGAGGATCTGCTGCCGTTCTCCGACGAATCGCTGGTCCGGGCCGTCGCGGCATGCCGTACGCCTGTGGTGAGCGCGATCGGCCACGAGCAGGACAGCCCGCTTCTCGACCTCGTGGCCGACGTGCGGGCCTCGACGCCGACCGACGCGGCGAAGAAGGTCGTGCCGGACGTCGGTGAGCAGCTCACGCTGGTCCGCCAGCTCAGGGACCGGGGCCGCAGGGTGGTGGGCGGCTGGCTCGACCGGGAGCTCTCCTGGCTCGCGTCGGTCCGCTCGCGGCCCTCGCTCGCCGATCCCGTCCGCGAGCTGGACCGCCGCGCCGAGCAGGTCGACGCGCTGCGGGACCGGTCCCGGCGGTGCCTCACGGCATCTCTGGACCGGTCGGCCGACTCGCTCGGACACCTTCGCGCCCGGCTCGTGGCCCTCTCACCCGCCGCCACGCTGGAGCGCGGCTACGCGATCGCCCAGCGCCCTTCCGGCGAGGTCGTACGGCTCGCCCGCGACGTGAAGCCGGGCGACGAGCTCACCATCCGGTTCTCCGACGACCGCGTCACCGTGACGGCCCAGCCGGACGAGTAGGGGGCTCTCAGACGACGATCCGCGTGCCGTAGTGCTCCAGCCAGGCGTTGAACTGGAGCAGCCCTTCCAGCGACATCCGGGCGGGGCTCTGGGTGCTGGTGGCGCCGAGCGGCTGGTCGATGACGGTCCGCATCGTCTTCAGGTCGATGAGCGGCGCGGCGGCGAGGTCCCCGCGGTCGAGCAGCCGCGCCACCTCGGTGCGCAGGCCCTGCTCGTACGAGGGATCCTGCGTCGAGGGATACGGGCTCTTGCGGCGCTCGATCACCGAGCGCGGCAGCAGGTCGGCCGTGGCGGCCCGCAGCAGGCTCTTCTCGTACCCGTCGAAGGTCTTCATCGCCCACGGCGTGTTGAAGACGTACTCAACCACCCGGTGGTCGCAGAACGGCACGCGGACCTCGAGCCCGACGGCCATGCTCATGCGGTCCTTGCGGTCGAGCAGGATCTGCACGAACCGGGTGAGATGCAGGTAGCTGATCTCTCGCATGCGCCTTTCCAGGCCGCTCTCGCCCGGCAGGCGCGGCACCTCCGCCAGGGCCTGCTGGTAGCTGTGGGCCCGGTACGCCGGTATGTCGAGCTTGCGCAGCAGCTGCTCGTCGAGGAAGTGGCCCGGTGTCGACATGCCCCGCATGGCCGGTGTGGCCAGCCACGGGAAGGTGTGGGCGTTCACCGCCTCGGGATCGTGGAACCAGCGGTACCCGCCGAAGACCTCGTCGGCCGACTCGCCCGACAGCGCCACCGTGGAGTGGCTGCGGATCGCCTTGAAGAGCAGGTAGAGCGACGTGTCCATGTCGCCGATGCCAACCGGCAGGTCACGTGCCCGCAGGACGGCCGCGCGCACGGCCGGGTCCATGAGATCGGCCGAGTTGAGCACGATGTCCGCGTGCTCGGAGCCGACGTGCCGTACGACGTCGTGGACGTACGGCGTGTCCGGTGTGTCGCGTGCCTCGTCGGGCTGGAAGTTCTCCTCGTATCCGGCGAAGTCCACCGAGAACGACCGGACCTTGCCCTGGCCCTCCAGCGCCCGCGCGGCCAGCGCCGTGACGGCACTGGAGTCGAGGCCCCCGGACAGGAGCGTGCAGAGGGGCACATCGGAGATGAGCTGCCGCGTGACGATGTCCTCCAGCAGCTCGCGGACGGTCCGTATGGTCGTCTGGAGATCGTCGGTGTGCTCGCGGGCTTCGAGCCGCCAGTAACGCCGCTTACTCAGGCCCTCTCGGCGTACCTTGACGATCTGGCCGGGGCGCACCTCGTACATCCCGCGGAAGATCGCCTTCTCCGGCGTCTTGACGAAGGCGAGCACCTCGCGGAGGCCGTCGGCGTCCACCACCCGCTGCGCGAGCGGGTTGGCGAGGATGGCCTTGGGCTCGGAGCCGAAGAGCACGCCGTCGGGCGTCGGGTAGTAGTAGAGCGGCTTGATCCCCATCCGGTCGCGGACGAGCAGCAGCTCCTCGCGCCGGGCGTCCCAGATGGCGAAGGCGTACATGCCGTTGAGCCGGGCGACGAAGTCCTCGCCCCACTCCAGATACGCCTGGAGGACGACCTCGGTGTCGCTGTGGGTCCGGAAGCGGCGCCCCCGCTGGGTCAGCTCGGCGCGGAGCTCTCGGAAGTTGTACGCCTCACCGCTGTAGGTGAGCACGGCGAGCACCCGGCCGTCGTCCTCGGCGACCATGGGCTGGCGGCCGCCCTCGATGTCGATGATGGCGAGCCTCCGGTGGCCCAGTGCCGCGTGCGGAGCGAGCCACAATCCCTCGGCGTCCGGTCCCCTGCAGGCCATCGTGTCAACCATCGCCTGCGCGGTCCTCCGCTCCTGCCGAAGATCGCGCCCGTAGTCCACCCAGCCACTGATGCCACACATTCGACGACCCCCCGGTTCATCGGTCTGTCTGGTATACCCCGTTAAAACGTTCAAACGGATGCATATACGACTATAGTAGGACAAATAATGCGAGCTTCATGATCATCTGGGATCCGCGGCAAGGAGTGTCGGTGGCGGCCTCTATCGTGGGTGCCGTGGCCGAGGAGAAGCAGACGCCGTCGTACGAGCAGGCTCGCGAGGAGCTGACCGACGTGGTCCGCCGCCTGGAGACGGGCGGGCTGACGCTGGAGCAGTCCATCGAGCTGTGGGAGCGGGGAGAGAAGCTCGCCGCGGTCTGCGAGGAGTGGCTGCAGGGCGCCCGGGTGAAGCTGGCCGCCGCGATGGCCCAGCGCCAGGAGCCCCAGCCCACCAACTCCGACGAGGCGCCTTTCTAGGCGCGTGGACGGTCTGGGTCAGTCTCCTGAGGCAGCGACTCCCAGGCTCGGTCACGCGGCGGGGGTGGACTGGGGGGCGAGCGAGGCCGCGAGGGCGGTCAGCTCCTGCCAGTCGGCCGAGCCCGTGACGACCACGGCGTGATCGGGGAGGATCCGGACGAGCGACCGCTGGTTCTTGTCCGAGCGGAACCGCTCCTCCCAGGTCGCGCCGTTGATCTGGCGGCTGCCCGTGGCCTTGTCGGTGTTGGCCATCCGGTTCGCGAAAGCGGCGGCCGGCTGCTCGTTGCTCTGCGCGAGCATGGCGTGCATCCGCTTGCCGGTCGCGAAGCCCAGGCGCCAGGTGACGGTGCCGCCGTTCTGGGTCAGCGTCGAGCTGTTGGGGATCCAGTTCGGGAGGACCTGGCGGGGCGCCTCGATCTCGTACGGCGCGGACCGGGCGGCGTTGGCCAGGTCGATCTTGTAGTCCACGGCAGGGATGTGCTCGGTCCTGCTCTGAGGCGTGATGAGCAGAAAAAGAGCGACGCCCGCGAGGCAGATGGCCAGCGCGACGGCGTAGCCGTAGAAACCCTGCGTGAATCGTCCCACGTCAGAGGAGATTACCCGGTGCGGGGCGGGGCAGCCGCTAAGGATGCCGGATTTGGCCGATGATGAGAAGAGCGTCCTCTGTCATCTTCCGGGCGGCCTCGGGATCCTCCGAGAGGGTCACCTCCTGGACGACGGCGGCGAGCGCGCCGGTGACCACGACCACCAGGGCGTCCTCGTGCTCGAAGAGGGCGGCGGTCCTCCTGGCCCACTGGCGGAGCCGGTCCCGCATGATCACCTCGAAGCCGGGAGGGGCGTCCCCCCGGAGGAACAGCGCGGCGAGATCCCGCTCGGCCAGGCAGCCCTCCAGATACGCCCGGGCGGCCGCGAGGAACACGGGCATCGGGTCGGTCTCCCCCGCGGCCCGCGCCGTCTGGACGGCCTGCCTGGTCCGCTGGGTCTGCCGCTTCTGGAACTCTTCGAACAGCGTCAGGTAGAGGTCGGCCTTGCCGGAGAAGTGGTGGTAGAGGCTGCCGACGCTCGCCCCGGCTCGGGCCACGACCTCGGTCACCCCGGCTTCCGCGAAGCCGCTTGTGACGAAAATCTCCTTCGCCGCTTCGAGGAGCGCGCCGCGCGTGGCGGCGCCACGCTCCGACGTGCGCACTGTTACCGGTCGCTCGGTGTCGCTGCTCATGACCGCGACGATATCCCGACCTGTCCGTCCTGGGGCGTCCCCTGACCAAATGGCCTCCTACCTGCTGTGACAGGTCCAGACCAATCAGACAAAGCCAGGGGTCTCGGCCTACGATCTCTGTAGAGAGGAAGGGGATCGATGTCTGAACACGTACCGGCCGCTCTGGCGACGGGGGAACACGCGCCCGACCGCAACCTGGCTCTCGAGCTGGTGCGCGTGACCGAGGCGGCGGCCATGGCCGCCGCCCGCTGGGTGGGCCGTGGCGACAAGAACGGGGCGGACGGCGCAGCGGTCAACGCCATGCGCCAGCTGATCAACACGGTCTCCATGCGGGGCGCGGTCGTGATCGGCGAGGGCGAGAAGGACAACGCCCCCATGCTCTACAACGGGGAGGAGGTGGGCGACGGCACCGGCCCCGACTGCGACGTGGCCGTCGACCCGATCGACGGCACCCGCCTGTGCGCCCTCGGCATGAACAACGCCATCTCCGTCATCGCGGTCAGCGAGCGCGGCTCGATGTACGACCCGTCCGCCGTCTTCTACATGGAGAAGCTGGTCACGGGTCCGGAGGCCGCCGACCAGGTGGACATCGAGGCGCCGGTCGCCGACAACATCCGGGCGGTGGCCAGGGCCAAGGGCGCCAAGCCGTCGGACGTGACGGTGGTCATCCTCGACCGCCCCCGGCACGAGGGCATCGTGAAGGAGATCAGGGAGACCGGGGCGCGGATCAAGTTCATCACCGACGGCGACGTGGCCGGCGCGATCATGGCGGCCCGCGCCGGGACCGGCGTCGACCTCCTGCTCGGCATCGGCGGGACGCCTGAGGGCATCATCGCGGCCTGCGCGATGAAGTGCCTGGGCGGCGTCATCCAGGGCAAGCTCTGGCCGCGCGACGAGCAGGAGCGGCGCAAGGCCCTCGACGCCGGGCTCGACCTCGGCCAGGTGCTCACGACCGACGATCTGGTCCGCTCCGACGACGTGTTCTTCGCGGCGACGGGGATCACCGACGGGGAGCTCATGTACGGCGTGCGGTTCCAGGGTGGGGCCGCCGTCACGCACTCCCTCGTCATGCGGGGCCGTTCCGGCACGATCCGCAAGATCGAGAGCGAGCACCAGCTGTGGAAGCTGGGCGCCTACAGCGCGATCAACTTCGACACGGCGGTGTGAGGCTCAGGGCCTGCGGAACAGGCCCTTGCGGGGACGCCGGGGCGACCGGGCGATCACCTTGCCGCCGAAGACGAATCCCGCCAGCTCGATGACGGGCGCGTCCGGACCGTATCCGGTCGCGCCCGGCGGGAGCCGCACCTCGTTCCGCAGCGATCCCACGCGCGCCGACGGCGCGGTGACGATCCGTACGCCCTCCGGCACGATGAGCGTGACCGTGCCCGCCATGACCGCGAGCTGGACCACCACCCGGCGCGACTGGAGCAGCGCCTCACAGAGGTCCATGGTGACCCGGCCGCCGAGCGAGGTGACGGGCACCTGAGAGGGCACGACCCACCGGCCCGCCCGGCTCTCGGTGCGGAAGAAGGCCGTGACCGGGCGGCCGTCCATGTTGAAAGGCTGGCTTTCCGGGGGGAGCAGGTCCGTGGTGAGGGCGGCGAGCTCGCCCAGCGTCCGGGCGGCGTAGGCCCGCTCCACCCGCTCCTCGTGTTCGGGAGGGGTGAGCCTGCCGTCGGTCACCGCGTCGGCCAGAACCTTGATCACGCGCTCCCGGTCCGCGTCGGACGCCCGCAGCTCGGCCGCGCCGGGCGCGTCCGGGGCTCGCGGGGCGAGGAACGCGGAGACGGCGGACAGCCACTTGGACTCGGTGCTCACACCATCGAGACTAAGGCCCTCGATCGCGAGCGAGGACCCTCCACGAGGCATTGACCGCGTGCGGCGCGGCTCCTACGCTGGCCAAAACTTGAACTCTCCTCATGTTCCCCGGAGGCCGCGTGCCGACCCCATCCTCACGCGACCGGCAGGCGCGGCTCGCCACCTTCGCGGTCTTCTTCGTCCAGGGCCTCACGTTCGCCACGCTGCTCACCCAGGTGGCCGCGCTGCAGAAGAAGCACGGCCTCAGCGACGACCAGCTCACCCTGCTGCTGCTCGTCGTGCCGGTGATCGCCGGGGTCGGGAGCGTGCTCGCGGGCGTGCTCGCCTCCCGGTTCGGCAGCCGCCTGATCCTCCGCGTGGTCCAGCCACTCGCGTGCGTGGCGGTCGTCCTGGCCGGGCTGGCCTCCAGCGTCCCGCTGCTCGTGGCGGCCAACGTGCTGTTCGGCCTCGGTCTCGGCGGCGTGGACGCGGGGATGAACATGCAGGGCGTCGCGGTCGAGCGACGGTACGGCAGGGCGGTCATGACCGGCTTCCACGCCCTGTGGAGCGCGGCGGCGGTGATCGGCGCGGGATGGGCCTCCGTGGCGGGCGGCCTCGGCCTGAGCCTCCCGGCCATGTTCGCGACGGCCATGGCCCCCGCCGTGGTGATCTCGCTGATCGCCTCCACCTGGCTGTGCGTGCCGCACGAGGAGCATGTGGCGGCGGACGCCGCACAGACCGCGTCGAGAGTCCCCTGGAAGGCGATCATCCCGCTCTGCCTGGCGATGTGCTTCCTCTACGTGGGCGACGCCTCGATCTCCAACTACGGCTCCGTCTTCATGGACAAGATCATCCACGCGACCGCCGCCGTGGCGCCCTGGGCGCTGGGGGCCTACCAGGCGACCACGTTCGCCGTCCGGGTCGGCGGCGACTTCGCGGTCCGCCGGTACGGCCCGGCCATGATCGTCCGGATCGGCGGCGCGATCGCCACGCTCGGCTTCGCCGCGATCGTCGCGGCGCCGAACGAAGTGCTGGCCGTCGCGGGCTTCGCCCTGACCGGCGTCGGCCTGTCCGTCGTCGCCCCGCAGTCGTTCTCCGCGGCGGGCCGCCTCGACCCGGCCGGGACCGGCGTGGCGATCGCCCGGGTCAACATGTTCAACTACCTCGGCTTCATCGTCGGCGCGGCCCTCGTAGGCGGCATCGCGAACTCGGCCGACTACCGGATCGCGTTCGCCGCGCCGCTCGTGCTCGCCGCCGTGATCGTCGTGCTGGCCCGCGGCTTCCAACCCGCTCCCGCCGCCACCGTCACCGTGCCCGCCACGTCCTGAGGTAGGGCTCCTGGGCCCGCTTGGCCTGGTCGTACCGTTCGCGGATTTCCGGAACGCCCACCTCGGCCACCGGGACGTCCCACCACGCCTCGGAGTCCGGCGTTCCCCCGGGCACGGTCTCGACGTAGACCACGGTGGTCCGGGTCGCCTCCATGGCCTTGGCGAGGGCGCTCCGCAGGGAGCCGGGATCGCTCGCCTTGAGCACGTCGGCCCCGAGGCTCGCCGCGTTGGCCGCCAGGTCGACCGGGAGGGGGCCCCCGTCGAGCTCTCCCGAGCCGCCGCGCAGGCGGTAGGCCGTGCCGAGCCGCTCCGCGCCGACCGACTCCGACAGGTTGCCGATGGACGCGAACCCCTGGTTGTCCACCAGGACGATCACGAGCTTGACGCCCTCCTGGACGGCCGTGGCGATCTCCTGGGCCATCATCAGATACGACCCGTCGCCGACCAGCACGAACACCTCGCGCTCAGGGTCGGCGAGCTTCACGCCGAGGCCCCCGGCGATCTCGTAGCCCATGCAGGAGAAGCCGTACTCGACGTGGTATTCCGTCGGGTCGGACGCGCGCCAGAGCTTGTGCAGGTCGCCCGGCATCGACCCGGCCGCGTTGACGACGACGCCTCCGGCGGCGACCTCGTTGAGGATGCCGAGCGCGACCGGCTGAGTCAGCGCGTCGCCCTCGTACGCTCGGGAGATCACCGCCTGCCAGTCCCCTGCCAGCGAGGCCGCCCGCGCCGTCCACTCCTCATCGGCCCGCCAGTCGCCCGCGTCCAGCGCCTCGATCGCGGCCCTGGCGTCGGACACGAGCGGGATCCCGGCGTGCTTGGCCGCGTCGAAGGCGGCGACGTTGACGTTCACGAACCCGGCCGCGTCGCCGAACAGCGTCCGGGAGGCCGTGGTGAAGTCGCTGTAGCGGGTCCCGATGCCGATCACCAGGTCGGCGTCGCGGGCGAGCGCGTTGGCGGCCGCCGAGCCGGTGTGGCCGATCGCGCCCACGGCCTGCGGATGGTCGTACGGCAGGGCGCCCTTGCCGGCCTGGGTCTCCCCGACCGGGATGCCGTACCGCTCGGCGAACTCCCGCAACTCGTCCCACGCCTCGCTGTACCGGACCCCGCCGCCCGCGACGATCAGCGGTCTCCGCGACTCCCTGATGGCCCGTACGGCTCTCGCCAGCGCGGCCGGCTCGGACACCGGGCGGCCGACATGCCAGACGCGCTTCTCGAAGAGCTCGTCCGGCCAGTCGAACGCCTCGGCCTGGACGTCCTGGGGCAGCGCCAGCGTCACCGCGCCGGTCTCGGCCGGGTCGGTCAGCACGCGCATCGCGGCCAGCAGCGCGGACGGAAGCTGTTCAGGCCGGTTGATCCGGTCCCAGAAACGGCTGACGGGCTTGAAGGCGTCGTTCACGCTGATGTCGTACGACCGGGGATCCTCGAGCTCCTGAAGCACGGGCGAGGCCACCCGGGTGGCGAAGACGTCACCGGGCAGCAGCAGCACCGGCAGCCGGTTCACAGTCGCGAGGGCCGCCCCGGTGACCATGTTGGTCGCGCCCGGCCCGACCGACGTCGTGCAGGCGAAGGTGGACAGCCGGTTCGCCGTCTTGGCGTAGCCCGCCGCCGTGTGGACCATGGCCTGCTCGTTGCGGGCCAGATAGTACGGCAGGGCCGACCGGGTGCCCGCGCCCTGCTCGGCGAGCGCCTGACCGATCCCGGCGACGTTGCCGTGGCCGAAGATGCCGAAGCAGCCCTGGATGAGCCGCCGTTCGACGCCGTCCCGCTCGCTCCACTGTTGTCCGAGGAACCGCACGAGCGCCTGCGCCACCGTGAGTCGCATGGTCCGCATGGTGGTCAGTCCTTCCCGAAGGGCACGCGCGGGTCGATCGGCTGGCCGGCCCAGGACGAGCGGATCCAGGCGTGCCTGGGGTCGTCGCAGAAGGCCATGGACCGCTTCTCGGCGGGCCCGGCCAGCACGTTGAGGTAGTAGAGGTCGTAGCCCGGAGCCGCCATCGAGGGCCCGTGGTAACCGTGCGGCACCAGGACCACGTCACCGGGCGACACCTCGGCGAGGACGTCGTGCGTGCCGTACACCCGCTGATACCCGGGGCCGCCCTCGAAGTAGTAGATCTCCTCCAGGACGGCCTCGCCCTCGCCCTCGGTGTCGTGCTTGTGGGGCGGGTAGGACGACCAGTTGCCGCCGGGCGTGAGCACCTCGACGGCCACGAGCTTGTCGCACTCGAAGGTCTCCGGCGCGCAGAAGTTGTTGACCTGCCGCGTCGCCTGCCCGGCTCCCCGGATCTCCACCGGCACATCGGACGCCGGGCCGTACCGGACGGGGAGCCTGCGGGTGGCCCTGGCCGACGGCAGGGCGATCCGGCCCCGGCCGCTGATCCGCGCCGTCGTCCCGATGGGCAGGTACGCGAAGTCGGTCGGCGCCGCGAACACCGACTCGCGCCCGTCGAGCGAGAGCCGTACACCGTCGGCCTCGACCTCGCACGCGCCGGACAGCGGGAGGACCAGCATCTCCTCGGAGCCGGTGGCGAGCTCCACCGGCTCTCCGGCCAGGTCGACGATCCGCAGGCCGGAGTAGGTCCATCCGGCCGACTCGGGGGTGACCTGCACCGCCCACGGACCCGACGCCGCCGCGCCGAACGGGATATACGTCATCGGGCCGCCCCTTCCAGCAGTCCCGCCGCGATGTCCACGGCGGCCGCCACGTCGTCGTCCGGCGGGTAGAGCAGCGCCCGGCCCACCACCAGGCCGCGCACGCCGGGGTTGCGCAGGGCCTTGGCCCACGACGCGTAGACCTCGTCGGGCGCGCCGGAGGGGTCCCCCCCGAGCAGCAGCGTCGGCAGCGTGGTGGCCTCCATCACGCGCTCCATGTCGTCGATCACCGGGAGCTTCAGCCACGTCCGGGCGGAGGAAGCCCCGAGGGCCTGGCCCACGTGGATGGCGTGGATCATCGCGTCGGCCGACAGGTCGTTCCTGACCACGCCGCCGGACCGCTTCGACCAGAACGGCTCGACCATCGCGGCCAGCCCCTCCCTGGACAGCTCGGTCACGGCGCGGGCGCAGCTCTCCAGCGTGGCGGCCGTCCGCTCGTCCTCCAGGCCGATGCGGCAGAGCATCTTCCCGCCGTCGAGCCGCATCGCGACGATCGACTCGGTGTCGTAGGCCGTGAAACGGTCGTCGAACTCGAAGACCGCACCCTGCAGGCCGCCCCGGTTCATCGACCCGATCACGATCTTGTCGTCGAGCGCGCCGAGCAGAAGGAGATCCTCGATGATGTCGGGGGTCCCCAGCACTCCGTCCACGCCGGGCCGCGACAGGGCGACCACGAGCCGGTCCAGCAGCTCGACCCGGCTGGCCATGGCCATCGGCCGCCCCGACACGCCGAGGGCGCCACGGGCCGGATGGTCGGCCGCGATGATCAGGATCTGCTCGCGGTCGGCCAGCAGGGGCCTGCGCCGCCGTACCGCCGCCGCCTGGGCGATCCGCTCGGGGTGGCGGGCGCGGTCGTCGAGCAGCCGCCGGTAGTCGTCGTCACGCATGAGCGCCGCTCCCCGACAGCATCGCGTCGACCTCCTCGGCGGTCGGCATGTCGGGGGCGCAGGCGAGCCGCCCGGCCACGATGGCGCCCGCGGCGTTCGCGAACTCGAGCGTCCGCTCCAGCGACCACCCCGACAGCAGCGCGTGGCACAGCGCGCCGCCGAACGCGTCGCCCGCACCGAGCCCGTTGACGACCTCGACCTTCCGCGGCGGGACGACCACGGTCTCGTCCCTCGTCATGCCGAGCACGCCCTTGGAGCCCTGCTTGACCACCGCCAGCTCCAGACCGGCGTCCAGGAGCGCCTTCGCCGCGTCGTACGGCTCCCGCGTCCCGGTGGCCACCTCGACCTCGTCGAGGTTGCCGACCGCCACGGTGACATGGCGGAGGGCCTGCCGTACGAGATCGGGGGCCTCTGCCACGTCCGGCCAGAGCATGGGGCGGTAGTCGAGGTCCAGCACGGTGAACCGGCGGCGGCCGCGCGCCTCCAGGGCCGCGAAGTGGGCGCTCCGCGACGGCTCCTGGGACAGGCCGGTCACGGTCGCCCAGAACAGGTCCGCGCCGGCGATCGCGCCGAGGTCCAGCTCGTCGGCGTGGATCTCCAGATCGGGAGCCTTGGGGTAGCGGTAGAAGTAGATCGGGAAGTCCTCGGGCGGCCGGATCTCGCAGAAGGTCACGGGCGTCGGCAGGCCCTCGACCGGCGTGACGTAACGGTCGTCCACCCTGTATTCGGCCAGCGCGTCGTGGAGGAACTCGCCGAAGGGGTCCGCGCCCGTCCGGGTGATCACCGCGGCCGATCGCCCGTACCGCGCCGCGGCGACCGCCACGTTGGCCGGGCTGCCGCCGAGGTACTTACCGAACGTCTCGACCTCCCGGAGGGACACCCCCACCTGCAGCGGGTAGATGTCCACCCCGATGCGGCCGATGGTCAGCACCTCAGTCATTGGAGAGGCCCTTGAGATAGTCCATGCTCGCCCTGACGTCGCCGATCGGGCCCTCGCCCGCCGGGGGCTCGCCGTCCAGCACGACGTCCTGCTCCATGACATACCACCCGTCGTATCCGGCCATGCCGAGGCCGGAGACGATTCCCGCGACGTCGACGTCACCCGTGCCGAGCGGGCGGTAGATCCCCTTGCCGACGGCCTCCGTGTAGGTCAGCCGGCCCTCGCGGACCTGCTCCGCCATCGCGGCGTCCACGTCCTTGAGGTGCGCGTGCGCCACTCGTCCCGGCGCCTCCCTGACGATCTCCAGCGGGTCGGTGCCGCCGATCAGCAGGTGCCCGGTGTCCAGGCAGAGGGGTACGGCACAGCCGTCGATCACCCGGCGGACCTCGTCACGGGTCTCCACCATCGTCCCGACGTGCGGGTGCAGCGTGACCAGGGGGCCGCCCGAGTCGGCGGCCTCCTTGAGGATCCGGTCGAGGTTGCCGAGGAGCGTCTCCCAGCCGGTGGCGTCGAGCGCCGGACGTCCGTCGTAGCCGTCCACGCCGGTCGCGGCGGCCAGCACCATCACCTCGACGGACCCCTCGCGGAACGAGCCGAGAAGCTCGCGGACGCCGGTCAGCGGGTCATGCCCCGGGTCGTGCAGCACGACCGGGACGAACCCACCGATGGCCCGCAGGCCGTACCCGTCAAGGAGGGACCGGCGGCTCTCGGGCGACGACGGGAGGAACCCGTCGGGGCCCAGCTCCGTGGCCGCCAGGCCGAGGTCCCGCATCTCCTGGAGGACTCGGTCGGGGCCGAGCTGGTAACCCCAACCGGGCACTTCGCACACCCCCCACGAGATCGGGGCTCCAGCGATCTTCACTTCGATACCTCCATGGTGGAAACCCGGCCTCCAGACCATCCAGTTGTAGGTGGAGGGGCAACCGAGAGTCAAGACTTTGTCCTGACATTCTGACGAAGTCAGGCTACGCCATCCGCCAGGTCCCGTACGGCACGCGTGATCCTGTGCGGGGGGACGCGGGCGAAGCCGATCACCAGTCCGGGACGCCGGTGCGCGGGGACGACCGGCTCGGCCGCCAGACCCGCCGCCCGCGCGGCGGCGGCGAGCGCGGCCTCGTCCCAGCCCTCGGGGAGCCGCGCGTAGAGGTGGAGACCGGCGGAGACTCCTTGGACGGCGATGGCGGGCAGATGCTCGGCCAGGGCGCCGACGAGGGCGTCCCGGCGGGCCCGATACTCGCGGCGCATCCGGCGCAGGTGCCGGTCGTAGCGGCCCGTCCTGATGAGATGGGCGAGGGCGTGCTGGTCGATGACCGGCGAGCCGAGATCCAGCTCGGCCCGCGCGAGCCGTACGGACCTCGCGATGTGCGGCGGCGCGACCACCCAGCCGAGCCGCATGCCCGGAGCGAGCGACTTGCTGACGCTGCCCGCCAGCACCACACGGTCGGGGGCGAGCCCCTGCAGGCAGCCGACCGGGTCACGGTCGAACCGGAACTCGGCGTCGTAGTCGTCCTCCAGCACGATCGCGCCGGTCCCGGCCGCCCAGGCCATGAGCTCGGCTCGGCGGCGCGGCGAGAGCACGACCCCGGTCGGATACTGATGGGCCGGGGTCAGCAGCACGGCGTCCGCTTCGGTTTCGGCGAGCCGCTCGACGACGATTCCCTCCTCGTCCACCGGCACCCGGACCAGGCTCGCGCCCGCCCGCTGAAGCAGCGGAAGCTGGTGGGGGCTGGTGGGGTCCTCCACCGCGAGGACGATCCCGCGCCCCCTGCTCGCGGCGAGCGCCTGGATGGTCAGGCTGAGCCCCTGCGCCACGCCCGTGACGACGACAAGGTGCTCCGGCGCAGCGTCGGCCGCCCGCACCCGGCGCAGGTAGGGGGCCAGCTCCTCGCGCAGCTCGGGCACGCCGCCCGGGTCGCCGTAGTCCAGCGCGTCGTTGGGCAGCGTCGTCAGGACATGCCGGACAGCCGCCATCCACGCCTGCCGCGGAAACGCCCCGAGATCCGGAGAGGTGGGCCGGTCTCTGTCCCTTTCCGGCAAGCCCCCCGCCGGCCCCACCACCGCCGCGACGCCGGCCCCTCTCTCAGCCGACGCCCCGCCGGTCCTCGGCCCTGCGGCGACGTAGGTCCCCGCACCGGTCCTGGCCGCGAGGAAGCCTTCCGCCACCAGTTGCTCGTACGCCTCGACCACGGCGCCGCGGGACAGGCCGAGGTCCTTCGCGAGGTCACGGCTGGGCGGCAGGCGGGTGCCGTGGGCCAGCCGCCCGGACCGGATCGCGTCCCTCAGCTCCCGGGCCACCTGGCCGGCGAGGCCCCCCGCGTCGCGATCGACCGCGATATGCAGATCCGTCATTGGTACCCGATTTCACCGCTTGATTGGACCCGTTGAGGGAACCATTGGAGTCCTACCATCTCCAGACATGACCTCCCTCATGAAGCCCCCCATAGCCACGGCCCGGCCACGCCGTACCGCCCACCTGCGCACCACCGCGAGCGCGGCGGCGGCGATGTTCATGGTCGGCACCCTGGCGGCGGTCTCCGGCGTCATCGGGACCTACCCGGTCTATGGCGGCCAGGCCCTGCGCTACGCCCTCGCCGCCGTGATCCTGCTCGCCGTCGCCCGTGCCCGAGGACTCGGTCCCGTACGGCTCGCCCGCCGCGCGGGACCCGTGCCGGCGATTACGCCCCCCGTGGCGCGGGATCGGACGGCGCGGGAGCCGGTGCGGTTGGCGCCGGGTGGGTGGGCACTGCTCGGACTCCTGTCGCTGACCGGGCTGGTGATCTTCAATGTGTGCGTGATCGAGGCAGCGCGGGCGTCCAGCCCCTCCCTCGTCGGGACCATCGTGGGGACCGTGCCGCTCGCGCTGGCCGTCCTCGGACCGCTCACCCGGCCTGCCGACGCGAGGTCGCTACCGTCTCCCCGCCTCATCGGCGCGGCGATCGTGGTGGTCGCGGGAGCCACGCTGGCCACGGGCCTCGGCAGCGGCAACCTGCCCGGCCTCATGTGGTCGCTCGGCGCGCTGGCGTGCGAGGTCTGCTTCTCGCTCCTCGCACTGCCGCTGCTCCCCACGCTCGGGGCCATCCGGGTGTCGGCCTACTCCGCGGCCCTCGCCGTGCCGTTCCTGCTGGTCATGGGCGCGATCGTGGACGGCGGGGCGATGCTGCGGATGCCGACGACGGCCGAGGCCCTGGGCCTGGGCTACCTGGCGGTGATCGTGACGACGGTGGCGTTCTTCCTCTGGTACACCGCGCTTCCCCGGCTGGGCGCGGACCGAGCCGGGCTGTTCGCCGGGATGATCCCGGTAGGGGCCATCGTGACCACGCTGGTCCTCGGCCTCGGCACGCCGTCGGCGGCCGACCTCGCCGGAGCGGCGGTCGTCATCGCCGGACTCGCGCTCGGGCTGCGGACGGGTTCGAGCTAGCCGGGCGCGGATTCGCGGCTCCGACAACCGCAGCGCCTACAGCTCCGACCTCGACCACACCCGCCCCCACCACCGCGGCGGCCCGACGGCGGACGCCAACCTCGCGGCGCTTCACCGACGCCACCACAAGATCAAGGCTCTGCCGGGCAACCACGTCACACAGCCACGCCCCGGCACGCTGCTGTGGCGCACCCGCACCGGCGACTGCTACCGCGTCACCCCCGACGAGTTCTAGGGGTCGCGAGCCGTACGCTGTGACGACCACCAGTAGAGGCAGACGCAGAGGGATCCGAGGACGATGCCGGAGTTCGACTACACCGACCTGCTGCCGCTTGGGCCGGACGAGACTCAATACCGCCTGATCACGACCGAGGGCGTGCGGGTCACCGAGGCGGCCGGACGGAAGTTCCTGGAGGTCGAGCCAGAGGCGCTGCGCCTGCTCACCGAGACCGCCATTCACGATATTTCGCACTATCTCCGGTCGTCTCACCTCGCCCAGCTCCGGAAGATCATTGAAGATCCCGAGTCGAGCGGCAACGACCGCTTCGTCGCGCTCGACCTGCTGAAGAACGCGAGCATCTCGGCCGGCGGCGTGCTGCCGATGTGCCAGGACACCGGCACCGCGATCGTGATGGGCAAGCGCGGCAGGCACGTCCTCACCGACGGCGCGGACGCCGAGCACATCAGCCGCGGCGTGTACGACGCCTACACCCGGCTGAACCTGCGCTACTCGCAGATGGCGCCGCTCACCATGTGGGACGAGAAGAACACCGGGAACAACCTGCCCGCCCAGATCGAGCTGTACGCCGAGGACCCGGGCGGCCACCCGGACGAGTACAAGCTGCTGTTCATGGCCAAGGGCGGCGGCTCGGCCAACAAGTCGTTCCTCTACCAGGAGACCAAGGCCGTCCTGAACGAGAAGCGGATGCTCCAGTTCCTGGAGGAGAAGATCCGCTCGCTCGGCACCGCCGCCTGCCCGCCGTACCATCTGGCGATCGTCGTCGGCGGGACCAGCGCGGAGTTCGCGCTCAAGACGGCGAAGTACGCGTCGGCGCGCTACCTCGACAGCATCCCCACCGAGGGCTCGACGAGCGGCCACGGCTTCCGCGATCTGGAGTTGGAGAAGAAGGTCTTCGAGCTGACCCAGAAGCTCGGCATCGGCGCCCAGTTCGGCGGCAAGTACTTCTGCCACGACGTGCGGGTGATCCGCCTCCCCCGGCACGGCGCGTCCTGCCCGGTCGCGATCGCGGTGAGTTGCAGCGCCGACCGCCAGGCGCTGGCGAAGATCACCCCCGAGGGGATCTTCCTGGAGCAGTTGGAGACCGACCCGGCGAAGTTCCTCCCCGAGACGACGGACGAGCACCTTTCCGACGACGTCGTGAGCATCGACCTCAACCGCCCGATGCCGGAGATCCTCGCCGAGCTGACGAAATATCCGGTCAAGACGCGGCTTTCGCTCACCGGACCGCTCGTCGTCGCCCGCGACATCGCCCACGCCAAGATCGCCGAGCTGCTCGACAACGGCGGGGAGATGCCGCAGTACCTCAAGGACCACGCGGTTTACTACGCCGGGCCGGCCAAGACGCCGGAGGGCTACGCGTCCGGCTCGTTCGGCCCGACGACGGCCGGGCGCATGGACTCCTACGTGGAGCGCTTCCAGGCCGCCGGAGGATCGTTCGTGATGCTGGCCAAGGGCAACCGGTCGAAGCAGGTCACCGAGGCGTGTCAGAAGTACGGCGGTTTCTACCTCGGCTCGATCGGCGGCCCGGCCGCCCGCCTCGCCCAGGACTGCATCACCAAGGTCGAGGTCCTGGAATATCCGGAGCTGGGCATGGAGGCCGTCTGGAAGATCGAAGTCGTCGACTTCCCGGCCTTCATCGTCGTCGACGACAAGGGGGACGACTTCTTCTCCGACACCACCGGCCCCGTCCTCACCATCGGCCGCCGCTGAGCCCGCGCCGGGCGCGGAGGGGGAGGCCCTCGCCGTACGGGGACCTCCCTCACACGCGCCCGGGCGGAGACGCTCAGGCCGGGACCTGCGGGACGGGCTCGGGGTCGGACGCCGGCGCCTGCGCCGACGTCCCGGTGCGAAGCCGCCGGATCGCGAGGACCAGCAGCACGACACCGGCGAGCAGGGGCAGCCCGACGCGGATCCACTGGGTAGCCCCGCCCCACGGCTCGACCGGCCACTGGGTCGCCGTGCCCGCCGTGATGTCCCAGGTGATCAGGATCGCGTTGACGAACGCCCCCGGAAGCACGCTCCCGGTCCTGCGGAAGAAGTAGGTCGAGATCAGCGCCACCGCCGCGAGCACCGGCACGAACTGGTACGCCACGATGATCAGGAGCGGCTGGTCCGGGATCGCCAGGGTCCCGCCCGCGAGGAGCGGGGCGTAGTCGGCGACGAGGAGCACGACCAGGCCCGCCACCAGCACTGCGATGTTCGCGGCCAGCTCGCGGCGGGGGCTGCGGTCAGCGGGCCGAAGCTGGTTGTGCAGGACCAGGCCGAGCACCACGAAGAACACCGTGAACGGGATCAGGTAGCTCAGGAAGATCCGGAAGTGCGTGGCGTCCATGAGGTGGAGCTGCACGACGTAGATCCGGAAGTCGGTCGTGAACGCCCAGTCGGAGAAGGCGAGCAGCGCGTAGAGGCCGGCGACCACGGACGCCGCGAACACGATCGACCGGCCGATGCGGCGCGGCCGCAGGCCGTAGTCGGCGAGGCCCGCCCCGCGGTTGCTCCGGACGTGCCAGACCAGGAACAGCACCAGCGACACGAGGGCGTTCCCGATGGCCCACCCCATGATGCCCGTGGTCACCGTCTGCGGGAACAGCCCGCTCGCCGGGATCAGATAGTTGGCGAAGTCCTGGAACCAGAAGAAGGTCACCGCGGGGATCGCCGCCGCGACCAGGGCCGCCGCCCACCACGGGGTGCCCCGCCGCACGCCACGGGCCGGTGCCGCCTCGGCGGACAGCACGGCGAAGTACGGCGTCCGCAGGAGCAGCGCGCCGAAGGGGAAGAGGAACAGGATCCCGCCGACCAGGGCGATCAGCGTGCCGAGCTCCTTGAGCCACCAGACCTGGCCGGAGGCCGGGTGCCCGCCCTTGAGGGTGCGCGCCATCCAGTCGGTGGCGTGCGAGACGGACTCGAAGCTGAAGGTCAGGCCGGGGTGATTGTTGGCCGGCCGGTAGACCACGCGCGCGTTCCCCGTGTCGATCGAGCCGTAGACCTTGCCCGCGACCACCGGCGCCGCGCTGCCGAACAGGCCCTTCATCTTGGCGGAGGACTGCGCGTCGCCCGGGTTGGCCACGCCGTACATGAGGGGGGAGAACTCCTCCCACTTGCCGTAGATCAGCGCGGTGTTGCGCGGGAACGACGTGTCGCCGTCGGGGGCGGGGACGCCCTTGTCGCCCGGCGACGAGCCGACGAGGACGAGCGACTTGTAGCCGTCGGGGATGGCCTTGGCCGCCGAGAGCACCGTCCAGCCGCCCATGGAGTGGCCCTCGAGACCGATGTTGTCCTTGTCCACGATGTCGAGGGAGCGCAGGTAGGCCAGCGCGGCCGGCCCGCCGTAGCCGTACGCGAACGCGGGCGCGTCGGAGAAGCCGTGCCCCTGCTGGTCGAGGGCGAGCACGACGTACCCCCGGCGGGAGAACTCGATCGCGAACGCGTCCTGGGTCTCCCGCGAGTTGATGTACCCGTGCACGGCGAGGACAGCGGGCGCGGGGGTCTTCGCGGTCACGCCCCGCGGGACGTAGAGCAGGCCGGCGAGCTGGTGCCCGTCGTTGCCGGTGAACCGGACGTCCTGGACCGACACGGCGCCGCCGGCGGTCTGCGTCCACGCGGCGATCCCACCGCCGAGCAGGACAAGGGCTAGAGCCAGGCTGAGCAGGGCCCAGAGCCCTGAGCTCCTGCCTTGTGTGGGGGTCATGTGCCTACCAGACCTTTCGTTGTAGTACGGCCGGAGGCGTCGCCTATCCCCCCGAGACGGGCAGCGCCGCCGGCTACTGATCGGCGAGCCGCTGTTCGGCGTCGCCGAACAGGCAGCGCCGCCGATGCTGCCGGGCGTGGTGGTCCCACCTGCCCGGCGTACGAGGGAGGGGTCACGGCCCTGTGACCGCCGTCCCGGATGCGCGGGACATACCGCCTGGACGGTATGTCCCGATCCACGCAGGTGCACCTCTGATGAACTGCCGGGCTCCTCCCCGGCCGCCGGTCACGCGCCCACCGGGCCCAGCGTGCCGGTCTGTCGGGCATGCGTGCTGCGGTCCAAGCACGAGGAACCTCACAGTCTGCGAATTCGTTCGGTAATGCCGAACGATATGTGCAGTTTATTCACCCGGCGCTTTACGTCAATGACGTGTCCGAAGTGTTACCGGCCGAGGTCGCGGGTGATGGCCCGCGCGGCGTCCCTGACATAGGAGACGATCTCCATGCGCGGCGCCCCGCCCTCGGCGAGCCGTTCCATGGCGCCCCTGACGCCGATCGCGCCGACCGTCATGCCCCGCCCGTCGCGGATGGGGGCGGCGATGGCCACCTCGCCCTCCACGAACTCCTCGATCTCCGCCGCCCACCCCCGCGCCCGGATCGCCTCGAGCTCCTCCTCAAGGTCGGCCACGGTGACCAGCGTCCTCCCCGTGAAGCGCTCCAGCGGACCCGTGATCGCCTCCCCGTACGGGTCGTAGGCGAGCAGCGCCTTGCCGAGCGCCGTCGCGTGGCCGGGCAGGAGGGTGCCCACCTGAAGCACCTGCAGGCTGTCGTCCGGGCGGAACACGTGGTGGACCACGAGGACGCACCCCTCGTGGAGCGTGCCGATCCAGGCGCTCTCCATGCTGCGGCCGGCCAGCGCGTCCGCCCAGTTGAGCGAGCGGGCCCGCAGCTCGTTCACGTCGAGGTAGCTGCTGCCGAGGTGGAGGAGGGTCCCGCCGAGCCGGTACTTCCCGGTGGTCTCGTCCTGCTCCACGAACCCGACGTGCACGAGCGTGCGCAGGATGCCGTGGAGGGTGCCCTTGGGCAGGCCCATGGCCCGGGCCAGCTCCACGACGCCGAGCTGGCGGGGCCCGGACGCGAGCAGTCTCAGGATCGCAGCGGCCCGCTCAACCGACTGGATCATCTCTCCCACGCTGGGACTGTATCCCGAGTCGACAATGCCGAACATCGGCCTCGCGGCCGTCCGGGGTCCTCGAACCTCTGTGGTCGCCGTGAGACGCTTCGTCCCCGGCCTTACCATTGGCCGCCGCTGACCCTACATGCCGGGTGTCAGAACATTTGACAGAAGATCCCAACAATTTCCCGGCATGGTCTCTACAGGACGCATTACCCGAATCGGTAAGCTGCCACCCATGCGTGCGCCGTCCGGATACCAGTTAGCCGCGCGCTACCGGCTTGTCGAGCCGGTAGGCCGCGGTGGAATGGGCACCGTCTGGCGTGCGCGAGACGAGCTCCTCGATCGTGACGTCGCTGTCAAGGAGGTACGGCTGCCGCTGGTCCTCGACGAGGACCTCCGAGCCGAGCTCTGCGCGCGCACCGAGCGGGAGGGACGCGCGACCGCCATGGTCGCCCACCCCTCCGTCATCACGGTGTTCGACGTGGTGACCGAGGACGACCGCCCGTGGATCGTGATGGAGCTCCTCAAGGCGCAGTCGCTGGAGGAGATCGTCAGGCGCGAGGGCCCGATGGACCCCCGGCGGGTGGCCGAGATCGGCAGGCAGGTGCTCGGCGCGCTGCGGGCCGTCCACGCCAAGGGCATCCTCCACCGGGACGTGAAGCCCAGCAACGTCCTGGTGACCGAGGACAGGGCCGTGCTCACCGACTTCGGGCTGGCCGCCCTGGAGGGCGACGTCTCGATCACTCAGGCGGGCATCGTGCTGGGCTCGGCCGGATACATCGCGCCCGAGCGGGTTTTGGGTGACAAGGCCAGTCCGGCCGCCGACCTATGGTCGCTCGGCGCGACGCTCTACACCGCCGTCGAGGGCCGCGGCCTCCACGGCCGCCGTACGGCTGCCGCCGCCCTGGCCGCTCTCACGAGCGGCGCCCCGATCCCCATGGAGAAGGCGGGCCCGCTCGCCCCGGTCCTGCGCGGCCTGCTCCAGATCGACCCGGAGGCCCGCCTCGACGGCGTCCGGGCGGCCCTGACCCTCGCGAGGATCGCCGCCGGCGGAACCGCCGAGGAGATCATCCCCCAGCACCGGCCGGTCCGCCCCTCGATCCCGCCGGCCGTACCGACGATCGGGCGCAAGCCGCCGCACCGCGGGCAGCATCGGGCCGAATCGCGGCCCGCGCCCAGGCCGGTGCCCCCGGGACAGCCGCGCGATCCCCGGGACTCCGGCCCGCACCGGGTCTCCGGCCCGCACCGGACGTACGGCGCTTACGGTCGTGACCTCCGCGACCCCCGCGACTTCCGGGACCTCGGCGCCTCCCGCGAGATGGCCACCGTGCCCGCGCAGCGGCGCCGACCGGCCGAGGGCGTCCACCGCAAGCCGCCCGAGCCGTCTCTGCACCAGATCGGCTACGGCCCGATGATGCGACGCCTCGCCAAGGTGATCACGATGGTTTTGCCCCGCCGGTACTGGCCGAGAAGATTTCTCATGTGAGTAGAAAGCGATTCTCCAGGGAGAATCGCTATCTTTCTTCTCATGCCGGAACAGCAACCGCGGCTGCTCGCTGATCGCTACGAGCTGATCACCCCTATCGGCCGGGGCACGATGGGCACCGTCTGGCGTGCCTTCGACCGGTCGCTCGGGCGTGAAGTCGCCGTCAAGGAGATCCGCCAGGATCCGACGCTCAGCCCACCGCAACGCCGGGAGCTGCGGGAACGCATGATCCGGGAGGGCCGCATCGCGGCCAGGGTCAGCCACCCGTCCGTCGCCACGATCCACGACGCGATCGAGGTGGACGGCAGCCCGTGGATCATCATGGAGCTCGTCGAGGGCCGCTCGCTGGAGCAGGTGATCGACGAGGAGGGCCCGCTACCGCCCCGGCTCGTGGCGGAGATCGGCTACGACCTGCTCGGCGCGCTCCGCGCCGCCCATTCCCAGGACATCCTGCACCGGGACGTCAAGCCCAGCAACGTGCTGCTGACCGAGACGGGCCGGGTCGTCCTCACCGACTTCGGCATCGCCAAGGCCCAGGGCGACAGCCCCCTCACGCAGACCGGCATGGTGATCGGCTCCCCCGGCTACACCGCGCCCGAGAGGGCCAGGGGCGACCACACCGGCCCGGAATCCGACATGTGGTCCCTCGGGGCCACCTTGTACTTCGCGGTCGAGGGACGGCCCGCCTACGAGCGCGGCTCCGTCGGGGAGACCCTCGCGGCCCTCATGACGGAGACCGCCGACCCGCCCACCCAGGCCGGCCCCCTGCGTCCCGTCCTCGACGGCCTGCTGCAGAAGGACCACACGGTACGGCTCACGCCCGAACGAGCCGCCGCGATGCTCCGGATCATCGCCGACACGCCGGCCGCCGCCCCGGCCGGCGCCTCTCCACAACCCGCGCCGCCCGTGAACGCGCCCGCCAAGGCCGCGCCCGCCAAGGCCGCGTCCGCCAAGGCCGCGTCCACGAGCGCTCCCGCCGGACCAGCCTCTCCCACGGACGTCTTCCCAGTCTCCGGGGCCGCCACCGCCGGGGGCGCGTCTCGCGTGGACGGCTCCTCCTCGGAGGACGCGGCCGACCAGACGATGGTGATAATTCGCCCCAAGGGCGGTCTTCGCATCCCTCCTCCGGCTTCCAGTCCGAGCCCTTCGGCCGATGGTGCCATTCCGGCGGCGCCATCAGCCGCCGCCGACGCTCCCGAGGCCATGTCCGCACCCTCCGGTAGCGAGGCGCCCCCTGGTAGCGAGGCGCCCTCCGGTAGCGAGGCGAGCGACGACGACACGGACACGACAGCCCCTCGGAGGTTGCCTGCCAATCGACCTCACACGACTCCTCCACCCGCAGCCACGGCAGGAGCGGCAGCGAAACAGGGCCGAGGTGAGGCGGACTCAGGACAGCCGGAGGCTCACCCGGGAGAGTCAGGACAGCCCGGACATCCCGCGTCCGGTGACAGCGGCAACGGGCACCGCCCCGGCGGGCTGGGGACGGACCTGTTCGCCATGCAGGGCTCTCAGGAACCGGACGCGGGCGGCCGGGTCCGGGTGCTCGTGCTGGCTGTGATCGCCCTCGTGGCCTTCCTCGCGGTCGTGGTCCTGGCGATGGTGGCCTTGGGCCGTTAGCTCGGCCTGGGCTCGTTCCATGCCGGGTGGGAGAGACCTCGCCGCGGGTTCTTGATAGGACTTACACCATGGAAGATTTCCGGATCGAGCACGACTCCATGGGCGAGGTGCGGGTCCCGGCCCAGGCCAAGTGGCGGGCGCAGACGCAGCGGGCGGTGGAGAACTTCCCGGTCTCCGGCCGCGGGCTCGAACCCGCCCACATCGCCGCCCTGGGGCGGATCAAGGCGGCGTGCGCCAAGGTGAACGCCGACTACGGGGTGATCGACAAGGATCTGGCGCAGGCCGTACAGGACGCCGCGAACGAGGTGGCCGAGGGGCGGTGGAACGACCAGTTCCCCGTCGACGTGTTCCAGACCGGCTCGGGCACGTCGTCGAACATGAACGCCAACGAGGTCATCGCGACCCTCGCCGAGGAGCGGCTCGGCCGGCCGGTCCACCCCAACGACCACGTGAACGCCGCCCAGTCGTCCAACGACGTGTTCCCCTCCTCGATCCACGTGGCGGCCACCTACGCGGTGGTCCACGAGCTGACGCCCGCGCTCGAGCACCTGGCGACGGCGCTGGAGGAGAAGGCGTCCGAGTTCGCCGGCGTGGTGAAGTCCGGCAGGACCCATCTGATGGACGCGACGCCGGTCACGCTCGGCCAGGAGTTCGGCGGCTACTCTACGCAGATCGAGCTCGGGATCGAGCGGATCCAGGCCCTGCTGCCCCGCCTGGCCGAGCTGCCTCTGGGCGGCACGGCCGTCGGGACGGGCATCAACGTCCCCGACCCGGGCTGGGCCGGGGCCGTGATCGGGGAGCTGAGCCGCGCGACCGGGCTGCCGTTCACCGAGGCCAGGGACCATTTCGAGGCGCAGGGGGCGAGGGACGGCCTCGTCGAGCTGTCGGGCGCGCTGAAGGTCATCGCGGTCTCGCTCAACAAGATCGCCAATGATCTCCGCTGGATGGGCTCGGGCCCGCGCGCCGGCCTGGGCGAGATCAACCTGCCCGACCTCCAGCCGGGCTCCTCGATCATGCCGGGCAAGGTGAACCCGGTGATTCCGGAGGCGGTCACGATGGTGGCCGTCCAGGTCATCGGCAACGACGCCGCGATCACGATGGCGGGGGCGTCGGGCGCGTTCGAGCTCAACGTCATGCTGCCGGTGATGGCCCGCAACGTGCTGGAGTCGATCAGGCTGCTGGGGAACGTCTCGCGGCTGCTGGCCGACAGGTGCGTCAGCGGGATCACCGCCAACGTCGAGCGGCTCAGGGAGTACGCCGAGTCGTCGCCGTCGATCGTCACCCCGCTGAACCGGTACGTCGGCTACGAGGAGGCTGCCAAGATCGCCAAGCAGGCCCTCAAGGAGCGCAAGACGATCAAGGAGGTCGTCGTCGAGCGTGGCCACGTGGCGAACGGCACGCTGACCGAGCAGCAGCTCGACGAGATCCTCGACGTGCTCTCCATGACCCGGCCCACATAGGGCGGCAGGGATCTATGTCGGCGGCCGCCATGTGCCGGACCGGCCCCGGTTTCTAGGGTGAGACGCCATGAGCCTTGATGGGCGTACCGCCCTGGTGACGGGCGCCGGAAGCGGCATCGGCCGGGCGTGCGCCCGCCGCCTGGCCGCCGAGGGCGCGCACGTGGTCGTGGCCGACGTCGACGCCGACGCCGTCGAGAAGGTGGCCGCGGAGATCGGCGGCACTCCGGTGACCGTCGATCTGTCGGATCCCGAGTTCCTGGTGGCCTGGCGAGGACAGCTCCCGCCGTCGCCGGACACCCGGATCTCCGCCGACATCGTCGTCAACAACGCCGGATTTCAGCACGTGGCCCCGATCGAGGAGTTCCCTCCCGAGGTCTTCGCCAAGATCCTCCGGGTGATGGTGGAGGCGCCGTTCCTGCTGGCCCGTGCCGTACTGCCCGGCATGTACGCCCGGGGGTGGGGACGGATCGTCAACATCTCGTCGGTCCACGGCCTGCGGGCCTCGCCGTACAAATCGGCATATGTCACGGCCAAGCACGCCCTGGAGGGGCTGTCGAAGGTCATCGCCCTCGAAGGCGCGCCCCACGGCGTGACGTCGAACTGCGTCAGCCCCGCCTACGTCCGCACCCCGCTCGTGGAGAACCAGATCGCCGATCAGGCGCGGACCCATGGGATCAGCGAGGACGAGGTCGTGGAGCGGCTCATGCTCGCCCCGACGGCGATCAAGCGGCTGATCGAGCCGGACGAGGTGGCCGGGATGGTCGCCTATCTTTGCGGTCCACAGGGGTCGTTCATCACCGGAGTCTCGATCCCGCTCGACGGAGGATGGAGCGCGCGCTGACGTGAACGTCTATCTCGAACTCCTCGCCCGGGAGGCCTCGGCCGTGGAGTTCGAGGGGCCCGTACTGCAGGCCCGCGCGGCCGGGGCCGACTCCGCGACGCTGGAGGAGCTGGAGCAGGCCAAGGTCGCCGCGCTCAAGGTCAGGGCGATGCTGCGCAGGAGGGCCAAGCGGGAGGCCGAGCTGTCGGCCCTGTTCGACACCGCGAGCGACCTGGCCGGACTGACGGACCTCGACGCCGTCCTGGAGGCGATCGTCCGCCGGGCCAGGCAGCTTCTCGGCACCGACACGGCCTACATGACGCTCAACGACCCCGAGCGCGGCGACACCTTCATGCGGGTGACCGACGGGTCGGTGTCCGCGCGCTTCCGGCGGCTCCGGCTGGCGATGGGCGCCGGTCTCGGCGGGCTGGTCGCCCAGACGAGCACGCCGTACAACACGGCGGACTACTTCGCGGACGCGCGGTTCCAGCACACCACGACGATCGACGAGGCCGTGCGGGAGGAGGGCCTGGTCGCCATCCTGGGCGTGCCGCTGCGGCTCGGCCCCCAGGTCATCGGCGTGCTGTTCGCCGCCAACCGCAGCGCCCGGCCGTTCGTACAGGAGGAGGTGGCGCTGCTCGGCTCGCTGGCCGCGCACGCCGCCGTCGCGATCGACACCGCCCGGCTGCTGCAGGAGACCCGGGCCGCCCTGGCCGAGCTGAGCGAGGCGAACACGCTGATCAGCGCGCACAGCGCGGCCATCGAGCGGGCGGCGGACGCGCATGACCGGATGACCGGGCTGGTCCTGCGCGGCGGGGGCGTCGAGGACGTCGCCGCGGTCGTCACCGAGGTCCTCGGGGGCAGCCTGACCGTGCTGGACGACGAGGGCCGCCCGCTCGTGGGGCAGACCGGCGACCTCGACGCCGGGGTGTTCGACGCGGCCCAGTCGTCGCGGGCGCTGGGCCGTACGGTGAAGCGGGGCGACGCGTTCGTGGCCTCGGTGGACGTCGGAGCCGCGCCGCTGTGCACGCTGGTGCTGCGGACCGACAGCCCGGTGGCCGACACCGACCAGCGCATCCTGGAGCGGGCGGCGCTGGTCACCGCGCTGCTGCTGCTGTTCCGGCGGAGCGTGGCCGAGGCCGAGGGGCGGGTGCGCGGCGAGCTGCTCGACGACCTCATCTCCCGGCCCGAGCTGGCGGGGCTGCGCGACCGGGCGCGGCGGCTCGGCGTGGACCTCGACGCGCCGCACGTGCTGGTCGTCGCGCGGCACGACGCCGGCCGGAGAGAGGGGCAGCGCGAGCGCGCCGCGTTCTGGGCGTCATCCCAGGCCACGCTCGCCCACGGCCTGGCCGCCGCGCGGGGCGACGAGGTCGTGCTGCTGCTGCCAGGGGACAAACCCGGCCTGATGGCCCGCCGCGTCGCCGCCGAGCTGAGCTCCTCCCTGGGCCGGCCGGCCACGGCGGGAGCCGCGAGCGGCAGCCTCACCACGGTCGCGGCCGCCTACCGGGAGGCCCAGCGCTGCGCCGGCGCGCTCGCCGCCCTCGGCCGGGCGGGCGACGGGGCGAGCGCCGAGGAGCTGGGCTTCGTCGGCCTGCTGATCGGCGAGGGGCGCGACGTGCCGGGCTTCCTGGCCTCGTCGCTCGGGCCGGTGCTCGACTACGACGCGCGGCGCGGCACCGCCCTGGTCAGGACACTCGCGGCCTACTTCGGCGCGGGCGGCTCCCTGTCCCGTACGGCCGACGCCCTGCACATCCACGTGAACACGGTGACCCAGCGGCTCGACCGGGTGGGGCAGCTCCTCGGCGCGGACTGGCAGGAGCCCGAGCGATCCCTGGAGATCCAGCTCGCCCTGCGGCTGCACCGGCTGCGAACCCACATGACCGGCGGCTGAGCTGTGTGTGGCGGCCCCATAGGAGTGACCCCGGTCACTGCATACCTTTGCGGAACCCCCTATGCGAGGAGTTCCCATGAGTAAGATCGGAAAAGTCGTCGGGGCCAGCCTGATCGGTACCACGATCGAGTGGTACGACTTCTTCCTGTACGGCTCGGCCGCCGCCCTGGTCTTCAACAAGTTGTTCTTCCCCACCGAGGACGAGCTCACGGGCACGCTCCTCGCGTTCCTCACCTACGCCATCGGGTTCGTCGCCCGGCCGCTCGGCGGGCTGGTCTTCGGCCACTACGGCGACCGGCTGGGGCGCAAGCAGCTGCTCGTCATCAGCCTCCTGATGATGGGCGGCGCGACATTCCTCATCGGCTGCCTGCCGACCTACGCCACGCTCGGCGCGGCGGCCCCGCTGCTGCTGACGGCGCTCCGGCTCGTGCAGGGCTTCGCCCTCGGTGGCGAGTGGGGCGGGGCCGTGCTGCTCGTCTCCGAGCACGGCGACCCGCGCAACCGGGGCTTCTGGGCCTCCTGGCCCCAGGCCGGGGCTCCGGGGGGCAACCTGCTGGCGACCGGTGTGCTGGCCCTCCTCGCCGCGGTCCAGCCGGACGACGCCTTCCTCGCCTGGGGCTGGCGGATCCCGTTCCTGCTCTCCGGCGTGCTCGTGCTGATCGGCCTGTGGATCCGGCTGACGGTGGCCGAGTCGCCGGTGTTCCAGGAGGCCACACGGGAGCCCGCACCGAAGGCCCCCATCCTCGGCGTGCTGCGGCACCACTGGCGGGACGTCCTGGTCGCCATCGGCGCCCGGCTCGCGGAGAACGTCTCCTACTACGTGATCACCGCGTTCGTGCTGGTGTACGCCACGACCGCCGCGGGCCTGCCCAAGGGGACCGTCCTGAACGCGGTGCTGATCGGCTCGGCCGTCCACTTCATCACGATCCCGCTGTGGGGCGCGCTCTCGGACCGGCTCGGCCGCCGCCCGGTCTACCTGATCGGGGCCGCCGGGGCCGGCCTGTGGGCCTTCGCGTTCTTCCCGCTCATCGACACCAAGTCGTTCGGCCTGGTGACCCTGGCGGTGACCGTCGGCCTGCTCTTCCACGGCGCGATGTACGGCCCGCAGGCGGCGTTCTTCTCCGAGCTGTTCGCGACGCGGATGCGCTACTCGGGCGTGTCCATCGGCTACCAGCTCGCCTCGATCGTGGCCGGCGCGCTCGCCCCGATCATCGCCGTCGCCCTGCTCAAGTCCTACGACTCCAGCCTCCCGGTCTCCGTCTACGTGGCGGGCGCGGCGGTGCTCACCCTCATCGCGGTCTTCACCGCCAGGGAGACCCGCAGCCGCGACCTGGCCGCGATCGAGCCGACCTCCGGCGCCGTCCAGCGCGTGGCCCAGGAAGCCTGATGCCGGCCGAGTTCCGCGCGGCGTTCCTGGCTCACCTGCGCGGGCGGTAGCCGATCCGGCCTGCGATCTTCCTGAGCAGCGACGGGGCGGGCGACGTCCCGGCGGGCAGGACCCTCACCTGCCCGCCGCGGCCCACCGCCAGGCCGAAGAGCAGCTCCACGTCCTTCTCGGCGACCCGCAGGCTGGGCCGCCACGCACCGGGGCCGAGGCAGTCCTCCCCGCCCAGCCTGCTCACCGGGACCCGGGCGATGAGCTGACCGGCGAGCCGTCCCGGAATGCCCGGCTCCACCAGCGCGGGCACCGCCATGCTCCGGTGCCGCCCGTCCTGCTCCCGGAGCACCAGCTCCGCCGCCGGCCCGCCACTCGGCGGCACGTACGGCACGGGCACGACGACGAACACGTGACCGTCCTGGCGGGCGACGGACGCCCTCGACGACACCAGGGCGATCGACTCGGCGAAGGACTTCGGCTCCACGCAGACGCTGAGCTCGCCGCGCTCCGACCAGCACGGCACCACGAGCCTGCGGGGCTCGTCGGCGAGCACGCCGGCGCAGTTCATCTGCGCGTCGAGGCGGGCGACGCGGGTGCGGCCGGGGTGGACGCCGCGCATCCGCACGTGGACCTCCCACACTCCCGGGCACAGCGGCCGGCCGAGAGCGGCCGAGCCCACGTCGAGCCGGGCCTCGCCGCTCGCCCAGATCCTCACCTGGCTCCCCACGACCGCCCGGCCGACGGCGCCGCTCACGGGCAGGAAGTAGGTCTCGCCGGTCTGCGCGTCGCGGATGTAGACCTCCATGCGGGCCTTCGCCACCGCCTCGCTGACGTCGGCCGTCTCCTGGTCGAGCAGCCCCTCCATGGGCACCGGAGGCGTCCACAGGAGGCGGCCGTGCTCCACGCGGAACCACAGCGGGGTGCCGTCGCCCCGGACGATCTCGACGCTGAGATCGAGGGTGAGCACGCTCTGGTCCCAGCGCACGTCCCGGAGCTCGGCGCGCAGCCGGGTGCCCCGGAAGGCCCCGGCCAGCTCGACGAGCGCCTCCGGCCTGCCGTCCCGCAGCAGCGCCACCCGGGCCCGCTGGTGCACCGGCAGATGCACGTCGAGGGACGGGGGGAAGCGCTCGACGGTGAGCTGACGGAGAAACGAGTACAGCACCGTCCGCTCCTCGAAGGGAGCGTCCACGAAACGGCCGCCGCCCAGGCGACGGAGCCCGAGCACGCGGAACCAGTGCGCGTAGATCCGGTCTCGCTCGAGGCCCGGCTCGGTGTGCGAGTCGATGACGTCGAAGAGTCCCCGCAGGCCGTCGAAGAGGGCCTCCGCGTCCGGCTGCTCCTCCTCCGCGCGCGCCAGGTGACAGCAGACCTCGTCGGCGAGGATCGCGACGACCTTCGCCGCGAGGTACGCCTTGGTGACGAAGGACTGCTCGGACAGCGGGCGGTCGGGGAAGCGCAGGTGCTGCGACTCGAGGAAGTCGCGGCTGAACAGCTTGTGCGCCGTCGGCAGCGTGAGCAGGTGGTCGCGGAGGATGTCCGCACGGGCCCTGTTCTCCGCGAAGACCGACAGCGGCGGCCCGTCGTCCACCAGCCGGCCGACCAGCACGTCGGCGTCGGTCTCGACCGCCATGCCGTACATCCGCTCAAGGGCGCCGGGCTCCAGCCTGTCGTGCTGGTTGAGCAGGTAGACGTACTCGCCGTGGGCGACGGACAGGCCCACGTTGCGGCCGCGCGCCGGCGAGCCGCTGTGATCGAGGTGGAGCACGCGGACGTTCGGGCGGATCGCGGCGATCGCGTCCAGCCGCCTGCGGGTCCCGTCGGTCGACCCGTCGTCCGCGAAGATCACTTCGTACTCTTCGGGCGGCAGCGACTGCTCAAGCAGCGAACGCACGCACGCGCCGAAGGCGTCGTCCGCCAGCCCGGGGTTGAACACGGGCACAACCACGCTGACCTTCACACCCATGAGCCCAAGGGTGCATTGCGGACGGGCGGAACCCCGTCAGGCTTGCCGAAAGGTCGACCAAACCTGACCAGAGTTTCGGCAGGGCGGCCTGGAGCTGCCGGGGTTAGTGGGGTTGGTGGGCGGCCGTGCACCCGCACGCCTGGCCCTCGAAGAGCGAGACCGATCTCGCTCTTGTAGTTCGCCCGCGCAGCGCAGCCATTCCCCCCGATATCCGTCCGGAACGACGAAAAGGGGCCCACGCGGTCTACTCCGGGTCGGCGATCTCCGAGACCCGCGCCCCATCCAGCTCCTGGCCGTCCCACCGGGCGGCGTCAAGGGTGAGGATGTCTGCCTGCCACAGCCGCGCCAGCATCACCGTGTGCGCGTCCTCCCACCGCTGCTTGTCGCCCAGCCGCGCGGCGACCCGGCCGAGCTCCAGCGCGTCGTCGAAGTCGCCCAGCCCGCCGTACGCGCCGTGCTCCAGCCGCGCGATCCCACGCACCGCCGGTAAGAACCCCGATTCGTCGCCTCCGCCCATCTCCGCGGCCACCGACGCGACGACCAACGCCGGCACCACGAGCGGCAGCCCACGCCCGTCCAGCCCGAACAGCATCGCGATCAACGGCAGGTCCCCCCGCGCGATCTCCGACACCACGGTGGCGTCCAGGACGTAGCCGGTCTCAGTCACCGGCGGCCTGGCGCTCGGCCTGCTCCCGCTGCGACAGCAGGTGGGCGGTCATCCGCTCCATACGCGCCGAGGCGTCCGGGTCCTCAAGCACCGCCTCCACTGCGGCGAGCACCGCGGCGTCGGCCGCGCGGTCGGCCTCGGCCCGGCGGGCGAGCGCGGCGTTGACCACCGCCGACACCGACTTGGCCCGTCCCGCCTCCACCTCGCCTTGAGCGTAGGCGTAGAGCTGCTCGTCGATCGTTACCGACACCGGCCTCGTACTCATGCGATAACTATACGATGATCGCGATCGGGCGTGCAGGAGCCCCGGCAAAGCTTCATCGCGACGTCCTCTGGGCGCGGGCTTCCTGGGCGGCGATCGTGGCCCCCGTCAGCGTCGGCCGGGTGTGGGTCAGTGTTGGTCAGTACCAGCCGGTGGCCTGGGAGTGGCCCCACGCGCCGCAGGGCGACTTGTAGCGGCCGGCGATGTACCCGAGCCCCCACTTGATCTGCGTGGCGGCGCTGGTCTGCCAGTCGGAGCCCGCGCTGGCCATCTTGCTTCCCGGAAGGGCCTGTGGGATGCCGTACGCGCCGCTGTAGCGGTTCATGGCCCGCTCGTTCCAGTGGCTCTCGCGGTCCCACAGCTTCTCCAGGCAGCCCCACTCGTCGCCCCAGCCGCGGGCCGCGGCCATCTCCTTGCCGAGCGCCTTGTTGCTGCCGGGGTCGGGGCTGGAGCCGGGCGGGAAGTCGGCCGGGCTGAAGCCCCCGCCGCCGGGCGCCTTCGGCGCGATCTTGACCGGATCGAGCTTCTGACGGCCCTCTCTGATGGCCTTCAGCCTGCCCCGCTTGAGCGCCTGCACGGCGGCCGCCTTGAGGGCGTCGTCCTCCGGGTTGGGCGCGTAGGGGTCGGCCTTGATGAGGTCGCCCAGGGTCAGCGGCTGCCTGGGGGCGTTCGCGTTCTCGATGGCGACGTGGACCACGTAGGCCGTGCCGCCCGCGAGAACGGCGACCGTGACGCCCATGATGGCGACGCGCTTGGGGGTCAGCCAGCCAGGACCCGGCCGCCCGTCCGTGCGCCTGGCACGCGCCCGCGACTTGGGCGGGTGATCCCTCAGCTGCTGACCAGAACTCACGGCCTATGAGCTTGCCCTGTCTTGGGGGGTGTTGCGCAACCCATACATGGAAGAGGTTGGTGTTCTCTTGACCTAACCCGGCGGCCACTTGGGCTTTCCCGGAAATTGTGAGTTTGGTCACAGGTCATCTCGGGAGGCCGGGCCGCGGAACCCATAGAGCCCCTTCCAGCCTGCCGTTCTTTCATGGGGATCATGTGCCGTCATTGTCACAATGTTGTGACCTAGCGGGGAACACGCCACGTCAGACCCATAATGACCGCGTGGCAGGCATCCTCCTGGTCGAAGACGACCCCTCGGTCCGGGCCGGGCTCGAGCTCGCGCTCACCCGTCAGGGCCACTCCGTGACCTCGTACGCGACCGGGGAAGAGGCCCTCGACCACGTCCGCGCCCGCAGGCCGGAGATCGTCATCCTCGACGTGATGCTCCCCGGCATCGACGGGGTCGAGGTATGCCGCCGCATCCGCAAGCTCGACTCCCTGCCGATCATCCTGCTCACCGCCCGTGGCGACGACCTCGACGTCGTGGTCGGGCTGGAGGCCGGCGCCGACGACTACGTGGTCAAGCCCGTCGAGCCGCGCGTCCTCGACGCCCGCATCCGGGCGATCCTGCGGCGGCTGGAGTCGGCGTCGTCCGACCGGGTGAGCTTCGGCGACCTGGTGATCGACCGCGGCGCGCTGAAGGTGAGCCTGAGGGGCCGCGAGATCCACCTGACCCCGACCGAGCTGCGGCTGCTGCTGGAGCTGGTCCGCCACCCCGGCCAGGTGCTCAACCGCCGCTACCTGCTCCGCGCGGTCTGGGACCACACGCACGTGGCGGACTCGCGGCTCGTCGACGCGTGCGTCCAGCGGATCCGGGCCAAGATCGAGCCGGTTCCCGCCGACCCGATCTTCATCCACACCGTGCGCGGCTTCGGGTACCGCTTCAGCCCGCCATGACCTGGCTGCCCACCGGCCTCCGGGCCCGGCTGGTCATCACGTTCACCGTCGTCGCCGTGACGGCCTCCGCGATGGTCGCCGGGCTGGGATACCAGCTCGTCCGCAAGGAGCTGATCGAGCGGGCCGTACGCGGCGCCGTCGCCGACGTGCGGGACAAGCTGTCCAAGATCACCCTGCCGGTCGGCGCCAGCGACGTGGTCTGGCCGAGCGACACCACCGTCACCGACGAGGACCTCGCGGGCCTCGTGAGCGCGCTGAACGGCCCCGACCGCACGGTGATCGTGACGTACGGCGACCACCGGCGGACGAGCGCCGGCGGGCGGTTCACGATGTCCGACGTCCCCGACCAGCTCCGCTGGCAGGCCGCCAGGCGGCTGGTCTACCAGCGGGTCCGCCTCAGGGACGAGCCCTGGCTGATCGTCGCCACCCAGATCCAGCGGGTCGGCCAGAGCGGCGTCCTGCGGACGACCGGCCTCTCCGCGTACGTCTTCGTGTCGCTGGGCGACGAGGAGGGCGTCCTGTTCCGGTTCCGCAACGCCCTCGCCCAGGCGGGCGGCATCACACTGACGATCGCCCTGACCGTGGCGCTGCTGTCGGCGCGCCGGGTGCTGCTCCCCGTGCGCAGGCTCGGAGCCGCCGCCAGGGCCCTCGGAGCGGGCGACCTGCACATCCGGCTTCCCGTCCGGGGAAAGGACGAGCTGGCGGAGCTGACCGCCACGTTCAACGAGACCGCGGCCGCTCTGGAGAACACGGTCTCCGAGCTGCGCACGCTGGAGTCGATGTCCCGGCGTTTCGTCGCGGACGTCTCCCATGAGCTGCGCACCCCGCTGACGGCCATGACGGCGGTGACCGACATGCTCTCGGAGGACGCCGAGGAGCTTTCCGAAGACGCGGGCGAGGCCGTACGGATCGTCGTCCGGGAGATCGGCAGGCTGCGCGTGCTGGTGGAGCACCTGATCGAGGTGAGCCGTTTCGACTCCGGGGCGGCGGTGCTGAGACGGGAGTCCGTGGACGTGGGCGACACGCTGGCCGACTCCCTGGAGGTTCGCGGCTGGGCCGACCAGGTGAAGCTCAGTGTCCCCGTGGGCCTCGCGTTCTTCCTCGACCCCCGCCGGTTCGACGTGATCGTGGCCAACCTCGTCGGCAACGCCCTGCACCACGGCTCCCCGCCCGTGCTGGTGAGCGCCCGGCTCGTGAAGGGCGGCCTGCAGGTGGCCGTCCGCGACCACGGGCCGGGCATCCCGGAGCAGGCGCTCCCCCACGTCTTCGACCGGTTCTTCAAGGCCGGCCCGGGCCGCGCCCGGAGCGTGGGCAGCGGTCTCGGGCTCGCCATAGCCAAGGCCAACGCCGAGCTGCATCAGGGCGCCATCACGGTGGAGCGGTGCGAGCCCGGCACGCTGTTCACGCTGTGGATCCCACGACAATGACACGACAATGAGGGGCATGCGGAAACTCTCGCGCCAGGCCCTCGCCGGCGCGCTGACCGCCGTTCTCACCACCGTCACGGCGGCGTGCGGGATCGAGCCGACCAAGGTGATCGACGTGGGCCCCGCACCCGTCATCAGCGGGGCATCCACCCCCGCCAGGGTCTACATGATCCGCGACGGCAAGCTCTGGCTCACCACGGTCGCCGCCGCCTCACCGCAGGTCAACGACCTGATGGCCGCTCTGTTCAAGGCGAGCGGGCGGCCGGTGAACGGCCGGTCGACGGCGCTCACCGGGCTGACGCTGGCCCAGGTCCAGCTTGTCCGCTACACGCCCGACCCGAGCAGCCGCAACGACCCCGACAACACCCTCAGTCTGCGCATGCGGATCTTCGTCAGCGGCTGGAAGGTCTCCAGGACCGCCATGGCCCAGATCACCTGTACGGCACGGCTCCGCTCGGAGATCTGGGCCGTGGAGATCGCTCACACGACTCCCGGCAACACGGGACCGTTGAAGATCCACACGTGCCGGGAGTACTGGGATCTGGCCCCCAAGGACGGCCATCTCCCCCCGTGATCGATCGTCAGACGGTGATGTCCTCCAGCATCTCGGTCACCAGCGCGGCGATCGGGGAGCGCTCGGACCTGGTGAGCGTGATGTGCGCGAACAGCGGGTGGCCCTTGAGCTTCTCCACCACGGCCACCACGCCGTCGTGCCGGCCCACCCGCAGGTTGTCACGCTGGGCGATGTCGTGGGTGAGCACGACCCGGGAGTTGGCGCCGATCCGCGACAGCACGGTCAACAGCACCCCGCGCTCCAGCGACTGGGCCTCGTCCACGATCACGAAGGCGTCGTGCAGCGACCGGCCGCGGATGTGGGTCAGGGGGAGGACCTCCAGCATCCCGCGGTCGAGCACCTCCTCGATGACCTCGGGAGTGGTCACGGCGCCCAGCGTGTCGTAGACGGCCTGGGCCCACGGGCCCATCTTCTCGTTCTCCGAACCGGGCAGGTAACCGAGCTCCTGGCCGCCCACGGCGTACAGCGGGCGGAAGACGATGACCTTGCGGTGCTGACGGCGCTCCAGCACGGCCTCCAGGCCCGCGCACAGGGCGAGGGCCGACTTGCCGGTGCCCGCGCGGCCGCCCATGGAGACGATGCCGACCTCGGGGTCCATCAGGATGTCGAGGGCGATCCGCTGCTCGGCCGACCGGCCGTGCAGGCCGAAGACCTCGCGGTCGCCCCGGACCAGCCGTACCGACTTGTCCGGCATGACCCGGCCGAGCGCCGAGCCGCGGCTGGACAGCAGCCGCAGGCCGGTGTGGCACGGCATGTCGCGGGCCTCTTCCAGGTCGGCCGTGCCGGCCTCGAAGAGCGCCTCGACGTCCTCGGTGGTGACCTGGAGCTCCGCCATGCCGGTCCAGCCGGACTCGACCACCATGCCCGCGCGGTACTCCTCCGCGCTCAGGCCGATGGAGGCGGCCTTGACCCGCATCGGCAGGTCCTTCGACACGAGGACCACGTCGCGGCCCTCCGCCGCGAGGTTCTGCGCGACCGTCAGGATGCGCGTGTCGTTGTCCCCGAGGCGGAACCCCGCCGGGAGGACCGATGGATCACTATGGTTGAGCTCGACCCGGATTGTGCCCTCGCCGACAGGCATGGGCTCATCCAGCCGTCCGTACCGCACCCGAAGGTCGTCGAGGAAGCGAAGCGCCTCGCGGGCGAAGTAACCCAGCTCGGGGTGATGCCGCTTGGCCTCCAGTTCCGTTACGACGACGATCGGAAGGACGACCTCGTGCTCGTCGAAGCGGCTCATCGCCGCCGGGTCGGCGAGCAGGACTGAGGTGTCCAGGACGTAGGTGCGGGATGTGGACGGGTTACTCGAGGACACTGCCACGCGTTCTCCCCCGGGCGCTGTCAGGCGCCCTGCCTTGACTGGTGGTGAACGGACCGGGCCCGTGACCTGCCGAAGCGGGCCGGGACTCCGGCCCTCCTCGCAAGGTCGTGACGCAAGGACGGGCCCTCTCCCGAGGTAAGAGCCATCGATCCGCTCGATGGCCGCTTACCTACCACGGTACGTAATGAACCTCCGTCGCCCAATAGTTGAACGCTGACCGAAAGAGGCCGTTCACGTCCCGTTCTAGGAGCCGTACCGACGGTGACGCGCGGCATATGAGCGGAGTGCCCGCAGGAAGTCGACTCTGCGGAAGTCAGGCCAGTAGGCCTCGCAGAAGTAGAACTCGGAGTGGGCGCTCTGCCAGAGCAGGAATCCGGAGAGTCGCTGCTCTCCCGAGGTCCGGATGACAAGATCCGGGTCGGGGAGGCCGCGCGTGTAGAGATGCTCCGCGATGTGCTCGACGTCGAGAACCTCGACGAGTTCCTCGATGCTCGCGCCCTTGCTTGCGTGCTCCTGGAGGAGGGAGCGCACCGCATCAGCGATCTCACGTCTTCCTCCATACCCAACCGCAACGTTCACAATCAGGCCGGGGCGATGCGATGTGGTTTCTTTCGCATCTTTGAGGACACGGGCGGTGTGATCGGGCAGCAAATCGAGCGACCCCATCGGCTTCACATGCCAGCCCTGATCGACGATGTCCTGCACAAGACCCTCGATGACCTGCAGCAACGGCTCCAGCTCGGCCTTGTCCCTGGTGAGGTTGTCGGTGGACAGCAGCCACAGCGTCACGTACTCGACGCCGGCCTCCCTGCACCACACCAGCAGTTCTGAGATCTTGTCGGCGCCCTTCTGATGGCCGCGGTTGACGTCGCGCAGGCCCATGGCCCGCGCCCAGCGCCGGTTGCCGTCGACGATCACGCCCACGTGCCGGGGGATCTGGTCAGGGGAGAGCTTCCGTTCGAGCCTGCGCTCGTACAGCTTGTACACGAGATCGCGCACGCTCATGAAGCCCTCTTCCCTTGCGACCCTGGAGCTCGGTCAGGCAATTATCGCGGTCGCCGCGAGGTGCCCGCGCCGCCCACGACGGGCGCGGACTGGTCCGGTAGGCGTCCCTCCGAGCTCAGCCAGTCGAGGAACGCCTGGGCGTCGGCCCGCGACCCTCCGGCGGGTTTGGGACGGCCCTCGGCATAGGCGGCGAACTCCTTGGCGAAGGCGCCGCCGAGCGCCCTGACGAGGCCGGGGAGGACGCGGGCGACCGATCCCCTCCGCTTGCCCATCAGGCTGTGCGCCTGGATGCGGACGCGCCCCACGTCGAAGCCCTCGGGGATGGGGCCTCCCGCGACCAGGGCCGCCAGCAACTCCGCCTGCGCGGCGGCGAGCGACTCCCGGGCGCCCGGGTCTCCCATGTCCGCCGCTCGGTCAGGCACGGGACATCGCCGCCCGGATCCGGCCCAGCTCCCCCGCCAGCGTCGCGTCGCTCGGGTAGTCGTCGTCCCATTCGAGCAGCACACCCGGAGGCCGTGCCCGGGCGCACAGCTCCGACAGGAGGTCCAGCACCTCGTCCGGCGCCGAGGCGGTGTGGGTGTCGTGCCACACGCCGTCGCGGGCGTGCCCTCCGGCCACGTGCACATAGGCCAGCTCGGCCAGGGGCAGGCCGTCCAGGGCGTCCCGCGCGTCCAGCCCGAGGTTGACCTGGTTCGTGTACAGGTTGGCCACGTCGATCAGCAGCTTCACCCCGGTGCGCTCGACCAGCTCCCCGAGGAACTCGGCCTCGGTCAGTTCGTCGTCCGGCCAGCCGAACAGGGCCGCGACGTTCTCCAGGGCGAGCGGCACCGGAAGGGCGTCCTGGGCGAGCCGTACGTTGCCGGCGACTACGGACAACGCCTCCCGGGTGCGCGGGACCGGCAGCAGGTGCCCGGCCTCCAGGCCGCCGCCCCTGACGAACGCCAGGTGCTCGCTCACGAGGGGGGCGCCCAGCGCCTCGGCGCAGGCGGCGAGGTGCCGGAGCCGGGAGGCGTCGGGTCTGTCGGCGCCTCCGATGCCGAGGCCGACGCCATGCGGGATGACCGGCACACCCCGAGCCCGCAGCACCGTGAGCGACTCGGGGATCCGCGCCGGGTCGACGTTCTCGGCGATCACCTCGACGAAGTCGACGCCGAGCCGCTCAACGGTCAGGTCGATCTCCGGTCGCCACCCGATCCCGACTCCCAGCTCCACCGGCTGGGCGCGCTCAGCCACCGCCGCAGCCTCCTCCGCCACAGCCCGAACCGCAGCCACTGGAACCACAGCTCGAACCCCCACAGCTCGAACCACCGGAGTCTCCGCCGCCCCCGAAGTCACCGCCCCCGCCGCCGGAGTCACCCCATGAGGCCGATCCACCGTCCGACCCGGACGCCGATCCGCCGTCCGGCACGCCGCCTCCGCACGTTCCGGCCGCGCAGGTCGCGCCCGCGCCTCCGGCCCCGTGGTGGACGATCTCCTCCCGGCCGATCTCGGCGGCCACGGCCTGGTCGCCGAACTGGCCGAGCCCGTAGAGCGCCACCGCGCCCGCCATCGCGGCGTACGCCGCCGCGTCGCCGGGCTCGTAGGCGGCATGGGGCTGCCGGATCCGGGCGGTCTGGAGCGCGTCGAACCCCGCCCTCGTGAGCAGGCCGCGCAGCGAGCGCGTGTGCCGCCGGTACACGAGCAGGCCGCGCACGCCGGAGACACCCGCGAAGATCACCGCGAGCAGAGTTGGGACGTTCCAGGGGACGAGACCCGTCAACGCCACCACGAGCGAGAGCACCTCGACGCCGAAGGCCAGCAGGGTCAGGCCGCGCAGGCGCGCGTGGATCCGGCGCGGCTCCGTCAGGGAGCCGTCCGGAAGGAGGAGCCCCCGGCCGATCAGCCGGTGCTTGAGCCCCGTCATGGCCACGCCCCCGGCGACCTCGTGCCGGATCTCGCCGGCCGTACGGCCTCCGGGGGAGGATGCCTGGTCGAGGACGGCCTGCTCGACGGCGTCGCGGGAGGAGGTGGGGGCTCCCGCCACGATGGTGATCCGGCCTCCGCGCGAGACGCGGATCCGGTCCTGCGCGGAGAGCAGCGCGATCGCCGTGTTGATCACCCGGCGCGGCCCTCCCGCGAGGTAGGCCAGCTCGTAGTGGTCGATGTCGGGCCGGCCGAGGGCCGTTACCGAGCGGATCCTGCCGTGCACGCGGTTGAGCGTGGACACGGTCGAGCCGACGAGCACCGCGACCACGGTCGCGGCGATGAGAAGCACGAGCTCCATGTCCGCCCTCCTGGGGGGAGGAGAGGGCGCCGTGCCACGGCTCCTGTGTCCGGTACGGCGGGTGTCCCGTCTACTTGGTAGACGTTCTCATCGGCCCGGAAGTTTCGCCAGTTGGGCCCACGCCGTACAGGCGGATCAGCCGAGGCGCTTCACCAGTGCGCGGTACTCGTCCCAGAGCTCCGCGGGCAGGTGGTCGCCGAAGGTCCCGAAGAACGCGGGGACGAGCGCGGCCTCCTCGCGCCAGACGTCGGCGTCGACGCTGAGCAGGAGATCCAGATCGTCCCGCGAGATGTCCAGGCCCTCGGTGTCGAGCGCGGCCGGCAGGTTGCCGATCGCGGTCGGTACGGCTTCCGCCTCCCCGTTGAGCCGCCCGACGATCCACTTGAGCACCCGCATGTTCTCGCCGAAGCCCGGCCACACGAACCGGCCGCTCGCGTCCTTGCGGAACCAGTTCACGTAGTAGATCCGCGGCAGCTTCGCCCGGTCGGCCGTCTTGCCGATCTTGATCCAGTGGGCGAAGTAGTCGCCCATGTTGTAGCCGCAGAACGGAAGCATCGCGAACGGGTCGCGGCGCAGCTCGCCGACCTTGCCCTCGGCGGCGGCCGTCTTCTCCGAGGCCACGTTGGCGCCGAGGAACACCCCGTGCTGCCAGCTCAGCGACTCCGTGACGAGCGGCACGGCGGTGGCCCGCCGGCCGCCGAACAGGATCGCCGAGATCGGCACGCCCTCCGGGTCCTGCCATTCGCGGGCGATGGTCGGGCACTGCTCGGCCGGGGTGGTGAAGCGGGCGTTCGGGTGGGCGGCGGGCTCGGCGGAGTCCGGCGTCCAGGAGCGGCCCCGCCAGTCGGTGAGGTGTGCGGGCGGCTCGTCGGTAAGGCCCTCCCACCACACGTCGCCGTCGTCGGTCAGCGCGACGTTGGTGAAGATGCTGTTGCCCCAGAGCGTCTTGACCGCGTTGGCGTTCGTGGACTCGCCCGTACCGGGCGCGACGCCGAAGAAGCCGGCCTCGGGGTTGATGGCGTGGAGGCGGCCGTCGGCCCCGAAGCGCATCCAGGCGATGTCGTCGCCGATCGTCTCGACCTTCCAGCCCGGGATGGTCGGCTGGAGCATGGCGAGGTTGGTCTTCCCGCACGCCGAGGGGAAGGCCGCCGCGACATATCGGGCCTCCCCCTTGGGTGGGGTGAGCTTGAGGATCAGCATGTGCTCGGCGAGCCAGCCCTCGTCACGGGCCATCACGCTGGCGATGCGCAGCGCGTAGCACTTCTTGCCGAGCAGTGCGTTGCCGCCGTAGCCGGAGCCGTAGGACCAGATCTCGCGGGTCTCCGGGAAGTGGCTGATGTACTTGGTCTGGCTGCACGGCCACGGCACGTCGGCCTTTTTTTCGGAGGGGCCGGGCCGCAGCGGCGCGCCGACCGAGTGGACGGCCTTGACGAAGTCGCCGCGCCGCTCGATCAGGCGGAGGGCGTCCTCACCCATCCGGGTCATGATCCGCATCGACACGACGACATAGGGCGAGTCGGTGATCTCCACGCCGAGCTGGGAGATGTTCCCGCCCAGCGGGCCCATGCAGAACGGCACGACGTACATCGTCCGGCCGCGCATGCACCCCTTGAAGAGGGTGGCGAAGGTCCGGCGCATCTCGTCGGGCGCGATCCAGTTGTTGGTCGGCCCCGCGTCCTCGGGCCGCTCCGAGCAGATGAACGTGCGGTCCTCCACGCGGGCGACGTCGCTGGGGTCCGAGGCGGCGTGGAAGCTGTTGGGCCGTTTCACCAGGCGCGTCAGCGTGCCCTGCCGTACGAGCAGGTTGGTCAGACGGGTCCATTCGGCCTCGGAACCGTCGCACCATTCGATCCGGTCGGGCTGGGTGAGCTCGGCGATCTCACTGACCCAGGCGGCCAGCTCGGCGTGAGTGGTCGGAAGGGGTACCTCTACTGAAACGGACACGGGGCGGCTCCTTATCCTCTCAGGGCCAAGTCATCATCAACGGTGAATAGCCGCCGAATCCAATTGGCGTAGACCACAAAGTTTCCACGCCGTTAATTCGGTGATATTCACCGTCACGAAGCCCAGAATGGACGTTGGGCCAGGCTGGGGCCGTGATGGTGCGTGGGAGCCTACCCACTTTGGCCACTTCCGAAGAAACATGCCGTTTCCCTTACCCACCTCCCGCGAGTTACACATTGGTATAGGCCAATGTGAATGGTCCAGACCTTTGCGTGAATTGGTTTAGTCCACCAGGCCGGGGCCTTCCGCGCGGACCCGGTCGACGTGCTGGAGCGCATCTCGCAGGTCAGCAAGCCATGTGTCGGTGTGCTTGCCGACGAGCCTGACGCACCAGGCCAGCGCGTCGCTGCGACTGCGCGCCACTCCCGCGGCGACCAGTGTGTCCAGCACCTGCCGCTCGGACTGGCGGAGGCGGGTCATGACCGGCACGGAGAGAGTGGTGAACATCACTGTCTCGCCGTCGACCACGACGCCCCAGGAGACCTTCCGGCGGAAGCGGTGCTCGGCCTCTCGGGCGATCTCGACCCGGCGCTCGCGGGTCTCCTCGCGGAAGCGCTCGACATACCCCTCCGCGGCGGCGGTGCGCTCCAGGTCAGGAAGCCCCTGGGCGACCGTGAGCGGCGGAAGCGTGCCGATGATCGTGATCTCCTCGCGGTCGAGCACGATGTGGGGGCGGTCGGCGAACCAGCCCTCCGGAAGGCGGCCGGTGAACCAGGCCCTCAGCTGTTCCTCTGCATTCATGTAATCAAGATTACAGCGACCCTCCGCCGTAAGCCAATGGGTTGACAGTGACGGCGGGCTCCCCTCGGGCGCGCCCAAGGCGGTGCGGGACTCGATCACCGGCGCCGCGGCGCTCGCCGCGAGAGCGGCCAGCGCCGCGGCGCTCGCCGCGAGAGCGGCCGACGCGTCTCTCCTGCAGGCCGCCCAGGTCTCGTTCGTCTCGGCGATGGACCAGGTCCTCCTCATGGCGGTCTTCCTTCCCGGCCGTACGGCGAGGCCCGGCGGAGCGGCAGAATCGGAGCATGAGCTCACCACGGCGCGCTGACCTGGCGCCCCGCTCCCCCGAATGTGCGGTAACGAGCCTCCGGGAGCGCAAGAAGGCCAAGACTCGGCGGACGATCCAGGAGCAGGCCCTGCGGTTGTTCGCCGAGCAGGGTTACGAGGCCACCACCGTGGAGCAGATCGCCGAGGCGTCCGAGGTCTCGCCCAGCACGTTCTTCCGCTACTTCCCCACCAAGGAAGACGTGGTCATCCAGGACGACTACGACCCCCTGCTGATGGAGACGCTCAAGCACCAGCCGCCGGACCTGCCGCCCATCCGGGCGATTCGCCTGGCCTTCCAGGAGGCCCTAGCCCAACTCTCGGCCGAGGAACAGGCGCAGATCCTGTTCCGGGCCAAGCTGTCCATGAGCGTCCCGACCCTGCGCGCGCGGACCGCGGACGGCCTGTTCGCCACGATCGACATGCTCACCGGGGCCGTTGCCGAGCGGTCCGGCCGTGATCCCGGCAGCCCAGCCGTACGAGCGCTCGTCGGCGCGGTGATGGGGGTGATGTTCTCCGCCATCTTCGCCTGGGTCGAGCAGGACGGCGCCACTCCCCTGCCCGTCATCCTGGACGAGGCCCTCGGCTACCTGGAATCCGGCCTGCCGATCTGATCTTCGCCGCTAGGATGATCGCTCTGTCCATGAACGGGGCTTTCATCCCGGAGGAACTCGTGTCTCACCGCAGGTCAGCGCCCGCCCTTGCTCTTTCTCTGCTCGCGTCCGCGCTGGTCGCCGTGCCGACGCCCGCCTCGGCGGCGGCCGGGGACACCGAGATCACGGTTGTGACCTGCGCACCGTTCTGGACGCTCAGCCTGGAGAGCGGGGGCCTCTGCGGCGCCGAGGTGCTCGACGCGCTGTTCACCGGGCTCACCGAATTCGATCCCGCGACGGGCCGCTCGACCTACGCGGTCGCCAAGTCGATCACGACGAAGGACAATCGGCGGTTCACGGTCACGTTGCGCAAGGGCTGGACGTTCCACGACGGCACCCCGGTCAAGGCCCGCAACTTCGTCGAGGCGTGGAAGCAGACCGCCTCCTCGAAGGGGTCCTCGTCGTTCCTCTTCGAGGACATCAAGGGGTATGGCTCGCGGAAGATGTCCGGCCTCAAGGTGGTCGACGACCACACCTTCACCTCGAGTTGGACAGGCCTTTCGGGCCGTTCGTGAAGAAGCTCGGCCATGTGGCCTTTTCGCCGCTGCCCGACTCCGTCCTCACCAAGCCCTCGTCGTTCGCGGCTCATCCGGTCGGTAACGGCCCCTTCCAGCTCACGTCCGGGAAGCCGGAGTCCGATGTCGTGGTCGAACGTTTCGACGGCTACGCCGGGACGGTGCGCACCAACGTCTCAAAGATCACGTACAGGCTGTTCTCCGACGAGAACGCGACCTATCGGGACCTCCTGTCCGGCGACGTGGACTTCCTTACCATAATCCCGTACTCGAAGGTCGCGAGCTACAAGAAGGACCTGAACGGACGGGTCATCGACCGGGCGGGAAACACGCTGCAGACCATCGACTTCCCGATCTCACTGGGGACCAACGCCGACTTTCGCAAGGCGATCTCGATGGCGATCGACCGCAAGATGATCTCCAAGCGCCTCACCACCGGGATGGACGTCCCCGCCCACTCGTTCGTCTCGCCTCTCGCGGAAGGGGCCCGGCATGACCCCTGCGGGCGGGCCTGTGACTACGACCCTTCCCTGGCGCGGAAGTACCTCGCCAGGGCCGTGGCCAAGGGATTCCGGCCGCCGGCGACCCTGCCGCTGTACTACAACGCCGACAGCTCCTACGCGGAGTGGGTGAACGCGGTGGCGGCGAGCGTGAACAAGACCTTCAAGGGAAAGGTGAAGATCGCCCCGAAGGGGATCAAAACCTACGACGAGTTCATGAAGGCACGGTCGGCCGGGACTCTCCACGGGATCTTCCGCGCCACCTGGCAGATGGACTTTCCGCACATCCAGAACTTCCTCGGGCCGCTCTACGCCTCCGACGGGCTCTTCAACTACTCGGTCTATCGGAACAAGAAGTTCGACGCGCTCCTCAACGCGGCCGACCGGCAGGTCTCCCCAGCCAAGGCGATCAAGCTCTACCAGCGGGCCGAGTCGCAGTTGGTCAGCGACATGCCGGCCATCCCGCTCTGGTTCTACAGCGACCTGTCGGGCTACTCCGCCAAGATCACAACGGCGAGGCTCACGCCGTACGGCTGGCTGGACCCGAGCTCGGTGAGGGTCGGGTAGAGCCGGGTGCGGTCAGCGGACGCGGGCGGACACCGGGGGGCTGATCCGCACGACACCGGCCAGGTTGCGCGTGTAGATCTTGGCGATCCGCACGACGTCGCCCGTGTGGGGGGCGTGGAGCATCTTGTCCCCGCCCCAGTAGATCGCCACGTGGGAGATGTAACCGGGGTTGGTCGGGTCGTTGCGCCAGAAGAGCAGGTCTCCGGGCTGCGCCTGGGAGAGGGGGATCTGCGGCCCGCTCGCCCACTGCTGCGCCGCCACGCGCGGCATCCGCACACCCGCCTGCCCGTAAGCCCACTGCACCAGCCCCGAGCAGTCGAAGCTGTCCGGCCCCTCCGCCCCCCAGACGTACGGCCGGCCGAGCTTGCCGATCGCGGCCTGCAACGCGACCTGGAGCTGCTGGGTGGACATGAACGCGGTGGAGGGCCACGCCGTCCCGCCCCCACCCGGGCTGGTCCTGGGCGCGACGGTGACGGGGTTGATCGTGGCGACCTGGCTGCCCTTGGGCAGGATCTTCAGCAGCCTCGCGCGCAGCTTCCGCGAGTCGGCCCTGGGCGCGCTCACGACCAGGGCGTTTCCCTCGGGAATGCCCAATGACCTGGCGGTCTGCCGGGACACGATCGCGGCGATGGCGCCCATGCCGACCGTGGCGTACGCCCCGACCCGCAGCCGCCGACCTCCCCCGTCCACGACGGACCCCAGCTTCAGGCCCCCGTCGTGGCCGAGCTCGAACGAGACGGCCATGTCCCCGGCGGCGATGTTGGTCCAGAGCGCGTCCGACCCCGCCGTGGACGACGGCGTGTACGCCCGGAACGTCGACGGGTCGACGCCCATCGTCGGGACCCGCTTGCCGTCCACCGTCACCTCGGCGGCGTCGGTGACCTCGGCCGCCGCCACGCCTTTCTGGCGGCGCACCCCCTCCACGACCTTGGGCGACAGGGCACGGTTCGCCACCACGAAGAGATGGGGCTGGACCAGCCTCTTGAGCGGGGCGACCGACGCCGTGGCGGCCTCCGCCTGCTCCGGCTTTCGCTCGTCCACCGCCGCGACGTAGTCACCGTGCTGACGGGCCGGTCGCTGCGGATACCGCACGGCCACCGCCTGCGACTGCGGCCCGCTGAGCTCTTCAAGGATCACCAGGTCGGCGGCGAGGACCGAGACCAGCGACACCGCGATGATCGGGACGTTGCGGCGCAGGTTGCGGGACCGGCGCGGGTGATCCCGGAACGGGTCCCAGAACGGGGCGCGCCATGGGTTCCGCCCAGGCATCCTGGGCCGGTAGGCCAGGTCCTGGCGAGCCTCAGACAGGACTCTGCCGAGGCTCTTCCGGACACGGGTGAAGACGCGCGCTCGATGGTCGAGCACGTTCTCACCCCTTCCACGGCAATGGTCCGTTCCATGAACGAGCCTGCCGTACGTCCGGGAATCCCGCAATCAGCGGCGGGACTCCCGGCACCTGGTGTCCCTGATTACCTGCTCTTGCACTAGTTGCCGATGTACGGCACGGCCTCGAGGATCTCTACGGTGTTCTGCCGGCCGTTGGGCAGCGTGTAGGTCGCCTTCTCGCCGATCTTCTTGCCGTTGATCGCGGCCCCGAGGGGGGACTTGGGCGAGTACACGTCGATGGGGGCGCCGCTCTCCTCGCGGGAGGCCAGCAGGAAGGTGACCTCCTCCTCGTCGCCGTCGAAACGGACCGTCACGGTCATGCCGGGGCCGACGACGCCTTCCGCGCGCGGGGCCTCGCCCACCTTGGCGCTGTCGAGGATCTGGCGGAGGTGGAAGATGCGGGCCTCCATCTTGCCCTGCTCGTCCTTGGCGGCGTGGTAGCCGCCGTTCTCCTTGAGGTCACCCTCTTCCCGGGCGGCTTCGATCTTCTTGGCGATGTCCGTGCGACCCGGGCCCGAAAGGTACTCGTACTCCTCCTTGAGGCGGTCATACGCCTCCTGCGTCAGCCAGGTGACGTTTTCGTTCTGGGAGACGGCCACGGGTTCTCCTTGTTCCTGTAGGTGACTCGAAAGGCTGACAAGTTAACGCCTTCGAACGCTTCCCCAAAGATTCCACTATACGAGATTGCAGTACTGGACGTGCACTGCTGTGGCCTGGGCACTGGTCTTCAGCCGCTCAGTGAACGCCAGGTCGGACTTCCCCCGGGGAACGTCGATCTCACGGCTGCCCACCTCGATGTGCTGGGTGTCGACCGCCCGCAACCGGCACGTCGCCTCGCGATCGGCGGGCTTGTGCACGGAGAAGGTTATCTGGGCGGAGGTGGGCGCGCTCGCGTCGAAGGCGATGACTTCGGCCCGCACCTCGGGGTTGCCGCGCGCGGCCACCATGACGTATCCCCAGCCACCTGCGATGATGGCGACGATCGCGCCGATGATGAGGTATGCCAGGAATCGCCCGGGACCGGCCGGACGCTCCTCGAAGTCGTCCGGCGTCCCGAGGATCGGGCGAGCCCCCGGGCCGCCGGCTGTGCCGTTGACCTCGTCGCTGGGCATGGCGGAATCTCCCTGCGCTCTCTCGGTGTTGTCCGAGACAATGTTCATAGAGGGCCATGGCGGGGTCGCGGCACGCGACGAATCCGAAGCACACGGCCAATTAGAAGCTAACCTCTCTGGGGAGCTACAGAACACCATGAGGAGAGCCGTGAGTGCACCGCTGAGGCTGATGGCCGTTCACGCGCACCCCGACGACGAGTCGAGCAAGGGCGCCGCCACGATGGCCCGCTACGTCGCCGAGGGCGCCGAGGTCCTCGTCGTGACGTGCACGGGCGGTGAACGCGGCTCGATCCTCAACCCGAAGATGGACCGCCCGGACATCCTGGAGAACATCGCCGAGGTGCGCCGCCAGGAGATGGAGAAGGCCCGGGACATCCTCGGCGTGAAGCAGCGGTTCCTCGGCTTCGTGGACTCCGGACTGCCGGAGGACGAGAACGAACCGCTTCCAGAGGGGTGCTTCGGCCTGCAGCCGATCGAGGTGGCGTCCGCGCCGCTTGTGGCCGCCGTCCGGGAGTTCCGGCCCCATGTGATCTTGACTTATGACGACAACGGCGGCTACCCGCATCCCGACCACATCATGACGAACCGGGTGTCCGTGGAAGCCTTCGAGGCGGCAGGGGACCCCGACCGCTACCCGGGCACCGGGGAGCCGTGGCAGCCGCTGAAGCTCTACTTCCACATGGGCTTCACCCGCGAGCGTTTCGAGGCGCTGCACGACGCCATGACCGAGCGCGGGATGGGCTCGCCGTACGGCGACTGGATCGCCCGGTGGGAGGACCGCCCGCAGAAGTGGGACGTCACCACCCGGGTGCCGTGCGCCGACTACTTCGAGACCCGTGACCTCGCCCTGCTGGCGCACGCCACCCAGGTCGACCCGGACGGGTTCTGGTTCGTCTGCCCGCGCGAGATCCAGCAGGAGGTCTGGCCCACCGAGGACTACCACCTGGCGCGGTCCCTGGTGGACACCACCCCTCCCGAGGACGACCTGTTCGCGGGGATCCACGCGGGGGTCTCCCCGGCCTGCTCGTAAGCTTGAGGTGTGAACGCCACTCCCGACTACACCAACGTCGGTCCCGGGATCCTCGCATTCCTTGTCGTCGCTGCGATCGGTCTCGCACTGTTCTTCCTCATCAAATCGATGAACAGGCAGTTCGCCAAGATCCAACCGCGGGACGACAAGCCCGAGGACCGTCAGAACGGAGCCGGTGAGTGATCGAGGTCGTCGACAACCCCGGGGCAGCACGTTACGAGATCCTGGTCGACGGCCGGATCGCCGGCTTCGCGCAGTACCGCCTGCGACCCGGAAAGATCATCTTCACGCATACGGAGATCCGCGACGAGTTCGAGGGCCAGGGCCTGGGCGGCAAGCTCGTCTCCACGGCCCTGGACGGGTCGCGGGCCGCGGGCCTGGAGGTCACACCGCTGTGCCCGTTCGTCGCCGGGTACATCCAGCGCCACCCGGAGTACCGCGACCTCGTGGACGAGAACTACCGCGAGTTCGTGTCCTCCACCGACGAGCCGTAGAGCCGGGCCGGGCTCCGGCTTCAGTCCGCCGACCAGGCGCGCTCCAGCGCCTTCGGCAGGCCCCACCAGCCCAGCGGCGTGAGAACCTCCGCCTTGTCCACGATGCCGAGGTGCGCCCACAGCGGCGTGACCGCCGTGAACAGCATCTCGGTGGCCTCCAGGTCCTCCGGCTCGTCCGGCTCGACGTCGATGTCCTCGGAGTCGGCGATGAACCGGGCGATCCGCTCGGGGGACGCGAGCACCCCCGGCCCGTAGCGGGCGAGCGCGGTCACGGCCGCCAGCCAGTCGGCGTGGTGGATGGCGCACAACGAGGCCAGTATCGAGTCCTCGTGGCTCAGCTCGCCCTCCATGTCGAAGAAGCGGGCGGCGTCCTCCTCGTCCGGAAGGTCGGAGATCGGCGCCGAGATGCCGGCGGCCACGGCGAGCCAGAGATCCTCGTCACGCTCGGGAAGGATGCCGTCGTCCAGGCCCGCGCAGGCGCGCAGCACGTTGCCCGGGTAGCCGGTCTGGGTGAGCGTGACGCGGAGCCGCCCGGCGGCCGACCGCAGGTCGGCCGCCGGAAAGGGAGGCTCGGGCAGCCCTTCGAGCACCCGGCGCAGCTCGCTGAGCGCGAACGCCTCCTCCTCGTCCCAGGCCGCGAACAGCTCCTGGTCCTGTTCGTCGCTCACCACGACGCTCGGCACCCGGCCGTCGGGCAGCGGTGTGCCGAGCCAGCGATCCTGGAGCTCCTCGTAGGCGTGGCGGGCGTCGGTGTCTCCGGCGGCCAGCGCGTCCGCGTCGATCTCGCCCGCGGCGACCCGCTGCTCCAGGAACTCGACCATGCGCTCGTACATCTCGGTCGCCACCGGGCCGCGCTCGCTCTCGTCGGGCCACACGAAGTAGCTGCGGGTGAGCAGGATCGGCTCCGTCCCGCTGGACTCCAGCCAGCGCTGCACGTCGCCCACCGTGGCGACCCCGGACTCGATCCGGGCGAGGATGCTCTTGGCCGATTCCCAGAAAGTGACGGACAGCGGGTTGCCGGCGGCCAGCAACTCCCTGCGCAGGTCGGGGAGGGAGACCAGGGCCTGCCCCGACGGTACGGCGAGCAGCGCGCGTGCCACGTCACGCCGCGTCAGCGCCGTCGCCGGCCGACCCGAATGGTTGACCGCGAAGTCCAGATCCAAGCTCACGCCCCGTGAGCCTACGCCGCACGACGCCGGAACACATCCCCGGCCGCCCCCGGCGGTTCATCGCCGCCCCGCCGGACGGATCTCTCACCCCCTTGCTCAGGCCGTACGGCGTGGCGCGACAGAGATTACTACTGTCAGCACTTTAATGATTACCCACAGTTAGTTTATTGTCTGGGCATGGCCGCGAGACTCGCTAAGGCGCACTACTCCCCCGCGTTGTTCGACCTCGCGCGGGACGTCACCGGCGGACTGCCGATGAAACTCGTCGAGCTCTGGATCGAGAGCGAGCAGAGCTCCGACGCCGCGCTGCGCCTGCTGAAGGAGCACAAGGTCCTGGGCTACACCGTCGTCTCGGACTCCGCCGGCCTGACGAGGCTGACCCGCCAGAAGGGCCTGATGGAGATCCTCGCCCTGATCGACCGGCCCAAGCAGATCGTGTACGGCCATGGCACCGCCATCGGGGGCGAGGGCGTGGGCATCTGGGCCGCCGACAACACGCAGATGCTCTATCCCCCTTCGACCGGCGCCGATGTGCTGCTCTCCACTCTGCTCACCGTCCAGGACGAGATCGCGCGCCGCTGCCAGGTCCAGATCGGCCTCGGGGCGCACTTCGGCGAGTTCTACCGCCTGGCGGGCGGCCTCTACGGCGGCGAGGCCGCCGCGATCGAGGAGATCACGGAGAACGACACCGAAGCGGGAGAGATCGCCGTCAGCCAGGCCGTCATCGATCAACTGCCGGACGGCCACGCCTTCACCCTCATCCGCAAGGACGGCGAGCACCCCGCGATCGGCGCGATGCACCGCGTGATCGACGGCCCCCGCCTCAACGACGTGCAGCCGGCCGGCGGGCACTACCCGATCCCCTATTCCGAGGTCTTCTACACCGGCCTCGTCGCCTACGCGAGCCGTCTCGACGACGCCGCCGCCTTCGGCCGCCGGCTCGCGGACAGGCATCTGCGCGACAGCACGGTCGTCCTCGTCGAGCACCAGGCCCACCTGGCCAGAGCTCACGAGTCCGCCCTGCTCGACGAGTTGGCGCTCTCCGCGCTGATGAAGGACACCGGCCTGCGCCATCTCCCCGAAGACGGCGCCTGCGAGGTCAAGGTCTCCGGCCGTCTGGGGATCTACCTCTTCGACGACCCCGCCACCGCTGTCGGCTTCGCCCGGAAGTTCCGGCGAGACCTGGAGGAGCGGCAGATCACCTGCCGGATCGGCATCGACGCCGGGCCCGTCCTGGTCAGCGGACTCCCCGGCGGCGGCATGGACATCGCGGGCATGCCCGTCAACATCGCCTCCAAGATGGCTCAGGACGTGGGCCGGCCAGGCCGGATGTATCTGAGCGAGGCGCTGAGGGAGCATGCCGGCCCCGCGCACTTCACCGCGGTGAGCTACACCGTCTCAGGAGTCCAGATGACCGCCTTCGAAGGCTGACCCACGCGCACGGGCCCCGCAAGGGCGACGTGCCGTTCGTGTTCAGCGTCCGCTGCCGCCTGTCACTTTCGCCACCGCAGTCAGGCGAGTAGCTCCCGGGCTCCCCGGGCACGCCGTACCCTGGTGCGGGAACGATGAAAGGCGGTGTCGATGAGCGCTCAGCCCGTCCACCAGCACTCGGCCGACATGCCGCGTGTCCCCAGGACCATCGGCGGCATCTCGAACGCCCTCCGGGGCGGCCGCCGAGCTCAGTTCTTCGCTGAGTTGCTGGAAGCCCAGCAGGGACCGGAGCTCGATGGCGTGCTCACCGCCTGGTGGGGGCGTGCGATGCTCGACACCGATCCCCATCGTGACCGTATTCAGGCGGCCGCCGAGGCGGGCACGCTGCCGACCACGACCATGGACGACATCGCCCGCCGCAGAAAGGAGTGCACCACGCCGTGAGCGCGGATGACGACCTCTGGCCTGTCATCCCTTCCGACCTCGTGGGCGACACCCTCGCCGACCCCGCCGTCTCCGCGGAAGTCTTCTCCACAGTGGCCGCGCTAACGGTCGCGATTCGCGAGAATCCCTGGCTATCCGGGAGCGATCAGGTAGGTGCCGACCCCGACTGGCGGGAGATCTTGATCCCCAGGGGTTACGGCATCGCCGAGTACCGCATCAGCCGGAGAGACCACCACGTAATCCTTACCCGCATCTGTCTCTTCTGACGGTGTGAGAGGCTGATCGTATGAATCGGCTGGGTGGTGAGACCTCTCCCTACCTCCTCCAACATGCCGGCAATCCGGTGGATTGGTGGCCATGGGGAGAGGATGCGATGCGAGAGGCGAGCAGGCGGGACGTGCCCCTGCTCATCAGCGTCGGCTACTCCGCCTGCCACTGGTGCCACGTCATGGCGCATGAGTCGTTCGAGGACACGGCGACCGCGCGGCTCATGAACGAGCTGTTCGTCAACGTCAAGGTCGACCGGGAGGAGCGGCCCGACGTCGACGCGGTCTACATGGCCGCCACCCAGGCGATGACCGGGCATGGCGGCTGGCCGATGACGGTCTTCGCCACGCCCGACGGCCACCCGTTCTACACGGGGACCTACTTCCCGCGCGCCCAGTTCCAGCGGCTCCTCCAGGGGGTCTCCGAGGCCTGGCGGAACGACCGGGAGGCCGTCGTCGCCCAGGGGTCGGCCGTCGTCCAGGCGCTCAACGAGCGGGCCGCCCTGCCGTCGGGCCCGCTGCCGACCACCGAGACGCTGGAGCATGCCGTACGGAACCTCGCGGGGAGCTTCGATCCAGAGAGCGGCGGCTTCGGCGGCGCGCCCAAGTTTCCGCCGTCGATGGTCCTGGAGTTCCTTCTCCGGCACGGCACGAGCGACGCCCTCGCCATGGCCGGCGCGACGATGGAGGCCATGGCCAGGGGCGGCATGTACGACCAGCTCGGCGGGGGCTTCGCCCGCTACTCGGTTGACGCGGGCTGGGTGGTCCCCCATTTCGAGAAGATGCTGTACGACAACGCCCTGCTGCTGCGGGTCTACGCCCATTGGTGGCGGTCGACCGGGTCCGTACTGGCAAGACGCGTGGCCCTGGAGACCGCCGACTGGCTGCTCCGCGAGATGAGCACGCCCGAGGGCGGCTTCGCCTCCGCGCTCGACGCCGACAGCGAGGGGCCGGACGGCGCCCACGGAGAGGGCCTGTTCTACGTCTGGACGCCCGAGCAGCTCCACGACGTGCTGGGAGCCGACGACGGAGCCTGGGCGGCCTCGTTGTTCGAGGTGACGGGCACGTTCGAGCACGGGACCTCCGTCCTCCAGCTCCTCGCCGACCCCGACGACCAGGCCCGGTTCGACCGGGTCCGTACGGCACTGCGCGCCGCCCGTGAGAAGAGGCCACGGCCCGGACGGGACGACAAGGTCGTCGTGGCCTGGAACGGGCTCGTCATCGCGGCGCTCGCCGAGGCCGGAGCCCTGTTCGAGCGGCCCGACCTGGTAGAGACCGCCCGTGCCGCGGCCGTCCTGCTCGCCGACCTGCACATGGGCGGTCCCGACGACCCGCACGGCGACGGGCGGGGGCCGGCGCGGCTGCTGCGGACCTCCCGGGATGGACGGGCGGGGACCAACCCCGGGGTCCTGGAGGACTACGCGAATGTGGCCGAGGGCTTTCTCACGCTCTACGGCGTGACCGGCGAGACCCGGTGGTTCCACCTGGCCGGCGATCTCCTGGAGACCGTGCTGATCCGGTTCCCCGACGGGGCTGGGGGGTTCTTCGACTCGGCCGACGATGGTGAGCGGCTGTTCCAGCGGCCCCAGGACCCGACCGACAACGCCACGCCGTCGGGGCAGTTCGCTGCGGCGGGCGCGCTGCTGTCCTACGCGGCGCTCACCGGGTCGGCCCGGCACCGGGAGGCCGCCGAGGCGGCGCTCGGAGCGGTGTCCGTGCTGGCCGACAAGTACGCCAGGTTCGCCGGGTGGGGGCTGGCCGTGGCGGAGGCGGCGCTGGCGGGCCCCGCCGAGGTGGCCGTCGTCGGCCCCGCCGGCGACCCCCGGACCAGGGCGCTGCACCGCGCCGCCCTCATGTCCAACGCCCCGGGCCTGGTCGTCGCCCTCGGCCCGGGAACGCCGGACGTCCCGCTGCTTGAGGGGCGGGGCATGGTCGGCGGCGAACCGGCGGCGTACGTGTGCCGTCGCTTCACCTGCCGGGCTCCCGTCACCGCCCCCGCCGACCTCCGCGCCGAACTGGCCCGCTAGTCATCCATCAGACGGCGAGGGAAGCTTCGCGGCGATGACGTCGGTGTACTCGATCGTGGGTGGTTGAGCAAAGTGTCCCGGTTCCTGGGCGAGCCTCGCCCGACCGGCCTCCAGGTGGGCCTGGCGGCCGGTCTCGTCCGGGAACGCGTCGACGACGGCGAAGGTCGACGGTCCGAGGCGCAGTGCGAGCCAGACGGTGGTGTCCGGCTCCTCTTCGACCTCGGCGAGCGCCGCCTTGAGCTGGGCCTCGACTTCTGCTTCGTGTCCGGGCTTGGCCTCGATCCGAACGAAGAGCCCTACTTGGACCATGACATTTCTCCTTTGTTTTTGAACTACAGGTACAGAAAATGGGCATGTTGAAGGCGGCCGTAAACCGCGAATCTCAGAGGGTCGCGAGCACGGCGTCGAGCATCCTCGTCAGCCGCCCCGAATCATCGCCGATCCTGGCCAGCACACTCATGCCGATGACGGTGCCCAACAGCAAACTCGCGACCTCACGGGGGTCGCGGGCCGCATCGATCTCCCCGTTGCGCTGACCTCGCTCGATCGCCGCTTGCAGCACTGTCTCCATCTGACCGAAGACGCCGGCGACCACCTTGGCGGCCACCTGATCGGTGCCCGCCAACTCGGTCGCGGTGTTGACGGCCAAGCAGCCACGCCCGTACGCACCGCCGGGATCGGTTTCCGTCAGCTTCATCAGGGCCACACGCAGCCGCGGCTTGACCTCGCCGGGCTCCTCCAGCAGTTCGCTCAGGGTCGCCACCCGCCGCTCGCCATAGCGCCGCAGGGCCAGCTCGAACAGAGCATGCTTGCTGGTGAAGGCGTTGTAGAGGCTCCCTTTCCCGATGCCGAGCGCCTCGACCAGGTCCTGAGGTGTGGTCGAACCGTACCCTTTGCGCCAGAAAACCTCTATCGCCTTGTCCACGGCGACGTCCGGTTCGAACTGTTTCGGCCTGCCCACGTAGGTAACCCTAGCATTTTTATGGACCTGTGAGTCAAATATTTAGAAGTCGTCGTCGGGGGCGTCGTCGGGTGGCGGGCCGCCACCGTTTCCAGGACCACCGTTTCCAGGACCACCGTTTCCAGGACCGTCGCCTCCGGGGCCGCGGCCTCCCGGACCGTCGCCGCTGGGGCCTCCGCCGGGATCGCCACCTCCGTCGCCGTGGTCGCCGCCGCCGGGCTGGTCACCGGGGCCTCCGGGGACGCCCACGCCCGGATCGCCCGGCTGGCCGTTACCTGTGCCGCCCTCCGAGGGGTCCTGATCCGGCGCCCAGGTGTCTCCCGGGTACGGCGACGCGGTGCCCGTGCCGGGCGGGGCGGACCGGCTGTTGCCGTACCCGTCCCAGTAGTAATAGGGATCCCAGGACACGGGATCCGGGAACTCCTTGACGGGCTTGCCGTCCATCGCCTCGCTCATGAACTCTTTCCAGATCTCGGCGGGCAGCGTTCCGCCGTACAACTCCCCGTAGCCGGGCACGGTCACCGGCTTGTTGTCGTCGCGGAACATGTTGACCGCGACCGAGAGTTGCGGGACGTAGCCGGTGAACCAGACGGCGGCCGACTCGTCGGTGGTGCCCGTCTTGCCGGCCACCGGCCGGTCGTAGAGGCGGGCGGCCGTGCCGGTGCCGCCCTGCACGACCTGCTCCAGGGCGTACGTCGTGTCCGCGGCGGTGTCCTCGCTGAACGCCCGCGTCCCCGGGGTGGTGACCTTCTTCTTCTGCCCCTTGGCGTCGGTCACCGACCGGATCACGTGGGCGGCGTGGTGGACGCCGTGAGCGGCGAACGTGCCGAACCCGGACGCCTGCTGGACGGCGCTCACCGAGGCCACGCCCAGCGGGAACGTCGGGGCGGACTCGTGCGGCGCGAGCTGCCCCGCGGGGATGCCCGCGGCCTCCGCCGCCTCCGCGACCTTCTTGAGCCCGACAATCTGCCCGAGGTCGACGAAGGCCGTGTTGACCGAGTGGCGGGTCGCGTCGACCAGCGTGATGGCCGAGCCGTACGACCTCCCGCCGGAGTTGGGGATCTCGGCCGAGGCGACCCGCATGGGCGAGTTGCCGTTGACCCTGGTGCCGAGCCCGTAGCCGGCCTCCAGGGCGGCGGCCAGCGTGTACGGCTTGAAGGTCGAGCCGGCCTGGACCTTGGCCGAGAAGGCGTTGTCGTACTGGTTGGTCTCGTAGCGTCCGCCGTAGAAGGCGACGACCTCGCCGGTGTCCGGGTCGACGGCGGCCAGGCCGGTCCTGACGTTCTTGGGCGTGTCGTCCGGCAGGATCGACTTCACGGCCTGCGCGGCCAGGGCCATGAGCTTCTTGTCGAAGGTCGTGGTGATCTTCAGCCCGCCGTGGTTGATGTCCTCGTCGGTGTAGCCCATCCGGTTCAGCTCGGCCCGCACCTGGGCCAGCATGTAGCCGTTCTGGCCGCCGAGCGAGAGGGGGGCCTTCTGGGTGGCCAGTTCGGGGAACGTCTGCCGCCCGGCCTCGTCTCGGCTGAGCGCGCCCGTCTGCACCATGCCGTCGACCACGGTCTTCCAGCGGGAGCGCACCGCGTCGAGGTCCGCGCCCTGGGGGTCGGCGAACCTGGACGGTTGCTGGATCACCGCGGCGAGGTAGGCGCCCTCGGCGGGAGTGAGGTCGCGCACGTCCTTGGCGAAGTAGGCCCGGGAGGCGGCCTGTATGCCGTACGCGCCGCGGCCGAAGTAGATCGTGTTGAGGTATTGCTCCAGGACCCAGTCCTTCGACTTCGAACGGTCGACCTTCAACGAGATCATGATCTCTTTGAGTTTGCGCCCGATGGAACGTTCCTGGCCGAGGCCGCTGTAGTAGTTGCGGACCATCTGCTGGGTGATCGTGGAGCCGCCCTGGAGCTGGTGGCCGGTGAGCGTGGACCACATGGCCCGTGCCGTGCCGGAGAGGGAGACGCCCTTGTCCTGGTAGAAGGTCCGGTTCTCCGCGGCGATGACGGCGCTCCTGACGACCTGCGGCACCTGGCTGAGCGGCACGTTCTTCCGGTTGACGCCCTCGGTGGCGAGCACGGTCTTGCCGTCCCGGTAGTAGATGGCCGAGCCCTGGGCCGTGGCGAGCGGCTGGGCGGTGTCGGGAATGGGGGTCAGCGCCCACACGGCGGCGACGATCGCGGTGAGAGCGAGGACGCCGGCGGCGAAGGTGGTGAGAAGGATCCGGAGCAGCCGCCGCCGCTTCTTCCTCGGGCGCGCGGGAACCGGCACGGCGGGCGGCGTGAACGGGCCGTGTCGCCCGGCGTTCTCCTCCCCGCGGGCCGGTTCGTCCGGCTCCACAGGACCTTCCTCGCCGCTGTGCACGCGTTACCCCCGATATGTCCGCTTACACCCGTGAGCTGGGCGGATGGAACCACGGTAAACGATGGATAACGATGCTCGGCACATTCCGATACCGCCGCGCGGGACAGGCCTAACTCCCGGCGGCGGCCACCAGGGGAAGGGTCCGGTACGGCACGGGCGTGTCGAGGGCGATCACCGATGACGTCCGTACGACGCCTTCCACGTCGACGATGAGGTCGATGACGCGCTGGAGGTCGGCGTTGTTGCGCGCGACCACCCGGCAGAGCATGTCGCCGCCGCCCGTGATGGTGTGGACCTCCAGCACCTCGGGGACGAGCGCCAGCCGGTCGGCGACCGGAACGTGCCCGCTGACCTGGCGGATCTGCAGCGTCACGAAGGCCGTCACGTCGTAGCCCAGCGCCGCCGGGTCGATCTCGGGGCCGTAGCCCGTGATGACGCCCCGGGCGGCCAGCCGGTCGAGCCGGGCCTGGACCGTGCCCCGCGCGACATTGAGCCGGCGGGAGCACTCCAGCACCCCGATCCGGGGCTCGGCGGCCAGCAGGGAAACGAGACGGGCGTCGAGCTGATCAATCGTCACAATATTTGCCTCCGACCGGGGTTAGCTGGTGAGCAAATTGTCCATCAAATCATCTCACTCTTGCACAATTTGGTCATCCCGGTCGAGAGTGGACTCATGAACGATGTCTTTCCGGTACACGGCATGGACGCGGTCGTCTTCGCGGTGGGCAACGCGAAGCAGGCCGCGCACTACTACTCGACCGCCTTCGGCATGCGCCTGGCGGCATACCGGGGGCCCGAGACCGGCAGCCCCGACGAGGTGGCGTACGTGCTGGTGTCCGGCTCGGCGCGGTTCGAGCTGCGCGGGTCCGTACGGCCGGGCACGCCGCTCGCCAGGCACGTGGCCGAGCACGGCGACGGCGTCATCGACCTCGCGATCGACGTGCCGGACGCGGAGGCCGCCTACCGGCACGCCCTGGAGCGGGGGGCCACGGGAGTGGCCGAGCCGCACGTCCTGGAGGACGATCACGGCAAGGTGGTGCTGGCCGCGATCGCGGCGTACGGCGAGACCAGGCACACGTTCGTCGACCGGTCGAACTACGCCGGCCCCTACCTGCCCGGGTACGTCGCCGCCCAGCCCCTCGTGGCCCCTCCGGACGTCAGGAACGGCAGGCTGTTCCAGGGGGTCGATCACTGCGTCGGCAACGTTGAGCGCATGGACGAATGGGTGGACTTCTACGAGCGGATCATGGGCTTCACCAAGATGGCGGAGTTCATCGGCGACGACATCGCGACCGAGTATTCGGCCCTGATGTCCAAGGTCGTCGCCGACGGCACCCGCAAGGTCAAGTTTCCGCTGAACGAGCCCGCGGCCGGCAAGAAGAAGTCGCAGATCGAGGAGTACCTCGAGTTCTACGGCGGCCCGGGGGTGCAGCACATCGCGCTGGCCACCAACGACATCCTCGCCACGGTGGACTACATGCGGCAGGCCGGCGTGGAGTTCCTCGACACGCCCGACTCCTACTACGAGGACCCGAAGCTCCGCGCCCGCATCGGTGAGGTCCGGGCGCCGGTCGAGGAGCTCAAGAAGCGGCGGGTCCTGGTCGACCGCGACGAGGACGGCTACCTGCTGCAGATCTTCACCAAGCCGGTGGTGGACCGGCCCACCGTTTTCTTCGAACTGATCGAGCGCCACGGCTCGCTCGGCTTCGGCAAGGGCAACTTCAAGGCGCTCTTCGAGGCCATCGAGCGGGAGCAGGCCGTCCGCGGCACCCTGTGAAGCCTTTGCGTGTCCACGGCTTTGCCCGGAAGGCGGCGTGGTGACCTACCAGCCATGGGCGCACCACCGCCGCCTCCGGGCGGCCCGTACGAGGGTCCGTACGAGGAACCGCGGGTGCCGTGGACTCCACCGCCGTTCGGCCCGGCGGCCCCGCCGCTCGCCGGGCGGTGGCGCCGCCTGTTCGCCGGGGTGACCGACGGGATCATCGTGGCCGCGCTCTCCGCCCCGTTCACCTGGACCGAATGGAAAGTCGTCTCCGACACGGCGACGGGCACGGCCTCCCGGGTGAACGTCACCCACACCTTCCTCGCCGGCCTCATCGGCTTCCTCTACTTCTGGCTGCTCCAGTCGTTCTGGAACGGCCAGACGCTCGGCAAGAAGGCGTTCGGCATGCGCGTAGTCCGGGAGACCGGGGAGCCCGCCGCGAAAGGACAGATCGCCGTCCGGCAGGTCGTGGAGATCCTCCTGGCCTGGCTGTGCTGCCTCGGGATCATCGATCTCGCCTGGATCCTGTTCGACCGCAGGAAGCAGGCCCTCCACGACAAGGCCGCGAAAACCCTGGTGGTGGATGCCTGACCTGGGAACCCACCTCACGTAAGGTGGCTTGACATATGGCTGCTCACCGATTCGCGACAACGCTGACCACCGCCGTCTCCCTGATCGCCCCGTTCCTGGGCCTCGCGACGGCCTGCTCGGCGTCCGAGGGAGCGGCCGCCGCGGCTGCGCCCACCCTTGACGCGGCCTCGGGAGGCGTCAAGGCCCTGCCTGCCGGGGACACGGTGGGCGCTCCCGGAGTCGGCGACTCCGACTTCCCGCAGGACGGCAACGGCGGCTACGACGTCGACCACTACGGCCTGAAACTCTCCTACGACCCGGCGTCCAAGCGGCTCGAAGGCAGCGCTGCCATCCGGGCGAGAGCCGTACAGGATCTGACCGCCTTCGACCTCGACCTGCACGGGCTCACCGTGAGCCGGGTGACGGTCAACGGCGCGGTCGCCCAGTTCGGCCGGCGCGAGGACGAGTTGACCGTCACCGCCCCCGGGCGGATCAAGAGCGGCGCCCGGTTCGACGTGACGGTCGATTACGCGGGCGTGCCCGACCCCGTGCGCAACTACGCCGGATTGGGCACCTACGGGTTCATCGCGACCACGGACGGGTCGTTCGTCACCTGCGAGCCCAACGGGGCCAAGACCTGGTTCCCGTCGAACGACCACCCGTCGGACAAGGCGACCTACGACTTCAAGATCACAGTGCCCGAGGGGCTGACGGCGATCGCCAACGGCGAGATGGACGCCCAGCCGAAGACGAGCGACGGCAGGACGACGTTCGCCTGGCGCGAGAAGCACCCCATGGCGACCTACCTGGCCACGATGACCACCGGAAAATTCGAGGTCCGCACCGGCACCAGCGACCTGGGGATCCCCGTCTACGCGGCCGTCGATCCGGCGTTCCACGGCTCGCTCGACAACCTCTACACGGCCTCCGCGAAGATCACCGACTACTGGACGACCATGTTCGGGCCCTACCCGTTCTCCTCGACGGGCGGCGTGGTGGACAACTACTCCGCCGGATACGCCCTGGAGAACCAGACGAAACCCATCTACGGCGGCTTCACCCCCGACACCGGGATCATCGCCCACGAGCTGGCCCACCAGTGGTTCGGGGACTCCGTGAGCATCACGCGGTGGAAGGACCTGTGGCTGAACGAGGGCTTCGCGACCTACGCGGAGTGGCTCTGGTCGGAGCACCGGGGCGGCCAGACCGCCGACGCGCTGTTCCGGTCCTACTACGCGAACAACCTCGACCCGATCTGGAACGTCCCGCCCGGCCGGGCCCAGCGGACCGACCTGTTCAACGGCTCGGTCTACACGCGGGGGGCGATGACCCTCCACGCCGTGCGCAGGGAGATCGGCGACGCGACGTTCTTCGCGCTGCTGAAGAAGTGGACCGCCGCCCACCGGTACGGCAACGCCACCACCGAGGAGTTCGTCGCGCTGGCCGAGCACATGTCCGGCAAGAAGCTCGACGGCCTCTTCGACGCCTGGCTGTACCAGCCCCGGCGTCCCGCGCCGGTGACCTGACGCGGGGCTCGGGATCGGGGCTCGGGATCGGGGCTCGGGATCGGGGCTCAGGAGAAGATCAGCTTGTGGCCGTCGCGCCTGAGCGCGCTCAGCACCTCGTCGCAGTGCGCCGGACCCCTGGTCTCCAACTGGAGCAGGACCTCCGCCTCCTCGAGGTGCAGGCGGGCGCCGACCCGCTCGTGGACCACGTCGAGCACGTTGGTCCCGAGCTCGGCCAGCCTGCCGAGGAGCGACGCGAGGGCGCCCGGCCGGTCCGCCAGCCGGATCCGGAAGGCCAGGTAGCGCCCGGCGGCGGCGAGGCCGTGCCGGAGGACCCGGGCGAGCAGCAGCGGGTCGATGTTGCCGCCTGAGAGCACCGCCACCACGGGCGGCTCGAAGGCGTGCGGCTGGTCGAGCAGCGCGGCCACCCCGGCGACCCCCGCGGGCTCTACGACGAGCTTCGAGCGCTCCAGGCAGAGCAGCAGCGCCCGCGACAGCGACTCCTCCGAGACGGTGACCACCCTGTCCACCAGGTAGTGGATCAGCTCGAACGGCAGCTCGCCGGGCCTGCCCACCGCGATCCCGTCCGCCATCGTCGAGGAGGGCTCCACCATGATCGGATGCCCGGCCGCGAGCGACTCCGGGTAGGCGGCGGCGCGCTCGGCCTGAACTCCGACAACCCTGATCCCCGGCCGCAGTGACTTCACGGCGAGCGCGACCCCGGCGGCCAGCCCGCCGCCGCCGATCGGCAGCACGATCGTGGCCGCGTCGGGAAGCTGCTCCAGGATTTCCAGCCCGATCGTGGCCTGGCCGGCGACGACGTCAGGGTGGTCGAACGGGTGGATGAAGACCGCGCCGGTCCTGTCGGCATGCTCCCGGGCCGCCTGGAGCGCCACGTCAACCGTGTGCCCGGCGAAGATGACATCCGCGCCGTACGCCCGGGTCGCCTCGACCTTCGGCAGCGGCGCGCCCTCCGGCATGTAGACGGTGGACTTGGCGCCGAGCAGCCCAGAGCTGAGCGCCACGCCCTGCGCGTGGTTGCCGGCGCTGGCGGCGACCACGCCTCGCGCCCGTTCCTCGTCGGTCAGCCGGGCGATGCGCACGTACGCCCCGCGGACCTTGAACGACCCGGACCGCTGAAGGTTCTCGCACTTGAGGTGGACCGCACCCCCGACCGTCTCCGACAGCACGCGGGAGTGCACAACCGGAGTCTGGGCTGCTACGCCCTTGAGGAGCTCGCGTGCGGCGACGACATCGTCGTACGTCACCTGTGGAACAGCCATGAGGCCATCTTCCCAGGATCACCAACACCATGAACGCAAGGGACCCAGCGATCGCTCCCCGAGCCCACCCCATCCGCGAGGGGGCGCGGTAGTGGCTCTTCCGCGGCCAACCCGTGTGCGAGGGGCGCGGCCGCGTCTGGACTGAGGAGTCGAGTGGGGAGCGAGGAACGAGCGACCCCGAGCGACGAGGGAAGACGCGGCCTCAAAGGCGCCCCGAACCCGCCGTGCCGAAGGCGCGGCAAATTAGACACAGAGGGGCGCGGCGGTGTCTGGACTGAGGAGCGAGTGGGGAGTGAGGCACGAGCGACCCGAGCGATGAGGGCCGTGCTCATCGCGCGCCTCCGGCACGACCACGCGGCCTCAAAGGCGCCCCGAACCCGCCGTGCCGAAGGCGCGGCAATTAGACGCAGAGGGACGCGGCGGTGTCTGGACTGAGGAGTCGAGTGGGGAGCGAGGAACGAGCGACCCCGAGCGACGAGGGAAGACGCGGCCTCAAAGGCGCCCCGAACCCGCCTCGCCGAAGGCGCGGCAATCAAGCAGGCGACCAGTACCTGTCTGCGGCGAGGACGAGGGCGGCGGCGCCGATGAGTCCGGCGTCCTGGCCGAGTGAGGCGGGGACCACCCGGACCCGCCCGGCGAAATCCATGCGCGTGTGCTCGCGTAGCGTCTTTTCGAGGGGGTCGAAGAGCAGCGGCCCGGCCTGGGAGAGCCCGCCGCCGACGGTCACCACGTCGAGGTCGCACAGGTTGGTGGCGGAGGCGATGGCGAGGCCGAGCGCGCGCCCGGCGCGGGTCATGGCGGCCAGCGCGATCGGGTCTCCGGCGGCGGCGTCGCCGGCGAGCCTGCGTGCGGTGGCGGTGGCGGCCTCCTGGTAGAGGCCCTCGCCTTCGTCGGCGCGGGCCCCCGGAGTCCAGCCCTGCTCGAGGGCCCATTCGGCGAGGCCTGGGCCGCGGGCGATCGCCTCCAGGCAGCCACGGCTGCCGCAGCGGCACGGTGTCCCTTCGGGCTCGACGACCACGTGCCCGATGTGGCCGGCGTTGCCGGTTCCGCCGTCGATGAGGCGGCCGCCGAGGATGAGCCCGCCTCCGACGCCGGTGGAGACGACCATGCCGAGCATGTTGTCGCTTCCCTGGCCGGCTCCGCGCCAGTGCTCGGCGATGGCGAGGCAGATGGCGTCGTTGTGGATGCGGACCGGCAGGCCGGGAAACCGGGCGGCGATCCGCTCGCGGAGCGGGAAGCCCCGCCAGCCGGTGATGTTGAGCGGTGACACCTCGCCGGACGGCCAGGTCATGGGGCCGCCGCAGCCGATCCCCACGCCGGTCACGTCCTCGGGGGCGCCGAGGCCGTCGAGCAGGGCGTCGAGCGCCTCCCACAGGCTCTCGGCGTCACCGTCAGGAGGGGTGGTGGCCCGGGCCGAGGACACCAGCTCCCCGTCCGGCCCGACGAGGCCCGCCGCGAATTTCGTCCCGCCGATGTCGACGGCCAGCACCAGGTCTGCCACTTTCACGCTCCCGCGGCCGGAGCCGCCTGCGAGGAGAACACCAGTATGGATGCGGTGAAGCCGTGGACGTGGTTGTGGCCCCCGACAGGGCCGACCTCGCCCGCGGCGAAGAACCCGGCGACGCCTATGGGGCCGAGTGTGTCCCGTACGGCGAGCGCGTCGTGGTCGGCGGAGCCGAACATCGCCGAGCCGCGGCCGTTGCAGGAGAACAGCAGGGCGCCGTCGACCCGGCCGGCCCGCTCCACGTGGGCGTCGAGCAGTTCGTAGAGGTCTTCGTCGGCGGTTTCGGCGTCCCTGACCTGGAAGCGGACGGTCCTGCCGACCTCCAGCACGTCACCGATTGCGACGGCCTCCCGTTCCGGGTCGATGCCGAGCACCCCGCGGATGAGGAAGTCGCCGCGCTCGTGGCGCTCGGCGTACTCGTCCATGGCGACGCCGATCTGTAACCCGGAGGCGACCAGCTCGCGGTCGTCCTCGTCGAGGGCGCTGACGATGTCCTCCAGGCGGGCGAGGGCCGGCTGGCCGGCGAGCTCGAGAAGCAGGTTGTCCTCCGCGCGGGTGACCACCATGGACGGCCCGATCGGACGGCATCCCTGGCTCACCACGGTCCCGATGCTAACCGGGCCGCCGAGGACCACTCCGATCGCCCCTTCCTCGTGGATCTCCCCGTCGGCGAACAGCCGTACCGACCCGCGGCCCTGCAGGCCGTTGGCCAGGCCGCCGATGATCGGGAGGCTGCCCAGCGCCTCGCTCGAGTGCTCGATGAACGCGTCGGTGGGGAAGCTGTAGGGGTCGGCGAGCAGGATGGCCACCTGATCGTCGGCGCCGCGCTCGGGGAGGCCGACGACCACGAACCTGTCGTCCGCGCGCAGAGTCTCCAGGGCGAATGTGGTGATCTTCGTGTCGCCGAGGGACGCGGCCCAGGCGCTGACCGCGGGCTGCAGCTCCACTCCCTGCCCGGCCCCGATCACGCCTGTCGCGCTGCACCCGATCACGTGGGCGCCCGGCACCATGGCCATGGCCCGCTGTCCCGCGCGGCCGACGTCGTCGGGATCGTCGCCGCAGATGAAGAAGCACACCAGGTCAGGCGGGCCGGACAGGCCGGCCAGCGCCTGGCGGATCGCGGCCTCGGCGGTGTCCACCAGGTTGGTCCCCACGGCGAGACCGTCGGCGAAGCGGCTCGTCATTACCGCCATCGTCTCGCCCCCTCAGTTGGGAGTAGTCCTTCTTGCCGATTCTCCCCACTACGCGGACAACAACGCACACGATGCGTCACACGATGGTGAAGATCCGAAATCCGGATCCGGCCAACCGGGATGCCGGATCCCACTATGGGGACGTAGTCTCGACAGCGTGCACAAATCGCCCGCGCCTGCGTCCAGCACTCTGCGTGAACTGCGCGAGAGTGGACACGTCCACCGGACGGTCAAAGCCGAGATCCGGGAGAACCTGCTGGCGCGGCTGCGCGCCGGCGAGCCCCGGTTTCCCGGCATCGTCGGCTTCGACGACTCGGTCCTGCCGCACCTCGAACGGGCCCTGATCGCGGGCCACGACCTGGTGCTGCTCGGCGAGCGCGGCCAGGGCAAGACCCGGCTCATCCGCACGGTCACCGAGCTGCTCGACGAGTGGTCGCCGGTCGTCGCCGGCTGTGAGATCAACGACCACCCCTACGACCCGGTGTGCGTGCGGTGCCTGCGGCTGGCCGCCGACCTCGGCGACGGCCTTCCGGTCGCCTGGAAGCACCGTGACGACCGCTACGGCGAGAAGCTGGCCACTCCGGACACCTCGGTCGGCGACCTGATCGGCGACGTCGACCCCATCAAGATCGCCGAGGGGCGCACGCTGGGAGACCCGGAGACCGTCCACTACGGCCTGGTGCCCCGCACGAACCGGGGCGTGTTCTCGGTCAACGAGCTGCCTGACCTGGCCGAGCGGATCCAGGTGTCGCTGCTCAACGTGCTGGAGGAGCGGGACATCCAGGTCCGGGGCTACAACCTGCGGCTCCCTCTGGACATCCTGCTGATCGCCAGCGCGAACCCCGAGGACTACACCAACCGCGGCCGCATCATCACGCCGCTGAAGGACCGGTTCGGAGCGGAGATCCGCACCCACTACCCGCTGTCGATCGAGGACGAGCTGGTCCTGATCCGGCAGGAGGCCGCGCTGTCCGAGCTGGGGGCCGATCTCCCCGACCACCTGCTGGAGGTCATCGCCCGGTTCACCCGGCTCGTCCGCGAGTCGACCGCCGTGGACTCCCGTTCCGGCGTCTCCGCGCGCTTCTCCATCGCCGCCGCCGAGACCGCCGCCGCGTCAGCCGTACGGCGGGCCGCGCTGTCCGGCGAGGAACGGCCGGTGACACGGGTGTGCGACCTGCCCGGCGTGGTTCACACGCTGCGCGGCAAGGTCGAGTTCGAGGTCAGCGAGGAGGGCCGGGAGATCGAGGTGCTGGCCCATCTGCTGCGCCGGGCGACGTCCGAGACGTTCCGCGGGTCCCTGGGCGGGATGGACCTGACGCCGCTGCTCGACAAGTTCTCCGAAGGCGTCCAGGTCGAGTCGGGCGAGCTCGTCCCGGCCACCGAGCTGCTGCGCCGCGTCGGCAAGGTCGACGGCCTGTCGAAGATGATGTCGCGGCTCGGCATGGGCGAGGGCGACGAGTCCCCCGGCCACGCCGCCGCCGCGCTGGAGTTCGCCCTGGAGGGGCTTTACCTGATGCGCCGCCTGTCGAAGGACGAGCTGGCGGGCGGAGCGGTCTACCGGACATGAGGGCGTAAATAGATGGCTTACCGGTACGGCGCATATGACGACGGGCCCGATCCGCTGGCTCCGCCGTACGACGTGCGCTCGGCGCTCGACGACATGGGCGACGCGATCCTGTCGGGCTCGACTCCGCTCGACGCCCTGCGGGACCTGCTGAAGCGCGGCCTGCCGGGCGCCCCGGACCGGCGCGGCCTGGACGACCTGCTCCGCCAGGTACGGCAGCGCCGCCGTGAGCTGCGGGAGAACACGCGGCTCGACGGGACGCTGGAGCGGGCCCGCGCCCTGCTCGACAAGGCGATCGGCCAGGAGCGCTCGGAACTGTTCCCGGATCCCTCCGACGACGCCCGGTTCCGGGAGGCGGCGCTCGACGCGCTGCCCTCGGACACGGCCAGGGCCATCCAGGAGCTGAGCTCCTACGACTGGCGCTCGGCCGCCGCCCGGCAGACGTTCGAGGAGCTGCGCGATCTGCTGCGCAGGGAGGTGCTGGACAGCCAGTTCCGCGGCATGCGCGACGCGCTGGCCAACCCCGACCCGGCCGCGATGGAGCGGGTCCGCCAGATGATGTCCGACCTCAACGACATGCTGGACCGTGACTCGCGAGGCGAGCACACGCAGCAGGATTTCGACCGGTTCATGGAGAAATATGGGGAGATGTTCCCCGAGAATCCCCGGAACCTGGAGGAGCTGGTCGACACACTGGCCCGGCGAGCGGCGGCGGCTCAGCGGCTGCTGGCCTCGCTGACGCCGGAGCAGCGCGAGGAGCTGGCCGCGCTGATCGACCAGACGTTGGAGCAGGCCGGGCTCGCCGAGCAGATGCGCCGCCTCGGGGACGCCCTTTACTCCCGTCGCCCCGACCTCGCCTGGGGAACTCCCGAACGGGTCTCCGGTGAGGACCCGATGGGCATGGGCGACGCCGTGACGGCGCTTCAGGACCTGGCCGACCTGGGCGATCTGGAGACCTCTCTCCGGCAGGACTATCCGGGCGCCCGGCTCGACGACGTCGATGAGGACGCCATCCGGCGGGCACTGGGCCGCTCCGCCGTGGACGACCTGGAGGCCCTGCGGCAGGTCGAGCGGGAGCTGGAGGCCCAGGGCTACCTCCGGCGCCATCGCGGCAAGCTGGAGCTCACCCCCAAGGCGGTCCGCCGCCTGGGCGAGACCGCCCTCCGGCGGGTCTTCTCGTCGCTCGAAGCGGGCCGCCGCGGAGACCACGACCAGCGGGACGCGGGGACGGCCGGCGAGCTCACGGGGGCGAGCCGGCCCTGGCGGTTCGGCGACGAGCAGCCCCTCGACGTCGTGCGGACCGTGGTCAACGGCGTGCGACGCGGCGGGAGCCGTACTGGAACTCTGACCGGCACGCCCGCGCGGGTCGAGCTGTCCGTGGACGACTTCGAGGTGGCGGAGACCGAACGGCGGACCGCCGCGGCCGTGTGCCTTCTGGTCGACCTGTCGTACTCGATGGCCCTGCGCGGCACGTGGGCGGTGGCCAAGCAGACCGCGCTGGCGCTCCAGGCGCTGGTGGCCACGAAGTTCCCCCAGGACGCGGTGCAGATCATCGGGTTCTCGAACTACGCCCGGGTACTCCAGGCCGAGGAGCTGGCCGGCCTGGAATGGGACATGGTCCAGGGCACCAACCTGCATCACGCGCTGCTCATCGCGGGCCGTCACCTCGACCGGCACCCGGATTTCGAGCCCGTGGTCCTCGTGGTCACCGACGGCGAGCCCACCGCTCACCTCATGCGCAACGGCGTGCCGCGCTTCGATTGGCCGCCGTCGGCGGAGACTCTGGAGCTGACGCTCGCCGAAGTGGACAAGATGACCCGGCGGCGGGCGACCCTCAACGTGTTCATGCTGGCGGCCGACGAGCGGCTGCGGGACTTCGTCGACGAGGTGGCCCGGCGCAACGGGGGACGGGTGTTCGCCCCCAGCGCCGAACGCCTCGGCGAGTACGTCGTCAGCGACTTCCTGCGAGCCAGACGGCGCAAGTGAGGCCGATCCGATCAATCAGGCGATAACCTCAGGCCCATGTCGTTTCCCGACAAGCTGCTGCTGTGGCTGCACATAGGCTTCGCGATCTTCGCCATCGGCCCGTTGACGGCGGTGACAAGCGTCACGCCCCGCTACATCCGGGCGCGTGACGTCAACGTCCTCCGCTACCTGAGCCGGTCGACCCGGCTCTTCGGCCTGCTCACGCTCGGCGTGTTCCTCTTCGGGCTGCTCCTGGGCCGGAGCGCGCTCGCCAAGCCGTACCTGTCGGCCTCGATGACGCTGTTCATCGTGGCGGCGGTGCTGCTGGTGATCATCGACCGTGATCAGCGGAGTGCCATCCTGGCGCTGACCACCGAAAGCCGGGAGGACGACGCGAGGATGCAGACCGGGCGGATCGCCGCTCTCTCCGGCGTCACCGCCCTGATCTGGCTCGTCATCCTCTTCCTGATGGTCTTCTTCAACCCCTAGCCCAAAGCGGAGGACAGGTCCGCGAGGAGGTCGTCGATCGTCTCGATGCCGACGGACAGGCGGACGAGGTCGGCGGGGACCTCCAGGGGAGACCCCGCGGCCGAGGCGTGGGTCATCCGGCCGGGGTGCTCGATCAGCGACTCGACGCCGCCGAGCGACTCCCCGAGGGTGAACAGCCTGGTCCGGTTACAGATCTCGACGGCCGCCTCCTCGCCGCCGGCCACCCGGAACGAGACCATCCCGCCGAAGCGCCTCATCTGCTTGGCGGCGACCTCGTGGCCGGGGTGCTCGGGCAGCCCCGGGTAGAGCACCTGGGACACCTTCTCGTGGGACAGCAGCAGGTCGACCACGCGCTCGGCGTTGTCGCAGTGCCGGTCCATCCGGACGCCCAGCGTCTTGAGGCCGCGCAGGGTCAGCCACGCGTCGAACGGCCCGGCGACCGCGCCCATCGCGTTCTGGTGGTAGGCGAGCCGGTCCCCCAGCTCCGCCGAACCGGTCACCAGGGCGCCGCCGACGACGTCCGAGTGCCCCCCGACGTACTTGGTCGTCGAGTGGACCACCACGTCGGCGCCCAGCCCCAGCGGCTGCTGCAGGTACGGCGAGGCGAACGTGTTGTCGACCAGCAGCAGCGCGCCCGCCTCGTGGGCGATCTGCGCGAGCCCGGCGATGTCGGCGATGCCGAGCAGCGGGTTCGTCGGGGTCTCCACCCAGATCGCCCGGGTGCCGGGCCGTACGGCGGCGCGGACGGCGTCAAGATCCCCGACCGGGACCGGGTCGAAGGCCAGGCCCCACCGCTCCAGGACCTTCGCGAACAGCCGGTAGGTGCCGCCGTACGCGTCGTCCGGGATGAGGACGTGGTCGCCCGGCTTGCACACGGTGCGCAGGAGCGTGTCCTCGGCGGCCAGGCCGGACGCGAACGCCAGCCCGCGCGCGCCGCCCTCGACGGCGGCCAGGGCCTCCTCCAGCGCCGTCCTGGTCGGGTTGGCCGAGCGGCTGTACTCGTATCCGGCCCGCAGGCCGCCCACGCCGTCCTGCTTGTAGGTGGACACGGCGTAGATGGGCGGCACCACCGCGCCCGTATAGGGGTCCGCCTCCTGACCAGCGTGGATGGCGAGCGTCTCGAAGCCTTCGTTCATGAGGACGAGCGTAGCCGCTGGGCCGCCGTGCTCCCGGCGACCCGCCCCGGCCGTGCCGTACCCGTCACTGCCGGCTGTGCCGTACCGCCGCGACCGGCTGTGCCGGGCCGACCGCGACGGGCGAGGAGGCCCCGGTGAGGAGCAGGCGAGGAGCGCCGGTCCCGTCGGCGGGGACCGCCCAGACGGACCCCCGCTTGCCGTACATGACCGTGTCGCCGTCGAGCCAGGCCGCCTGGTCGTCGACGCTCTCCGGCTCCGCGAGCGGCGTCTCCCTCATCGTGGCCAGGTCGAGCGCGTACAGCCGCCAGGGGCCCGGCCGGACCCGCTTCTTGAAGACCAGGCGGGTGCCGTCGGGCGACAGCGACGGGCACTCGGCGTTCTCCCGCAGGGCCCGCGCCTCCCATTTCCCGTAGTCGCCCTCGATCAGGTAGGTCTTTCCCCTGGTCGAGACGGTCCCGTAGAAGCGGTTGTCGTCGGCGGCGAAGTTGACGCCCCAGTAGTTCACGTCCGGCGAGCGGTAGCGCCTGCCGTCGATGTAGAGCTGGATGTTCTCCATGTTCGGTACGGCGTAGCCGGTCCTGGTGTCGAGGATTCCGGTCCAGGTGGAGAACCCGCCCTGGTTGTAGGAGTCCCCTGCGACGAAGACCGTCCACGACACCATGCGCCCGCTGGCCGACACGCGGGCGCGGTTCGGGACCCCGGCGGTCTGGATCCGCCGGACCTCCCTCATCGAGCGGTCGAGGACTTTCGCGTACGTCGCGGGCACCGGGCCCGTCGTGACCACGAGGCAGAGGCCGGTGCCCGCCGCCGCGTAGAACCGCTGGCAGGTCGTGCCGCTCACCGTCCGCGTCCCCGGCGAGCCGCCGCCCAGGGGCGCGGACGCCACCCGGCCGCCCGACACGAACAGCAGCCGGCCGGCCGTAGCGAGATCCAGGGCCCGCGCCACGGGCTGTGGGTGACGCCTGGCCGCGATGGCCGTGTACGCGGCCGCCACCGTGGCGAGCACGATGACGGCCGCGACCAGGATCAGGACCCGGCGCACAGGTCGCCGGGTCGCGGAGATCTGCATCAGTGGCAGGTGTAGGTCGGGCTGGAGTCCTTGACCTTGCCGTCGGTGCCGATGAGCTGCCAGGAGTAGGTGGTGTCGGTGAACGTCAGCTTCGCCACGCCGTACGCGCCGCTCAGCCGGAACTGGCTGTTGGGCTGGACGTTGACGATCTGGTACGGGTCGGCGCCGCCCATGCCGCCCAGCAGCTCGACCAGGCCGTTGGGGTCGGCCGCGCCGGAGGGGTTCTGCGGGCCGAACCGCTCGTAGTGGTGGTCATGGCCGTTGAGGATCAGGTCGGCCTTGTTGGCGTACAGGATCTGCCAGACCGGCTTGCTGACCGGGTCGTTGCCGTGCTCGCCGGAGCTGAACAGCGGGTGGTGCCAGTAGGCGGCGACGCAGCCCTTGGTGTTGGCCGCGAGGTCGGCCTTCAGCCAGTCGATCTGCGCGGTCTGGTCGAAGATATTCGAGTCGAGCGCGATGAAGTGCCAGTTGCCCTGGTTGAAGCTGTAGTAGCTCTTGCCGGCCGGGAACGCGATCGCCCCGAAGTAGGACTTGTAGCCCGCCTCGAACCCGGCGGGGTCATAGCTCTCGTGGTTGCCCGCCGCCGGGTGCGTCTTGCTCTTGAACTTGCCCCACGAGGTGTCGTAGTAATTGCGGAAATCGGCGATCGTGCCGTCGTCGTACTGGTTGTCGCCCATCGTGAGGACGAAGTCCGGGTTGATCGCCTGGACCTGCGCCGCCGTCTTGGGGTGGGCGCAGGAACTCGATGAGGCCGTGCACTGTGCCGCGATGTCACCTGCCGCGACGACCGTGAACGCGCCACCCGGCCCGCTGGGCGACGGTGAAGGAGACGGGGAAGGAGACGGCGAGGGAGAGGGAGACGGCGAGGGGGACGGCGAGGCCCCACCGGGGGTCACGGTGAGCTTGTCGACGTTCGGGCCGCCGGCGGCGCCGGTCGCCGTGGCGCGGATCTTGCTCGTCCCGGCGGGCAGCGCCGCCACGGCACTCGCCGTCGCCCAGGTGTCCCAGTTGGCGGTCGGCGGGAAGACCAGGCTCGCCACGACCGTCCCGTTGACCGCGATGTCCACCGGCCGGTTGGCCGTGGTGCCGTTGGCGTACCGGAAGGCGAGCGTCGCGTTGCCCGCCGTGGCCGCGTTCACCGTCCACTCGATGGACCCGCCCGCCACGTTGACGTAGTCGACGAACCCGGTGCCGGTGTATCCGGTGTGGTTGGTGAACACCGCCGCCTGCGACAGCGTCGCGTTCTCGGCCTGGTAGTCACCGCCCGCCGGAACCGTCGGCGTGGGACTGGGACTGGGGCTGGGGCTCGGACTGGGACTGGGGCTGGGGCTCGGGCTGGGGCTCGGGCTGGGGCTCGGGCTGGGGCTCGGGCTGGGGCTGGGGCTCGGGCTGGGGCTCGGACTCGGGCTGGGCGTGGCCCCGGCCTCGCCGTACACCTGCACCTCGTAGAGGGAGTAGCCGTAGGACGTGCCGCGGGCGGTGCCGAGGACTCGGACGTACCTCCCGGTGCCCGACAGGCCGGTCCGGTCGTCCGTGCCGCCGTCTCCCGTGGTGGTGGAGTAGACGGTCGTCCAGGCGGTGCCGTCGGTGGACGTCTGCACCTGGTACGCCTTGGCGTAGGCGGCCTCCCAGTACAGCTTGACGCGGGAGATCGAGAAGGCGGCGCCGAGGTCGACGCTCAGCCACTCGGGGTCGTGGCCCTCGGCGGACGCCCACCGGGTCGAGGTGGTGTTGCCGTCCACCGCGTAGGACGCGGCGTAGGACGAGGACTCGGCCGAGGAGGCCGTCGCCGGCTTGCCCTGCGACAGCAGGGTCTCGGCGGCGTCGGCGTGCTCGGCTGTGACAGTGAGACCGGTGAGACCGGTGAGCACACCGGCGAGAAGCACTCCGGCTGCGGCGGCTGCGCCGTACCGGTTTCGGCGGAAGAGTGGGGACACGGCTGTCTCCTGGGGGTGAGAGACCACGACGGACCGGGGCGCGTCCGACGACGCGCGAGGCGACGCCGGGCACTCCCTAGACGGCCGGGGCAGATCTCACTGAGCGCGTCACGTCCTCGTGGAGTCCTGGACGCCGCGCCAAGCCGTTACCCGGCATCGTGGCAAGCGCCTCCCACGATGTCAACTTTCGTTAGGAAGGTTTCCTAACGTTCACCCGAGCTTCAGCGGCCCGCAAGGAAGGTCAGCAGATCCTGCCGGGTGAGGAGGCCGACCGGCTTGCCGTCGTCGAGCACCACGGCGGCGTCGGCCTTCTCCAGCGCCTCCACCGCGCGGGCCACCGGCTCGCCCGAGCCGACCATGGGAAGCGGCGCGGACATGTGGTTACCGATCGGGTCGTCCGAGTGCAGCCTGCCCCGGTAGAGGCCCTCCAGCAGATCGCGCTCGACGATCGAGCCGACGACCTCGGCCGCCATGACGGGCGGCTCCTCCTTCATGACCGGAAGCTGCGACACGCTGTACTCCCGCATGGCGGCGATGGCCGTGCCGACCGACTCATGCGGGTGGACGTGCACGAACTCCGGCAGACCGGGCGCCTTTCGGCTCAGCACGTCGCCGATCAGCCCCTCGTCGCTCGACGTCGTCAGGAAGCCGTAGTCGGCCATCCACTCGTCGTTGAAGATCTTCGACAGGTAGCCCCTGCCGCTGTCCGGCAGCAGCACGACCACCACGTCGTCCGGCCCGGCGGCCCGGGCGACCCGGAGCGCGGCCACCACGGCCATGCCGCACGACCCGCCGACCAGCAGGGCCTCCTCGCGGGCGAGGCGGCGGGTCATGCCAAAGGACTCCTTGTCGGAGACCGCGATGATCTCGTCGCAGATCGTGGTGTCGTAGGTCGCCGGCCAGATGTCCTCGCCGACGCCCTCCACCAGGTAGGGACGGCCGCTGCCGCCCGAGTAGACCGAGCCCTCCGGGTCGGCCCCGATGACCTTCACCCGGCCGCCGGAGACCTCCTTGAGATACTTGCCGGTGCCGCTGATCGTGCCGCCCGTGCCGACCCCGGCGACGAAGTGGGTGACCCTGCCCTCGGTCTGCTCCCAGATCTCCGGGCCGGTCGAGTGGTAGTGGCTCGCCGGGTTCTCGGGGTTCGAGTACTGGTCGGGCTTCCACGCGTTGGGCGTGTCGCGGGCCAGCCGGTCGGAGACCGAGTAGTACGAGTCCGGGTGGTCCGGGGAGACGGCGGTCGGGCACACCACGACCTCCGCGCCGTACGCCCTGAGCACGGCGATCTTGTCCTGGGCCACCTTGTCCGGGCACACGAACAGGCAGCGGTAGCCCTTCTCCTGCGCGACGATCGCCAGCCCCACACCGGTGTTGCCCGAGGTGGGCTCGACGATCGTGCCGCCGGGCTTGAGAGCGCCGCTCCGCTCGGCGGCCTCGATCATCCGCACCGCGATCCGGTCCTTCACCGAACCGCCCGGATTGAAGTACTCCACCTTGGCCAGCACCTGGGCGGGCGCGCCCGCCACCACCTTGCGCAGCCGGACGAGCGGGGTGTTGCCCATCAGCTCGATCAGCGAGTCGTGTACGCGCACCGCGAAGACCACCTTGGTTAACTTAAGCTTTGTCAGCCTGCCAGCCGCCGATCCCGTGGGGGTGGCCGGGACCGGCTGTTTCTCATTTCAAACCGTACCGTCACAGGGAGAGAGCGGGTGATCTGGACGTCCGGCGCGGCGCGCGCCGCCCGCCGCATCGCCACCGCCGCCGCGCTGGGTGGAGGCGGCCTGACCGCGTTGGGAGCCGTCACGTACGGCCTGCTCATGGCCGAGGCCATGGTCGCCCGCAGGATCGTCGGGCAGCCGCACGGCCTGGACGGCCCGCCGGCCGACGGGCTCTACGGCGACTTCCCCGGCGAGCCGATCCGCATGGTGGTGCTCGGGGACTCCACCTCCGTCGGACTCGGCATGACCGACCCGGCCGACACCCCGGCCGTGATCATCGCGCGCGGCCTCGCCGCCGTCGCCGAGCGTCCGGTACGGCTGAGCGTCCTCGGCCAGTCCGGCGCGGCCTCCGCCGAGCTGGGGGTCCAGGTGGACAAGGCCATCGAGGCCCGGCCGGAGATCGCCGTCGTCTTCGTCGGCGCCAACGACGTCACGACCGCCACCCTCCCGGCCCGTGCCGTACGGCACCTGCAGAAGGCCGTGCGGAGGCTCCGGGAAGAGGGAGCGGAGGTCGTCGTCGGGACCTGCCCCGACCTGGGGACCGTCAGGCCCCTCCCCCAGCCGCTCCGCTGGGTCACCCGGCGGTGGTCGCGCCAGCTCGCGGCGGCGCAGACCGTCGCGGTCATCGACGCCGGCGGCAGGACGGTGGCCTTCGCCGACCTCCTCGGACCGGAGTTCGAGACCAACCCGGCCGAGATGTTCGGACCTGATCGTTTTCATCCATCTGCCCGAGGTTACCTACAAGCCGCGTACGCAGTGCTACCGTCTGTATGCGCTGCGTTGGAGTTGTGGCCCGAGCCGGAACCCGCGCGCGTCGAAGGATCGCAATACCTTCTGGCGGCAATGGCCGTGGAGGAACCCGGCACCGAGGTCACCGCGACCCGCGTCGCCGGCCGGGCGGTCGGCCCCCATGGACGGTGGGCGGCGCTGCTTCGCCGGAGGCCTGGGCCGATGCCGAGCGGCTAGAGCCGGTCACCCTTCGCGGCCTGTCCATCACCCCCTGTAGGAGTGACATGACACGGCCTCACGCGAAACCCGCTCTGGCGCTCGCCGCGGCGACCCTGGTCGCCGGCGGCGTCCTCACCGGCTGTTCCGGCAGTGACGCCGCCCACGACGACGACCAGCACGCCTGGCAGAACGCCCAGGTCAACGCGGTCAGCCGGGCCACCGCGGCCGCCGGCGTCGCGGCGGCCACCTCGATGACGTCAGGCGGCACCCTGGAGACCGTCGCCCTCGATCTGTCCACCGGCAAGAAGCTCTGGTCCTCCCCCGCGACGATGGTCGGGCGGCTCCCCGGCATGGGCGTGCAAGCCCCCGCGACCGTCGAGACCGGGGCCGGCCAGGCCGTCGTCGTGGCGGTCGACCCCGCCAAGGCGGGCGCCGGCTCGGCGGGCAACTCGGCGACCGGCTCGGCGGGCGACTCAGCGGGCAAATCGAAGGCGACGCTGGTCGCCCGCGACGCCCGCACCGGGCGGCAGCGGTGGACCCGCCCCGTCGAGTCGACCTTCGGGCCCCAGCGCTGCGGGCCGTACGTCTGCCTGTCCGAGAACACCGCGCTCTCGTCCGCCCGCGTCGTCGTCCTGGAGCCCCAGACCGGCAAGACCCTGTGGAACCTGCCCGGCATCGCCGAGGTGGAATGGTCCGATCCCACCCGCGTCGTCATGCTCCGGCTCGCCTCCCACCCCGTGCTGGAGGCCCACTCGCTGAAGAACGGCAAGGTCATCTGGCAGCTCCCGATCGAGCAGGCGCTCGGCCCCGGCGTCGACCTGTCCGGAGGATGGGCCTTCGGCTCGACCGGGGACAATCTGGTGGGCTATGTCGCCCCCTACACCAACCCCCAGACCAAGCAGACCTCGACATTCGGCCTGTTCTCCGTGCAGCTCAACGACGGCGTGGTGGACTGGATGCGCCCCTCGGTCGTCCGCGTCTACCCCAGCGGGAACCCGGCGTTCGCGCCCGTGGTCCGGCCGGTCGACGAGCAGGGACAGTACGGCGGGTTCGCCCGGCTCGACGGGGAGACCGGGCGCGTCCTCGGTCAGATCACGCCCACCCAGGTGCCCGGCTCGGGCTGGTGGCTGGCCTTCCCGAACGCCATGGACAAACTAGGCTTTCTCAAGCGCGGCGCCCCCGGCTCCGCCTTCGACCTGACGACAGGCGAGCCCACCCCGGTGAAGGGCGCCAGCGGCTGGTCGTTCTGCGTGACCGACCCCAAGCCCCTGTCACTCACGGGGATGACCCCCGGGTTCTACTCCATCGCCGCGCTCTGCGAGTTCGACCTCGCCACCGGGAGGCGGATCAGCTCCTCCACGCCCCCGCCCGCCTGGTTCACCGGCAGCCAGAACGGCTGGCGCCTCTGGCGCGACGAGAAGGGCGCCCTGCACGCCGTCAACGACGGCACCGCAACCACTCCCGGCATGTACGGCTGAGCAGTGTTCGATTGCCGCGCCTCCGGCGCGGCGGGCTCGGGGCGCCTTTGAGGCCCTCGCACACGGGTTGGCCTCAGAAGAGCAACCCGCGCCCCGAGCGTTTATGGTGCCCTCGCCTTGGGTGAGATGGGCTAGGGGCGCGGCTCCGGTACAAAGTTCTGTTTTGTGGGGGCCTGGGCGTGGCGGGAGCCGTACCGAGGGGTAACCTCCTGCGGAGGAGGGCCGCCCGAACTCTGCGCGTGGTGGCCGGCAACCAGGCAGGAGAGTGACATGCCCGAGGCAGTGATCGTGGCGACCGCGCGTTCGCCGATCGGCCGCGCCTTCAAGGGATCGCTGAAGGACATCCGTCCCGACGACCTGACCGTCCAGATGGTCCGCGCCGCGCTCGCCAAGGTGCCGCAGCTCGACCCGAACGACGTGGACGACCTCATGCTGGGCTGCGGCCTGCCGGGCGGCGAGCAGGGCTACAACATGGGCCGGGTCGTGTCCGTGCTGCTCGGCCTGGACAACGTGCCCGGCACCACGATCACCCGCTACTGCTCGTCGTCGCTGCAGACGACCCGGATGGCGTTCCACGCGATCAGGGCGGGCGAGGGTGACGTGTTCATCTCCGCCGGCGTGGAGACGGTGTCCCGGTTCGTCACGGGCAGCTCCGACTCCCTTCCCGGAACGACCAACCCGCTCTTCCTGGACGCCAAGGGCCGCACCGACAAGGCGGCGGAGGGCGGCGCGCCTGTCTGGCACGACCCCCGCGAGGACGGCGCGCTGCCGGACGTCTACATCGCCATGGGTCAGACGGCGGAGAACGTCGCCGCGTTGAAGGGCGTCTCGCGGCAGGAGCAGGACGAGTTCGGCGTGCGGTCGCAGAACCTGGCGGAGAAGGCCATCGCCAACGGCTTCTGGGAGAGCGACATCACGCCGGTGACCCTGCCCGACGGCACGGTGGTGAGTAAGGACGACGGCCCGCGGGCCGGCACGACCTACGAGGCGGTGTCCCAGCTCAAGCCGGTCTTCCGCCCCGACGGCACGGTGACCGCGGGCAACTGCTGCCCGCTGAACGACGGCGCCGCCGCCGTGATCGTGATGAGCGACACCAAGGCGGCCGAGCTGGGCATCACCCCGCTCGCGCGGATCGTCTCGACCGGCGTGACCGGCGTCTCCCCCGAGATCATGGGCCTCGGGCCGGTCGAGGCGTCGAAGCAGGCGCTCGCCCGAGCCGGGATGTCCATCGGCGACATCGACCTCGTCGAGATCAACGAGGCGTTCGCCGCCCAGGTCATCCCGTCCTACCAGGAGCTCGGCATCGACATCGACCGGCTCAACGTGAACGGCGGCGCGATCGCGGTGGGCCACCCGTTCGGCATGACCGGGGCGCGCATCACCTCGACGCTCCTCAACAGCCTGCGGTTCCACGACAAGTCGATCGGTCTGGAGACCATGTGCGTCGGGGGCGGCCAGGGCATGGCCATGGTCCTGGAGCGCCTGTCCTAGAGTCCCCACCCTCAATGGTGGTGATCATGCACAAGTTCCTGGACGCCCGCCTCGCTGGTGGTGATCATGCACAAGTTCCTGGACGGCCACCTCACCGGCCCAAACCTGGCCGTGATCATGCTCGTGCATGATCACGCACCAAGAAGAGGCAGGCTGGGTGAGGTGCAGGGGAAGGTGTGCATGATCACCACCAAGGTGGGGGTGGGGGCGGGACCGAGGAGGGTTTGGGTCAGCCCTGGTAGTCGGGGCCGGCGCGGGTGGGGGTGACACGGATGATGACCCGCTTGTCCCGGACCATTGCCGCGCGATAGTCGTCCCAGTCCGGGTGCTCGCCGCTGACGCCCCGGTAGTAGTCGACCAACTGGTCCATCGCCTCCGGCAGCGAAACGACCTCCGCCTGGCCCTCGATGTGGATCCAGGGGCCATAGAAGGCGTCGGTCATCACCGTCAGGTGCACCTGGGGGTTCTTGCGGCTGTTGCGGGTCTTGATCGCCGTTTCACGGCTGCTGATGACGACATATCCGTCTTTGTCGAGGCCAACGGTCACCGGGGACATCTGCGGCCGCCCGTCGGCGTGCCAGGTCAGCATGACCGCGCGGTGGTTGTCCTTGACGAACTCACGCGCCTTATCGAGATCCATAAGACAATGATGCGCCCGCACCGGTGCGGCGCGGGCGCGAGTGTGTCCTGTGTGTCCGTTGTGTCGCTGAAGCTGTCGTTAGAAGCTGTCGTCAGAAGCTGTGTCGTCAGAAGCGACGGCGCCGTTCGTGCTCGAGAACGATGGCGGCGGCGTAGCCGTGGCTCAGCCCGTGTTCGTCGGCGAGCCAGTTGGCCCTCTCTTCGCACCGCAGAAACGATGGGCCGTTGTCGATGGCTTGGAACCACTCTGGGAGGTCGCGGCCGGTGATGGACGGGACGCGTGCGATCAGCTTGTTCTGTGTCTCCGGTGAGTGGTTCAACGACATGGGCACCTCCACGGATAAGGCTGCTTTGTGTCACAGTGCATCACGCGCCCGTGATTGACAAGACCCTGGCAGACATCGATTCGTTACGTTAAGTTGATCAAAAGTTACGCGCGGAGCCGCGATGTCCTGCTATAGCGCAGAAAAAGAGCGCTCTTCGGCGAGGAAGAGCGCTCTTTCCGGCGACGGACGCTAGTCGTTGTTCGTGAAGTAGCTGATGAACCGGAGGATCTCCAGGTAAAGCCAGACCAGGCTCAGCGTCAGGCCGAACGCCATCAGCCAGGAGTAGCGCTCCGGAACGCCAGCCCGCGCACTCCGCTCGATCTCGGCGAAGTCGAGGAGCAGGAAGAAGCAGCCCAGCAGGATCATCGCCACGCTGAAGATCCAGCCGACGGGGCTGTCCGTCCGCAGGCCGAGGCCGCCCGTGACGAAGATGCTCGCGATCCAGTTGATGAGCACGAGCCCAAGGGCGCCGAAGCCGGCCGCGATCACGAACTTGGTGAACTTCGGCGTGGGCCGGAAGATCTTCAACGCGTAGACGGCCAGGGTGCCGCCGAAGGCGACCATCGTGCCGAGGACGGCCTGCACGACGATGCCGTTGAACCGGGCCTCGTACGCCTGGCTCAGCGCACCGATGGCGATGCCGTAGGCGACCGCGTAGCCGAGAATGAGGGCGGGGTTCGTGCTCTGGCGGAAGGAGACGATCAGCCCGAGCACGAGGCCGACGATCCCCGCCAGGACCGCGACGCCAAGGCCGACGTCGAAGTACCACGCCAGGGCCGCGGACACGACCAGCGTGCCGAGGGTCATGGAGCCGCGCACGACGACGTCGTCGATCGTCATCGTCCGCTCGGACGGCGGGGCGTACGACGGCGCGCCGTACATGTCGTTCAACTGCTGCACGCTCGGCGCCGGCGTGGACCATGCCTGCTGACCGGCCGTCCCACGCCGGCTGAATATGGGGTTCCTGCTCTCCATCGTGCCTCCAGGACGCGACTTGTCAGCCTCTTGCGCGGCTCATATCGGGATGGTGCCCGGGGCGTGACGGCCCCGGCAAGGGATTTCGCCACTCCACCACCCGCTCCAACGATCAGCCCGGGGTGCGAGTTCCCCGCCCTTCCAGGGGCGGCACGTCTTCTTCGAGGACACCCTCGGCGAAATGTATGGCTCCACGACGCAAGACTGGGACGATTCTTTTACTTGAGTCGTTCAATTCTAGTGCTACCGTGGTGCTCGTGGACGAAAGGCGGCCGGCTCCGCCCGAGGAGACAATCCCGCGAGAGCCCGCCGTACGGAGACCGTGAGAGGCCCCGTCCGACAACTTGTCCGATAATCCGGCCGACCTGGCGTACGGAGACAGAGCAGCATCACGATCTCTCGCCGCACCTCAGGCCAACGGGGACATGGTCCTGTGAGAGGGGGCGCGTCGTGGACACCATCCGTAATCTCGCCAAGCGCGTCTGCTCGTCTCTGACGCGGTTGCGCCCCCGGTCGATCCGCGGCCGGATCACCGTCTTCGTGACCGTGCTCGCCGTGGCGCTGCTGATCCCGATGGGCCTGCTCAGTGAAATGGTCGTCCGCCAGGGAGCGGGCGACGCCACGTGGCTGGACACCCGTGAGCAGGCCACGCTGACCGCCGCGGCCGCACGCCTCGGACAGCTGGCCGACCCGATCGTGCCGCGCGTCGCCGGCATTCACCTGGTCCAGGTCGTGACGCCCGATCATCGCGTCGTCGCGTCGTCGGCCGCGGCCAAGGCCATGCCGCCGTTGGCCTCGGTTCGGCCGCAACCCAATCGTCCACAGCAGGACCTGCGGACCTGCCTGACCAACCCGAAGACATGCCTGCACGTCTCGGCCCTCAGGGTCGAGCCGGCAGCTGACTCCCTCGTCGTGTACGCGGGGCGTCCTTCGGGGGGGACGGGCTCGTCCGGGGTCTTGAACGCGATATTCGCAGCGGAGGTGGCTGCCTTGATCATGCTCACGATGTGGGGAACCTGGAAGATCGCAGGTCGCACTCTCCGCCCCGTGGAGGACATCCGGTCCGAGCTGGCCGCGATCAACGTCAACGACGTCGGCAACCGGGTAGCCGAACCTTCCGGCCATGACGAGATCGCCCGGCTCGCGCAGACGGTCAACAGCACGCTGGGGCGGATAGAGCGGGCGAAGCAGGTGACCGAGCTCACCCTTCAGCAGCAGCGCCAGTTCGCCGCGGACGCCTCGCACGAGCTGCGCACGCCCCTCGCCGGGCTGCGCGCCCAGTTGGAGGAGGCGCAGCTGCATCCGGACGAGACCGATCTGCGGGAGCTGCTCGACCGGGCCCTGTCGGACGTCGACCGGCTACAGGCGATCATCACCGACCTCCTCCTGCTCGCCCGGGTCGGCGCGAACAAGTTCACCGAGAGGGAGCCGGTGGACCTGGCGGAGCTGGTCGAGGAGGAGGTCTTGCGGCGGAACGACCGGGTGAAGGTGCAGTTGCGGCTGCAGTCGGGGGTGACGGTCTGCGCCGTCCGCTCCCACATCGGCCGGCTGCTCACCAACCTGCTCGACAATGCCCAGCGGCACGCCAGGGGTTCGGTCCGGGTCGAGGTACACCTCAACGGCGGCGACGCCGAGCTCTCGGTCAGTGACGACGGCGCCGGAATCCCGCCGTGCCAGCGAGAGCGGATCTTCGAGCGGTTCACCCGGCTCGACGCGGCCCGCAGCCGCGACCGCGGAGGCACCGGGCTCGGCCTGGCCATCGCCCAGGACATCGCCAAGGCCCACCAGGGCACCCTGCGGGTCGGCGAGTCGCCCTGCGGCGGCGCACGCTTCGTGCTGAACCTGCCTCTGGGCAACTCTCCCGTGAACTCACACGCGCTGACATCCGGATCGGCGGGTCCGATCAACGGGTTTGATCACCGAGTCTGACCGTCGGGTTTGATCAACGGGTCACAGCATGCCGAACCAGTCGCGTACGGCGTCGCGGCCTCCGGCGCCGAGGGCGACCATCAGCGCCGCGCGAGCCTTCACGGGCGCGAGTCCGCGCGCTCCGATCGCGCCCACCCTGGCGGCGAGCCCCGTGCCAAGCGGCAGGTCGTCGAGCGGAACCTCCCGCGTCCGGCACCGTGAGGCGACGACCACGGGGATGTCCCAGTCCGACAGCTCGGCGATTGTGGAGAGCAGCGTGACGGGCACGTTCCCCAGGCCGGTTCCCTCCAGGACCACACCCCGCGCCCCCGCGTCCACGACCGCCGTGAGCAGCACCGGATCCATGTCGGGATAGGTCTTGATCAGCGCGACGTGCGATTCCGGCTCTCCCTCCGGATCGGGCGGTCTTGACGGCGGTACGGCCGGCATCTCGACGCGCCGCCCGATCACACGGCCCAGGATCGGATGGGGCGCCGAGGAGAACGCCGACACGCTCGCGGCGTCGACCTTGGTCACCCAGCGGGCCGCGTGCAGTTCGTCGTTCACGCAGACGACCGCCCCGGCGCCCCGGAGCGCGGGATCGGCGGCGGCGGCGATGGACGACGCCAGATTGCGGGGGCCGTCGCTGGACAGGTCGTCGAGCGCCCGCATGGCGCCGGTCAGCACGATCGCTCCCCGCCGCGCCGCCGGTCCCGCGAGCAGGTCGGTCAGGAACGCGGTGTCCTCCATGGTGTCGGTCCCGTGTGTCACCACGACCCCGTCGAACCCGTCGTCGAGAATGGCGGACCTCGCCCGGCGGGCCAGCCGCAGCATGGTGGCGGGCGACATGTCCCAGCTCGGCTCGGCCATCACATCCTCGACCACCACGTCCGCCGCCGGCGCGTCAGCGGGGATGGTCTCCAGCAGGCCGGCCCCGGACGCCACTGCGGCACGGCCGGGCCCGGACGAGTGCGCGATCGTGTCTCCAGTCGCCAGCAGCAGCACACGCTTCACCACATCGATCCCTTCCCTGATCCGTCCCTGCCGTCGGCCTTCGCTCAGGTGGCCGGGTCCGCGGGGATGCCGGCGTGCTCTTCGAGGCGTCGGATGCGTTCGGTGAGGGGCTCCAGCTCCTGGCGAACGACGGCGGCGACCTGCCCCAGGACCGCCGCGGTCGCGGCCTGCGTGGCGGTGCCCGTCGTGGCGGTGGCAGGCGTGGTGTCTTCGGCTGTGGCGGTTGTCTTGGCGCCGGCGGCTTCGCTCGCGGTGCCGTACGCCGGGATGGCGCCCTGGGTCTGCGCCCGCAGGTGGACGTAACCCGCGAGGGCCGCGACGACGGCTCGGCGGGTCAGCCGCGGCTCCGCGCCCCGGGCGCGCAGGATCTGCCCCGCCGTGCCGTCCGGCTCGATGATCAGCCCCAGCAGCAGGTGCTCACAGCCGACGTAGTTGTGCCCGAGGGTCTGCGCCTCCGTCACCGCCAGTTCCAGGACGTTGGCCGCGGCCCCGCTGAACTGCCGCACGGTGTCGCCTTCCGCGCCCTCTTCCGCGCCCTCTTCCGCGGGCTCGGACTGGGTGGGAGCCTGGCGGGCGAGGTCGCGCCCCACCAAGTCGGGATCGACCTCCACGGCGCGCAGCACATGAAGCGCCAGATTGCCGCCCTCGGCGAGCATCCCGGCGAGAAGGTGCTCCGTACCGACACTCGGCGAGCCGTCGGCCCGCGCCCGTTCCAGCGCCAGCTTGAAGACGGCGCGGGCGCGTGCGGTGAAGTGCGCCAGCCGTCCAGCCGGGTCGTCGAGCTCCAGGTCTCCCACGACGGCCTCCCTGATGGCGGTCACGCGACGTACGGCCTGCTCCAAAGCGCGCTGACAGATGGCCGACACCGGCAGGCCCGCCTCCTTGACCGCCTCGGCCAGCTCATCCGGCAGATACACGTTTATCTTCGGCATACCCCGTATATACCCCCAGAGGGGTTACGTGTCCACAGCGACTGGGCTTCGGCGGGGCGGACCGGAAGGGACGTGAGAAACTGGCGCAGTTCAGGCATAAGGCTGCGACAGATGGGGTACTGCCTTGCCGTGGCCGATCGGCACCACGCGGAGACGGAGACACCGCCCGTGCCGGAATCGACCAGGTCACAGGGCTATAAGCGGGAATGCAGAGGCGAGTGCCCCCGGCGGGACTCGAACCCGCACAACAGCCCTTTTAAGGGGCTTGCCTCTGCCATTGGGCTACGGGGGCGCCGCGATCATATGTCACGGATCACTCATCTGTAACTGGTTAGGCCTTACGCCGCTTGTCCCCCTTTCCGGACAGCATGAACGGCCCAGGTGCCCGCGACCCGGTCCAGGAAGAGTAGACCGTCCAGATGGTCGATCTGATGCTGGACGCAGCGGGCCTCGAAGCCATCGGCGTGAATCGTCATAGCCTCGCCCGTGCCGGGCCGTACACCGCGGACCGTGACAAGACCGGCCCGCGCGACCTCGGCGACGAGGCCGGGGACCGACAGACAGCCCTCCCGGGCGACCTCCCAGTGAGCGGCCTCGACGACCTCGGGGTTGGCGATCACCAGTTCCCCGGAACACGATCGAGCCAGCGGGTGTCCCGAGACGTCGAGGCACATCAACCGCTGCCCGAAGCCGAACTGGGGAGCCGTCAGGCCGAGACATCCGGGGATGCTCCGCATGGCCTCCAGCATCCGGGCTGCGGCGGCGACCACTGCGGCGTCGGTGGGATCCACCGGAGCCGCGGGCGTCACGAGCACGGGATGCGGCGCGGTGACCACCCCCTTCAGCAGTGCCGTACGGCTGTCACCCTCCATCAGATCACCGCCGGCTCGGCGGGCCGGAAGGCGATCCGATGATCATCCAGAGCCGAGGACATGCCCCGCATAAGTGACGGTACGTCGGCCCGCTCCGGCAATTCCACATCGGCCACGAGCACCAGCAGATCTCCCGCGACCCGGGTGATCAGAGATGTGATGGAACAGCCGGAGCCGGCGAGGAGTCCGGTGAGGACGGGAAGCACGTCCCCCTGCGAAGGACCGTGGAGGGTCAGGACGTACCCCAGCCCCGTTCGCACGGTCTCCACCAAGCCGAGGCCCCGGGGACTTCGCATCGGCCGGGCGTCCCCCACGACGCCCGGCGTCACGACCTCCCGCGCGGCTCTCACCGTCTCGCCGTTGTGCGTCTCGCCGTTGTGCGTCTCGCCGTTGTGCGTCTCGCCGTTGTGCGCCGAGACGAGCGACGTCTCGACCAGATCGGCGACGCCGACGGCGTAGCCCGGAAAGCGCCCGGTCAGCCCCTCGCCGAGACGGTCGGCACCGAGGCCGGCCGTGATGACGAGGATCATGGCGAGATAATCGCCCAGAAGGATCATCGACGAGTCGCCGATGGCGCCTCGGTCCGCGAGTGCCCCCGTGACCTCGGCGATCACGCCGGGACGATCCCGTCCGATCACCGTTACAGCGTAGAGCCCCACTCTGAACCACCTCCGTCGCAGTCACATGCGGACCGCACTGCCGACGGAAGGGGTGGCCGGCGTCGTGCAACGGGTGCCGGCGCGGCACACGCCCCCACGGTGGAGGCGCGTGCCGTACGGCGATGGTCTAGCGCTTGCGACCACTCTCGGCGGCGGCCTTGAACACCTCGCGCGGGTTCTCGATCTCGCCCAGCGAGACGGTCTCCCGCTTGAAGAACAGCGACAGCGTCCAGTCGGCCACCACACGGACCTTGCGGTTCACCGTAGGCACCCGCGAGAGATGATACGTCCTGTGCATGAACCACGCCGGGAACCCGCGTAGCTTCACCCCGTAGACGTTCGCCACACCGCGGTAGAGGCCCAGACCGGCGACCGATCCGGCGTACTTGTGCCGGTAGTCCTTCAGCTTCTCCCCGCGCAGGTAGGCGGTGATGTTGTCGGCCAGGACCTTGGCCTGGCGGACGGCGTGCTGGGCGTTGGGCGCGCAGTACTGGCCCGCGTTGGTCACGTCCGGCACACCGGCGATGTCTCCGGCGGCGAACGCGCCCTTGACGCCCGCGACCGTTAACCGGGTCGTGGTCTTGATCCGGCCACGCTCGTCGAGCGGCAGGTCCGTGGAGTTGACGACCGGGCTGGGCTTGACCCCGGCGGTCCACACGATCGTGGCCGCCTCGAACTCGTCGCCGTCCGAGGTCTTGACGAGCCCGCCCTCGCAGGACTGGAGCAGCGTCTCCATCTTGAGCTCGATGCCGCGCTCGCGGAGCTGCTCGGCGGTCCACTCGCCCATCTCGGGGCCGACCTCGGGCAGGATGCGGTTGCTCGCCTCGATCAGGACCCAGCGCAGGTCCTTCTTCTCGATGCTCGGGTAGTACTTGATCGAATCCTCGGTCATGTCCTCGAGCTCGGCGAGGGCCTCGATGCCCGCGAAGCCGCCGCCGACCACGACGAAGGTCAGCGCGCGGCGGCGCACGTCCTCGTCATCGGTCGACTCGGCCCGGTCGAGGAGGGCGAGAACACGGTTGCGCAGCGCGATGGCCTCGCCGACGGTCTTGAAGCCGATGGCGGCGTCCGCCAGGCCGGGGATCGGCAGCGTACGCGAGATGGAACCGGCGGCCATGACGATGACGTCGTACTCGATCTCCCGCGAGTGGCCGACGGCAGGCTCGAAGGTCACGGTCCTGGCCTCGTGGTGCACCTTGGAGACCTTGCCGTTGAGGATCCGGACCTTGGGCAGCACCCGGCGGAGCGGGGCCACGACGTGGCGCGGCGAGATGTTGCCCGCCGCGGCTTCGGGAAGGAACGGCTGGTAGGTCATGTAGGACTGCGGGTCGATGAGCGTGATCCGCACGCTCCCGTCGCGCAGCTCACGGCGAAGCGTGCGCTGGAGGCGCAGGCCGCTGTAGAGGCCCACGTATCCACCGCCGACGATGACGATGTGCTTCGACTTGCGGTTCACCACGGATGCCCTTCGTGCCTGATGGCTTGTGAAAGCATTCACAAGCCTACGCCACGGGCAGGCGACAGCACCAATCCCCCCATGGAGTAACTTTGACGAGACTTGACCATTGGTGCGTATCAATGCTGGTTTCACGGCAAAAATTTCACCGAACTTTCGTTCGTGACGGACTTCACACTCGTGAAACGGTTCACAAGCCGCGCGTACCCCCCGTTAGCAGACACCGCGTGATCATGCACAGGCTCCCGCGGAATGTTGAGACCTGCACAAAGGTCGTAGGTGATCATGCGCGGATTCCCGTGGGTGCGCGCCGACCTCGTGCGCGGCAATTCGTGACCATGCAGCCGGATGTTCGGGCACCTATGCATGATCACGAAACAGGAGTTCGCAGGTTGAGGTGCTACCTCGGGAATGTCTGCCAGATCACGAACCGCAAGTGCCCAGCGTGGCTCCCAGGTGCGGGAACCCGTGCATGATCACGCCGGTGGGGAGGTGGGGTGGCGATGATTAAGGTGACTAAGTGGTGGCGAGCACGACGGCCCTTGCGAAGATCGCGTCGAGCATGGCGGCCGTCACCCGCCCGGTGAAGGTGTTCTGCTGGCTCGGGTGGTAGCAGCCCAGCAGGGTCGCGGGCGCCGAGCCGTACGAGATGGGCACCTCAACCCCATGGCCGAACGGCGGCCTGCGGGGAGGCAGCGAGAAACCGGCGTCCCGGAGAGCGGGCCAGACGGCCTGCCAGGCGAAGCCGCCGAGGGCCACGATCACCCGAGTGGACGGCGCGGCCAGGGCGAGCTCCCTGGAGAGCCACGGGAAGCAGGCGTCCCGCTCCTCCGGCGTTGGCTTGTTGGCGGGCGGCGCGCACCGGACCGCCGCCATCATGCGCGCGCCGAGGAGCCGCTGGCCGTCCCCCGCGTGCGTGCTCGTCTCCTGTACGGCGAGGCCGGTCCGATAGAGGGACGCGAACAGCCAATCGCCGCTGCGGTCGCCCGTGAAGATCCGGCCGGTACGGTTCCCACCGTGGGCGGCCGGGGCCAGCCCGACGATGAGCGTGTGCGGGTTGTCGTCCCCCCATCCGGCGACGGGGCGGCCCCAGTAGGTCTCGCCGGCGAACGCCCGCCGCTTGACGTCGGCGACGGTCTCCCGCCACTCCACGAGCCGGGGGCAGGCCCGGCACACCGACTGCCGGGCCGTCAGCTCCTCAGGCGTACGGCTGTCCGCCGCGAGCTTGGCGACCTCCACGGCATCCTGGGCGACGGGAGTGTCCGGCCTGGCGGGGTCGTCCGGCCAGCCGGATCCGGGAGGTACGGAACTCATGACACCGATCGTGCCAGCCCGGGCAGCCGCCAGGACCGCATACCCAGCCATATCCCCGGGCCGCACCACCGGCCCATCCCGGGCCCCATCCCGGGCCCCATCCCCCGGCCGCCTTGCCGACCCGCATCGTCAGCGCATGAAGGCGGGTAAAGCATCTTTCTCCGGGACATGAGGTGGGTACGTACCGCCCGTGTCCAGCGACTCATGCCCCCCGTTGTTCGGTCCGTCCTTCGACGCCGACCCCTATCCCGCCTACGACTGGCTGCGGCGCAACGCCCCCGTCGTGCGCGTCCCGCTGCCGGGCTGCGAGGCCTGGCTGGTCACGCGCTACGAGGACGCGGTGGCCGCGCTCACGCACCCGTCCCTGTCCAAGGACCCCGCCTCGGGCTCGCCCGAGTGGCGCGCGGCGGGCCTCGGCCTTCCCCTGGACCACCGGCCCTCGCTCGCCCGCCATATGATCAACGCGGACGCGCCCGATCACCCTCGGCTGCGGCGGCTGGTCAGCTCGGCCTTCACCCCACGACGCATGGAGGGTCTGCGGTCCCGCGCCCAGGAGGTGACCGACAGCCTGCTCGACCGCCTTGACGGCCCCGAGGCCGACCTGATCGCCGATCTGGCCTACCCGTTGCCGATCACGATCATCTGCGATCTCCTCGGGGTGCCGGAGGAGGAACGGGAGACCTTCCACCACCACGCGTCAGTGATCGACTCGGCGGAGGCCTCCGAGGTCGAGGAGATCGCGCGGGCCACCGACGCCCTGGAGAAGTTCCTGGCCGACCTGGTCGAGCTCAAGCGCTCCCGCCCCGGCGACGACCTGCTGACCGACCTGGTCAGGCGCTCGAAGGACGGCGAGATCGACAACGACGAGCTGACGTCCACGGCGTTCCTGCTGCTCATCGCCGGCCACGAGACCACTGTGGCCCTGATCGGCAACGGCCTGCTGGCGCTGCTGCGGCACCCGGGCCAGGCGGCGGCCCTCCGCGCGGACCCCTCACGGCTTCCCGACGTCATCGACGAGATGCTCCGCTACGACGGGCCGGTGCGGAACGCGACCTGGCGTTTCCCGACCGAGCCCGTCGTCATCGGCGGCCAGGAGATGCTGCCGGGAGACCCCATCCTGGTGTCGCTGCTGGCCGCCAACCGGGATCCGTCTGCCTTCCCCGACCCCGACGCGTTCTCCCCCGGCAGGATCGGCGAACCGCACCTGGCGTTCGGGCGCGGACCCCACTACTGCATCGGAGCGGCCTTGGCCAAGGTCGAGGCCGAGGTCGCGATCGGGACCGTGCTCCGCCGGTTCCCGGATCTACGGCTCGCCGCCGACCCGGCCGGGCTGACGTGGTGGCCGAGCGCCATCATGCGCGGGCTCTTCTCGCTGCCGGTCCGGCTGCGTCAGTGACCCTTCTTCCCGGTCCGGCCCGGGCTCGGGCCACCACTCGGAGTGGCCGTCGGGCTCGGGCTGGCACTCGGGGTCGGCGTCGCGCTGGGGCTCTCGCTTGGGGATTCGGTCGCGCTCGGGAAAGCGCTCGGCGACGGGAAGGGCGTGGGCGTGGCACAGGCCGGAGTCCCTTCCGGGAGCGGGCCGGGACCGTCCCCGAAGGCTTCCCGCTCCGGCTCGAGCGGCAGCGGATAGGCGTTGCGGATGATCGGCCCTCCCCCGCACGGGGCGATGATCGCCTGGCCGTGCATCTCGGGGTCGGTGGTGATCGCCTTGCCGTCCTGGTCGTAGAGCCGGACGTCGCTCAGCGGCGTGCCGTCCGCGGAGAAGGGGAAGATGTTGTAGACGCCTCCCCCGTCGAGGCTGGCGACGCTCTCGACCGGGACGCCAGGCCCCCCCGGCCCGCCGTACGCGAAGGAGACCTTGTCCCCGTCCCCGGCGTCGGAGGCCCTCGCCATGCCGGAGACCACGCACACGGCCGCGACCGCGTTGAGTCCCAGCAGCAGCGCCCGTCGCCAGGTGAGGGCCCTTCGTCCCCCGGACACCGGTCCCCGCACAGGTACGGAAGCTCCCGCAGGCGCACGTCCGCGGCTCACGGTCCGCCGGCCGAGCCACACCGACGCCCAGATCACCATGAGGGTGAACGCCCACGCCACGAGGTTGCCGGGGACGACGTCGTCCGGTCCCAGCGTTCCCAGCACGACCAGGGCGAGGGCGTAGCCGCGTAACACCCACCAGGCGGGCCGGAGCTCGGGCAGGAACGCGGTCGCCTGCTGGTACGGCGGGAGGCCGAGCAGCCGGGCGTGAGCCGTACGGAAAGCTGAGCGGATCCGGCCCCTCGCTCGCAGGGCCCGGCGCGGCGCCATGGGACGGCCCCCGTAGGCGGCCCGCAGCTCCGCGGCGTACGCGATGGGGGAGCCGAGGCGATCCTCCAGCGGCACGTCGGACTCGGCGGCGACCTCGCTCAGATGGTCGTCGAGGTCCTCCAGCAACTCCTCCCGCTCCCTGTCGGGGAGGTCCGCCAGGGCGTCACGTACGGCACGGGCGTACTCGCCTGGGCTCATCGGCGGGTTCATCAGGCGTCAACCTCCTTGAGCAGGTCGTTCATGGTGGCGGCGAAAAACGTCCAGGTCTTCGCCGACGAGGCGAGAAGCGAGCGGCCGACGTCGTTCAGGCCGTAGTACTTGCGGTGCGGCCCCTCGTCGGAGGCCACCACGTAGGAGTTGAGGGCCCCGGCCTTGAACAGGCGGCGGAGCGTGCCGTACACCGAGGCGTCCCCGACCTCTTCGAGGCCGACCTCGCGCAGGCGGCGCACGACGTCGTAGCCGTAACTGTCGCGTTCGTTGAGCACCGCGAGAACCGCGACGTCGAGCACGCCTTTCAGGAGCTGGCTGCTATCCACGCACGGCACAGTACTACGCAATGCGCAATAGCTGCCACACGTTGGCCGGATCGGTCCCGACCGGAAACGATCAGACGAGGGACCAGGCGATGCCGTCGAGGATGTCGTGCTCGCTGACCACCACTTCGGCGAAGCCGTACCGGCGGACGATGCGGTCGAGGATCAGCGCGCCCGCGCCGATGACGTCGACCCGGCCGGGATGCATGACGGGGATGGCCGCCCGCTCGTCGTGCGTCATGGCGAGGAGCCGCGCCGAGACCTCGTGGACCCGCTCGGCCGGAATGCGGGAATGGTGGATCTTCGCGGCGTCGTAGGCCGGGAGGCCGAGAGCGATGCCGGCGACCGTGGTGACCGAGCCCGCCAGGCCGACCAGCGTCCGCGCGTCCCGCACGGGGACGGCCGCCTCGACCCGGTCCATGGCCGCTTCGATGTCCGCGATCGTCGCCTGTACGGCTGCCGCCTCCGGCGGGTCGTCCGTCAGGTGGCGCTCGGTCAGCCGCACGCAGCCGATGTCCACCGACAGCGCTCCCTCGACCGAGGTCGAAACCGAGGAGGAGCCGACGACGAACTCGGTCGATCCCCCGCCGATGTCGACCACCAGATACGGAGTGTCGTCGGCGGCCGGTCCGCGCCGGGCCAGCCCCCTGGTGGCGCCGGTGAAGGACAACCGGGCCTCCTCGTCGCCGGTCACCACTTCGGGGTCCACGCCGAAGATCTCGCGCACGCCGGCCACGAAGTCGTCGCGGTTGGCCGCGTCCCTGGTCGCGGAGGTGGCGACCACCCGGACCGGCATCGATCCATCAGGACCGGCGTGTCCGGTGATGAGCTTGGCGTAGCCGCGCATCGCGGTGAACGTGCGCTCCAGGGCCTCCGGGGCAAGGCGGCCGGTCCGATCCACGTCCTGGCCCAGCCGGACGATCTCCATCCGGCGCTCGACGTCGGTCAGCTCGTCACTCTCTTGCGAGATGTCCGCGATGAGAAGCCTGACCGAATTGGTCCCGCAGTCGATGGCCGCGACCCTCATGATGACCCCTTCGCGGCGTCTGACTCCTTCGCGACGTCCGAAGCCGGATGGGAAGCCGAATCAGGGGCGGGGGCGACGCAGGGCCCGTCGGCCCACCAGTCGGGAAGCAGCTCCAGAGCCTCCCGGCCGAACGGGTTGGCCCCCGGGACCGCGAGCTCGTGCGCGACCAGCGCGTGGAGGCACTTGACCCGGTCGGGCATGCCCCCGGCGGTCTGCATGTCCGGAGGGAGCGGCTCCATGCCCTCCTCCGCGGCCGCCCGGTCTCTGCGGGCGCGGTAGTCCTCGTGCGCCGCCTGATAGGCCGCGGCGAGCTCGGGATCGCCGGCCAGCCCGGCCTGCATCCGCTTCATCAAGCCGGACGACTCCAGGGTCCCGATGGCCGAGGCCGCCTTGGGGCAGGTCAGGTAGAACAGCGTCGGGAACGGCGAGCCGTCCGGCAGCCGGGGTGCGGTCTCCAGGACGTCGGGCAACCCGCAGGGGCACCGATGAGCGACGGCCCGCGCCCCGCGCGAAGGGCGCCCGAGCTGGGCCTCCACCGCCGCCAGATCGGCCTGATCCACCACCCGTTCCACCACCCGTTCCACCACCCGATCCCCCACTGTCGAACTCCTCGCCAATTCAGTTCTGGCCCGCCTGTACGGCGCCGCGCCCGTTGTCGGCGGCCTCGACCGACTGCCACAGCGTGAGATACCAGGCGGGCTTCTCGGCCGGCTTCACCCCCGCCTTGGCGGTGGACCTGCCAGCGTCGTCGTTCTGCACGACGTAGCACTTCGCTCCGGGCTCGCAGAGGTGGAGCCGCGTCCTGGCCACGCGCTTGATGAACTCCGGGTCGTCGCGTTGCTTGGCGCGCTCCTCCAGGTCCCGGAGGTGCCTGAGCGCCTGCGCCTGCTGCTGCTCGAGCTGGGCGATCTGCCGCCGCTGGGCGAGGTACTCCCGGATGGGGTAGGCGAGGCTCATCGCGATCGCGCAGACGACGACCGCGAGGATCGCCGCCCGCCCGGTGAGCTGCGGTCGCTTGGCCAAGGCGAACCCACCCCTTCCGGTTGGATCTCCGTACCGTCCCTAGCTCTGGAAGCGCGGGAAAGCCCCGCGACCCGCGTAACGGGCGGCGTCGTCCAGCAGCTCCTCGATGCGCAGAAGCTGGTTGTACTTCGCCACGCGGTCGGAGCGGGCCGGGGCGCCGGTCTTGATCTGCCCGCAGTTGGTGGCCACGGCCAGGTCGGCGATCGTGGTGTCCTCGGTCTCGCCGGAGCGGTGGCTCATCATGCAGCGGTAGCCGCTGCGGTGCGCCAGGTCCACCGCGTCGAGGGTCTCCGACAGGCTGCCGATCTGGTTGACCTTGACGAGCAGCGCGTTGGCGGCGCCCTCGCGGATGCCGCGCTCCAGCCGCTCGGGGTTGGTCACGAACAGGTCGTCGCCCACGATCTGGACCTTGGTGCCGAGGGAGGCGGTAATGGCCTTCCAGCCCTCCCAGTCCTCCTCGTCGAGCGGGTCCTCGATGGAGACCAGGGGGTAGGAACGGACGAGGTCCTCGTAGAAGGAGATCAGCTCGGCGGCCGACAGGCCCTTGCCGTCGAGGGTGTAGACGCCGTCGGAGTGGAACTCGGTGGCCGCGACGTCGAGCGCGAGCGCGATGTCCTGGCCCGGCGTGTAGCCGGCCTTCTCGATGGCCACGAGGATCAGGTCGAGCGCGTCGCGGTTGGACGGCAGGTTCGGCGCGAAGCCGCCCTCGTCGCCGAGGCCGGTCGCGTAGCCCTTCTCCTTCAGCACGCCCTTCAGCGTGTGGTAGGTCTCGGCACCCATGCGCAGGGCCTCGGAGAACGTCTCGGCGCCGATCGGCGCGATCATGAACTCCTGGATGTCCACGTTGGTGTCGGCGTGCGCGCCGCCGTTCAGGATGTTCATCATCGGCACGGGCAGGATGTGCGCGTTCGGCCCGCCGACGTAACGGAACAGCGGCAGGTCGGAGCTGTCGGCGGCGGCCTTCGCGACGGCCAGCGAGACGCCGAGGATCGCGTTGGCGCCGAGCCGCGCCTTGTTGGGCGAGCCGTCCAGGTCGATCATCGTCTGGTCGATGAGCCGCTGCTCTTCGGCGTCGAAGCCGATGATCTCGTCGGCGATCTCATCGGTGATCCCGAGGACTGCCTTCTCGACACCCTTGCCGAGGTAGCGCCTCTTGTCCCCGTCGCGCAACTCCACGGCCTCGAACTGGCCGGTGGACGCGCCGCTCGGGACGGCGGCGCGGCCGGTGCTGTAGTCGTCCAGCAGTACCTCGACCTCGACCGTGGGGTTGCCCCGGGAGTCGAGGATCTCGCGGGCGGTAACGGCCTCGATGGCAGCCACGAACGCTCCTAGCAAAGTCGCGGGCATTTTGCCTCCTGAGCCTATCGGTCCCTACTACCCGGTTCTGCTCAGGGCCGCCTCTTCACGGTGTGTCGCGCGTGCTTTCCCATTCTTCGACCCGGCGGCGGTACGCCCGGGCCGCTGCGCGAAGCTCGGCCTCGGGGTCCAGCCCGTCCGCCTGTGCCTGCCGTACGAGATCGAAGAGCCGGGCGCCGAGCGCCGAGGGGAGGTCGTCGGAGAGCGCGCCCGGGGCGCCCACCCGCCCGGCGCGGCGGAGCAACTGGGCGGCGAGGGAGAGCGCGGGCTGCCCCATGGGCACTCCGTTGAGCACGGACTCCGCCTGGCCCTTGGCGGCCCGCTCGGCCGCCTTGATCGTCTCCCAGTTGTCGCTGACCTCGCCGGCGCCGGACACGGTGACGCCCGCGAAGACGTGGGGGTGGCGGCGGACCAGCTTGTCGACGATCCCGGAGGCCACGTCGTCGATGTCGAACCCGTCCTCCCGGCCCGGCGCGAGCCGTTCCTGAGCGACCCGGGAGTGGAACATCACCTGGAGCAGCAGGTCGCCGAGCTCCTCCTGGAGGGCGGCGTAGTCCCCCTGGTCGATCGTCTCGAGGACCTCGTACGCCTCCTCGACGAGGTAGGGCACGAGCGACTCGTGGGTCTGCTTGCGGTCCCAGGGGCATTCGCGGCGGAGCCGGTCCATGACCTGGACGAGGTCGAGCAGCTTCGCGCCCGGGAGGTCGTAGGTCCCCGGGATCACCTCGATGACCGGCGGGTCCTCAAGGGCGACCGCGGCAAGGCCGATGGACCGCATGAATTCCTCGTCACCGTCCTGCGCGGCCAGCCAGACGACCGTTCCCGTACGGCTCTCGCGGGCGAGCGCCGGCGGGTCGGGCGTCACCACGTCGACGCGGATGCCGGCTTCCTCCAGGAAGGGGAGGTACGGGTGGCGGGTGGAGCCGGTGAGCACCGGCCCCGCGCCGAGCACCGCCCACGCGTGCCTGGTCAGCACCCCCGGCGCCACCCGCGGAGACGTGGTTACAACGATGAGCGGCATACCGCCACCCTAACGCTCCTCCCCGCCGTGATCATGCACAGATTCTCGCGCGGGGATCTCACCAGCGAAAACGCCCGCCGTGATCATGCACGGATTCCCGTACGTGCATTCCACCAGCGGAAACATGCCGCGTGATCATGCAAGTGCATGATCACGCATGGTGTCCTCGCACTTCAGCGCGGCCGATCGGGACGTTGCGCATGATCACGGCCGAGGGCTTCTCAGGTCAGTACGGCCAGCCGGGACTTCGTGCATGATCACGCCGGAGGGGCGGCGGGCGGGGCTTCGGGGGCGGCGGGAGCGGCGGGAGCCACCGCGCCGAAGCGGTCGTCGGCGACGAAACCCTGCTGCGGGTCGTACTTGCCGTACCTCGGGCTGTAGCTGACGGGCACCGCTGTGTCGGCCTCCTGGGCCACCTTCAGGGAGGCGGTCCGCTGGCTCTGCTGGTCGTTGCCGGCCCCGAGCTGCGCCATCAGCTTCTGCCGGATGACCCACGCCCGGATGGCGTTGTCGCCCTCCGACAGCGGGATGCCGCTGGCCAGAAGGATCTGCTCGATCGTCGCCTGCCCCTGCTGGGCTTCCACGAGCGCGCGCTTGCCCTCCTGGATCTCCGACTGGGTGACCGTGATGCCCTTCTGGCGGCCGTACTCGGTGAACTGCCTGCCGTTCGCCATGTTGAGCAGGACGAGCTGCGGCACGGATATGCGGAGACCGAGCTGGTCCTCAGGGATCTTGTTCGCGGCCAGGTCCTTGCGGTACGCCTGGATCTCGGCGCTCAGGTCGCTGGAGGTGATGCGGTCCTTACCCACGATGGCCGCGGCACCGGCCTGCATGGGGCTACACGCGCTCAGCGCCACACCCGCCGCCACGACGGCGGCCGCGACGCGCACACGATACGACTTCACGTTCGATCCTCCCGACGACACCGGCCAGGCAATTGTGCCGATTTTCACAAACCCGGGGGTCACTGTACTCGCATCGGCTCGAGGAACATGGCCTCGACCAGGTCCCCGCACCATTTGAGCAGGTCGAGGTCCCTGAGGGGCTGGCCGCCGATGGGCTTCGTCTTCGGCACGGGCACCAGCAGGATCTCGGTCGCCTGCTTGACGATCGACTTCGGATACAACCGCTGCAGCCGCACCTGCTGGGAGTCCCTCAGCGAAACGGGGGCGAACTTGATCTGCTGGCCCTGCATGGTCACGTCCGTGAGCCCCGCCTTCCTCGCCTTGATGCGGAACCGCGCGACCTCCAGCAGGTTGTCCACCTCCTGCGGCGGCCTGCCGTACCGGTCCGTCAGCTCGTCGCGGACGGCGGCGATGTCGTCCTCGGAGCCGATCGCGGCGATGCGCTTGTAGGCCTCCAGACGCAGGCGCTCGGAGGTCACGTAGTCGTGCGGGACATGCGCGTTGATCGGCAGCTCGACCTTGACGTCGGGGCGCTCCTCCACCTGCGGCTGGCCGGAGAGCTTGGACTTCTGCTCCTGTACGGCTTCCGCCATCATCCGGACGTACAGGTCGAAGCCAACGCCGGCGATGAAGCCCGACTGCTCGGCCCCGAGGATGTTGCCCGCGCCCCGGATCTCCAGGTCCTTCATCGCGACGTACATCCCGGCGCCCATCTCGGTGTGCTGGGCGATCGTGGCGAGCCGCTCGTGGGCGGTCTCGGTGAGCGGGGACTCCGGCGGGTAGAGGAAGTAGGCGTAGCCGCGCTCCCGCCCCCGGCCCACCCGGCCGCGGAGCTGGTGGAGCTGCGACAGGCCGTAGTTGTCCGCCCGGTCCACGATCAGCGTGTTGGCGTTCGGCACGTCGAGACCGGACTCGACAATCGTGGTGCAGACGAGCACGTCGAAGTTGCGCTCCCAGAAGTCCACCATGATCTTTTCGAGCTGGTGCTCCTGCATCTGGCCGTGGGCGACCGCGATCCGCGCCTCGGGCACGAGCTCGTGCAGCCGCGCGGCGACCCTGTCGATGCTCCGCACCCGGTTGTGCACGAAGAACGTCTGGCCGTCGCGCATCAGCTCGCGCCGGATGGCCGCCGCGATCTGCTTCTCGTCGTACGGCCCGACAAAGGTGAGGATCGGGTGCCGCTCCTCGGGCGGGGTGAGGATCGTGGACATCTCCCTGATGCCGGTCAGGCCCATCTCCAGCGTCCGGGGGATCGGCGTGGCCGACATCGCGAGCACGTCGACCTGGGTGCGGAGGTGCTTCATGGCCTCCTTGTGCTCGACGCCGAACCGCTGCTCCTCGTCCACGATGATGAGACCCAGGTCCTTGAACCTCACCTCGGGCGAGAGCAGCCGGTGGGTGCCGATGACCACATCGACCGCGCCCGACCTGAGTCCCTCGAGGGTCCCCTTGACCTCGCCGTCGGTCTGGAACCGGGAGACCGGCTTCACCGAGACCGGGAAGCTCGCGAAGCGCTCGCCGAAGGTCGACAGGTGCTGCTGCACGAGCAGGGTCGTCGGCACGAGCACGGCGACCTGCTTGCCGTCCTGCACCGCCTTGAACGCCGCGCGGACCGCGATCTCGGTCTTGCCGTAGCCGACGTCGCCACAGATCAGCCGGTCCATCGGGACCGGCCGCTCCATGTCGCGCTTGACCTCGTCGATCGCTTCGAGCTGGTCGCCCGTCTCGGCGTAGGGGAAGGCGTCCTCCATCTCGCGCTGCCACGGGCTGTCCGGCGCGAAGGGGTGGCCCGGCGACGCCATCCGCGCCGAGTAGAGCCGGATCAGCTCGCCCGCGATCTCCCTGACGGCCTTCCTCGCCTTGGTCTTCGCCTTGGCCCAGTCGGCCCCGCCCATCCGGTTGAGCGTGGGCGCCTCTCCCCCGACATAGCGGGTGACCTCGTCGAGCTGGTCGGTCGGGACGTAGAGCCGGTCGCCCTTGGCGTACTCGATGACCAGGTATTCGCGGGTCGCCCCCTGGATCGTGCGCTGCACCATCTCGATGTAGCGGCCGACGCCGTGCTGCTCGTGCACCACATGGTCGCCGACCTTGAGCTGGAGCGGGTCGACCATGTTCCGGCGCCGGGACGGCAGCCGCCGCATGTCCTTGGTCGACGCCTTCTGCCCGACGAGGTCGAGATGGGTCAGCACGGCCAGGTCGGGGGTGACGAAGCCGTGGTCGAGGCGGCCCGTCGTGACCTCCACGACGTCGTGGCCGGGCGGCCCGTCGAGCGCCGGCACCAGCCGGGCCGGCACGTCCACGCCCTTGAGCAACTCCACCATGCGCTCCGCCGGGCCGTGGCCCTCGCTCAGCAGCACCACCGCCTTGCCCGCGCCGAGCCATCCCTTGATGTCGGCCAGCGCCCGCTGGGTGTCGCCCCGGTACGCCTCGACGTCCTGTGCGTCCAGCTCTGCGCCGTCGCCGAAGGGGGCGATGCTCCACCACGGCTGGCCGAGCTCACGGGCGTGGTCGCGGATCTCCTCCAGCGTCCGGAAGGCGGCCGCCTGGAGGTCGATCGGCGCTTCGCCGCCCGCCGCCGCGGTGATCCAGGACGCCTCCATGAACTCCTGGCTCGTGCGGACCAGCTCGACGGCCCGGCTCCGGATGCGCTCGGGATCGCAGACGAACACCGCCGACCGGACCGGCAGGTGGTCGAGGATCAGGTCCATCGTCCCGGCCAGCACCGGCGCGAACGCCTCCATGCCCTCGACCGGCACACCGTCGGCCAGCTGGTCGAGCACGTCCTTCAGCGCCGGGTGCTCCTCCCCCAGCTCGCGGGCGCGCCGCCGTACGTCGTCGGTGAGCAGCAGCTCCCGGCACGGCGCGGCGAACAGGCCGTCCTGGGCGATCTCCAGCGAGCGCTGGTCGGCGACCCTGAACCAGCGGACCTCCTCGACCGTGTCGCCCCAGAACTCCAGCCGCAGCGGGTGCTCCTCGGTCGGCGGGAACACGTCGAGCAGGCCGCCGCGCACGGCGACCTCACCGCGCTTCTCGACCATGTCCACCCGGTGGTAGCCGTTGCCCACGAGCCTGACGACCACCTCGTCCAGGTCGGCGTCGTCGCCCGCGCGGAGCCGTACCGGCTCCAGATCGCCGAGACCGGACACGATCGGCTGCAGCAGCGACCGGATCGGCGCGACGACGACGCGGAGCGGCCCCGCGTTCGGATCTCCCGCCACCGGGTGCGCCAACCGGCGGAGTACGGCGAGGCGCTGGCCCACCGTGTCGCTCCGCGGCGACAGCCGTTCATGCGGAAGGGTCTCCCACGCGGGGAAGACCGCCACCGAGGTCTCGTCGACGAGGCTGGTCAGCGCGGCCGCCAGGTCCTCGGCCTCCCGCCCGGTCGCCGTCACGGCCAGGACGGGCCTGACGCGGGAGAGCGCGGCCACGGCGAACGGCCGGAGCGCGGCGGGCGCGAGCAGGTCGGTGCCGGGATCGGCGGATTGTTTGGCGCTTTCGAGCGCGACGGCCAGCTTCGGTTCGGCGGCGACAAGGTCGAGCAGTCCGGAAAGAGACATTGATGCCTTCAGAGCCCCACGACGGCAAGCGAATGGCCCCGAGCCGAAGCGGACCGGGGGTATCAAGGCTACGCCCGTCCGCCCATGCGCGGACCGCGAGTCCCCCAACCCCGCCGACGCGGGCGCGGAAGCGGGCCGGCGCGGGGGAAGCGGCGGGGCCGCGCTCGGCGACGGAAATCTTGGCGGCGCGCAAATCCGCTACTAGTCGTGTGATGGTGACTACTCTCTGATGCTATGTCTGAGGTTCAGTGGTCGTCCGTGGACGAGGATGACGTGTTCAGCCAGCGGATCCGCGAGCAGTGGACCGATCAGCTGGGTCGGCGGCTCGACATCCTGATCGCCGGCTGCGGCCGCGGGGGCGTCCTTGACGTCGGCCGGTGCGACCCCAAGATCACGGGGATCGACGAGGACCTGCCGCCGCTGCGGGCCTACACCACCGCGCGAAAGGACCTGGACGCGTGGTACCTCGACGACATGCGCTCGGTGCCGATCCCTCCCCGGTCGTTCGACGTGATCTACGTGTCGTTCCTGCTGGAGCGCATCAGCCACGCCGAGCTGGTGCTCGACCGCATCGTCGCGGGCCTGCGACCCGGCGGGCTGCTCCTCATAAAGACCCGCGACCGGAATTCGGCGTACGGGTTCTGCGACCGGATCACGCCTCCGTGGCTGCGCCGGATGCTATGGAAGTCGCTGGTCCCGGCCGGTTCCGTGGGGCCGCTGCCCGCGGTCTACGAGCCGCTGGCCTCCCGCGAGGGCATCCAGGCGTACTGCCTGATGAGGGGTCTCATGATCGCCGAGGACCACCCGGGCACGAGCGGCCCGGCCCGGAGGGGACCCCAGGCCGGGCCAGTCAACCTGATCTGCCGCGCGATCGCGCTGCTGTCCCGGGGCAGCCTGACCGTGGAGGACGAGGTCACCATGGTCATCCGCAAGCCCCACAACCACTTCGCGCGCCTCATCTGAGACCCCGGGCCGGACCCCGGTGTGTTGCTCGTTGAACCGCTTGTGCCCGCGCCACAGCGCGGACCGGCTTCCCCGCGCCCTGGGATCCTGCCGAGCATCGTCTTACCTGCCCTCTCTCCATCAGACTGGACTGGGGCGGTCCGCACCGAATCATCGGTGGCGTGCCGGTCGTCTCCGGTGAGCATCGCTCATCCGCGGCGCCCACGATCACCTCCAGGGGTTAATGTCAGCTTCTTGGACGCCTCGCCCCCCGGCGGCACAATGCCTGATTGGTGTACTAAGGAAATATCCGACTGAGTCGATCGGAAATAGGAACGATGCACGAGTGGACTCCCGACGCGCGGGAGCTGGCCGACCTGGAGCTGCTGCTCTCCGGGGCGTACGCGCCGCTGACCGGCTTCCTTAGCTCGGCCGACGTGACCATGGTGGTGGAGCGCGGACGGCTGGCCGACGGCGCCCCGTGGCCCGACCCGATCACCATCGCCCTTCCCGACGAGATCCGGTCTGGCGATCGGGTGACGCTCAAGGACCCAGAGGGCGCGGCGATAGCCGTACTGACCGTGGAGGAGCGGGACGGGCACCACGCATCGGGGCCCGTGGAAGCCCTCGACGCGCCCGTCTACGGGCCGTTCGCGCGGCTGCGCCGTACTCCCGAGGAGGTCCGCAAGGACCTGCCCGACGGCGAGATCCTGGCCGTGACCATGCGGGGGCCGCTCGACTCGGCCGCCCTCGACGACGTGGCCGCGACCGCCGAGGAGCTGGAGGCGACCGTCCTGCTGATGCCGCTGGTGTTCGGCGAGGGCGGTCCGGCGGTGGTGCGGGCCGCGCTCAAGGCGTCGGCCCAGCTTCCCGGGTCGTCGGTGGTCGCCGTGCCGCTCGCGCCGCGCGAGGACGTCGAGATCGACCTGGAGCTGCGGGAGCACGTGGCGCGCAACTACGGCGCGACCGAGCATTACGCCGGGCCCGCTCCCGTGGTGATTCCCGGGCCGCCGCACCGGCGCGGGCTCGTCGTGTTCTTCACCGGGCTGTCCGGCTCCGGCAAGTCGACCATCGCCAGGGGCCTGCGCGACGCGCTGCTGGAGCGGGGCGGCCGCACGGTCACCTACCTGGACGGCGACGTGGTCCGGCAGCTGCTGTCAGCCGGGCTCACGTTCTCCCGGGAGGACCGCGACCTGAACATCCGGCGCATCGGCTTCGTCGCCGCCGAGGTCGCCCGGCACGGCGGCCTGGCCATCTGCGCACCCATCGCGCCGTACGCGGCCACGCGCGACGAGGTCCGCGCCATGGTCGAGGAGGTCGGCGCCGACTTCGTGCTCGTGCACGTGGCCACGCCGCTGGAGGAGTGCGAGCGCCGCGACCGGAAGGGCCTCTACGCCAAGGCCCGCGCCGGGCTTATCCCCGAGTTCACCGGCATATCCGACCCGTACGAGGAGCCCGACGACGCCGAACTCGTCGTGGACACCACCGGCATGACCATCGAGCGTTCGGTGAGCACGGTGCTGAACCTGCTCACCTCCGGAGGCTGGATCCGCTGACCCCCGCCGTATGGTCACCCCTTGCTGGCATATGGTCACCGCTTGCCCGCCCCGTGCCTGCCCGTTGCCGCAGAGGTTTCGACGGCGTACGGCTCGCACCGGCGCGGCCGGCGGCCATGCGCGAGGCCGGGGCGGCCGGCCCGCGCGGTGGAGAGACGGGCCGGGACGCAGATGGTCACTGGGCGGGGACGGCGGTGCGGGTGAAGCGGCGTTCGCGGCCCAGTTGGATGAACGCCCTCGTCGCGCCCGGGGTCGTGTCGAACCGGGTGTCCCCACGGGGAGCCAGCGGCGAGTCGAAGTAGACGAGCGCCTTGATCTGCGGATATTCGTCGATCTGCCGCCCGACCGAGGTGTAGAAATCGCGCTTGAACCGCGGCATGCCGGACCGCTCGAACGCCCCCCACTCAGCGATCATGATCGGCTTGGCCGGGAAGCGGGACTGCATCCAGCGGTAGAAGCCCGGCCACTGGGGGTGATCCGGGCGGGTCTTGTTGACCAGCCCGGCGAAGTCGCTCACCCGGTCGTCGGCGTAGGGATCGAGGCCCACCCAGTCGACCACGTCGTCACCCGGATAGAGCTTCTCGAACCAGGGCTTGTCCGCCCAGTTGGGCGCGCCCATGTAGGTCATCACGGTCACCGCGTTCCGCACGCCTCTTTCGCGGAGGCGGGTGACGATGTGCCGGTACATCGCCGCGTAGTCGGCGGCGGAGTTCCCCGCGCCCTGCCGTACGTCGTTCTCCGGCTCGTGGTGGATGGTCAGGAAGAACCGGCCGGGAAATGTGCGGGTGATGTAGTCGGCGAGCGTGTCGATGCGATGGTCGATCGCGCCATGGGCGACCTCGGCCCAGGTGTGGTCCATCGCCGGCTTCCAGTTGACGAGCAGCAGCCGGGGGCCCTTCGCGATCTCCCGCTCCTCGGGAGTCGGGAACAGCTCGCCGTTCCGGTGGTAGACGTGCACGATGTCGGCCCGGCGGCCCATCCGCCGCTCGGCCATCTCGACCGCCCGTAAAGGCCGCCTGCCCGAGAAGACGTCAGGCGCGATCCCCCACCACACCCCGCACGTCGGGATGAGCTTCTCCGTCACCGCGCAGTCCCCCGGCGGCCTGCGGCCGTGGCCGAGGGGCGTCGCCAGCCCCCTCGACGTGCCGGTCGCGGAGCCGCACCCCGCCAGGCATCCCGGCGCCAGTACGGCCAAGCCCGCCAGCAGAGCCAAGCCTCGTGGCCCAGCCCAGCGACGACGTCGTACAGCCGAGCCGTCACGGACGGTTTTATTCGCGGCCAGGCCGGCGCCCCCAGTTCGTCGCACGGTGCCCCTCCTCTATTCGACCGGGCCCCCGCCTCGATCGGTCGGCATTCACCTTCCCACTAGAGGGGAGGGGTGGTGAGCCATTCCCGACATCTCATCTGTCCTGAAATTTCCGCCGAAAGACATCTATTGGCTGGCCATTCCTTGATGGAAATCTTGAATAGTCGGCAGGGGGAAACACATGTCCGCCCTATAGTTCGAGACTGAGCGCGGAAGCCGGCATCGGACGGCCGCGAGACAGCCAAGGGCACGGAGAGTTTCCATGGGTCTGCCCCCGCACAGCCGGGACCTCGCGGAGTACGGTTCGGTGCTCCGCCGCAGGCGCCTGCTCTTCGCGTTCTGCCTGTTGGCGGGGGTTTCGGGGGGCGGCGTGCTGTTTGTGCGGACTCCCCCGCAATACACCTCCGTGGCGCAGGTGCAGGTGCTTCCGACCGGTGCGCAGGAGCAGATCAATCAGGTGACTCCGCGGCAACGAGAACCACTTAATCTCGACACCGAATCACAGATCGCACAATCCATGGTCGTCGCGTCGATAGCTGGTCAGATCCTGAAAAATACCGATCCGGCCGGTCTGCGCGACCGGGTCACCGTGGACGTCCCCCCCAATTCGGCTATTTTATCTATTTCCTTTACCGCGCCTGATCCGCTGTCGGCCGCCGCAGGCGCGCAGGCATTCGCCGACGCCTATTTGCGCAACCGTTCCCGCGCGGCCACGGACACGATCAACGCCGGGCTGAAGGTCCTCGCCGCCAAGCTGCGCCAGGTCAACGCCGACCTCGACAAGACCGTCAGCACGGGTCCGGTGCAGCCCCGAGGCGCGGCCGCCCGGACGATGGCCGCCCATCAACAGGCCGTGCTGGCCCGCCAGGCGTCCAGCCTCACGCTCAAATACGACGCGCTCAAGACCATCGCGATCACACCGGGCACCGTCATCAGCCCGGCCCAGCCGCCCCCAAAGCCGAGCGCGCCCAGCGTCCCGGTCTATCTCGGCAGCGGGCTGTTCCTCGGCCTGCTCGCCGGCGCGGGCACGGCCTTCGGCCGGGACCGGCTCGACACCCGCCTCCGCACCGCCGCCGACGTGGAGCGGCTGACCGGGCTCCCGCTGCTCGCCGAGCTGCCGTCACGGCCGGACCCGTCGATCTTCCCCGAGCTGGCCGCCACAGTGGCGACCTCGCTGGGCGACGACGAGTACCACACGCTCCTGCTGGAAGGGATCTGCGCGGAGAGCCACGCCAGGCCGATGGCCAAGGGGCTGGGCTCGGCGCTGACGCCTTTGGCGCCCGTCTCCGTCGTGACCCGCCGCGGCGCGCGTCCGGACGCGGCGGTCCTGCTCGTCGGCCTCAGGCGAGCCACCTCCACCCAGGTGGCGAGAGCCGTACGGCAACTGACCAGGCAAGGCACCCGAGTGCTCGGCGTGGTGACCGTACCGCCCCGGCTGTCCGTGCCCGAGCCCGACCCGGCGGAGCAGACGACGTGAGGCCTGCCGTGTGGCCGATCGCGGCGCTGCTGGTCGGCTATCCCGTCTGGTGGGCGCTCGGCTTCGGCGGCCTGTCGGTCGTCGTGCTCACCGTACCGATGGCCGTGGTGCTCTGGCGCAGGCGGCCGATCAGGATCCCGAAAGGCTTCGGCCTGTGGGTGCTGCTGCTGGCCGGATATCTGATCAGCGCGCTCACGCTCGCGGAGACGCCCCCGGGGACCTACGGCGAGCTGGCCCCGGGCCGTGTCATCGGCTACCTGATGCGCCTCGCCGTCTACATCGCCCTTCTCGTCATGGTGCTCTACCTGGGCAATCTGACTCTGGAGGAGCTGCCGCAGCTCACGCTCGTCCGGATGCTCGGCGTGCTGTTCGTGACCACGGTGGCGGGCGGCCTGCTGGGCGTTCTCGCTCCCCGGTTTCAGTTCACGTCGCCGCTGGAGATGGCACTGCCGGAGTGGATCGGCGGCAACTCGTTCGTGCGGAACCTCATCCACCCGACGGCCGCGCAGATCCAGCACGTGCTGGGCCACGCATCGCCGCGTCCCGAGGCGCCGTTCGAGTGGGCCAACGCCTGGGGCAGCAACGTGTCGGTGCTGGTCATCTGGTTCGTGGTCGGTTGGTGGGCGTACGGCGGGCCGTACCGGCGGGTGGTGGCGGTGCTGTTGCTCGCCGTCGCCGCGATCCCGATCGTCTACTCGCTCAACCGGGGCCTCTGGATAGGGCTCGCCATGTCCGCGGCCTATCTCGCGCTTCGGAGCCGCCGCCCGCTTCTGGTCGGTACGGCTGTCGCGGTCGCCGGGGCGGTGTTCGTGCTGTCCCCGCTGAGCACGATGGTCGGCCAGCGGCTCGACAGCCCGCGGAGCAACGACATCCGGGCCTTCACGGTGACGTCCACCGTGCGGGTGGCGGCCATGTCCCCGGTCATCGGGTACGGCAACACCCGCAACGCCCTCGGCAACCACCGCACGGTCACGACGGGCAAGACCCGCTGGTGTGAGGAGTGCGGCCATCCCCCACTGGGCAGCGACGGGCAGTTGTGGCTGCTGCTGATCAGCCAGGGCTTCGCCGGGGCCCTGCTGTACGTCGGCTTCTTCGCGGGCGCCGTCCACCGGTTCTGGCGCGACCGGACGCCGATCGGCCAGGCCGGGACGCTCGTCATGATCCTCGTGCTGTTCTACATGTTCGTCTACGACGGCCTGATCAGCGCCCTGAGCCTGTACCTCATCTCGTTCGCCCTCCTCTGGCGGAACGCCCAGGGACAGACGAACGACAGCCCCGCACCGGCGGGGCATACATGGGCACTTACGAGGAACTCATGAGGGACGCCCGCATTCGCCTGCGATATCTCCAGGAGGTCCTCGCCATGCTGTACCCAGAGACCATCGCACACCGCCCGCAAGATGCTGATGTCGAGGAGGCCCGGGAAGTCGAGGAGGCCGGGGAGCCGCACGTGGAGACCAGGGACGCGTCCGGGGATGGAGTCGCCACGAGCGCGCGCACGGTGCTGCCGCACCGGCTGGTTCCCCGGCTGCTCGTGCCGCGCGCCCCGTGGCACTCGGTGCTGGGCCGCCGTGTGGTCGTCGCCGACGGGCCGGACACCATCGAGACCTACCTGAGTGACGTGCTCGGCCAGCGCATCCACGTGGTCGTCCACGTACGGCCGGCCCGCCGGGCCAACCGCAAGCCGATCCTGGAGGCGCACGGGCCTGCGGGCCTCGTGGGATACGTCAAGGTCGGCGACTCGGACAGGGCCAGGGACCTGGTCCAGCATGAGGCCGAGGTGCTGCGGATGCTCGCCGCCCGTCCGCTGAAGGTCGTCGTGCCGCCGACCGTGCTGCATCAGGGAGTGTGGCGCGGGCTCGACGTCCTGGTCGTCTCCCCGCTGCCGGTCACGTCGCGGCGGGTGCCGATGGACCTGCTCAACACCGCCGTGGCCGAAATCGCGGCGTTGGGCAGAGGCCGCATGATCACGAACCCTGTTTGGCAAGGTGAGCGGGCATGGGCGGGAACGTATGCACGATCACGAATGACGTTTACGCAGGTGAAAGCCGTGACAGCGGAGCCTGTGCATGATCACGCCGAAAACGCGGCGTGGGGATGGCATGGGGACCTGGCCCCGTGGAATGTCTCGGCCTCGGCGGACGGGCGGCTGCTCGTATGGGACTGGGAGCGTTTCGGCAGCGGCGTGCCGTTCGGCTTCGACGCCCTGCACTACTTCTTCCATCGTGCGCTCCGCCGCATGAGGCCCGCGACGGCTGCCCACGCCTGCCTCGCACAGTCGGGCAGGGTCCTGGAGCCCTTCGGGCTCTCCACCGCCGAGGCCCGCCGTACAGCCGCTCACTACCTGATCACCATCGCCGACCGGCACCACCGGGACGGCCACGAGCCCCTCGGCCCGTCGTCCCGATGGCTCAACCCTGTCGTCGACCACCTGGAGGGCCTGCTGTGAGGTCATCGCCGTGAGGTCATCGTTCAAGCGCTCGGCCCATGCCGTCTCCCTCACCACGGGGCGCATCACCGTGGGCGCGCGGATGCTGCCATCGTTCCTCATCATCGGGGCGCAGCGGTGTGGGACCACGTCGCTCTATCGGGCGCTCGCCCAGCATCCGCTGATGATGAAGCCGGTGCTGCGCAAGGGCGTGCACTACTTCGACGTGGCCTACGACCGGAGCCTGTCCTGGTATCAGGCGCACTTCCCGCTCAAGGCGACCGCTTCAAAGCTTCACCGCCGGTACGGCTACCGCCCCCAGGCGTTCGAGTCATCGCCGTACTACCTGTTCCACCCGCTGGCGGCGGCCCGGATCGCCTGGGACCTGCCGGGGGTCAAGCTCATCGTGCTCGTGCGGGACCCGGTCGAACGGGCCTACTCGGCCCACGCCCACGAGCTGGCGCGGGGCTTCGAGACCGAGCCGTCGTTCGAGCGCGCCCTGGATCTGGAGCCCGAACGGCTCGCGGGCGAGGCCGAACGGCTGTGCGCCTCGCCGCATTACGTGAGCCACGCGCACCAGCACCATGCGTACCTGGCCCGTGGGCGCTACGCGGAGCAACTGTCCAGGCTGGAGCTCCTCGTCGGCCGCGACCGGGTGCTCGTGCTCGACAGCGGCGTCTTCTTCCGCGATCCAGATCCGGTCTACGACCGAGTGCTGGAGTTCCTCGGACTTCCTCGTTTGGGTGACCCTGTTTTCGAGCCCCACAATGCGCAGCCCCGCGCCTCGGACATGCCGGCCAAGGTACGGCGGAAGCTCAACGAGTACTTCACCCCCTGGGACGCCCTCCTGGAGCCCTGGCTGGGAGCCGAACCTTCATGGCGCCAGTAACCGACTCCGACGCGGTCGACAATCCCCGAGCCGGGCTGGCTCGGGGCAGCCTGGCTGGGATCGCAGCTGCGGGCGCCAACGCGACAAGCCAGTTCCTCATCGTGCTGGTGGTGACGCGGTCACTCGACCCGGACTCGGCGGGGGCCTTCTTCACCGCGACGGCGCTATGTCTCATGCTGGCCGGGATCCTGCGCCTCGACACCGGCAACGGCCTTATCTATGTCCTGGCACGAGAGAATCGTGGCCCGACCTCGGAGTCACGTGAGCCGCGCCCTGGGCCAGAGCGTCCCCACGCCAGATCAGTCCTGTGGACGGCCCTCCCGCCGGTGGTCGTGCTATCTGTCGTGGCGGCATGCACCGTGGCCCTATTCCGTGAGGAACTGCGCGACCTCACCGGTGTGCCGGTGGGCGTATGGCGGGTGCTGGCCGCGATCCTCCCGGCGATCGTGCTGGCAGACGTGCTCGTGTCAGCCACGCGCGGCCTCGGCTCGATGCGGCCGACGCTGCTGCTCGACGGCCTCGCTGAGCCTCTTGGCCAGCTCGCCCTCGTCACAGCGGCCGTCCTCACGGGTGTCTCACTACCGACCCTGGCCGCCGCATGGGCACTCCCCGCAATTGCCACAGCCGTCGTGGCTGCCCTCTGGCTACTGCGCCGCGAACCGTACGGCGACGACGGTGCGGTTACGTTCCAGTGGAACACCGAGAGGTTCCGGCGAGACTCAGCGGCGTTCTGGCGGTACACTGCGCCGCGCTCGGCCGCCGCGGCGATCCAGTCGGTGTTCCAGCGACTCGACATCGTGATCGTCGCCGTGCTTGCCGGGCCGGCGCCCGCGGCGGTCTACACAGCGGCGACCCGATTCAAAGTAGTCGGCCAGCTCGCCAACCAGGGGCTAGCGCAGGCAGTACAGCCTCGGCTCGTTAGAGCACTCACCGAGGGTGACCTGGCCCGAGCGCGGGAGCTGTACCAGACCACGACGATGTGGTTGGTCGTGCTGACGTGGCCGATCTGGCTCGGCTACGCGGCCCTCGCGCCCTGGCTGCTGCCGCTCTTCGGTCCCGTCTACGGGAACGGCGTGGCCGTCGCGGTCGTGCTCTCCGCGACCATGATGGTCGCCACCGCCTGCGGCATGGTCGACGTGGTGCTCATCGCCTCGGGACGCACGACGGCGAGCCTCGTCAACACCGCCTCCGCGGTGGCCGCGACCATCGTGCTCGACGTGCTGCTGGTGCCATCCCACGGCGCCCTCGGAGCCGCTCTTGGCTGGTCGGGCGGGGTCCTCGTGAAGAACCTCCTGCCGCTGGTCCAGATCTCCCGCCGGTACGGCCTGCGTCCCTTCGGCAGGCACTCCTCGGCGGCCCTCCGCCTGTCCAGGGTGCCCGCATGACCGCCGCCGGACCGCCCGTGCTGGTCACCGGGCTTCCCCGCAGCGGCACGAGCTGGGTGGGGAAGATGCTCGCGGCAAGCGGACGCCTCGTCTACGTCAACGAGCCGCTCAACCCGCAGCACCCGCCGGGCCACTCCCCCGGCGTGCTGGACGCGTCAGTAACCCATCGCTTCCAGTACATCTGCCAGGACAACGAAACCCCCTGGCTGGAGGCGTTCTCCAGGACGGTCGCGCTCCGCTACCGCTGGCTCGCCGAGCTTCGCCGCAATCACCGCCCCTACGACCTGGCCCGGATGGCCAAGTACGGCACGGCATTCGGTATCGGCCGGCTGCTGGGCAGGCGCGCGCTGCTGGACGACCCTTTCGCGCTGTTCTCGGCTCGATGGTTCGCCGACCGTCTCGGCTGCCAGGTCGTTGTCCTCGTCCGGGACCCCGTGTCCTTCGTAGGGAGCTGGCAGCGGCTCGGGTGGACGGTGTACTTCCACGAGCTGCTCGAACAGCCGCTTCTCGTGCGGGACCACCCCTGCGTGGAAGAACTCCGGCCTTTCATCGGCTCCCAAGACCGCATCGCCAAGGCCGCCGCGCTGTGGAAGGTAGCGCGCCAGGTGACCGACGAGTTGGCCGCCCGGACGACGAACATCAAGGTCGTCAGCTACGAGCAGCTCGCCTCGGCCCCGATGGACGGCTTCCGCGACCTCTACAAGTGGTGCGGCCTGCCCTGGACGGATCGCACCGCCCAGAAGATCACCGCAGCTTGTACGGCACAGCGGTCCCGAGAGCGCACCTTCACCTGGGCCGGCTTCTCACGAACGGCCTACCGCCCCATGGACTCCCGCCAAGCCCTCACCGCATACCGACACCGCTTATCGTCTGAGGAGATCGCACGCGTCGAAACCCTCATCACGCTACCGGCCACTTGACCTGCGGTGCAGGAATGTATGGCGCATAGAACCAAGGTAACCCGATCGCTTCGGAGCCTTCAGGCAGGGATCAAGTCCGTGAGGAAGTCACGAAGACCGGGGTCGACGGCGTAGATGACAGTGCCGCGCATTCCACGAGTGAGAAGGACCTTGTAGACGTTGCGCGCCAGTTGGTCGAAGTCACTATCTGACACTGCCTTCTGGCTCCTGAAGGCCGGGTCCCTGTTCTCCTTGCGCACCGTGATCACGTTTCCGTCGCGGACGCTCAGGTCAGGGCCGATGATCACGCCGGACCAGTCGTACTCGAAGCCCTGAGCGGTATAGACGCATCCGACCTGGCCGAAACCGCTCGGCTCGGTTGCCCACAGCATGCTGGGCGGCGCATCGCCGACCGCACGGTCCTTCTTGACATTCCACGGCCGTGACCAATCCCCGATCACGACATCGTCCACGAGGGAGTCATCAGACTGCGGGTCGCTCCACGGCCAGCAATATCCGGCGGTCATTCGCGCGGTGCCGGGCTTGGCCCGTAGAGCAGCCTCAAGTTCCTGAGGGGAGTGCGCGAGCCGTACCTCGAAATCATCGTCGCCGTCCCAGACCACCGGCCCTCGGCCGTCCAGCCCGAGGAGGCTCAGCACCCACTGCTCGTATTTGCGGCTGCCTCCACAGCGGAACTGCTCGTCCAAGGACACACGGTTGACTGCGAAGCCTCGCGACCGTGCGTACTGCTCGATGGCGTGCACAGTGCCGATCTCGCCAGGCCGTACAACCTGGTGTTCGTCGAGCAGGAAGACAGGCACGCGGGCGACGGCCATCAACTCGTCGAGTTGGAGGCGGCCGTTGCGCTTGGCCGCCGGCGTGAAGCGGTTGGTCGAGGTCTCGCGGATACGGTGAGCTTCATCGCAGATCAACACGTCCAGGCTGTTCCGCTCGGCGTTGGTGAAGCTGTTGAAATACATGAAAAGGTTCTTGATCCGCGTGCTGCCCCGACCCGGATAGCGGCGCATGGTCTGCGTGAACGACTGCGAGCCTGTCGCGTGCAGCGCGGTCCGACCCTGCCTGTAGAGCTCACCAAGCAAAGACAGAGCAATCACACTCTTGCCGCTGCCGGGGCCTCCGGTGACGATGACGACCTGCTTGGAATCGGCCCGGCGGCCTCTATCGACGGCACGCATGACCAGTTCGTAGGCGACCTGCTGCTCGTCAAGTAGCGTGAATTGCTCGCGCTCGCGGATTTCTGTGGCCGCATGCGCCATGAGTTGCTTGCTGGGCGCTACGGGACTGCTCAGGAGCCGGTCGGCGGCTTCGGCGCCGGGCTTGTCGGCGAGCCGCTCCCGCAGATACCTGTGAAACTCCCCGCGCCGCTGCTTCGTGAAGAGCCTGCTCCGTTCATCGCGCACCTGCTCGCCAAGGCCGTCCACGTCTAGGTCCATGGCGTTGTGCAGGTAGGCGACGCCATGCACAGAGTTCGGCCGATCCTTGAGGACACCTAGAAAGTCGCACATGTACTCGCAGTACCGGCGCACCTGCTCGGCCGGGTGAAGTGTCTCCTTCCCCGGCATGCCTTCCACGATGACCAGGTGCTCGCCCTGGTCGGACGGCTCGGCACGACTCCACTGCTTGAGCTCCACAACCACGTAGGAGTCTTCACCGGTCTGCGGATGGACGCCGGCCAGCACTACGTCGGCGCGCTTGCTGGTCAGCGGCAGCTTGTACTCCACCAACACTTCCACCCGCCGCAGGCCGGCATCGGCCAGGTCCCGGGCCAGCAGAGGAAGGCTCCGCTGCCACGATCTGGCTTCGGAAGGCGAGGGACCGCGGCCGGTGGTGATACGAAGATGCTCGGCGATCTGCTCGGCCAATGCTGCCTCGTTGGGCGACGCGAGCAGGTTCTCGACGGACAGCCGTAACGCCGTCACGGGCTTCCCCCAGGCAGCACGAGAGATCTCGTGCGGGTGGGGGCGTATCCGCTTCTGCGTCAGCCGAACAAACGCGGAAGCCCGTCGGGCCGCATCACATGGTCATCAAGAGGTTAGCGGAGGAGCTTTGCGAGCGGAGCCGCGATAAAGCTCGGGATCGTAACGGCGCTCGCTCTCGTCCAGCTTGATGTTGGTGGCCTCGTGCTGACAACTGCTCCAACTCACTCGTCACGTCTCGTGACACTACTGGCTCACAGGGTCAGCAGCGCCGGGGCAACAAGCGTCAGTCAAACAGCGCCATACCGGACAGCACGAAGTTGGACGGGGCAGACGCCCCCGTATTTGCCTGCGATCTCAAAGGGGAACGAAGTGAGCGGCAGGCCGCCGACTTCGTCAGGCGGTGGGGCATGGGTAGACGGCGTGCCGGTTGGGGGTGCAGCAGATGGCGGCGCAGGTGAGGAAGCGGCCTCCCGTTAGCCAGATGCCCCATTGGACGTCGACGCCCGCGGTCAGGCATTCCTTGGCGATGTGCAGGCGGAAGTCCAGGGCGATGCGTGCTTCGTCGGCGGGGTGGAGGAAGGACGGCTCGGCCGTCCGGTAGTGGTCGGCGAGCCAGGTCAAGGCGTCGTCCACGGTGGGCGGGGAGGCGTCGATGCGGCGGGCCGGCTTGAGCAGCCAATCGCAGGTCCGCATCGGCGGCAGCGGCGAGGCCAGGAACAGGCCGGGGTCGGCCGGCGGCAGCGGCAGGCGGCGTTCGGCTTCGTTGCGAAGCTCCTCGCCGTTGCCCGTCCAGATGTAACAGTGGAAATGCACGTGCTCCTCGTAGTGGTCTCCGTACACTCAGCAATGGCCCCTGCCCCGTCTGCACACACATGGCAGGGGCCACCCCGGTCTCGTGGTGGTGCTATCCGATGGTGCTCATCCCGGCGGCGCGGAGCTCGGCGCCGGTGAAGCGGAGTGTCCCGGCATCCGGCTTCTTGCTGTCACGCAGCGCGAACCCGTCATCCGTTCCCGGAATCGGCGCGAGTTCGACGCAGCTCTCCTGGTCCTCCTCCTGCTGATTGCCACCGCACAACCGCCGGAACCGCACTCCAGCGAGGTCGTGGCCGTACAGGTCCATGAACTTGTTGTCCTTCCTTGTTGGGGTGGACCCGGCATCGGTCTCGCCGGGCGTTTATAAGGGGTGGCCTCCCTTAAGCCCCCAAGGCGTACGGGAGGCCCCCGGCCCTGCCGGCCGAGGCCAACTCCGCGCACCATGCCAGCTCGGTACGGCCCGCCTCCACCATGCGCTCGTCGGCACTGTCCAGTTTGAGCGCCTGCCGTACCTCAGCGAGAGGACAAAACTGGAGGACCTGGCGCACGGCCTCTCACGCCGCTCGGCCGCCCTCATCCTCGGACCCGCGACGGACGCGACGCTCACGAGGCGGAAGCCAGCTTGGCCAAGCTCTCCTGCTCCGCGATCACCCGGCACAACTCAGGCAGGTCATCACCGTCAACGGTGCGAAAGGCGCCCGCCCCCTCCGCCGTCGCGTCGAAGGGCCGCTCGCGGGTGGCCCACAGCCGCCCGGCGTCGCTCCGCAGGATCCGCCAGCCGGGGATCGTCTCCCAGACCGGGATGGCTCTATCGTTTCGCATGGGTCAGGACCTCGATTCCTGATCAAGGGGCCCGTATGGCGTGACAGCGCCTACGGGTCCCGTTCTCTTCGGCCGCTTCCCCTCAATGACACTCTCCGTAGTCTCGCCAGCACAGATGCGATTGGGGGACACTGGGGGACAGGACCTCCCCCCAGTCCAGTGAAGAGGTGCAGGCATGGGCGCCGACCTTCCCGCATGGGCCGTACGGCTGCGCGCTGAACGGCGCAACCGGTTGTGGAGCCAAAGAGAGATGGCCCGCCGGCTCGTGGAGGCCGCCGACGAGGACACCCGTGGCCGCCTGCCCGAGCGAGAGTCCATCGTCCGCAGAATCAAGGCGTATGAGGCGGGTCAGCACCAACCCGACGACCCCTACCGCGTGCTGTACGCGCGGGTGTTCGGCATCAGCGAAGCTGAACTGTTCGGCGAGAGTGCCGGGGACAGCTTCCAGAATGGCGCGGCTGTCCGGTATGGGATCGACGCCGACGAACTAGACGCCTTGGAGTTGGCGCGCCGGGTCGCCGCAAGCGACGTCGGTGCGGAGACACTCGAACGCCTCGAAGTGGCCGTTGACGATATGGCGGTGGCATACCACACGACGCCACCTGCGGAACTGCTCAGCCGGGTGCGACGGCACATCACCTACGTCCGCCAGTTGGTCGAAGCGAAGACACTCTCAGAGCACAGGCGCCTGCTTGTGGCCGGTGGGTGGCTGTCGCTGCTCGCCGCCACTTGTCATGTCGATCTCCGCCAGTTTCCCGCCGCCGCCGCGCGGCTCCGAACGGCCGCCCAGTTGGCGAAGCATGCGGAGCATCCCGAGATCGCGGCATGGTGCCTGGAGACAGAGGCGTGGCAGGTCCTCACCGATGGGGATTACCGACGCGCCCTCACCCTGTCCCAGTTGGCGCAGCGGGTCGCGCCAAAGAGCAGCTCGGCGTACATCCAGGCGACCGCGCAGGAGGGCCGGGCCTGGGCGCGGTTAGGGGCCGGCGGGGAGACCCGCGACGCGCTTGACCGGGTCGCGCGGCTGGTCGCACCGCTGCCCACCCCCGACCGGCCCGAACACCATTACCGCTACGACCCCGCCAAGAGTGACGCCTATACCGTGACAACTCTGTCCTGGCTGGGGGATCCCGCCGCGGAGTCGCTTACGCGACAGGTGCTCGCCCGACTGGAGTCTGGCGTCGACGGACCGCCACGACCGCGCAGAGTCATCGCCGCACGCCTGGACCTGGCCTTGGCTCTACTGGCTGTCGACCGACCCGACGAGGCCGGAGATGCCACGCTCACGGCAATCACGAGCGGCTACCTGGTGCCATCGAACTATTGGCGCGCTGCCGAGGTGATCGCCGCAGTTGAGGACCGCCACCTGCCCCAGGCCGTCGAGCTACGGGAGGCATATCGCGAGTTGTGCCCACCGACGGACGGCGTCTAAAGCAGGGGAAATTGCTCGCCAGCCCCGAGCACTTCTACGCAGCTACACCACCCATGAACTGGACCGGATCATGACCAACAGGCCCGCCACCACCACGGGCGTGCGCGCCCGGGAGATGAACCTCTACCGCGGCTACTTCGACCTTGTCGCCGCCGGCCGCAAGACCATCGAGGTCCGCGTCCAGTACCCGAACCTGCGGAGCTTGAAGGCTGGGGATCACATCCGGTTCGTGTGCGGCCGCGACGACGCCCTCACGCGGGTCAAGCGCGTGGCTAGGTATGCCTCCTTCGAGGACATGCTGGATAGCGAGGGGCCTGCGAACGTCAACCCAGACAGCCCTCTCGAGCAGCAACTCGCCGACATTCGCCGGATCTACGGCCCGGAGAAGGAAGCCTTGGGCGTCCTGGCCATCGAGATCGAACTCCTGGCCCCGCCCATAGACACGAGGACGGACGGATGAGCACGGCCGGCTGGGTTGAAGTCGCGGAGCGAACTTGCCGCTCTCGGGAGGCCGCGGGGGCTATGGAACCCCTGACCTGCGTCCGGTCGGCGCCGCGGGCCCGGATACGGGCGAACGTTGGGCCGTGGGAGGATCTTTGTGACCGCGCTGCGACCTAACCGACCGAAGGACGAGCGCTCATGCGCGACGAGAAGATCAGTGATTTCCTGACCCGGCTCGCCGACCGGGTGCCGGCCCCTGGCGGCGGTGCGGTGGCGGCACTGCATGCCGCGCAGGCCGCGGCTCTGCTCGGAATGGTCGCTCGATACAGCACTGGGGAGAGGTACGCCGAGCACACGCTGAGTATTGAGCGGATCATCATCAAGACCGACGAGTTGCGGTTTACCGCTCTACGGCTGGCGGAGGACGATGCGGCGGCGTTCACCGCGGTCACGGACGCCTACAAGCTTCCCAAGGACACCGAGGCCGCCAAGGCTGCCCGCTCGGCTGCCATCGCGAAGGCGCTGATCGGTGCGGGCAAGCCTCCTGCCGAGGTCATCACCGTCGCCCAGCTGGCCGTCGAGTTGGCCGAGGAACTGCTGCCCATCGGCAACCGCAACGTCATCACCGACATCGCCGCCGCCACCGAGGCCGCGCGGGCTGCGGCGACCACCGCCCGAGTGAACGTCGAGATCAACCTCGGCGGCATCAAGGATGAGCAGGCCCGTGCCGAACTGGCGACCGAGGTCGCCAAGGTCGACGACATCGTCGCCCGCGCCGAGCGCATCACAGCCGCCGTCCGCGAGGAGATCGGCAAATGAGTGCCTCCATCCTGTCCGGCAAGGAACTCGCCGCCGCGATCCGCGCCGAGACCGCCGCCAAGGCCGCCGAACTGACGGCGGCCGGGAGGCCGCCCAAGCTGGCGGTCGTCGTCGCGACGGCGGACGAGTCCAGTGCCTGGTATGTCCGGTCGATCGCCAATGCTGCCGTGAAGGTCGGGATAACCTGCGACATCGTCGATCTTGGCGCGGACGCTGCCCCCGCCGACATCCGCCACAAGCTGGCCTCGCTGTCCATCGACGAGACCGTCCACGGCGTCATCCTCCAGACGCCGCTGCCGCACGGGGCCAAGCCGGAGGACCTGGCCGGCGCCATCGCGTTCGAGAAGGACATCGACGGCGCCAATCCGCTATCCCTGGGCCGCCTGGCCGCGGGCCTCCCGGCCTTCGCGCCGGCGACCGCAGAGGCGGTGATAGCGATCCTGGACCACTACCAGATCGAGCTGACCGGTCGCCGCGTCGCGGTGGTGGGCCGGTCGACCGTGGTCGGCAAGCCCGCCGCCCACCTGTTGCTGGACAAGAACGCGACCGTCACCGTGTGCCATTCGCGGACCAAGGACCTGGCCGCCGTCACGTCCAACGCCGACGTGGTGGTGGCCGCGGTCGGCCGGGCCGGGCTGATCACTGCCGAGCACATCAGGCCTGGAGCGGTGGTGGTCGACGTGGGCACCAACCCCACCGCCGAAGGTGGTCTGGTCGGTGACGTCGACGCCGCCTCAGTCACCGAGAAGGCCGGAGCACTGACACCCGTGCCTGGCGGCGTCGGTCCGGTGACCACCGCACTGCTGCTGCAACACACCGTGCAGGCCGCCTCGATCCGCTGACCACGCCACGCTGCACGACTTCGTCAAGCAGGTCGACGAGCTCTAATGGCTGACGGCCTGCTCACATGCGGCCGACTAAGGCGACGATCAGGGCGGCCACGCCGTCCTTCACCACTGACAGGACGGCGTCCTTGGCGCCGCCGGCGATCGCGCTGCCGAGCGCCTTCAATCGGCCCGGCTGGGACTCCACGGCGGCGACGACCGCACCGGGATCGGTGACGCTCCCGTCCGCGGCGACCGCACCGTCACGGGTCAGCTGGGCGACGAAGGCGCGCAACTCCGCGACGGCGGCGTCCACCTCGGCGCGGGAGACCCCGTCCGAGTTGTTGACGGTGAAGGTGTTGTTGGTGCCGCTCTGCGTGTAGCTGTCACGCCCGACCTTGTTTCCGAACACGTAGTCCGCCATGGGACCACCCCTCCTACGACTATTTGTTCAAGGTCATACGGTTGCCGGTTCCGCCCTGCTCGTACTTGTCCCTGCCGATCTTCTCGCCGATCACGAGATCCCCGCTGACGTGCAGAACCCGCTCGTGCGAAGGCGGGTCCTCGATGGCGCTGACGATCTCGCCCTCGATCCGGTGGATCTCGTCCTGAGCGGTGCCGGACAGCGCGGCGAACTGGGTGCCCGCCGTCTCGATGACCAGCGCGTACCGCGTCCGCCTGATCAGCAGCCGGTAGAGCAGCACGAACAGCAGGTACGTCACCCGGATCGCGGCCAGGATGGCGGCGACGGTGGCGAACTGCCGCGCCGCCTCCTCGACGTTGAAATCGGCGTTGATATCGAGCTCGGGCACGACCACCACGGCCGCCGCGATGATCGCCCCGACCACCACGACGAGGAAGGCGATCTCCCGGAGCGGGTAGAACGTCGACAGCTTGCCGCCCCAGACCACCCGCAGGGTCTGCACCCGGGAGATGTTCGCGAGCGGGTAGACCTCGTGCCCGATCCGGACGATCCGCTTGCTGATGCGAATTTCGCCGACCTGTTCCTTCGCCATGCCGTCCTCACCTTCGGCTGCCCGGGACATGGGTCGTCCTGGGCTGACCGTGCGACAGGGATGTTCCCGAGAGATCGACTTCATGGTCACGCCCGATCCAGGCGGCGCGGGAGAGTACCCCCCTACTTAATGCTCACCAGAATGATCGGCGGTTCTGTCTCCCGACGACATCGCCCGAGTCGAGGCCCTCACTGCGGTCTCCAGGTGACGGGTGCCACGATGATGAGGCAGGGGTCTGGCGGGCGCGGCCGGAAACCCATTTGAGCCGATAGGGAATACCGGGTGCGGATCGAAAGTTGGGAACGCGCATGACGACTGTGGGATTCATCGGTAGCGGAAACATCGGCGGCACAGTGGCCCGGCTCGCCGTGGCGGCCGGCTATGACGTGGTGCTGAGCAACTCGCGCGGTCCGGAGACATTGCGGGAGCTGGTCGACGAGCTCGGGCCGAGGGCCCGTGCGGCGACCTCCGCCGGCGCCGCGGCGGCCGGCGACCTGGTGGTCGTGAGCATTCCGCTGCGGGCCTATCGCGACGTTCCCGTGGAGCCGCTCTCCGGCAAGCCCGTGATCGACACCAACAACTACTACTCCCAGCGGGATGGGAACTTCCCCGAGCTGGACGACGAATCGACCACGTCCAGCGAGCTGCTGCAGCGCCATCTGCCGTCGTCCAAGGTCGTCAAGCTCTTCAACAACATCTACTTCGAGCATCTGCGGGAGCTCGCCCGGCCGTCCGGCGCGGCGGACCGCAGTGCGCTCGCGATCGCGGGCGACGACGCGGGGGCGAAGGACGAGGTGACGGCCTTCCTCGACCGAATCGGCTACGACGCAGTCGACGCGGGGACGCTGGCCGAGGGATGGCGCTTTCAGCCGGGGACGCCCGCGTACGGCTTGATCTATTCGGGGGGCGACGAGAAAGTCTGGGAGACACCGGGAGTGCAGGCCGACGCCGCGGTGCTCCGGGAGGCCCTTGCCGCCGCCAGTCGCTGACCCCCTACCGCGTCCAGGGCCCGGCCGCGCGGCCGGGCCCTGCGAGAGCGGGGTTAACAGAGCGCGGGGTTAACAGGAGCGCGGGTTAGCAGGTGCTCCGGTCGTGGGGGCCCTGCCAGCCGGGCACGTGCCGCCAGTCGCTCGAGATGACGGTGGCGCCGAGGCAGCCGAGCAGCCTGGTGCGGGTCAGAGCCTGCTCCGGGGTCGGGTTGTAGGTGTCCAGCGTCGGCGAGACGCTGTGGGCGTCTGTGACGGTGGTGAAGTAGTCGCGGTAGAACGTCCGCTGCTGAGCGGACAGCCCGGCGAAGCCTGTCGCGCTGCCGTCGAAGACCACGAACCACGGGCGCAGGGACGCGTCGTAGCCCTGCCTCGGATCGGTCGTGCCGTACGCCGTGTTGGGGACCGGGAAGACCTGCGCGTCCGCCGGATGCGCGCGCAGGTGCTGGGCGTACTCGACCTCGGTGGGCAGGCTGTCGTTCTCCGCGGTTCCCCTGATGACGTACGCCATGATCTTGCCGCGGAGCTGGGTCGGCCAGGCGTGCGCCTTGGCGCCTTCGTCCGGAGTGGCCCAGCCGTTCATCAGAGCAGCGGGCGTGATCATCGCGCTGCCGAAGCGGGTACGGAGCACCGTGTCGAGCTCGTCGGGCCCCTTGCCGCGGTTGTCGTGGAAGCCGTCCTTCATCTCCAGCTTGATGATCAGCAGCTCGTGGTCCGGGTGGGCGTCATGCCAGGCCTTGATGTTGTCCAGGCAGTCGGTCAGCGGCTTGCTGCGCGCCGAGTCGCGCAACTGGCCGATGGTCGCGCCCTGCTCGCAGTTGTTGTCGTTGCCGAACGGGTTGGAGTGGCTGACCGTCCACTGCCCGAAGAAGGTCCACATGTCGATCTCGATCATGCGGTCGCCCGCGTCGAGGGCGTCGATGAGGTACGGGTAGGCCGCCCTGTCGTACGCGTTGTGGACGCCGCCGTAGAAGTAGTCGGTCAGCGTGGGAGTGCCGGCCTGCACGGGGCTGACGCCGGTCGCCAAGGCCATGGCCGTGACCAGCCCGGCGAGCATGGCGAGGCGACGGAAGCGGGAGATGCGGGGGAATGGGGGGAAACGCACAAAGGCCTCCGGGGGGGTTGAGGGGACCACTGCTGCGCTGCTGTGCGGCGGCTTGACAAAGCGCTTGCTTCGATCAACCGCCACACAGTAAGTGTGCGTTTCCTGGCCGTCCCCGCCGGTGAACGGCACTTCAATGACAGCCGAACATGAGACGGATCTCCGTACCCCTGTAAGCCCTCGCCCGGAAGCCGGTTCATCCGGCCTGGCCGGCATCCATGCACAGCGGGCTTGAACCGGACGCGACGTCAGGTTCTAGCGTTGGCGGCGTGATCGGGAGCGACGACACCGGACGCCGGTGGAGCATCGGAGAGCTGGCGCACGCGACCGGGCTGACCGTGCGGACCCTGCGCCACTACGACCAGATCGGCCTGCTTACGGCGAGCGAGCGGACCTCGTCGGGGCACCGCCGCTACACCAAGGAGGACGTCCGGCGGCTGTACCGAGTCCGGGCGCTGCGCGGGCTCGGGCTCTCGCTGGAGGAGATCGCAAAGCTGCTCGCCTACTCCGCTGACGATCTGGCGACGATGCGGGATCTGCTCGCCGCTCAGCTCCGCGATGTGGCGGAGCACGCCCAGCGGGTCCGGCAGCTCACGCAGCGGCTTCACGGGCTGCTGGACCAGATTGACGGCTCGTCGATGCCCGATCCGGATCAGTTCATGACGACCTTGGAGATGATGTCGGTGTTCGAGACCCACTTCACACAGGACCAGCGGGACCGCCTGGCCGAGCGCCGAGCCGTACTCGGCCCAGAGGCGGTCGACAACGCCAAGACCGAATGGGCCGGACTCGTCGGGGAACTGCTGCGACACGTGCAGGGGGACACGCCCGTCGAGGACCCGCGGGTTCAGGCCCTGGTCGAACGCTGGGACGCGCTGGGAGACCTCTTCCACGGCGGGGACGAGCGGGTAAAGGCCGCCGCCAAGACGATGTGGCAGGAGAACAGCACAGAGCTGAGCCAACGCCTACCGTGGCCCGCTAACCAAATGGTCAGCCTCGTCGCCTACATCGAGCGCGCCCGGCAAGCCCGCTGACACACCATGGCCAGAGGAACGATCCAGCAAGGCCACCGTGTTGGCCGAATCCCGAGCGAATGAGTTAACCTTGGCGTTAACCTCGAAGCGTGACGGACTGGCAGGTCATCTTGGTGGCAGAGGTTGCCGAATGGTTCCAGTACTTGTCGGAGACCGATTGGGAAAGCGCCGATCGAGTCGAAGATGCGATCGACGTGCTCGCAAGGATGGGCCCAACCCTGGGTCGGCCACTGGTCGACCGGATCAAAGGCTCGGACCATCACCATCTGAAGGAACTGCGACCCGGCTCCTCGGGTAGCAGCGAGATCAGAATTCTGTTCGCGTTTGACCCTGTGCGGCGGGCCGTGCTGCTGGTGGCCGGCGATAAGGCGGGGAACTGGAACCGATGGTACGACGCGAACATTCCAATAGCTGAGAAGCGCTACATAGAGCATTTGGCGGAGATCGACACGAGGATGTACGAATGAGCACGGTCGGATGGAATGAGGTCAAAGAACAGGCTCGCCGGGGGCGAGAAGCCGCAGGCCTGCCGGTGCGCTCTGAGCGAGACAAGCAAACGGCGATTGATCGCCTTACCGCCGAGGCCCGCGCACATCGCCTGGCGGAGATCCGCCGGGACCAGGCCCTGACGCAGAAGGACATCGCCGCCGCGATGGGCGTGTCCGGGCCCCGAGTCTCGGCGATCGAACATGGCGAGATCGACCGGGTCGAGGTGTCCACACTTCGGTCATATGTGGAAGCACTGGGCGGTCGGCTCCGTGTGGTGGCGGACTTCGGTGACACCGAGTACACCGTTGCCTGATTCCTCATCAGGGATGGGCTTGCCGGATGAGGACCGGATCTCCTCAATCAACTGGCGTTTGGATAGGCGTCACCACCGCTAAGCACTAGGCAGTTTTCCGAGCCTTCGCGACTCCCCTGTTGTGGCGGAGCAGGCAGCGGGTGAGCAGGCGCAGGGCGAAGGGGAGGTCGTCGATGAGGTAGCGGCGGGCCAGCCTGCCTGGCTCGCTCAGCAGGCGGAACAGCCACTCCAGGCCGTGATCGCCCATCCACGCGGGCGCTCGCCGTACCGAGCCGGCCGCGAAGGCGATCGCGGAGCCGCAGCCGACGAACCACGCCCCGGGCAGGTCGGCCCGGGCGGCGGCGATCAGCCGGTCCTGCTTCGGGAAGCCCAGCCCGACGAAAACCAGCAGCGGCCCGGCGTCGACGAGCTTCTTCCTCACCTCCGCCAGCTCTTCCGCACAGGCGTCGAACCCGTACGGCGGAGCGTTCACCCCTGCGACGACGAGCTGCGGACAACTCTTCCGGAGGACGGCGGACGCGGTGTCCGGCACTCCGGGAGGCCCGCCGAGCAGATAGATCGGGAAGCCGTGGGAGGCCGCCGCCTCAGAGAGCGACCAGATCAGGTCGGCTCCGGTGACCCTTGCCGGCAGCGGGTCGCCCAGGAGGCGGGCCGCCCAGACCAGCGGCATGCCGTCCGCCACGGCGAGATCCGCGCTGGCGACCAGGTCGCGCAGCTCCGCGTCGCGTGAGATGGCCCGGCAGATGTCGACGTTCGGGGTGACGATGTGCCCGCCGCGACCGTGATGCAACGCCTCGACGACGTGCTCCACGACCTCCGCCTCCGTCAGGGCGTCGAGTTCCACCCCGGCGACCGCGACCCGCGCCGCCCCGCGGACTGCCCCGCATCGACTCGCCATGCCGTTGGCCGCGCCCTCTGACACGCCCGTCGCCACCTCCTGCGGCGCGGCACCTCCCGCACGGCCCGGCCTGCCCTTCGCCGCTACGAGCGGGACGGCGGGCGGCTCTTGGGGCAGCAGCAGATCTCGGGCCATCAGATGCCGTGGCCGTGAGCGTTGAGGATGTGGAGGACCGCGCTCGGGGAGACCAGACGAGCCGCCACGGCCAGTGCCAGGGCTGTGCGGGGTTCTCCGCGGCGGGTCGCGAAGGTACGCAACGCCCACCGGGCCGTCTCCCTGCGCCGGCCAAGAGCAGCATGGCTGAAGGCGAGCTGGCCGTAGATCCGGGCGGCGCCGCGCCGGTCTGTCGTGAGCTCGGGATGCCGGGCCAGCATCCATTCGAGGCCGGCGATCCGGTCGGCCCACTTGGTGACGTAGCCGGACGCGCCCCAGCGGACCCGCACGAGGGGCCGGTCGACGTGGAGGATCGGGTGCCGCCCGGCGGCACGGAGCGCGAGGTCCCAGTCCTCGTTCTGGCCACCCGGGGCGCTCTCGTCCACCCAGATCGAGCCCCGCCTGAGCAGGAACGTCGACGAGTGGACCATCATCATCCGCGACCGGGTGAGGTGCTCGCGGGTGACCCGGTCCGTGCCGGCGAGGCGGGCCACGCGGCGGGAGCCGTACTCGACCTCGATCGCGCAGCTCGCGAAGTGGGCCTCCGGTTCCGCCGCGAGCGCCGCGAGCTGAGCGGCGAGCTTGCCCGGCAGCCATACGTCATCGTCGTCGCAGAAGGCCACCAGATCCGTGCTCAGGGCCGCGAGGCCGGTGTTCCTGGCTCCGGGCAGGCCGGGGCTCCGGCCGTTCCGGAGGACCCGGACGCTGCCGCGAAACGCCGCCACAACGTCCGCCAACTGCTCGGCCACCATGGCCACCCGGTCCTCGCCCATGGCCGCCCGGTCCACGCTCATGGCCGCCCGGTCCACGCCCATGGTGTACGGCCAAGCCACCGCAGGCACCCTTCCCGCCGCCCCGGGCTCGGCTGCCTCGCCGTCGGCGGCGTCGACGACCACGACGACCTCGGGTGGGCGGCTGTGGGACTGGTTCAGTACGGCTGACACCGCGGCGGCGAGAGGGCCGGGCCGGTCACCTCGGGTGGGGATCACGACCCCCACGGACGGGTTCAACGCGGAAGCTCCGATCGGTAGGCGAGTCAGTACGTGAGGCGGTAGCCGTACAGGAGGAGAAGGGGCCAGGTGAGCGCGGTGACCAGCCAGCGTTGGGCCATGGGCAGCGCAGTGTGGCGGTCGCGGAACTCGATCCGGCCGACGGCGAACCGCATGGGGTTGCCGGACACCGTGTGCGCGACACCGAGCCGCGCCTGCCGGTCGTCGAGGAAGGAAATCGCTTCCGCGGAGGACGGCAGATCGAGCTTGGCCGCCAACTTCGTCATCGTTTTGACGGGCTCGTCGAGGAGGTCCTCGTAGTGGACGCGCACGACCCGGACGCCACGGCAGCGGAGGACCTCCAAAGCGAGGTTCTGCGCCAGCCAGTGGACGGCCGTCCTGGCGGGCGCCCAGCGAGTCATGGGCTGCCCGTCTTCGGGCCGCCGCACCTTCCGCCGCCAGGAGGCCGCGACCGCCCGGGGGTCGCGGACGACATGGACGACCCGCACATCGGTGATCGCGGACAGACAGTACGCCAGGGAGGCGTGCTTGCTGCTGTCGATCACGGCTCGGGCGTTCGCGACCTCGGCCGCGGCGCCGTAGATCCGGGAGTAGGCCGACACGTATTCGGCCATCTCGGCCTCGCGGGTGAGCAGTCCGCAGGCGAACCCCGGGATCCGGCGGGTACGGTCGACCTGGGTGCGGAGACGCAGCAGCCAGTGGGCCTGGGTCTCCCGCCAGCGGCCGAAGGCCCGGGCGCCCACCTTCCCCCAGAAGGGGCACTCAGCGAAGAGCTGCCCGCAGCCGCAGGGCTCGTTGGCGAGGACACCGCGCGCCCAGAGGTGGACGACCTCCCCGAGCGGGACGACACCGGGGATCTCGCCGAGCAGGCGTTCCAACAGCGTGCTGCCGCTGCGACCCAGCCCGCCCACGAAGATCACCGGCTGAGAGTCGGCCACGGCCACGCGCCCTCCACCTTGCGGATACGGAACGTGGCGACCCTAGCGCGCAGTGTAATTACACACGTGACGATCCCTAAAGATCTACCCGGCGACGGCTACCGTCCAGGTTCGACTTGGCCATCGCGGCACGCGACCGCACGAGCACCCCTGCGGACGACTCCGCCGCGCAGTGAACCCCGCCCAAAGCCTCGTCCGCCCGGCGGACCGGCGAAAGGGCCGGTCCGCCGGGGAGACCGCGTCAGTGGGCGTCGACGATCATGCCGGCCGCCACGGTGCCGTTCGTGGCCTCGTCGATGAGGATGAAGCCGCCGGTGAGGCGGTTTCTGGCGTAGTCGTCCACGAAGAGCGGCTGGGTCGTCCGCAGCGACACCCGGCCGATCTCGTTGAGGCCCAGCGCCGTCGCCGACTCGTCACGATGGAGGGTGTTGACGTCGAGCCGGTAGTGCAGGTCCCTCACGAGGGCCCGTGCCGTCCTCGTCGTGTGCTTGATGACGAGCTTGGAGCGCGGCTGGAGCTTCACTCCGTCGGCCATCCAGCAGACCATCGCGTCGATCTCCTGCGCGACGTGCGGCTGGTTGTGCGGGCGGCAGATCATGTCCCCGCGCGAGATGTCGATGTCGTCCTCCAGCCGGAGGGTGACCGACATGGGCGGGAACGCCTCATCGACCTTGCCGTCGAACGTGTCGATCCCCGAGATCCTCGTGGTCAGGCCCGACGGCAGGTGCATCACCTCGTCACCGGGCTTGAGGATGCCCCCGGCGACCTGGCCGGCGTATCCCCGGTAGTCGTGGAGCTCCTGGCTGGTCGCGCTGTGCGGCCGGATGACGTACTGCACGGGGAACCGGACATCCACCAGGTTCCGGTCGGAGGCGATGTGCACGTGCTCCAGATGGTGGAGGAGCGACGAGCCTTCGTACCACGGCATGTTCTCCGACCGGGAGACCACGTTGTCGCCGTGCAGCGCCGAGATCGGGATGAACGTGAGGTCGCTCGCGTTCAGCTTCGACGCGAAGGCGGTGAACTCCTCACGGATCTCCTCGAACCGCGCCTCCGAATAGTCGACGAGGTCCATCTTGTTGACCGCCAGCACGAGGTGCGGGACCCGGAGCAGCGTCGTGAGGAACGCGTGCCGCCGCGACTGCTCCAGCACGCCCTTACGCGCGTCGATCAGGATGATCGCCAGGTCGGCGGTGGAGGCGCCGGTGACCATGTTCCGCGTGTACTGGATGTGGCCGGGCGTGTCGGCGATGATGAACTTGCGCTTCGGCGTCGCGAAATAGCGGTACGCCACGTCGATCGTGATGCCCTGCTCACGCTCGGCCCGCAGGCCGTCGGTCAGCAGCGACAGGTCGGTGTACTCCGTGCCCCGGTCGCGCGAGGTGCGCTCGACCGCTTCGAGCTGGTCCTCGAAGATCGCCTTGGAGTCGAAGAGCAGCCGCCCGATCAGCGTCGACTTGCCGTCGTCCACGCTTCCCGCGGTGGCGAAACGAAGGATGTCCATTACTCCCGCTCCCCAGAGTCTCCAGCGTCCCCAGACCTCGTACGGCCGCGCATCAGAAGTAGCCTTCCTTCTTGCGGTCTTCCATGGCGGCCTCGGAGGCCCGGTCGTCGGCGCGGGTGGCCCCGCGCTCGGTGATCCGGGTGGCGGCGATCTCCTCGATGATCTCCTCTACGGTCGTGGCGGCGGACACCACCGCTCCCGTGCAGGTCATGTCGCCCACGGTCCGGTAGCGGACGACGGCCTTGAAGACGGGCTCGTCCTCGCCGCGCTGCACCACCTCGTCGTCGGCCAGCAGCATGCCGTCCCGCTCGAAGACCTTGCGGGTGTGCGAGAAGTAGATCGACGGGATCTCGATGTTCTCGCGCCGGATGTAGTGCCAGATGTCCAGCTCGGTCCAGTTGGACAGGGGGAACACCCGGATGTGCTCGCCCTTGCGGATCCGCGTGTTGTAGAGGTTCCACAGCTCGGGCCGCTGGTTCTTCGGGTCCCACTGGCCGAAGTCGTCGCGGAAGGAGAACACCCGCTCCTTGGCCCGCGCCTTCTCCTCGTCGCGCCGGCCCCCGCCGAAGACCGCGTCGTACTCGTTCTCCTCGATCGCGTCGAGCAGCGTGGTCGTCTGGAGCCGGTTGCGGGAGGCCCGCCGCCCGGTGTCCTCGACGACTCGTCCGGCGTCGATGGACGCCTGGACCGACGCCACGACGAGCCGGGCGTTCAGCTCGGCGACCCGGCGGTCCCGGTAGTCGATGACCTCGGAGAAGTTGTGACCGGTGTCCACGTGCATCAGAGGGAACGGGATCGGCGCCGGCCAGAACGCCTTCTCGGCGACGCGCAGCATGACGATCGAGTCCTTGCCGCCGGAGAAGAGCAGACAGGGGCGCTCGAACTCGGCCGCGACCTCACGCATGATGTGGATCGCCTCGGCTTCCAGCACGTCGAGCTGTGACGTGGTGTAGTCACGCTGAAGCATTGGGCTTCCTTCGGGAGACTAGCGGTGCAGGTCACGGATCCCGGCGAGCAACGTTGGCGCCAGATCCGGTAGGGAGACAAGGATATCCGGCAACGAGGGGTCCGCCTGGTTGTAGGTCAGCGGCGTGCCGTCGATCCGGCTGGCGTGGGCCCCCGCCGCGAGCGCGACGGCGACCGGTGCGGCCGAGTCCCACTCGTACTGGCCGCCCGCGTGGACGTACGCCTCGACCTCGCCGGTGAGCACAGCGGAGATCTTGGCGCCGGCCGAGCCGATCGGCACGAGGTCGGCCCCGACGAGGTGGGCGAGCTTCTGCACGAACTCCGGCGGCCGGCTGCGGCTGACCGCGATCCGGAAACGCTCTCCCGCGCCCGGCCCCGCCGGGAGGACGGGCGGCTTGGCGGTCGTGAGCGTACGGCCCTGCGCCGGGAGCGCCACGGCACCGGCCGTCAGCGCCGCGCCGGCCGTCACCGGCCCAAGCTCCGTAACCGGCCCGGGCCCCGTCAGCGATCCAGGATCCGTCAGCGATCCCTGCGATCCGCGCTCCGCGGGCACCCGCTCCCACAGGGCGACGTGAACCGCCCAGTCGGACCGGCCGGGCTCGCCGAACTCGCGAGTGCCGTCGAGCGGGTCGATGATCCACACTCTCTCGGCGGCCAGGCGCCTCGGGTCCATCCGCTCCTCGCGGGTGGCCTCCTCGGACAGCACGGCGTCGCTCGGCCGGAGGCGTTCCAGCGCTTCGACCAGGAAGCGGTGCGCCGCCCGGTCACCGGCGTCCTTCAACGCCTGACGGTCGTCGAAGCCGTATCGGGCGCGAAGCTCGAGCAGCCGCTCCCCCGCCTCCGTGGCCAGGTCCCCAGCGAGGGAATGGTCGTCCCGTATCGTCATTCAGTAAGCTCCCGCCCCGCGTGCCACCGCAGACCATGTCTTCCACAGGATCTGCAGATCCAGCATGAGAGACCAGTTCTCGACATAACGCAGGTCCAACCGTACCGATTCCTCCCACGACAGGTCCGACCGGCCGTTGACCTGCCACAAGCCGGTCATCCCCGGCCGGACGACGAGTCTCCTGCGGACGTCGTCGCCGTACCTCGCGACCTCCTCGGGGAGCGGCGGACGCGGCCCCACGAGCGACATCTGGCCCCGCAGCACGTTGATGAGCTGGGGAAGCTCGTCGAGCGAGTGCCGCCGCAGCCGGCTGCCCAGCGGCGTGACCCTGGGATCCTGGCGGATCTTGAACAGCACGCCGTGGCCGTCGCTGACCAGCTCGACCTTCCGGGCCTCCGCGTCCTGCCGCATGGTGCGGAACTTCAGCATCGTGAACTCCACGCCGTCCTTCCCCACCCGCGTCTGCCGGAACAGCGCCTGCCCGGGGCTCGACGCCCGTACGGCCATCGCGACCACGGCCATCACCGGCGACAGCAGGACGAGCGCGACGCCGGCCACGAGCCGGTCGAAGACGTTCTTGATGAGCTGGCGGACGCCCGCCAGCTCGGGGTGCTCGACGTGCAGCAGCGGGAGCCCGGCGACCGGCCGGATCGTCGTCCGGGGGCCCGCCACCTCCATGAGGGCCGGAGCGACCACGAGGTCCGTGCGGGTCCGCTCCAGCCGCCAGGCGAGCCTGCGCAGGGCCGTGCCGTCCAGCTCCGGACAGGCGAGCACCGCCACGGTGTCCGCCCGCGCCTGGCCGACGACGAGCGGCACGTCGGTGAAGTCGCCCAGGACCGGGACCCCCTCGACCTCCTCCCCCGAGGCGTCGTACGGCAGGCAGGCGGCGACGATCTCCATCCCGTGGTAGCGCTCCCGCCGGAACCTGGCGGCCAGCTCGGCGATCCCGGCCGGATGGCCGACCGCCACGACCCTGCGCATGCAGTCCTCGCCCCGCGCCCGCCGCCCGTGTAACCCGCGGCGCAGGCCGTACCGCGCGCAGAGCGTGAACACGGTCACGAGCGGGAGCGCGACCACGACGTAGCCGCGGGCCAGCTCGGTCTTGGTCACGTACGCCGCGATGGCGACTCCCGCCATGAGGGTGAAGCCGCACTGCGCGATCCGGCGGAACTCCTCGGATCCCACGCCGATCAGCCGCGGCTCGTAGGCCCGGTTGAGACCGACCACCCCCACCCAGAGCACCGGAAGAGCACCGCTCAGCACCACGTACGGCATGACATACGGAGTAAGGTCGCCAAACCGCAGGAAAATGGCGACAACCCCGGCGAGGAGGGCACAAACCATGTCGCAGACGGCCGCGTGGACGCGATATCGCGCAGCCCAGCGTGGCGGCCGCGGGGTCGGGTGCGCGGGCGACTCTCGCGACCTGCCGACGGCGACCGCCGACACCTCGCCGTCCAGCACGCACGCCTCCATGCTCGTCGCAGCATCGGCCGCTTCACGTTGTAGCCGTGTCGGCACTGACAGTGAGGGAATGCTAGCGGCCACGTGGCCGGGCTTCGAGGAGAATCCGTGAAAGCCGAAACCTACATATCCGTCGATATCGAGGCCGACGGCCCCATTCCGGGCCCCTATTCCATGGTGAGTCTCGGCATGACGGTCGCCGGGCGGATGGGCGGCAGGAGGTTCGAGAAGGTCGATCCCGAGTCGGCCACGTTCTACGCGGAGCTCAGGCCGATCAGCGACGAGTTCGTGGCCGAGGCGCTAGCGGTGAGCGGGCTCGACCGTGACGCGCTGCTCCGCGAGGGCCGCGACCCCGGCGAGGCCATGGCCGCCGCGTCCGCCTGGATCCGGGAGGTCTGCGGCGGCACGCTGCCGGTGCTGGCCGCGTTCCCGCTGTCCTTCGACTGGATGTGGATGTACTGGTACTTCATGCGCTTCACCGGGGAGTCACCTTTCGGGCATTCCCGGTGCATCGACATCAAGACCCTCTATGCCGCCAAAGCGGGCGTTCCGGTGGCGTGGTCCACCAAACGGCAGATGCCGCGTGACGTGCGATCGACCCGCCACCACACGCACAACGCGCTCGACGACGCGATCGAGCAGGCGGAGCTGTTCCAGAACCTCATGCTCTGGCCGGGCCCCGGCCGTACGGTCACCGAGGCGTCAGCCGGCCCCCAGCCGCCGTCGGAATCCCCGTCGTCATCCGAAACCCCGTCATCCGAAACCCCGTCATCGCAAACCCCGTCCGCGCCGGACATCACGGTGGCAGCTAAAGCCAAGCCTCTGCCGGACGTCGCGGCGTCGGCGGCCGCGCAGGCGGAGGTCAGCGGGGAGGCTTCGCGGGGTTGAGATCGCCGGCGTGGAACCTGTTCTGCGTGGCCTCGAGACCGGCGGTGATGAACGACTCGGCCATGTCGGCCGCCCGGTCCACGAGGAACGGCAGGTCCTTGCGCTCGGCCGTGGCGAAGTCCTTGAGCACGTAGGCCGCCGGGTCCATCCGGCCCGGCGGGCGGCCGATCCCGAAGCGGATCCGAGGGTAGTCCTTCGTCGCCAGCGACTTGGTGATCGACTTGAGCCCGTTGTGGCCGTTGTCCCCGCCGCCCACCTTCGCGCGCAGCGCGCCGTACGGGATGTCCAGCTCGTCGTGGACCACGATGACGCGCTCCGCGGCGACCTTGTAGAAGTCGGCCAGCGCCTTCACGGGGCCGCCGGAAAGGTTCATGTACGACAGGGGCTTGGCGAGCACGACCGGAGCCCCGGCCAGGCGGCCCTCGACGACCTCGGCCCGCGACTTGTGGACCTTGAAGCGCCCGCCGACCCGCGCCGCCAGCTCGTCCAGCACCATGAATCCGGCGTTGTGCCGGTTACCGGCGTATTCCGGCCCGGGGTTACCCAGACCGACCACCAGCCACCGCTCAGCGCTCACGGGCGTGGACATCGCAGTCTCCTCACACGGAGAAGTCCTCCACAGGCCATCCTGCGGAGGACTCTCTCACAAACCGTCCTACTCGGCGGCCTCAGCCGCGGCGGCCTCGCCCTCGCCGGCCTCGGCGGCCTCGCCCTCTTCGGGCAGCTCGGCCGTCGGAGCGCCGATCACGTGCAGGACCAGCGCCTCGGGGTCGCCCGCGAGGGTCGTGCCCGACGGCAGCGCCAGCTCGCCGGCGTGCAGGGCGTAGCCGACGTCCTTGCCGTCGACGTCGACCTCGACGCCGGTCGGGATGTGGGTTGCCTCGGCCTCGACGGACACCGTGACGAGCTGCTGGTCGAGGATCGCGCCGCCGATCACGTCACCGGTGACGGTGACCGGGATCTCGACGGTGACCTTCTCGCCCCGCTTGACCAGGAGCAGGTCGACGTGCTCCAGGAAGCCCTTGATCGGGTCGCGCTGGACGCCCTTCGGCAGCGCGATCTCGTTGATGCCGTCGCCCTGGAGGCGGATCAGCACGTTCGGCGTGCGCAGCGCCAGCAGCAGCTCGTGGCCCGGCAGGGTCAGGTGCTTGGTGTCGGTGCCGTGGCCGTACAGCACAGCGGGAACCTTGTGCTCCCGGCGGATCTTGCGAGCGGCGCCCTTGCCGAACTCCGTGCGGAGCTCAGCGGCGATCTTAACCTCGGACACGGCACATCTCCTAGGGATGACTCGATCGATGGATTGAGCGCTCCCCCTCACCCGCCCTAGCGGAAGGCGTTACGAGCGCAACCCATACAGCCTACCGCCCCCCAGAGTGATCATGCACAATCCGCCGTGATCAGGCACGGATTCCCGCGTACGGCCGGCAGCGTGCGCGCACCTTCAGCGTGATCATGCACATGCATGATCACGATTGCGAAAACCGGACGTCACGGGGCTTCCGGGGAAACCCTGCATGATCATGGCGGCACCACGCGAGCCTTTGTGGTCCGGCCGGGGGACAACTCGGTTACCTGACCGGCTCTTCGACAGGACCTAGCTGTCGCCTTCGAAGAGGCTGGTGACGGAGCCGTCGGTGAAGACCTCGGTGATGGCGCGGGCGATCAGGGGCGCGATCGACATCACGGTGAGGCTGTCGAACCGCTTCTCCTCCGGGATCGGCAGCGTGTTCGTGACGACCACCTCGGAGATCCGCGAGTTCTTCAGGCGATCGACCGCCGGGTCGGAGAACACCGCGTGCGTCGCGGCCACCATCACGTCGGTGGCGCCGTGCTCATAGAGCGCGTCGGCCGCCTTGCAGATCGAGCCACCCGTGTCGATCATGTCGTCGATCAGCACACAGGTCCTGCCGCGCACCTTGCCGACGACCTCGTGGACCTTCACCTGGTTGGCCACCTCGAGGTCGCGCCGCTTGTGGACGAACGCCACCGGCGTGCCGAGCGAGTCGGACCAGCGCTCCGCCAGCCGCACGCGGCCGGTGTCCGGCGACACGATGGTCGTGGTCGCCGGGTCGAGCTTGCCCCTCAGGTAGTTGATCAGGACCGGCATCGCGAACAGGTGGTCCACCGGCCCGTCGAAGAAGCCCTGGATCTGCGAGGTGTGCAGGTCGATCGACATCAGCCGGTCGGCCCCGGCCTGCTTGAACATGTCGGCCATCAGCCGGGCGGTGATCGGCTCCCGGCCCCGGCCCTTCTTGTCCTGCCGCGCGTAGCCGTAGAACGGCATGATCACAGTGATCCGCTTGGCGGAGGCCCGCTTGAGGGCATCCACCATGATCAACTGTTCCATGATCCACTTATTGATCGGCGCAGTGTGGCTCTGGATCACGAAGGCGTCGCAGCCGCGCACCGACTCCTCGTAACGCACATAGATCTCGCCGTTGGCGAAGTCGCGCAGCGCCGTGGGCGTGATCTCCACGTCGAGCTCCGCCGCCACCGCGCTCGCCAGCTCGGGGTGCGAGCGCCCGGAGAAGAACATCAGGTTCCGCTCGCCCATGGTCTTGATGCCACTCATGCCGCACTCCTCGACTGCCGAGCCGTCCTGCCGGCCGCTCTGTCCCGGGTCGCCTCGTCCCGCCTACGCGGCACCACGCTGTGCCCCCTTGCTCGCTCGCCCTTGCTCGCTCGCCCGTGCTCGCTCACGGTGTCCTCCTGGCCTGGCCCTCGGGCGCTACGCGGTGTTGCCGCGCCTTGTTCTGTTTCCTGATGTGGCACGGCTAATGCCATGTCATGGCATGCCGTACGCCGGGTGCAACTCCTGGGGGGTGCTCCTCCGGGGATGCTATTCCTGGGTGCTATTCCTGAACTGCCCCCGGGACGGCGTCCTGCTCGGCCGCCGCGGCGCGGGTGGCGGCGTCCGCGGAGGGAGTCCCGGCGCGGCGGCGCGGGACCCACCCTTCGATATTGCGCTGCCGGGCCCGGGCCACCCCCATCGCCCCAGGTGGGACGTCGTCGGTGATGACCGAACCGGCGGCGGTGTAGGCGCCGTCGCCGATCGTCACCGGGGCCACGAGCATGTTGTCACTACCCACGCGGACGTGGTCACCCACGGTCGTGTGGTGCTTGCTGACGCCGTCGTAGTTCACGAAGACACAGGCGGCGCCGATGTTCGAGCCGGTCCCGATCGTGGCGTCGCCGACGTAGGTCAGGTGCGGGACCTTGGACCCCTCGCCGATCGTCGCGTTCTTGGTCTCGACGTACGTGCCGATCTTGCCCTTGCGGCCGAGGACCGTTCCGGGGCGCAGGTAGGCGAACGGGCCCACGGTGGCCTGCGGGCCGATCTCCGCACTCTCGCAGACCGAGTTGCGGACCACGGCGTCCTCGCCGACGACGGTGTCGGTCAGCGTGCTCGCCGGGCCGACCTCGGCTCCGGACGCGATCCTGGTGGACCCGTGGAGCTGGGTGTCGGGGTGGAGCACCACGTCGGGCTCCAGCGTCACCTCGGCGTCGATCCACGTGCTCGCGGGGTCGATGACGGTGACGCCCGCCTTCATGTGCGCCTTGAGGATGCGCTCGTTGAGCACCCGCCGCGCGAAGGCGAGCTGCACGCGGTCGTTGACGCCCTCGACCTCGACGTAGTCGCCGGCGACGTGGGCCCCGACCCGGTGGCCGTCCTCGCGGAGGATGGACAGCACGTCGGTGAGGTACTCCTCGCCCTGGGCGTTGGCCGCGCCGACCCGCTTGACCGCGTCCGCGAGGAGCGACCCGTCGAACGCGTAGACCCCCGAGTTCATCTCCCGGATCGCCCGCTGCTCGGCGTCGGCGTCCTTCTCCTCGACGATCTCCAGCACGGCGCCGCCCTCGTCCCGGATGATCCGGCCGTACCCCGTCGGGTCGGGGACCTCGGCGGTGAGCACGGTGACCGCGTTGCCGTCCTCGGCATGCCGTTCGAGCAGGGCCGCGAGGGTCTCGGTGCGGAGCAGCGGCGTGTCGCCGTACGTCACGAGGACCGTTCCGGTGATGGCGCCGACCGATTCGAGCACGGTGCGGACGGCGTGGCCGGTGCCGTTCTGCTTCTCCTGGACGACCGGCACCGCGTCGGGAGCGGTCGTGCTGAGATGCGCCTCGACCTGCTCGCGGGCGTGGCCGATGACGACGATCAGCCGCTCGGGCTGAAGGTCCCTCGCGGCGGTGAGCATGTGGTCCACGAGGGCGCTACCGCACAGCTCGTGGAGCACTTTGGGGGTTTTCGACTTCATCCGGGTGCCCTCACCTGCGGCGAGGACGATGACGGCGGCCGGGCGCGGCACACTCACGGACTGAGGCTCCCTCGGCGTCGCGACTGAGACGAGTCGGCTTCCGGATCCCACGCGGCCACCACCAGGGCACCGCACGGTCACCCGCTCGACAAGGTGAGCTTACCTTCCACGCCCCAGATCCAATCCAGTCCGGTTGCCCGACCGACTACAGACCAGATTTCGGCACAGCTCCGGCGCCAGGACTCGAACCTGGACAACAGGGACCAAAACCCTGCGGGCTGCCAATTACCCAACGCCGGAAAAACTACGACTCCCGGGACGAATATCCGATAACCGTCCCGGCAGTCTCCACTACCTTACCGGCGAAGGACGCCTCCCGCCGATCGCATAAGCACGCGCGGGACCGGAAGCTACGAAGAGCCTCGTCCAGCCTCGTCCACCATGCGGATTTGCCGGACTCGCGCAGAGCCACCGCCTGGGCGCGGAGGGCTTCCGGCGTGGGGTCTGCCGGGAGGTTCCTGTCACAATCCGAACTGTAGTTTCACTGACTGACAGTTTTCATGTGGTTACTAAGACGGCATGAGGGGCAGACCTCGGTTGCTTACGCATCTCGTGCGGGGAGCCGTACGGGCAGGGCGTGGTGGGCATGAGGCTCTAGCAGATGGCGCACCTTGGAGCAAGGCGTGGATTCGCCACGAGATGTATGCGCGAGCGTCACCTTCCCCACATTCGCTCTCGGGGATTCCTAACTTACGATGGCGTAGGTTACGGTTGCGTAGCCGGACATTCTTCCCAGACCGCGAGGTAGCCCATGACCGTCCTGACCGAACGCCCTGCACCACAGCCCAAGCCGGAATTCGACCCCGAGAAGAAGACCCGGGCTGAGCTGATCACCTTCGGCGTCGTCGTCGGAGCGCCCATCATCGCGCTGTTCCTGGCCGTGCCGTTCGCCTGGGGCTGGGGCCTGGGCTGGACGGACGTCGCGATCGCCTTCGTCTTCTACATGGTCTCAGGGCTGGGCGTCACGGTCGGTCTGCACCGCTATTTCACCCACGGGTCCTTCAAGGCCAACCGGGCCATGAAGATCGCCCTCGGCATCGCCGGCAGCCTCTCGCTGGAGATGTCCGTGCTCGACTGGGTCGCCACCCATCGCAAGCACCACAAGTTCTCCGACAAGGAGGGCGACCCGCACTCGCCGTGGCGCTTCGGCACCGGCTTCAAGGCCCTCTCCAAGGGTCTTCTCTACGCGCACATGGGCTGGCTCTTCGAGACCGAGCGGACGAACCGGGAGAAGTACGCCCCGGACCTGGTCAAGGACCCGGACGTCATGAAGCTCCACAAGTGGTTCCCCACTCTGGCGATCACCTCCATGGTGCTGCCGGCCGTCCTGGGCGGGCTGCTGACCTGGTCGTGGCAGGGCGCGGTGACCGCGTTCTTCTGGGGCACGGTCGTCCGCATCGGCCTGCTGCACCACGTCACCTGGTCGATCAACTCCATCTGCCACGTCTTCGGCGACGAGGCGTTCGAGGTCCGTGACAAGTCCCGCAACGTCTGGTGGCTGGCCATCCCGTCCTTCGGTGAGTCCTGGCACAACCTGCACCACTCCGACCCGACCTGCGCGCGGCACGGCGTGCTCAAGGGCCAGATCGACCTCAGCGCGGGCCTGATCCGCTGGTTCGAGAAGGCCGGCTGGGTCTACGACGTGCGGTGGCCGAATCCGGAGCGTCTGGCGGCGAAGCGACTTGGCTGACCCCGCCGGAGCGGACGGGTGGGCCGCCGTCAATCACCCGGCGGCCCTGACCCCCTCACACTTATCGCAGGTCGGAAGCGATTCCGACACCCGTACGGCTACCGCCGCGCCTCTCACCAGGGCGTCGGCGGTCGCCGTACAGGCGCGTAAGGCGCCCGCGACTCGGGCGAAAGCCGTACCGGACTCGGGCGACACGCGCAGAGAGGCCATGATTGAAGCCGTGAGCGAGTCCTCCCGATCCCGAAGACGCATGACCGGCGCGGAGCGGCGCGAACAGCTGATCCAGATCGGCCGCGCGCTTTTCGCGGAGAAGGGTTTCGACGGCACGTCGGTCGAGGAGATCGCGGCGAGCGCCAAGGTCTCCAAGCCCGTCGTCTACGAGCACTTCGGCGGCAAGGAAGGCATCTACGCGGTCGTCATCGACCGGGAGATGCAGCGGCTGCTGAGCCTCGTCACGCAGGCGCTGTCGGCCACGCACGCGCTGGTGAAGCTGGAGCGGGCCGCGCTGGCCCTCCTGCAGTACATCGAGGAGAGCAGCGAGGGCTTCCGCATCCTGGTGCGCGACTCGCACGCGGCCTCGGGCACCGGCACGTTCGCCAGCCTCATCAGCGACATCGCCAGTCAGGTCGAGGACGTGCTCGCCGACGAGTTCAAGGACCGCGGCTACGACCCGAAGCTGGCGCCGATGTACGCCCAGATGCTCGTCGGGATGACGGCGCTGACCGGCCAGTGGTGGCTCGACGTGCGCAAGCCGCGCCGCGAGGAGGTCGCCGCCCACCTCGTCAACCTGTCCTGGAACGGTCTGACGGGTCTCAACCCCAACCCCGGCCTGACCGCCGCGTCCCGCGGCCTGGTCCTCGCCCCTTCGGCGGAGGCCCGTACGGCCCGGCCCACGGAGCGGGAGCTGAAGGAGCTGGAGAAGGCCCGCGAGCGTGAGCTCAAGGAGCAGGAGAAGGTCCGGCGCGAGCAGGAGAAGGCGCGGGAACGCGAGCTGCGCGAGTTGGAGAAGGCCCGCGAGCGTGAGCTCAAGGAGCAGCAGAAGGCCCAGCGCGAGCAGGAGAAGCTGCGCGAGCGTGAGCTGAGGGAGCAGGAGAGGGCCCGCGAGCGCCAGGAGCGGGAGCTCAGGGAGCGGAGGGAGCGCGAGCTCAAGGAGCAGGAGAAACAGCGGGAACGGGAGGAACGGGAGAGGCAGAGCACGGCGGCCGAGCAGGTCGAAACCGGCTCAGATCGGTCGAACTGACGTTTTCGTTGAGGGGAAGTTAACGTTCCGTTCAACAACTTAGGGCATATTTCGTTATATGTCGGCCGAAACCTCCCCTGTCGCTGAATCCGAGGATGTCACCCCGCCCGAGGACGCTCCCTTGCCCCAGGATCGATTCCTCAACCGGGAGGAGAGCTGGCTCCAGTTCAACGAGCGCGTGCTGGAGCTGGCTGAGGACCCGTCGGTTCCCCTGCTCGAAAGGGTGCGGTTCCTCGCCATCTTCGCCAGCAACCTGGACGAGTTCTTCCGGGTGCGGGTGGCCGGTCTCAAGCGGCGGATGGCGACCGGCCTCCTGCTGCGGACCAAGAGCGGCCTGAAGCCCAGCGAGGAGCTGGCGAGGATGGCCTCGATCGCCGACGAACTGGCGCGCAGGCACGCCTCCGTGTTCCACGATCAGATGCTCCCGCAGCTCGCCGAGGAGGGGATCGCGATCGTCCGCTGGGACGATCTCGGCCGGGACGAGCGGATGGCGCTGCGCAAGCTGTTCCGGGAGCGGATCCGGCCGGTTCTCACCCCGCTGGCGGTGGACCCGGCTCACCCGTTCCCGTACATCTCCGGGCTCTCCCTGAACCTGGCCGTCACCGTCCGCAACCCGGCCAACGGCCACACGGTCTTCGCGCGGGTGAAGGTGCCCTCGCAGCTTCCGAGGTTCGTGACCGCGTCCAAGGACCGGTTCGTGCCGCTGGAGGACGTCATCGCCGCCCATCTGGGCGAGTTGTTCAAGGGCATGGAGGTCGTCCAGCACCACGTCTTCCGGGTGACGCGAAACGAGGACCTGGAGGTCGACGAGGACGTCACCGAGAACCTGATGCAGGCCCTGGAGCGCGAGCTGCTGAGGAGGCGGTTCGGGCCCCCCGTCCGGCTTGAGGTCGAGGACACCATCACTCCCGAGGTGCTCGAACTGCTGGTCGACGAGCTGGGGGTGGCCGAGCACGAGATCTACCGGCTGCCCGGGCCGCTCGACCTGACCGGGCTGCACGCGATCGCCGATCTCGACCGGAGCGAGCTCCACTACCGCGCCTTCGTGCCCGCGGAGGCGATCAGCGCCGAAGACGACCTCTTCACCACGCTGCGGGAGCGGGACATCCTGCTGCACCACCCGTACGACTCGTTCGCCACGAGCGTGCAGCGGTTCGTCGAGGAGGCGGCGGCCGATCCCGACGTGCTCGCGATCAAGCAGACGCTCTACCGGACCAGCGGCGACTCCCCGATCGTCGACGCCCTGATCGACGCGGCCGAAGCCGGCAAGCAGGTCGTCGTCGTGGTGGAGATCAAGGCGAGGTTCGACGAGCACGCGAACATCTCCTGGGCGCGCAAGCTGGAGAAGGCCGGCTGCCATGTGGTGTACGGCGTGCTGGGCCTGAAGACGCACAGCAAGCTGGCCCTGGTGGTCAGGCAGGAGGCCGGCGGCGAGCTGCGGAGCTACTGCCACATAGGCACCGGTAACTACAACCCCAAGACCGCCCGGCACTACGAGGACTTCGGCCTGCTCACGGCGGACCCACAGGTCGGTGAGGACGTCACCGACCTGTTCATCCACCTCACCGGATACTCCAACCAGGCCGACTACCGCAGGCTGCTGGTGGCGCCGACCTCGCTCAGGCAGGGGTTGCTGGCCAGGATCGAGCGGGAGATCGAACACCACCGGGCGGGTCGCAAGGGACGGATCCGCATCAAGACGAACTCGATGGTGGACGAGCCGATCATCGACGCGTTGTACCGGGCGTCCCAGGCCGGGGTGCCCGTCGATCTCTGGGTCCGGGGCATCTGTGCCCTTCGACCGGGAATTCCAGGTTTGTCGGAGACGATCCGGGTCAGGAGCATCCTTGGCCGGTTCCTGGAGCACTCCCGGGTGTTCGAGTTCGGTGGGGGCCGGCGGTCGGAGATATGGATCGGGAGCGCCGACCTCATGCGCCGCAATCTGGACCGACGCGTCGAGGCGCTGGTGAAGGTGACCAGCGCCCAGCAGCGGGAGTACCTGTCCGACCTCCTCGACGTCGCCATGAACGACACCACGACGGCGTGGACGCTGAACTCCGACGGCAAGTGGGTGCGCCAGCGGGGTGAGGTCGACCTCCAGCACCACCTCATCGCGACCCGCCGATGGCGGACCGTGGACGACTCGACGACGCTTGACTGAGGGATGCCGATGATCGAGCCCCAGGTTCGACCGACCGACATGATCCGCGCGGCAGGGGCCGTGGTCTGGCGCGGCGACGAGACCGACCCCGAGGTCGCGCTGATCCACCGGCCGAAGTACGACGACTGGAGCTTCCCCAAGGGCAAGCTCAAGCCAGGCGAGCACGTGATCTCCGCGGCACTGCGCGAGGTGACGGAGGAAACGGGCCTCGATGTGGTGCTGGGCCGCTGCCTGCCGCCGATCCACTACCTGAAGGACGGCCGCCTCAAGCGGGTGGACTACTGGGCGGCGCGGGCTGTCGACACCACTGACGCCGGAGGCGACGTCACTGCCGTCGACGAGGTGGACGAGGTCGTCTGGCTCCCACTGGAGAAGGCCAGGCGGCTGCTGACCTACGAGTGGGACGCGGGCCTCCTGCGCGCCCTCACCGCCGCGCCGCTCGTCACCACCCCATTGATCTTCGTACGGCACGGCCTGGCCGGCTCGCGGCAGGAGTGGAAGGGCGACGACGACCGCCGTCCTCTCGACGAGGGCGGCGTGGCCCAGGCGGAGACGCTCGCCGGCGCCCTGCACGGCTACCGCCCCGCCACGCTGGTCAGCTCACACAGCAAACGCTGCACGCAGACGCTCAAGCCGTACGCCACCGGCCACAGGCTGGAGATCCGCAAGGAGCAGTCGCTGTCCGAGAGCGGCTATGACGCCAAAGACGCGGACAAACTGGTGCGCAAGCTCTTCGACTCGGGCGAGGCGGCGGTGGTGTGCAGCCACGGCAAGGTCCTGCCCGAGCTGCTCACGATGGCCCTGGAGGGCCGGCTGGACACCCTCCCGGCCGACCTGCACCTCCAGAAGGGCGCCTTCGCCGTGCTCAACCGGGTGGGCGGCCGGGTCGTCAACGTGGAGCGTTACATCACCTGAGGCATCACGCACGCGACCCTCACGAGACGGCCGGTCACGTGGTGATCAGGCCAGCGTGGCCCACACCCCGGGGAACTCCTCGTGGGCCCGCTCGGCGTCCGCGCGCTCCAGGCCGACGAGGACGCCGTAGGTGAAGGTGTCCTCGCCCGCCTGCCGCGCGGCCTCGGCCTCCTGCGCGAGGACCTCCTGCGCCACCACGCCGTCCTGGTGCCTGCCCAGCACCTCCTGCACGGTCGCCGCCCGCTTGGCCGCCTCCGGCAGGCCGACCGCCTCCGCGGTGTAACGGGCGCGCTTCGCGGCCTTGCGGACGTCGTGCATCGCGATCTCGCGCTGCTCGGCGTCGTCCATCCGGCGCGCGGCGTCGTAGGTGTCCGCCACCCGCTTCCAGCCCTTGTCCGCGATTTTCTCCAGCGTCTTGGCGGCGTCCTTGCCGGCGAGCGGGGTCAGCGGCGGGTCCGCCACCAGCCTGTCGAGCCCGTCCAGCAGCGCGAAGTAGCGGTCGCCGCTGAGAGCCTGGCGGATCCGGCCGTACGCGTCGTGCTCGCGGGCCAGGAGGTCGTCCCCCAGGCGCCGGCGGACGGGCCCGACGACCAGTGACGGGTCGAGGCCGTCGAGGCGGCCGGCGAACCTCTCCCGGATGACCTCCAGGTCGCGGGCCTCTCCGAGGACCTCGCCGAGCCACTTCAGCTCCTGCTGGAGGTCGTCGGTGCCGGTGACGAGGGACTTGAACGCCTTGAGCGCGCTCCGGAGGCGGCGGCTCGCGACCCTGGCCTGGTGGACGGCGTCCTCCTCGGCCCGCCGCACTCGCGGGTCCTGCGCGGTCAGCGCGTCGACCTGCTTCCTGAGGTAGCCCGCGACGACCGCTCCGGCCGACCCGGTGGCGGGCTCGGCGACCTGCCGCGCGGGAATGTCGCCGAGGAGGCGGGCCAGCTTGCTGGCCGAGCCCGAGGGGGACGCGCCGGCCTTGCGCAGCCGCTTCCCGACGCGCCGGAGCATGTCCTCGTCGCCGTCCTTGAGCTCGGCCTCGACCTCGCGCCAGCGATGGACTGTGGGCTCCTCGCCGAACACCGTGCCCTTGACGCGGTCGTCGGCGATCTCCACGAGCAGGTCGCCACCGTCGCCGAGGAGCCTGGTGACGCCACGCCGGGTTTCGAGCTGGGCGACCGGGGCCAGCCGGGCGCCCCGGGTGTAGGCGAGAACCAGATCGGCGAGCTCCGGCGGGACGACCTTGGCGCTGCGGGTCAGCGGCAGGGTGATCTCCTGGCGTGCCCCCTTGGCCTTGGGCAGCTTGAGATGCCAGCCGTCGTCGTCCCCGCCGCGCCTGCGGCGCAGGGTGATGCCACGGGCGGCCAGCCGCAGGTCCGAGGTGTCGAAGTACTGCGCCACGAGCCGGTGGCTGAGCGGCTCGGCGACCTCGGCGCAGCCTCGCACGTCGCTCAGGTCCGGTACGGCGAACTCCGCCGGCACGTCGAACTTGTCCTCGATCTCGATCGGCACTAGGCCCCCAAAATGAGCGAATTGCGACCATTTCGTGGCCATAATGCCACTAGAAGGTAAACAAACCCCTCCCCGCGTGATCATGCACAGGTTCCGCCGTCGCCCACCGAGCTGCGCCAGCGCCTGTGGTGATCATGCACGGATTCCCCCCGGCCCCGCATGACCTGCTCAAACGCCTCTCGTGATCATGCGCATGCGACACCTCAGAGATGAGCGACGACGAAGATCCTCCGGAAGGGGAACGCCGTGCCGTACGGCTCGCGCGGGTAGGCCTCGCCGAGGACGCGCGCGCAGTCGGCGAGGAAGGCCACCTGGCGGTCCGGGGAGAGACGGCCGAGCATGGGCCGCAGGGCGGTGCCCTTGACCCAGTTGAGCACGGCGTTCTCCCCCGGCAGGACGTGGACGTAGGTGGTCTCCCAGGCGTCCACCGCGCAGCCGAGGGCGACGAGCCGGCGCAAATAGTCCACCGGCTCCCCCACCGGGGCGTCCCTGGCGAGGTCGCCCAGCTCATCCCGCCATTTCGTACGGCACAGCTCGCGGATGAGCGCGTGGCTGGGCGAATGGAAGTTGCCCGGCACCTGGAACGCCAGCCAGCCTTCCGGCTCCAGGTAGCCGACCCAGCGGTCGAGCAGGTCGCGGTGCTCGGGCACCCACTGGAGGGCGGCGTTGGAGACGATCACATCCACGGGCCGTGGGGGCCGCCAGTCCCGCAGGTCCCCCACCTCGAAGGCCGGCCCTGGCGGCGCCTTCTCGATCATGGCCGGCGAGGAGTCGACGCCACGCACGGTGGCCGCGGGCCAGCGGCGGCACAACGTCGCGGTGAGCTCCCCCGTGCCGCAACCGAGGTCCACGACGGATCGGGGGGCGGCGGGGTTCACCCGCGCGATCAGGTCGAAGAACGGGCGGGAGCGCTCGCCGGCGTACCTCTCATAGACCGCCGGATCCCAGATGTCGCGCTTCATCGCTCCTCCGCGAGGTGGATATCTTGATATCGGGCAGGATATCTCGATGTCAAGACAGCTAGACTCTGCCCATGACGCACGTCGAGGACTCCAGGCAGGTCGAGGATGAGGTGGACCGGCTGGTCGCGGCGTGGCGACAGGAGCGTCCCGACCTGGACGTGACTCCACTGGAGGTGCTGAGCCGGGTTTCACGGCTGGGCAGGCACCTGGAACGGGAGCGCCGCGCCGCCTTCGCCGATCAGGGCGTCGAGTCATGGGAGTTCGACGTGCTGACGGCCCTGCGCCGGGCCGGCGAGCCGTACGAGCTGAGCCCCGGAACGCTGCTTCGGGCCACTCTGGTCACGTCGGGCACGATGACCAACCGGATCGACAGGCTCGCCGCGGCCGGGCTCGTGACGCGGCGGCCCGACCCCGAGGACCGGCGCGGAGTGCTGGTCCGCCTGACCCCCGCCGGACTGCAACGGGTCGACGCCGCCTTCACGGATCTGCTGCGACGCGAGCGCGAGCTGCTGGCCGGCTTGGAACAGCATGAGCAGCAGGCCCTCGCCGGCCTGCTGCGCACGCTGCTCGTCCCTTTTGACGCCGCCGACAGCGGAGTGCAGTAGCGGCTACCCCGGCGATCGGCGCTCTAACACGGCAGTCTCAGACGTGGTCACCCGGGCTTCCGGTTTCACGTCGGCGATGTGATTTACATCACATCCCGATGCGAATCGATCTATCACGCTCTGTAAGAGCTCTTCGCGCCATATGACTGGTGATCTGCGCAAACATCTCTCGCGTGCGGCGACCACTCTCGTCGCCTTTATTGGCCGGGGTCCGCATCGCCACAAAAAGCACGGCTGGTTACCAGATGCCCACCCGATTTCTCTTATAACTTGTCAACCGTTCCTTTACTGACGCATGGGGCGCAAGAGCCGCCTCACGACAGACCAGGGAGATCCCCCTTGAAGCGCACCCTCGCACTTGGTGGCGTCGCAGCTGGGCTACTGGCCTCCGCTGCTATCGCCGCCCCTGCTCACGCCTCCGGCGACGTCGCCGCCGACCCGCTGGCGAAGACGAACCTCGCCGCCAAGCAGGTCGCGGCCTTCTGGTACGGCGAGAACAAGGCCAACCTGATCAACGCCACGCCGTACAACGTGGAGACCAAGGTCGTCGCCAAGCACGTCTCGACCGGTGGCCCGGCTGCGGACAGCAAGCCCGGCGTCGTCCCGGCGATCGGCGACGAGAAGAAGTCGGCCGCCAAGTCGAAGAACATCAACCTGCCCAAGACCACGGGCAAGGTCTTCTTCATCGGCGCGGACCACAAGCCGCACTGGTGCACCGCCACCTCGGTGCAGTCCGCGTACCACAACCTGGTCGCGACCGCCGGTCACTGCGTGTACGACACCGAGTCGAACGCCGCCACCCTCGACAAGTGGGTCTTCATCCCGGGTTACTACCAGGGCAAGACCCCGTGGGGCATCTACGTCGGCAAGCAGGCGTTCACGCACTACGACTACGACGTCTACGAGGACGGCGACCGCGACTACGCGTTCGTGACCGTGTACAACGGCGTCCTGCCCACGTCGGCCGCCAAGGACTGGGTCTCGCAGACCTTCGAGACCAAGGACCTGGCCGAGAAGAAGAAGGCCGAGCTCGAGTCCGACAAGACCAACGGCTACTCCAGGCTCTGGATCAAGCCCGTGGTGGACTGGGCCCACAAGGTGACCGTCGGCACCGCCGACTCGCAGAAGGTCGACGCCAGCGTCGCCCAGCTCGCGGTGGACCCGAGCACCATCGACTCGGCGCGGACCACCCTCGAGAACCAGGCCAAGGACCACGGCACCTCCACCTTCAGCGACAACACGTGGGGCACCGTCGTCACCAAGGCCACCGACGCCGAGTACGGCAACGGCGGCTGGAACTCCACCGACGCCAAGAAGCAGACGGTCTTCTACTTCACCAAGGGCGAGGACAAGTTCAAGGCCACCTTCTGGGGCGTCTTCGACACCGACTACGTCCTCAAGGGCAGGATCCTGTCGATCGCGCTGACGGACGTCGGCCGCCTCGGTGACAACGTCGGCGGCCAGGGCCTCGCCTACAACCAGAAGCTCGGCAAGCCGGTCTTCGTGTTCGGCTACCCGAGCGGATCGCACCCGGACGGCAACTACGCCTACACCGGCAAGACCCTCAAGTGGTCGTACGGCAAGACCTTCGCCGCCTCCGCCGCCGCCATCAAGGGCGAGGAGCTCGTGGGTGTCAAGTCGTCCTTCACCGGCGAGGGCTCCATCGGCTCCTCCTGGCTGCTGAGCTACAAGAACGGCCGTCGTCTCGGCTACCTGAACGGTGTGACCATCGGCGTCTCCGACACCGACAAGAACAACCGCATCGACACCAGCATCTCCCCGTACTTCGACGGTGAGCTGTACGGCGTCTACAAGTCCGCGGCCAACCTCTGGTCCGGCAAGATCGTCTAAGTGACCGGTTGGATGATCTCCTGAACGATCGGAAGGGCCCGGCGCATCCCGCCGGGCCCTTTCGCGTTCTCAGTGCCAGATCACGGATCGCGTCGCGCCTGGTCGGCGGGCGTGCGCGGGACAACGTGCATGATCACGACCGGGATCGCGGCAGGTCAGGCCGTGCGTCCGGGAACCTGTGCATGATCACGGCCGGGGTGGGTCAGGGGGTGGCGTCGAGGCGTTCGGCGAGCTCCATCCATTCGAGCTCGACCGCTTCCTTCTGCACGCCAACCTCCCGGAGCTCCGCGTCGAGCTTGCCGAGGCGCTCGAAGTCGCTCGCGGCCTCGGCCATCTGGGCGTGCAGGGTCGCCTCTCGCTCGCCGAGCTTGTCGAGCTGCCGCTCCAGCCGGTTCAGCTCCTTCTGGAGCTCCCTCTGCTCCTTCGCCGACAGCCCCCCGGGCGCGGCCGCCTCCCCGTTCGGCGTGCCGTTCTGGGCCGCGGCGGCGGGAGCCGTACCGTCCGAGGCCGCGGCGCGGGCGGACAGCGCCCCACCGGCCGCGCGCCGTTCCAGGTATTCGTCCACGCCACCGGGAAGCATCGAGAGCGTGCCGTCGCCCAGGAGGGCCACGGACCGGTCGGCGACGCGCTCCAGGAAGTAGCGGTCGTGGCTGACCACCACGAGCGTGCCCGGCCAGCCGTCGAGCAGGTCCTCCAGCTCGGTGAGCGTCTCGATGTCGAGGTCGTTGGTGGGCTCGTCGAGCAGCAGCACGTTGGGCTCGTCCATGATGAGCCTGAGCAGCTGGAGGCGGCGGCGCTCGCCACCGGACAGGTCGCCGACGACCTTCCACTGGGCCTCGCCCTTGAACCCGAGGCGTTCGAGGAGCTGGGAGGCCGACCACTCCTTCTTGCCGACCGTGATGTACTTCCGCACCTCCTCGACCGTCTCCAGCACCCGGCGAGAGGGGTCGAGCTCGGCCAGCTCCTGGGACAGGTGCGCGAGCCGTACCGTCTTGCCGCGCACGACCCGGCCCGAGTCCGGCGCGACGGTTCCGGACAGCAGCCGCAGCACCGACGACTTGCCCGAGCCGTTGACGCCGATCAGACCGATCCGGTCTCCGGGGCCGAACTGCCAGGTGCAGTGGTCGAGCACGAGCGGGCCCGTCCCGGGGCCGCCCGCGTGGAGCGTCACGTCTTCGAGGTCGTAGACCGTCTTGCCGAGCCGCGCCGAAGCGAACTTGAGCAGTTCCACGGTCTCGCGCGGCGGCGGCTCGTTGGCGATCAGCGCCTCGGCGGCGTTGATGCGGAACTTGGGCTTGGACGTCCTCGCGGGCGGCCCGCGCCGCAGCCAGGCGATCTCCTTGCGCATGAGGTTCTGCCGGCGGTCCTCGGCGGCCTGGGCGATCCGCGCGCGCTCGGCCTTGGCCAGGACGTACGCCGCGTATCCGCCCTCATAGCGCTCGACGGAGGCGTCCACGACCTCCCACGTCCGCGTGGAGACCGCGTCGAGGAACCACCGGTCGTGGGTGACCACCAGCAGCGCCGACTTCCGCTGGGCGAGGTGCCCGGCGAGCCAGGCGATGGCCTCGATGTCCAGGTGGTTGGTCGGCTCGTCGAGGATGATCAGGTCGTGCTCGCCGATGAGCAGCTTCGCGAGAGCCGTACGGCGCCGCTCGCCACCGGAGAGGGCGCCGGCCTGCGCCGAGAGGTCGATGTCACCGAGCAGGTTGGCGAGAATCTCCCTGATGGCCGGATCGCCGGCCCACTCGTGCTCGGCCCTGTCCGAAAGGACCAGATCCTGTACGGCTGCCGCCGGATCGAAGTCGTCACGCTGGGACAGGACGCCGACCCGCAGCCCCCGGTTGTGCGTGACCCGGCCGCTGTCGGGTTTCAGCTCCCCGGCGATGATCGAGACCAGTGTGGTCTTGCCGCCGCCGTTGCGGCCGACGACGCCGACCCGGTCGCCCTGTTCGACGCCGAGGGAGACGTCGGTGAGCAGCGGCTTGGGCCCGAAGGCATGGGAGACGGATTCAAGATTGACCAGGTTCATCGCCCGTAAAGCCTATCCGGCAACCGTCCCGCGAGCCTATTCGGAAGCTTCCCCGGGCCTGTTCGGCGATCTGGCGGGAGATCTAGTGGAGGAGCACGGCCCCGGGGACGGAGCCGAAGGCGGTGACGGCGGAGCGGCAGACGCCGGCGGCTTCGAGGGCGGCGGCGAGCTCGGCGGCGTGCGTCTCGGACTCCGCGAGGAAGGCGCAGGTGGGGCCGGAGCCGGAGACGATCGCGCCGAGCGCTCCCCGCTCCCGGCCCGCGTCCAGGGTGCGCGCCAGCGAGGGGCGCAGCGCCAGGGCCGCGGGCTGGAGGTCGTTGGCCAGGGCCAGGCCGAGCGCCTTGGCGTCGCCGTCCCGCAGGGCGGCCATGAGCGGCTCACTCGCGGCGGGCCACGCCACGGTCTCGCCCGCGACCTCCCGCAGGCGGTCGCACTCGCCGTACACCCTGGGAGTGGACAGGCCGCCGTCGGCGAGCGCGAACACCCACTGGAACACCCCTGACGTCTCCACGGCCGTGAGTCTCTCACCGCGCCCGGTGCCCACGGCGGTGCCGCCGAACAGGGCGAACGGCACGTCGCTGCCGATGTCGCCGCCGATCTCCATCAGGTCGCCGAGCGGCAGACCGAGACCCCACAGCTCGTTGCAGGCGACCAGCGCCGCCGCGGCGTCCGCGCTGCCTCCGGCCATCCCGCCGGCCACGGGGATCGACTTGCGGATGAGCAGGTCGGCGCCGTAGGAGCGGCCGGCCCACCCGGCCAGCGCGCGGGCCGCCCGGATGGCCAGGTTGTCGCTGTTCGCCGGCACGTCCGCCGCCGACTCGCCCTCGACTCTGACCGTCAGCATCCCGGCCGCGGCGGTGGACGAGGCGGGTTCGTGCTCGGTGGCGGTGACCTCGTCGAACAATGAGACGGCGTGGAAGACGTTCACCAGATCGTGGTAGCCGTCGTCGCGCAGCGGGCCCACGGCGAGCTGGAGGTTGACCTTGGCGGGGACGCGCACGGTCACCCTGTTCATCGCTCGCTCACCGCTTCCTCACCTGAGATCACGTGTTCGCACCGGCTGGCGGCTCTCTCCTGTGCCGACTCGCCGCGGTCACGAGACCCGAGCCTAACGTGACCTGGCCCTACGCCGTTCATCGGCCGCAGGAAGCCGGGGCCGCGGTCGACTTCGGCGCGTCAGTCGGGTGACCGAGCCACGTCAGTCCGCCAACCGACCCGCGCCATTCCGGTAACCGAGCCACGTCCGTCGGGCGACCGGGGCCATTATCGCCGCTGGCGGCTGCGCGCTGTTTTCTCTGTACGCCCGCCGGCTGCGGGAGAGTGCTCCGCGATGCGGGCGAAGTCGTCGATGCCGAGTTGCTCGCCTCTCGCGGACGGGTCCACCCCGGCCTTGACCAGCGCCTCCTCGGCGGCGGCGGCCGTACCCGCCCACGAGGCGAGGGCGGCCCGCAGGGTCTTGCGGCGCTGCGCGAACGCCGCGTCGATGGCGGCGAAGACCTCCTCACGGGTCGCGGTCGTCTCCGGCGGGTCGCGGCGCACGAGGGAGACCAGGCCGGAGTCGACGTTCGGCGCCGGCCAGAAGACGTTGCGGCCGACCGGCCCGGCGCGGCGGACGTCGGCGTACCACGCCGCCTTGAGCGAGGGAATGCCGTAGATCTTGGAGCCGGACGTCGCCGCGAGCCGGTCGGCCACCTCGGCCTGCACCATCACCAGGCCCCGCCGCAGCGACGGCAGCACCTCCAGCAGGTGCAGCACGACCGGAACGGACACGTTGTACGGCAGGTTGGCCACCAGCGCGGTCGGCTGGGCCGCCAGGTCATCCGGACGGACCCGCAAAGCGTCGGCGTGGACCACGGACAGCCGGTCGGCGTATTCAGGGGCCATGTCCGCCACCGTCAACGGCAACTGCTCCGCGAGCACCGGGTCGATCTCGACCGCGACGACCTTCGCGACCTCGGGAAGCAGCGCCAGCGTGAGCGAGCCGAGCCCGGGCCCGATCTCGATGGCGACGTCGTCAGGGGTCACCTCGGCCACCCGGACGATCCGGCGGACCGTGCCGCCGTCGATCACGAAGTTCTGCCCCAGCTTCTTCGTCGGCCGGATGTTCAGCTTCTCCGCCAACGTGCGCACTTCGACCGGGCCGAGCAGACTCATGCCTCCAGTGTCGTGCATGCGAGCGTGTCGATTTACCTGGTGCTCTCGACCGACGGCCATCCATTCTCGTTTCGGTGCCGAACATGCCATATACGGAGGGAGCGGACGTGGATAACGTGGCGACGCGCGGCACCGACGCCGCCAGGCAAGGAGGCGCGCCCATGCGGCCCACCGGCGCCGAACCGCTCAGTCCGGACGACCCGGCGGCGATCGGCCCCTACCGGCTGCTGGGCAGGCTCGGCGAGGGCGGCATGGGCACCGTCTATCTCGCCGTGGCCCCGGCCGGCCAGGTCGTCGCGGTCAAGGTGGTGAAGGCCGAGTTCACGGCCGACGACGACTTCGCCGCCAGATTCCACGCCGAGGTGGACAACGCCCGCAGGGTGGCCTCGTTCTGCACCGCCCAGGTGCTGGACAACGGCAACGCCGCGGACGGCAGGCCGTACATGGTCACCGAGTACATCGCCGGGACTCCGCTGTCGCGGCAGATCACGACGTACGGCCCGCTGGGGGCGGGCCCGCTCCACGGGGTCGCGCTGGGGGTGGCGGCGGCGCTGGCCGCCATCCACGTCGCGGGACTGGTCCACCGGGACCTGAAGCCCGCCAACGTCATCCTGTCCATGTCGGGCCCACGGGTGATCGACTTCGGGATCGCGCGGGCGCTCGACACCACGCACAGCTTCACGCAGTCGGGTGAACTGCTCGGCAGCCCGGGGTGGTGGGCTCCCGAGCAGGTGCGAGGCGAGGAGATCACCCCGGCGACGGACATCTTCGCCTGGGGGTGCCTGGTGGGCTACGCCGGCAGCGGCCGCCACCCCTACGGCCGGGGCGACGCGGTCATGCTCGCCGCCCGCGTGCTCAACAACGGCCCCGACCTGGGCGCCCTGCCCGCACCGCTCGACGAGCTGGCCCGCAGGGCCACCCACCCCGACCCCGCGCGGCGGCCCAGCGCGCAGGACCTGCTCCTCGCGCTGGTCGGCGGCGTCGCGCCCGTTCCGGCGTCGCCTGCCGCGACGGCCACGGAGATGCTCACCGAGTCGTGGGAGCCCCCGCCGAACGTCGCGGCGGAGCCCGACGCCACCCAGATCCTCGGCCGGCCCACGTCGACGGAGCCGGGGCTCGTCACACGGCGGCGTTCAAGAGTGAGCCGCTGGCTGTTCGCCGCGGCCGCCGTGGTCGTCGCGCTGAGCGTCACCGTCGGCGTGCTGGTCACGGCCCGCCACAGGCCGGGCGACGCCGGCCCGGTCGCGGCGCCCAAGGCGCCCGCGGCCAGGAAGGCCCCCGCCGTGGGCGCGGATGTCGGGCGCCGGATCCGGCTGGCCGGGTCCAATACTCAACCGCCCGGCACTCAAACTCCCGGCACCTCCATGCTCGACACCCAGATCCTCGTGCCGCAGCAGCCGCGCTGCGGGCTGCCGGCCTACGAGAGCGTCACCGCGACGAAGGGCGGGCTCTGCGTCGTGCGCTGGACGATGGTGAACCTGGGAGGCGACCTCGCGCCTGTCGCCACCATGTCCCCCCGGCTTTTCGACGACCGGGGAGGCGAGCATGACGCCGACAGGGCATCCACTCCCCTGCCGACCGCTCTCGTGCCGGGCGCCAAGGTCGACGGTGTCCTCATCTTCGATCTTCCGCCGGGCCGCAAGCCCACGAGACTCGTCCTCTCCGACGGTGTGGAGGTGCAACTGTGAGGCTCCTGCGCGCGGTTCCGGCGCTTCCCCTCGTCGCCGCTTGCGTCGTCGCCGGACTGTTCAGCCCCGGTACGGCTCTCGCCCGCGCCGATTGCTCGGAGGCGTCCGCGGCCGACTTCGACGGCGACGGGACCGACGACGCCGTCGTGGGTGACCCGTTCGCCGACGTCCGGGGTGGCGCAAGCGAGGGCGGCGTGGGCGCCGAGGGTGCGGGAGCCATACATGTCCTGCTCGATGGCGGGCGGGGCGGCGTCCTGGTGCTCAGCAGCCCCGAAGCGAAGGCGGGCGACGGGTTCGGATGGTCCGTACGGACGGCTCACGTCAACGGTGACCGATGCCTGGACGTGATCGTCGGCGCGCCGTACGCGGACGCCCCGGGCGGGGGCACGGACGCCGGGGCCGCCTACGTCTTCTACGGCACGCCGAACGGCACGCCACGGGTCATGTCACTCCCCCGGGAGCCTCAGGCGAACGCTCACTTCGGCTGGTCGCTGGCGGCGGCCGAGCTGTCCACGTCGTCGGCCGCCGGCTTTCCGGCAACCCAATCGTCGACAGCCCAATCGTCGACAACACAGAGCGGCGCGCTCGTCGCCGTGGGCGAGCCGCACGCCGACCGAGACGGCGTGACGGACTCGGGCGCCGTCCACCTGTTCGACGTGGACGACGTGGACGACGTGGACGACACGGCTGCGAAGGCGACGGCGGTCATCACGCAGGACTCCGAGGGCGTCATCGGCAACAGCGAGGTCGGCGACCTGTACGGCTGGGCCCTCGCCTTCGGCCACCTCGGCGGCAAGCCTGGCGAGCTCGACCTCGCCGTCGGCGTGCCGTACGAGAACGACGACGGCACCGGCAGGCAGGTCGCGTCGGGGAAGATCGACGCCGGTATGGTGGGGGTGATCTTCGATGTCCGGGTCGCCGGGGGGCGTTACACCAGCAAGAAGTGGGATCTCCACCAGGCCTCGACCGACGTGAGGGAGGCCTCGGGCGACCGTTTCGGGTACGCGCTGGACTACGCCGAGTGGAAGGGCGACGGCTACCTCGCGGCGAGCGCGCCGCTGGCCGGCGCGGGCGGGAAGGAATCCGGCATCGTGGAGCTCTTCGTCAGGAAGGGCGGCGGCGAGGTGTCCCCTGCGCGGACGTTCAAGGCGCGATCGGGCGGGCTGGGAGGGTGGAGCCTCGCCTTCTGGAGCCCGAGGGGTGTCCTGTCCTTGGCGGTCGGCAGCCCCTACGCGACGGCCGGGTCAGGCCCCAAGGAGTCGGGACTCGTGCGCTGGATCTTCCTGAGTGGGGCAGGCCAGACCATGTTCGTGCCGAGCGGCCGCCAAGAGCGCTTCGGCGCCTCGGTCACGGACATCGGCGGCCCGAACGCGCTGTCACCGGGCGAGCGGCTCCTCATCGGCGTCCCGGACAGGGGCCCGACCGGCACGGTCGCCGTGGCCGGCGAGGGCGACCCGGTGTACTACGGCCCCGGGAAGCTCGACGGCGGCGCCTCGGCCGACTTCGGCGCGAGCGTCGCGGGCTGAGCGCGGGTCGGGGCCCGGGTTACCAGGCGCCGAAGGCGGTTTCGCCGTTGGCGGTGATGGCGGAGGCCAGGGCCTCGGCCTCGATGCCCTTGACCTCCGCCAGGCAGCGCAGCGTCAGCGGGATGAGGTAGGGCGCGTTGGGCTTGCCCCGGTGCGGCACCGGCGGAAGGTAGGGCGCGTCGGTCTCGACCAGCATGAGCTCCAGGGGCGCCACGCGGGCGGCCTCCCGGAGGTAGTCGGCGTTCTTGTAGGTAACCGGCCCCGAGAACGACATGAAATATCCGGCGTCCGAGCACCGCTTCGCCATCTCGGCATCCCCCGAGAAGCTATGAAAAATCACCACGTCGGGAGCGCCCTGGTCGGCCAGCACCGCCAGCACGTCGTCGTGGGCGTCGCGGTCGTGGATGACGAGCGCCTTGCCGGTCCGCTTGGCGATCTCGATGTGCGCCCGGAAGCTCGCGTGCTGGTCGGCCTGCGAGGCCCAGTCGCGGAAGTAGTCGAGCCCGGTCTCCCCCACCGCCCGCACGTACGGCTGCCGCGCGAGCTCCTCGATCTCGTCCAGGACCTCGGGAGTGGCAGCGTGGGCCTCGTTGGGGTGGATGGCCACGCCCGCGTAGACGTCGTCGTGGGCGGCCGCCGTGGCGGCGTTCCACCGGGATGAGGGCAGGTCGTAGCCGATCGTCACGAGCCGGGTGACGCCGACGGCCCTGGCCTCGTCCAGGATCGACTCGACGGTGGCGCTGGCAGCCTGCGCCGCCTGGGCCACCGGATCGCCGGAGGAGGCCTGCCGGTTGCCCACCATGATGTCGAGATGGCAATGGCTGTCGAAGACCTCACCCGGCAGCGGCTCAGGCAACGGCGGAATCCCGGTCACGCCCCTCAACCTACCGCCCCTCCAAAGGGTGCCCCTTTTGGGAGGGGCGGTAGGTTGAGGGTGATCATGCACACATTCCCACGCGTGTGGCATGAGCAGCCCCACAGCGTACGTGATCATGCACAGGTTCCCTGGGACAGCGAGCGACCTGGCAAAACATCTTTCGTGATCATGCACGCGGCTGCCGATGCCAGATCACGAACCGCATCCGCCCTGGTCACACCGCACATCCAGGAAGGTCCGCATGATCACGACAAGAAGAGGCGCAGGTGGGACCGGCTTCCCGGGAACCTGTGCATGATCACGATGATCAGCCCCCGCCTCATATGCCGGACCCGCATCATGTGCCGGTGAGGCGGGCGAGCTCCTCGTCGACGACCTTGGGGTCGAGCTTGGCGAACAGCGGCGTGGGCGGGGCCAGCGGGGTGCCGGCCTTGATCGGGCGGTGCTCCCAGCGGGCGGCGCCCTGGTAGTCGCCCGTGATGACGGGATAGGCCGGCCCGCCGTCCTCGTCGACCTCGTGGATCTCCGGCATGCCGGACCACACGCCCTCGCCGCCGAGCATCTCGAAGATCTTGTTCGACGAGTTCGGCAGGAACGGCGTGAGCAGCGTCTTGGCGTCGTCCACGACCTGGAGTGCCACGTGCAGGATCGACTTCTGCCGCTCGGGATCGTCCTTGATCTTCCAAGGCTCCTGGTCGGCCAGATACTTGTTGGCGTCGCGCACGACGTCGAACGCCTCGGTCACCGCGTTCTTGAACCGGGACCGCTGGAGCTCGGCCCCGACCGCGGCGAAAGCCGTACGGGACCTTTCCAGGAGGGCGCGGTCGGCGTCGGTGAGGTCGCCGGCCTCCGGGATGGCGCCGAAGTTCTTGGCGGCCATCGAGATCGACCGGTTGACCAGGTTGCCCCAGGCCGCGACGAGCTCGCCGTTGTTGCGGTTGACGAACTCCGACCAGGTGAAGTCGGTGTCCTGGTTCTCCGGGCCGGCGACCGCGATGTAGTAGCGCAGGGCGTCGGCCGAGTAGCGCTCGAGGAAGTCGCGGACGTAGATCACGACCTGCCTGGAGGAGGAGAACTTCCGGCCCTCCATGGTCAGGAACTCGCTCGACACCACCTCGGACGGCAGCGCGAGCTTGCCGAGCGACCCCGGCGTGCCGCCCCTGGCGCCCTCTCCGTTGTAGCCGAGCAGCATCGCCGGCCAGATCTCGGAGTGGAAGACGATGTTGTCCTTGCCCATGAAGTAGTAGCCGCGGGCGTCCGGGTTCTGCCACCACTGCCGCCAGGCGTCCGGGTCGCCGCTGCGCCTGGCCCACTCGATGGAGGCCGAGAGGTAGCCGATGACCGCGTCGAACCAGACGTAGAGCCGCTTGTCGTTGCGGTCGCGCCAGCCGTCCAGCGGGATCGGCACGCCCCAGTCGAGGTCGCGGCTGATCGCCCGGGGCTGGAGGTCGCCCAGCAGGTTGAGGGAGAACTTGAGCACGTTGGGCCGCCACTCGCCCTGCTTGGACTGCAGCCACGTGCCGAGCACCTCGGAGAACGCGGGCAGGTCGAGCATGAAGTGCTCGGTCTCGACGAACACCGGCGTCTCGCCGTTGATCCGCGACCGGGGGTTGATCAGGTCGATCGGGTCGAGCTGGTTGCCGCAGTTGTCGCACTGGTCGCCGCGGGCGCCGTCGTAGCCACAGATGGGGCAGGTGCCCTCGATGTACCGGTCAGGAAGGGTCCGCCCGGTGGACGGGGAGACCGCGCCCATCGTGGTCTTGGGGAAGATGTACCCGTTCTTGTAGAGGCCCAGGAAGATCTCCTGCGCCACCGCGTAGTGGTTGTGCGTCGTGGTCCGCGTGAACAGGTCGTACGACAGCCCGAGGCCGACGAGGTCCTCGGCGATGACCCGGTTGTACCGGTCGGCGAGCTCGCGGGCGGTGACGCCCTCCTTGTCGGCCTGCACCTGGATCGGCGTGCCGTGCTCGTCGGTCCCGGAGACCATCAGCACCTTGTTGCCCGCCATCCGCTGGTAGCGGCTGAAGACGTCGGAGGGCACCCCGAAGCCGGAGACATGCCCGATGTGGCGCGGGCCGTTCGCGTACGGCCAGGCGACGGCGGTCAAGATGTGCTGGGACATGAGCACAAGCCTAGAGCGTTACGCGTAGCGTCTCGAACCGGTTACGCGCTCACGCGTCGGCCGGGGTGAGGGTGACGGCCTCGGCGGCCTCCTCCGCGGCGGACGCCGCGATGTCGGCGGGGGTCTCCCGCGACCGGCGGATGCCGAGGATGCTGATGAACAGCGACGCGAAGATCGTCTGGAAGCTCATGACGAACGCGGTCGCGGACGGCACGACGAGGCGCAGCGACTCGGCCGGGATCAGCTCGCCGAAGTCGCGGCCTCCCCAGTGGGCCAGCGACGCGACCAGGCCGCAGAGACCCGCGACGGCGAGCAGGCCACCGGCGAGCAGGCCCTTCTCCAGCGTGACGATGTCCACCAGCTTCCTGATCCGGCGGTCCTCGGGGAGGAAGCCCTCCTCCGCCGCGTAGACCTTCGTGAACAGCGCGAACAGCACGGCCTGGAAGCCGATCACCACCATCGCGGACGCGCCGACGAGGGTGTCGACGTCGAAGGCGAGCTTGCCGATGTAGACCGGCCCGAAGGTCAGCGCCGCGCCCGCGACGAGGCCGAGGGTCATCAGCACGAGGCCGGGGATGAAGAACAGCCAGCGCGGGCTGTACAGCAGGAGGAAGCGCAGGTGCCGCCAGCCGTCCCGCCAGGAGCGCAGGTGCGGCGGGCGCGAGCGGCCGTCGGGCGACAGGGTCGTCGGGACCTCGCGGACGTCGAGCCCCTGCAGCGTGGCCTTGACGACCATCTCCGAGGCGAACTCCATGCCGCCGGTCTGGAGGCCCAGCCGGAGGATCGAGTCGCGGCGGAAGCCGCGCAGGCCGCAGTGGAAGTCGCCGATGGCGCTCGGGAAGAACAGCCGCCCGATGAACGACAGGACGGGGTTGCCCAGGTAGCGGTGGAGGGGCGGCATGGCGCCCGGCGCGATCCCGCCCCTGAACCGGTTGCCCATCACGAGCTCAGCGCCGGCGCGCAACTCCTCGACGAAGGGCATCAGGCCGGTGAAGTCATAGGAGTCGTCGGCGTCGCCCATGATGACGTATTTGCCGCGGGCGGCCCGGATGCCGCCGAGCAGGGCGTTTCCGTAGCCCTTCTCGTCAATGTGGACCACGCGGGCCCCGGCGTCCCGGGCAAGTTGCTGCGATCCATCGGTGCTGCCGTTGTCGGCGATCACCACCTCGCCGTCGATCCCGTGCTCCCGCATGCAGGCGATGGCCTTGCGGACGCAGGTTTCGACTGTCTCGGCCTCGTTGAGGCATGGCATGACAACGGTCAGTTCCACGTCGCAACTCCTCGCATATGACGGCAGGACACCAATGATGCCCGCTTCCCCAAGGTGCCCGAGTCAAGACCGCAAAACGGCTGGCATTCTGTAACCATGGTCGCGGTCGCGGAGCCTCCGGTAGTCGACGCCCCCCCGCTTGGCGGGTGGAGGCGTCTCCTCGTGCTGCTGCGCCGCCATCGAATCTTCGTGATCGCCCTTGGCCTGGCGGCCTCGCTGAGGATCGTCACCATGCTCGGGTTCGGCCCGGCGATGTGGTTCAACGACTCCTACGACTACGTCTCGGTGGCGCTGAGGCCGCGGCCACACCCGATCCGCCCGGATGGCTACGGTTTCTGGCTGCTGATGCTCAGGCCGCTGCACAGCTTCGCCGTCGTCGTCTTCACGCAGCATTTGATGGGACTCGCCACAGGGCTGCTCATTTACGCCCTTCTTACCCAAAAATTTGGGGTCCCCAAATGGGGGGCGACGCTCGCGGCGGTTCCCGTCCTGTTCGACGCCTACCAGATCCAGCTCGAACAGCTGATCATGTCGGACTCGATGTTCATCCTGCTCGTGGTCGGCGTGGTGACGCTGGTCCTGTGGCACGACGCCATGTCCTGGCGGGTGGGCGCGGCCACCGGGCTCCTGCTGGCGCTCACGGCGCTGACCCGCAGCATCGGCCTGCCGATCCTGGCCCTGGTCGTGGGCTACCTGGTCATCAAGCGGGCGGGATGGAAGCCGGTCGCCGCCGTGATCGTGGCGTGCGCCGTCCCGGTCGTCGCGTACATGGGCTGGTTCAAGGCCGTCAACGGCCAGTTCTCGATGACCAACAGTGACGGCGCCATCCTCTACATGCGGACGTCGCTGTTCGCCGACTGCCACAAGATGAACCTGGACAAGCGCAAGGAGCTGGAGCTCGCGCTCCTGTGCATCAACACCCCGCCCGACAAGCGGGAGCCCTCCGCCCAGGCCTACCTGTGGTGGGACAACGAGAACCAGCTCCACGTCTTCGGCTCCGGCATGAGGTTCACCCCCGAGATCAACACCAACGCCGGCGCGTTCGCGAAGAGGGCGATCCTCGCGCAGCCCGGCGACTACCTCGCGGTGGTGGCCAAGGACTTCTTCCGCGCGTTCCGCTGGGACCGGCCCCGGTTCCCGGACTACAAGACCTACCACCTCTACGAGTTCGACAACCCGTTCACGCGGGAGCTGCCGAAGTGGAGCTCCTACCACAGCACGACCGACAAGGACGCCGAGGCCTACGAGAACGGCAAGGCCGCCACCCATGTCGTCCGGCCCTGGTCCGACTTCATGATCGGCTACCAGAACGTGGTGCGGCTCCCCGGCATCGTGCTCGGCCTGCTCCTGCTCACCGGCCTGTACGGCGTGGCGCTGCGGTGGCGCGACATCGGCGGGCCGGTCCTGCTGCCATGGCTCGGCGCCGCCGGCCTGATCCTCGCCCCGGCGGCGACGGCCGAGTTCGACTACCGCTACCTGCTGCCGGCCGTGCCGCTCGCCTGCCTGGCCGCCGCGATCACTCTCGCCGCCCTCCGCCTTCCGAAAATCACCAGCCTTCCGAAAGTCACCAGCCTTCCGAAAATCACCAAGGGCGGGTGACCTCAGCCGCCGTGGACGGCGTTGTAGAGGTCGCGCTTGGGGACGCCCGCCGACTTGGCCACGTCGACGATCGCGTGCTTGCGTGACACGCCCGACGCCTCCCGCCGGGCCACCTCCGCGACGAGATCCTCCATGGCGGGCGGGTCCGTCTGGGGCGGCCGCCCGGCCACCACGAGCGTGATCTCCCCCCTGACCTCGCCCTGCGCCCACTCGGCCAGCTCGCCCAGAGGGCCCCGCCGTACCTCCTCGTAGGTCTTGGTGAGCTCGCGGCAGACGGCGGCCGGGCGATCCGGGCCGAACTCCTCTGCCATGGCCTCCAGGCAGGCCGGCAGGCGGTGCGGCGCCTCGAAGAAGACCATCGTCCGCTCCTCCTCGGCCAGGCTCGCGAACCTCCTGGCCCGCTCGCCCGGCTTGCGCGGCGGGAACCCCTCGAAGCAGAACCGGTCGCTCGGCAGCCCCGACACGGCGAGCGCCGTGGTGACGGCCGACGGTCCCGGTAGCGCGGTCACCGGGACACCGGCCTCCACCGCCAGGTGGGTGAGCCGGTATCCGGGGTCGGACACGCCCGGCATGCCGGCGTCGGTGATCACCATGACGGTCTGGCCCTGAAGCAGGGCGTCGAGCAGCTCCCTGGCCCGGGCGGCCTCGTTGGCGTCGTAGTAGGACACCACCCGCCCGGTCACGGTGACGTCGAGGTCGGACGCGAGCCGCCTGAGCCTGCGGGTGTCCTCCGCGGCGATCACGTCCGCCGTCCCGAGCGCCTCGCGGAGCCGCGGCGAGGCGTCTCCCATTTGACCGATCGGGGCTCCCGCGAGAATAAGCACCCGTCCACCCTATGACTCGATGAAACGTTGCCCCACGAACGACCAGATGTTCCCAATCCACGCGTACGCCATGTTCGTGACCTGCTTGCGCCAGTAATCTGTCCGGGTGGCCGTGACCGACTTCCCTTACCAGGCTTTCGAGCAGCCGGAGCCCGAGCCGGAGGCCTCCCCTCCGATCTCCGTGCGCGACCGGCTCGTGCCTCCCATGACAGGCAGTCCCCTGTGGGGGTGGATCGGGCCGATCATCGTCGCCCTCTTCGGAGGAGTCCTGCGCTTCACCGGGCTCGCCATCCCCAAGGCGGTGGTCTTCGACGAGACCTACTACGCCAAGGACGGGCTCTCCATGGTCACGTTCGGGGTCGAGCGCCAGTTCGTCGACGGCGCCGACAAGCTGCTGCTGGCCGGCAACACGAACATCTTCAAGCAGTGCGAGCAGGTCGGGCAGTGCGCCAACTACGTGGTGCACCCGCCGCTCGGCAAGTGGCTGATCGGCCTCGGAGAGCTGATCTTCGGCGCCAACCCCTTCGGCTGGCGGTTCGCCGCCGCGCTGGCCGGGACGATCTCGATCCTGATCCTGGCGCGGGTGGCGCGGCGCATGACCAGGTCCACGCTGCTGGGCTGCCTCGCCGGGTTCCTGCTGTCCCTCGACGGGCTGCACTTCGTGCTGTCCCGTACGGCGCTGCTGGACGTCTTCCTGATGTTCTGGGTGCTGGCCGGGTTCGCCTGCCTGGTGACCGACCGGGACGACGCCCGGCGGCGGCTGGCGGACTGGCACGAGAAGACCTCCTCCACCGTGGGGGCGGCCCTGGGGCCGTCGCTCGGCTGGCGGCCGTGGCGGCTCGCGGCCGGAGCGTGCCTCGGCGCCGCCCTGGCCACCAAGTGGACCGGCGTCTTCTTCATCGCGGCCTTCGCGATCATGTCGCTCGTCTGGGACGCGGGCGCCCGCCGCGCCGCCGGCCTGCGCCGGCCGTACGCCGGGATGCTGCGCCTCGACCTGCCGCTGGCGGCGGCATGGATGGCCGTGGTCCCCGTGCTGGCCTACGTGGCCTCGTTCGCCGGTTGGTTCGCGACCGACAAGGGCTACGGCCGCAACTGGGCACAGGCGACCTCCAACGGGCCGGTGTTCTTCGTCATCGACTCCCTGCGGTCGTGGATCGACTACCAGAAGCAGGTGCTGAGCTTCCACACCGGCCTGGCGACGAGCCACCCGTACCAGTCGGAGCCGTGGCAGTGGCCGCTGCTGCTCCGGCCGGTCGCGTTCTTCTACGAGTCGCCCAGGACGTGCGGCGCGGCCACCTGCTCATGGGCGGTGCTCGGCACCGGCACCCCGATCATCTGGTTCGGCGGGCTCGTCGCCCTCATCGCGATGATCGCCTGGTATGTGTCGAGCAGGGACTGGCGCGCCGGAGCGGTGCTGGTCGGCTACGCGGCCGGCTGGCTGCCCTGGTTCTACTTCGCCATCGCCGACAACCGGACGATGTTCATGTTCTACGCGCTGCCGATGGTGCCGTTCATGATCTTGGCTATCGTGCTGGCGTGCGGACTGATCATCGGACCCGTGGCGGCCGCGCCGAGACGGCGTGTCGTGGGAGCCTCGGTCGCGGGCGCCTTCGCGCTGTTGTCGCTGCTCAACTTCTGGTGGCTCTATCCGGTCATCGCGGCGCAGGTCGTGCCGTACGACGTCTGGCACAGCCGCATGCTGTTCAAGTCGTGGATCTGACCCTCCGTATCGTTGTCCCGGGGGTGGTTGCGAGTGACAGTGGGTCGTCGTCAACGGTGGGTCCCATACGGCAGACTGCGGGTCATGCCCGCACCTGACGTGGCCGCGCTGCTGGCCGAGTTGGAGCGCTCTCAGCCGGACATCGCCGAGTCGGCCCGCGTCGCCGTCGAATGGCTGACCGGCGGCGAAGCGCTGGAGACCATCAGCCAGCTCGATGTGTGCGAGTTCCTCTGGTACACCCTGCCGCTCAAGGTGACCGGCGACCGCCCGTCCATCGCCAGGGCGCTCGGCGAGCTGCTCCGGCTCGGCGGGATGGGGCGGTACGCCGGGCTGTGCGACTCCCCGGTCACGGCGCAGATCCTGCGCACCTACGCCCGCGACGGGGAGGAGGCCGGGTCCGCCGCCTACCACCAGGCGCTGGAGGCCACCGGCGTCCTGCCGCCCGACGTCGCCGAGCTGTCGTGGAGCTCCATCATGGGGCCCGAGGAGCTGGGAGCCCACCTCGCCTGCGCGGCCGCGCTGGAACTGGCCATCGTGTCCGGCGACCGGCTCGACCGCGAGGCGCTGACCAGGCGGTGGCTGACCGCCCCCCGCCCGGAGCTCGGCGGCGACTGCTGGCTGCACCGGGTCCACGGGGAGCGGCTGAACCGCTGGGTGCTCGGGCGCGGCAGCGCCCGCCGGGAGCTGGCGCAGCCCTTCGAGGTGCGGCTGCACGCCCCCGTCCCGGCGCCGGCCGAGCCTCACCTGGAGCCGCTCCGGTGGCTGCTGGGCCTGGCGGAGAAGGGCGTGCCGCTGACGGAGCGGCTCAACCTCGCCCGCGCGCTCGCCGTGGACGCCGTCGACCGGTTCGGCTGGGACGCCATGACCACGCGATCGGTCCGGAGCGAGGCCGACGTGCCCGCGCTGACCACGCTCAAGGAGATCGCGATCCAGGAGCTCGGGGCGCTCCGCCGTACGAGCAGGAGGCTCGTCCTCACGCCCGACGGGCGCGCGCTGCTGGACAGCCCGGACGCGCTGTGGGAGGCCGCCACCGCCGCGCTGCTCGCCCCTGCCCGTGGCGAGCACGACTTCGAGATCTCCATCCGTGAGTCGGCGCTGATGCTGCTCGTGGACAACAGGCAGATCAAGTACGCCGAGCTGCGCGAGCGGGTGGCCGACGTGGTGAACGGCGAAGGCTGGCGCACGGCCGCCGGTGGCCAGGTGACGGCTCTCGACCTGGCCGGGCCGCTCGGCGAGCTGCTGCGCCGCCTGGACGCTCTGGACCTGCGGGCCGACACCTCCTGGGACGCCCCCTGGCAGCTCACCGAGGTGGGACGTCAGGCCGCGCTGGCGGCCCTGCGGGCGCAGGCCCTGCGCCCCCGTCAGTACGCCGGGCTCGGCTAGCCGTACGGCCGCGCTTGGTCACCGCCCCTTGGGGTCACCGCCCGCTTGGGGTCACCGCCCGCTTGGGGGGCCGCCTGCGCGTGCCGTACGGCCGGCTGGCCGGCGGCTAGCTCTGTGCGGCTGCGGCTAGCTCTGTGCGGCTGTGGTGTCCAGGCGGCGGACCTTCAGCTCGCCTGACGCGGGGTCGAGCTCCAGCTCGGCCTTGAGCGGCCGCTCCTTGCCCGGCTCCGCGTCGGTGGTGGACCAGCCCTTGTCCCCCCGTGTGGCGGTGAACTGCCACGACGGCCCGTCCTGGTTCTGCAGGAAAAGCTCGATCTGGACGTCGCCGCCGTCCTCGACGTAGACGGGATCGAGGTCGGACGGCTTCAGCCGGAGCTGGAACAGGCCGTTCGCGTCGGTCGTGGCGCGGGCGACGACGGCGGTCGGCACATCGGCGCCCTCCGCGATCTTGTCCAGGACCTCGCTCTTGGGCCAGGCCACCGCCAACACCTGGACCGCCGCCCTGGGCCTGCCCTTGTCCACCACCTTGCCCTGAGCGAGCGTGTCCCCCGTCTCCTTGGGGACGGCCGGAGCGGTGACGACGCCCTTGACCGCCGACGCCGCGGGCTGGGGCTCCGCGCTGCATCCCCCGGCAGCAAGCGCCACCGCGGCCCCCATCACAACCGTGCCCAGCACAACCCGCATCCGTCTGCCCTTCCGCTCGCCGTCGAGTCCGTTCACGAACGACACAGACTAGTAGTCAAGACGATCGAGACATCCGGAAATGGGGCACATCATCTCTAACCCTTGCGTACATACGCAGAGTAATCGTACGATGACACATCGTAGCGTGTGCCATGTCGTCCACGGCAGCGGCAATGACCAGTCACAACACGATCAGGAGCATTCGGGGGACGCGATCAGGGCGACGAGGCGAGGCCGTGCCGTACGTCCGTATGACCACCCGGCAGGCTTGGCCACTCCTCTCTGCGGCATGCCCCCTTGCTCTTCACAAACGGCAATCAACGGAGGTCACCGTGGTCCAGGAGCAGGTGTCCGTCTCAGCTGGAGGGTTGGCGGCTCCCTATGACGGAAATTCCGCCACCACCCCCACGGATCGTCTCACTCCAGAGCTCCTTCTCCGAGTGAGGCGGCGCGCCCCCTCGGGAGGCTGGCGTCGCGCCGTGTACAAGATGAGCGGGGGGCTGTTGCATCTCGGCGAGTCGCCGCGTGAGCTGCGCCGTCGCGAACTGATCGCCCGAGCCCGCACGCCGGTGGCGGGGGGGCACCACCGGGTGGCCGTGCTCAGCCTGAAGGGCGGCGTCGGCAAGACGACCACATCCGTGGGGCTGGGGGCCACACTCGCCACTCTGAGGGGTGACCGGGTGATCGCGGTGGACGCCAACCCGGATCGCGGCACCCTCTCCGACCGGTTGCCGGTCGAGACGACGGCGACCGTCCGGGAGTTGCTGACCACGCTCATCACGTTGGACCAGCCGCGATACGCCGACATCCGGGCGTTCACCTCGCAGTCGCCGTCGAGCCGGCTGGAAATCTTGGCATCCGCCCGTGACCCCGCCGTGTCGGAGGCCTTCAGCGCCGCGGACTACCGGACCGTTGCCGGGCTTCTGGAGCACTTCTACTCGATCTGCATCACTGACTGCGGCACCGGCCTGTCACACTCGGCGATGTCGGCCACTCTGGAGCTGGCCCACCAGATCGTGCTGGTGACGGCTCCGTCCGTGGCCGCGGCCCGGTCGGCGGGAGCGACCCTGGACTGGCTGGAGGCCCACGGTCATGCCGACCTGGCGCACTCGGCCACCGTGGTCCTGTCGGGAGTCCGCCACGAGAGCCAGTCGAGTGTGGACCTGGAAGCGCTCCACAACCACTTCGACGAGCGCTGCCGCACCGTGGTGACCATTCCTTTCGATCCCCACCTGGAGGAAGACGCCGAGTTCGAGCTGGATGCGCTCGCACCCTCGACGCGGGAGGCCTACATGTACCTCGCCGCCACGGTGGGCTCGGCCTTCTCCCAGCAGCGCCGTCCCTCACGTGAGTCCTCGGCGACCCTGGCCCCTTCGTGGGCATCGACGTCCCGGCCTCGCGGGAGCCGGAACGGAGCCCCGCAGCCGGCGGAGCCCGTGGCGGCGGGGGACTGACTCGGCACGGCGCCCCTCCGCGCGTATGCGGGGTCGTTCGTGGGCGCCGATGTGCCACCAAGCGGAAGGGCCGCCTCTGCCCCAGCAAGGCGGCCCTGCCCATCTCCTACCTTTCGGCGGAGTGCTCCTGACGCCCGGCTTGTACCGAATCATCGGAACAGCGTGAGCCGTTGGGGGAGGATGGCGGCATGAGCGATCTCGACTGCGGAGGGTACGCGGGTGTCGGTCCGTACGGTCGGGCCGTCACGGTCGCCGGGTTCCCGCCAAGCCGGCCCGGGCCAGGCGGCACGCCCGCACGCTCGTGCGCGGCCTGTTCATCGTGCCCGGCCTGCTTATCGTGCCCGGCCTGCTTATCGTGCGCGGCCTGCTTATCGTGCGCGGCCTGTTCATGAGGGCCGCCGATGACTGAGCTGATCGCCTTCATCCGCGCATGCCTCGACGACGCGGCGCGCGGCTCCATCGACGACGCCACATCCGACGAGGCTCTGGCCGCGTATCTCCAGGAAGAGCGCGACCTCACAGCCAAGAGGGAACGCCTCAACTACCTCGCCCACATCCTCGGCGGCGGGTTGATCGACGTCGGGGAGCGGGCCCAGGCCGAGCACCTCCTCCGTCTCGAAGCCGCCGCCTACGACTGGCACCCCGGCTACCGTGACGAGTGGCGCCCCTGAAGCCTCAGCATCGAACGACCCGGCCTCACGATTGAGCGGGCGGTCAGGTGGCCGGGCCGGAGTCCACCGCCACGGTGAGCAGGACGGCGGAGTCGTCGAGCGCGGTCAGGTTGTGCCGCTCCGGCGGTATGACGAGGTAGTCGCCTGCCGCGCCTTCCCAGGTGTCGTGGCTGCTCGCGACGCGCACGCGTCCCTGCAGCACCTGCAACGTGGCCTCGCCGGGGCTCTCGTGCTCGTCGAGGCCACGCCCTGCGGCCAGTGCGATCAGCGTCTGGCGCAGGGAGTGCTGGTGTCCGCCGTGAACGGTCTGCGCACTGCGCCCACTCGTGTTCTCCCGCGCCTTGGCCAGGTGCTCGCTCGCCAGGGTGGTCAGTGATATCGGCTCCATGGTGACGCCTTTCGGTATGGGGTGGTTCATGCCCTCAGCAGCAGGATGCCGGTGGTGAGCAGGGCCGCGACTTTGAGGACCTCCAGAATGGCGTAGGCGTGATGGCCCCGAGATCGTGGGGCCGTCCGGGACGTGCGGCCTGAAGCCGCGCGTCGGCCCACCTGTCATCATGATGCGCCTCGCCACCAGCGGGACCACCGGGAGAGGGCGATGAGACGCGGGCGGTGCCGCTTCGATCCTGCCGATCATGAGGAGGGTCCGGCGTCCAGGGGTCCTGCGCCGATCCGCTCCGCATTTGATGGCGCCTTTGACGGCGCCGGCCTAAACGGCGTGCTCCCGGAGCCATTCCATGGCGGCCTCGCCGGAGTTGAGGATCGAGATGTGTCCGTCGTCCGGGGACAGCCGCAGCTCCGCCCACGGGCAGCGGCGCGCGAGCCACTCGCTGTGCGCGCTCGGGATGACCCGATCCCGGCCACCGTGCGATAACAGGACCGGCACTTTCACCTGCGCGGGGTCGAAGCCCCACGGGGAGACGTAGGCGAGGTCGTCGTCTATCAACCCGCCCGGGCCGCCCTCCACAGCCGGGCCGACGATTTCACCGAACCAGGACCACGCGCCGGAGAGCGCCGCATGATCGGCCGGGGTGAACTCGGGGTCATACTCGGCGCCCGAAGCCTCGTGCCCCTCCTTCGCCGCGCGTCCCTGGGCGGCGGCGCGCAGGGACGCCACGCCGGAGGCGGCCATGCCCGCGAACCAGTCAAGCCCCTCCGCGCCGAACGGGGCGGGCCCGGCCACGCTGACCACGCCCAGGACGCGTTCCGGCAGCAGCACGCCGCACGCGAGGGCATGCGAGCCGCCGCCGGAATGGCCCATGACCGCGAACCGATCGATGCCCAGCGCGTCGGCGACGCCGGCCACGTAAGCGGCCGCCGACGCCACGTCCCGGCCGGGGCAAGGAGTTGATCCGCCGTATCCGGGCCGGTCATACGAGACCCAGCGGATGCCGAGCCGCGTCGCGGCCACGAAGAGGGGCTCGGGAGGCGCGCCGACGTTCGGCGTGCCGTGGTGCCAGAAAACGGCGAGCCTGCCATCCGCTCCGTCCGCGCCCATGTCGTAGTAGTGCAGCGTGCGTCCGTCGCTCAGCTCAAGATCACCCTCTGTCGTCACCCGCTGAGCGTAGTAGTCGCCTACGACAACGCCGGGAACACGACGGCCGAACGGGGCGGTGAAGGTCTTGGTCCAGCCGCCGAAGCAACGCCCTGGCCGCGCCGCTGGTCAGCCCATGCTTTTGGCGCCGTCCAGGGACTCGCGGATGATGTCGGCGTGGCCGGCGTGCTGGGCGGTCTCGGACAGGATGTGCATCAGCACCCGGCGGGCCGACCATCGCGCGTCGGCCTCGAACCACGGGGCCTTCGGCAGCGGCTGGGCGGCGTCCAGGTCGGGCAGGGTGGCGACCAGTTCGTCGGTCCGGCGGGCCACCTCGGCGTAGCCGGCCAGCACACCGGCCAGCGTCTCACCGGGCAGCAGCCGGAACTCGTCGGCCCACCGGGCCCAGTCGGCCTCGGTCATGGCGGTGAAGTCGGCCATCGCCGACGGACCGTCCAGGATGAAGCCCACCCAGTTCCGCTCGACCGCCGTGACGTGCTTGATCAGGCCGCCCAGGCACAGCTCGCTGGCGGTGGTCCGCTGTCCGGCCTGCTCGTCGGTGAGGTCGCGGGTGGTGAAGCGCAGGAAGTGCCGGTGCTTGGCCAGCATCGCGAGCAGGTCGGCGCGCTCACCGGTTGCGACCGGCGCGGCGGCGGTGTCGCGGGTGGTCAGCTCGTTGACGGTCATGGTCTCTGCCTTCCGTTGTTCTGTTCTGCCGGTCACAGACCACACTGGTGGCAATAGCGGTCACTTTCCGACCTGAATTGCGGAAGACTTCAGGACATGGCGAACACCAGCGCCCGGACGCTGCGGCTGCTGTCCCTGCTCCAGACTCACCGGTACTGGCAGGGCACCAAACTGGCCGAGCGGCTGGAAGTCTCGGTCCGCACCCTGCGCCGGGACGTCGACCGGCTGCGCGAGCTGGGCTATCCGGTCGAGGCGCAGCGCGGCGTGGACGGCGGCTACCAGCTCGCCGCCGGCGCGGCACTGCCGCCGTTGGTGATCGACGACGAGGAGGCGGTCGCCTTGGCCGTGGGGCTGCAGGCCGCCGCGCAGGGTGCGGTGGAGGGCATCGCGGAGTCCTCGGTGCGGGTGCTGGCCAAGGTGGTGCAAGTGATGCCGGCCCGGCTGCGGCGCCGGATCGACGCGCTGCGCGCGATGACTGTGCCCGCCGGCTGGGACGGCCCGGCCAGGGCGGGCGTCGACCCGGGCGTGCTCACCGCGGTCGCGCTGGCCTGCCGGGACAGCGAACAGCTCCGCTTCTCCTACACCGCCGCCGACGGCCGGCACACCGACCGGCACACCGAACCGTATCGGCTGGTCTGCCTCGGCCGCCGCTGGTACCTGGTCGCCTACGACCTCACCCAGCACGACTGGCGCAGCTTCCGGGTCGACCGGCTCACCGAGCCGCACGGCACCGGCTCCCGGTTCCGGCCCCGCGACCTGCCCGCCGCCGACGCCGCCGAGTTCGTCCGCGCCGGCCTGGACAACCTGCCCCGCCCGTACCGGGTGGAGGTCCTGGTCGACGCCCCGGCCGAGATCGTGCACGAACGGATCGGCAGGTGGAGCACAGTCGAGAAGGTTGACGCCGAGCATTGCCGGATGCGCATGACCGCCGACTCCCTCGACTGGCCGACCATGGCACTGGGCGTGCTCGGCGCTGATTTCCGCGTCCTCAGCCCTCCCGAATTGCTCGACCAGATCCACAACTGGGGAGCCCGGTTCAACCGGGCCCAGTTCAAAGATGGTCTCTGAAGAGCGACAAGACCCGTCAGGCGATCATCTGACGAGCCTTTGTCCTGCCCGCCTCCGAACGCCCCATTTGAGGACTACCGGGCAGGTACGTCATCTGATCGCTAGAGTGCGTCGTCGTGCCTAAAGTGCCGAGGTCCGTGCCACGTATCGTCTGGTTGGTCGGCTTACTCGCCGCCGCTGTCTCGCAGGTCTACATGTTCAGCAATTACTGGTCAACCTGGCCGGAGCGCCTTCAGGCCGTTGCCTTCTTCGCCGGCAGCGGCGGCATGATTCTCATGTTTCACCGGTGGCGCGCTCGCAGGGATTCCCTTGCGGGCATGCTCTGCCTGATCGCTGTTGCGACCTGGGCCGCGGCAGTAGTAGCCGGCTCCGTCACGACGCAAGGCGTGGAAGTCGGATCGCCGGCCTTTTTCACTGCGGGCGCCGCTCTATTGATCGGCACCGTGGGTGCGATGGTCATTCTCGTCAGGGGGCGCGCGAAGGCCGAAGCGGAGAAAGATGAGCCTCCCCCAGCTTGATGCGACTTATTACAGCGGGGGGCTGGTGACCCGGAGGATCGGAGAGGCCGGTCCCGCTGGGCGGAGTCGGCCTCTGTTCTTACCCGGAAGCCCCAGAATTACAGGTTACGGATCTATGTCACAAACCATATTGACCTGGAACAAACAGGTTGGAAGACTTCGACACGCACACAGCTGAGCTGCTGCAGCGCAGGTCAGAGCCGGTGAGTCCTGCCCATGATTGCTCGCCATTCACCGTGGATAACCTCTATCACTGGACGCGTGGCACGGTAAGGCCGCACGAAAGTAGGTCAGCCCGACTTGCGCCTGTTACCCGCGCTTGCCCCATCTCGCGGCCTGCCCTATTGATGAGCTTTAGAGCTGCGCGCACCTCTTCCCGAGTGAAGCCAGTCCGTGTCCGAAGCTCTGCGTCGTCCCAGTGGATGCCGTTGCACACCTCGTTGAGGGCGTTGTTGATCAAGGCTACGTCGTCTCGGCTCAGGATGAGAACAACCTCGTCCTCAGTTAACGCCTCGATCTCCATGTTTGAAGCATTGCACATTCTGCGGGTCGACCCATCCGACGGGCCGCGGGTCGGCGACGAAGGGCAGTGCCTCTCTCCGTCCCATGTCATCGGGTGCAAGGAGTTCCCAAGGACATAGGCTGGTAGCACCCAAGGAGACCTCTTCTTTAGGGTCGATTGGGCCGCCACAACACGCGCAAGCGCGTGGGTGGGAAGACCCTTGCGTAATGGTGACGTATCAGGATGCCCTCAGGATGCCTGAGCCAATTCGTCCGGCCGAGCGCGATTCCCGGCCTCCCTGGTCTTTCGATCAGAAGCATTCGGGCGAGGCCCCCTGACTTGTGGGAGAACGCGATCGCGGCGCGGTTCGAGATGTGGCCCAACCTCGCCGATCCCACTGCTTGATAGGGAGCTCTCGCGCTGGCGGGCCGGGACGACGTCCAAGGTGGTCACGGTGATCTCGCCGAGGAACAGCAGGGCCCGGTCGGCCTAGTCGGCCCAGAGCACGCGAGTGATGGTGATCATCTCTGTCTCGTCGTCGACGTGGTCAGCCGAGCCACATGGTCCGCACGACGTAGACCACGCGCCGCTCCTCCACCACGACGTAGGTTGCGATTCCGCGGCCGCCGAAGACCTGTTTCGCATGTGCCCTCGGGCCGGTCCTCCCTGAACGGATCGCCAGCCCATGGAGCTACCTCCAACATGGCCAGCAGCTCCATGTAGTGCGGCCGCGCCTCGGCCGTCTCCTCTGGCGTGCGGTGCGTCTCATGCGGTTGAGCGGTCATCGTGGTGACTGCTGATGCCACCGCTCCGGCAGTACGGCCAGGATGGCCTCGGGGTACTACCGCGGGTCCTGGACGGACTGGGCGCTCATGGGACGAGCCTAGGTGCGGGCGGGCTGTGGTCAAGGTGGGCGGTGTCGCTCATCGTCGCTCCCCTCTCCCAAAATTCTCCCGCAGGAAACAGAAGGGCCTTGCCCGCCTCAGCGGGCAAGGCCCTCACCTGCCTGTTCGTTGTGGAGCTATGGGGATTTGAACCCCAGACCCCTTCGATGCGAACGAAGTGCGCTACCGGACTGCGCTATAGCCCCAACGACTCGACTAGGTTAGCAAACTCTTGGGGCTTCTCGCGCCATCCCGTCAGTCCCCCACCGCGCGGCGTCCGTCGGCGTACTGGTCGAAGACCTGGGTGCGCTTGCGCGCCTCGAACTGGATGATCTCCGCCTCGCGCGCCATGGCCGCCAGGGCGCGGCGGCGCTGCCGCGCCCGGCGCAGGTGCTCCGCCCGGGCCCGAGCCGCCTTCTCCCGCTGCTCACTGTCGACCCGTACGGCGACGCGCAGGACGGCGATGTACGTCACCAGGAGCACGCCTGAGGGGGTCACGCCCCACCAGGGCATGACCCGGACGGCGGCCGTCACTACAGACGCCAGGAGGAGCAGGATGCTCCACAGGAGCCGCCTGCGACGGCGGGCCACGATGGCGGCCCGCCGTCGCGCTTGGGTACGGCGGGGCCGCGCCGGTGCCGCGCTCTCGCCCTTGGCTGCGGCAGGAGCGCCGTCGCCCCCGGCGTCAGCCGTGGCGGGGTTCCCTTCGCCGGCTCCCAAGGCACCCCCAGCCGCCGACCCCATCCCGCTCGGAGAGTCGATCCCGCTTGGAGACCGTGCCACGGAGCCGGTGGCGGATGCGCCGAGGGTGATGGGTGCGGGCGAGGACGCCGGGGACTGCTCCTCCGGTGCGGCGTTGGAGCGGTCCTCGGGCGGGCCGTCGACGACCGTGTCCGCCTCGGCGGGCTGGTCGTCGTAGAGGTCGTCGTGGACATGCCGGTCCCTGCGCAGCCACATCGGCAGCAGGACGCTCAACCACATGACGACGATGGCGAGATAGAGGAGGGCGCTACCCATGCGGCCACCTCCGGGCATGGTGAACACATCCGGGGACTCGTGTCATCGGAGAGGTGCTCACGTCACGCACCGTAAGACTGCGTGTCGCTCGTTGACGAGCATTGAGTCCGGTGTGTCGCGAGATCGTCAAAGCTGTTCATGTAATTCGATCCCGACCGGACCTTCCCGGAGATCGTTTGGCTAACCCGGGCTGGGCTCGCTTCGCCGGGCGGCCGAGCCGTCCGAAGTCCTGCGCCACTGGACGAGGAGGCCGCGTGGCACGTCCTCGACCGTCAGGGCGTAGCAGATGTGGTCGCGCCACGCGCCGTCGATGTGCAGCTGGCGCCTGCGGACGCCCTCCTCGCGGAAGCCGAGCTTCTCCACGACCCTGCGGCTGGCGTGGTTCTCCGGACGGATGTTGGCCTCGAGACGGTGTAAGCCGGTGGTGAAGAAGCAGTGATCGACCGCCATGGCGAGGGCGGTCGGGATGATGCCGCGCCCGGCGAGGGCGCCGTCGATCCAGTAGCCCACCTGGGCCGACCGCGCGGAACCCCAGACCACGGCCCCGACGGTGAGCTGCCCCGCGAACGCTCCGTCATAAGTGACGATCCACGGCAAAGCCAGCCCCTGGCGCGCCTCCCGCCTGAGCGTGCCGACCATCGAGACGTACGGCCCGAGACCCGTCCTGAACAGGGGAGTCTCCGGATTGCTCGGCTCCCAGGGTCGCAGCCACTCGGCGTTGCGCAACCGGGTGTCCCGCCAGTCCCGGACGTCACGCAGGCGCAGCGGTCGGAGCCCCACGGGCCCCTCCACCAGGGTCGCCGGCCAGCCGCGAAGTCGATCCATTCGTCAATCATCCACCGGAAGACGGTCAACGCGCCACGCCAGGGGTGTCGTGGCTCCACTCAAGCCGTGTGGTCACCGCCATGGATCTGGTCGACCACGTGGCCCAGGATAGGCCCGAGCACAGCCATCCCATCACGGACGCCGCCGGACGATCCGGGGAGGTTGACGACCAGCGTCGAACCCGCCTGTCCGGCGAGGCCGCGGGACAGGATCGAGGTGGGCACTTTCTCCCTGTTCGCCTGCCGTACGGCTTCCGCGATGCCGGGGATCTCCCGGTCGATGACCCGGCGGGTCATCTCGGGGGTGAGGTCCTGAGGGGTGACGCCGGTGCCGCCGGTGGACACGATCACGTCGTACCCCTCGGCGATGCCTCCGCGCAGCGCCGACTCGACCGGCTCCCCGTCGGCGACGACGCGGGGGCCGTCCACCGGATCACAGCCCGCCTCGGCGAGCAGCGCCGCCAGCAGCGGCCCCGAACGGTCCTCGTACATTCCCGCGGAGGCCCTGTTCGAGACCGTGATCACCAAAGCCCGCACAGCCTTACTCCCCTCAATCCGAATGAACTGACCTCGACATCGGCTCGGACGTCAGCCACGCGTCCAGCTGCCGGTCTTGCCCCCGGTTTTCTCTTCTACGCGTACGTCGCTGATGACGGCGGCCGGATCGACTGCCTTGATCATGTCGACCAGGGCGAGGGCGGCCACCGAGACGGCGGTCAGCGCCTCCATCTCGACTCCCGTCCGATCGGCCGTCCGGACCCGGGCGGTGATCTCCACTCCCGAGTCGACGACCGCCAGCTCGACCTTGACCCCGTGCAGGGCGATCGGGTGGCAGAGCGGCACGAGGTCGGGGGTGCGCTTGGCTCCCATGATCCCGGCGATCCTGGCCACCCCCAGCGCGTCGCCCTTCGGCACCTCTCCCGAGCGCAGCAGGGCCACCGCCTCCGGCGAGAGACGAACGCGGCCGGTGGCGGTGGCCGTACGGGCGCTGACGTCCTTGTCCGAGACGTCCACCATTCGGGCGGCGCCGGACTCGTCGATGTGCGTCAGGCGGTTCCCGGGGTTCATCGGGTTCACCTCGCTCACAGCGGGATCACCTCCACGCCGGACCCCTCGGGCAGCTCGGTCACGTCCTCCGGGACGACGATGAGCGCGTTGGCGGAGGCCAGTGCGGCGAGCTGGTGCGAGCCCTGGCGGAGGACGGGCGCGACGGTGTCCCCGGTCAGGACCGCGCGCAGGTAGGACCGCTTGCCCGGCGGCGACCGCAGGTCCGAGGTCACGGTCGCCCGCACGGTCTCCGGAGGGCCCTCGGGCAGCCCCTGCATCCTGCGCAGGGCGGGCTTCACGAACACCACGAAGGACACGAACGACGACACCGGGTTGCCCGGCAGCGTGAAGATCGGCACGCTGTCCGGCCCGACGACCCCGAAGCCCTGCGGCATGCCCGGCTGCATGGCGACCTTCTCGAACATGACCTTGCCCAGCGGCGCGAGGGCCTCCTTGACCGGCTCGTAGGCCCCCATGGAGACGCCGCCGCTGGTGATCACGGCGTCGGCGCGCACAAGCTGGGCGTCGAGCGTGTCGAGGAACTCCCTCGGGTCGTCGGTCACGACGCCGGCGCGGAACCCGTCTCCCCCGGCCTCGCGCACGGCGGCGGCGAGCATGAAGCTGTTGGACTCCCAGATCTGTCCGGAGGCCAGCGGCGTGCCGGGCTCGGCCAGCTCGGCGCCGGTGGACAGCACGACCACCCTTGGCCGGGGCCGTACCGTCACGCGACGTCGTCCCACTCCGGCGAGGATGCCGAGCTGGGCCGGGCCGATCCGCGTGCCTTCGCGGAGCACCACGTCCCCGGCGTGCACGTCCTCACCCGAGCGGCGGATCGCGTGCCCGGGCGGCGCGGGCCTGTCGATCCTGACCGTGACGGCGCCGCCGTCGGTCCACTCCACCGGGACGACGGCGTCGGCGCCCGCCGGCAGCGGCGCGCCGGTCATGATGCGGGAGACCAGCCCCGGCCCCACCGCGCGCAGCTCGCTGTCCCCCGCCGCCACGTCCTCGATCACCGGCAGCGTCACGGGAGCGCCGGCCACGTCCTCGGCCCGTACGGCATAGCCGTCCATGGCCGAGTTGTCGAAAGGCGGCAGCGGCACGGGCGAGGAGACGTCCTCGGCCAGCACAGCGCCGAGCGCCCGCTCGAGTTCGACCTCGAGCGGGGCCAGCGGCCGTACGGTCGCCAGGATGTCGGCAAGATGCCGGTCGACCGTCTTCATGGGTCCGAGAGTCCTCTTTCTACGAGCTCTACGATTTCTACGATTCGGCCTGGTCGAGGAACTCCTTGAGCCAGGGCAGGAAATCGGGCGCCAGGTCTTCGCGGTTGGCCGCGAACTGCACGACCGTGCGCAGATAGTCGAGCTTGTTGCCCGTGTCGTAGCGGCGGCCCCGGAACAGCACGCCGTGAACCGGCCCGCCCTCCTCGGGTCCCCTGGCCGCCAGCGTCCGCAGGGCGTCCGTGAGCTGGATCTCGCCGCCGCGCCCCGGCGGGGTGTTCTCCAGGACCTCGAAAACCGCCGGGTCGATCACATAGCGGCCGATGACCGCCCAGTTCGACGGGGCCTCGTCGGCCGGCGGCTTCTCCACCAGGTCGGTGACGCGGACCACGTCGGCCTCGTCGGTCGCAACGATCGCGGCCGCGCCGTACAACGAGACCTGCTCGCGCGGGACCTCCATGAGCGCGACGACGCTGCCGCCGTACGTCGCCCTGACCTCGATCATCCGCTTGAGCAGCGCATCCCGCGGGTCGATCAGGTCGTCACCGAGGAGACAGGCGAACGCCTCGTGGCCGACATGCTGCTTGGCGCACAGCACGGCGTGACCGAGGCCCTTGGGCTCGCCCTGCCGTACGTAATGCATGGTCGCGAGGTCGACAGGCTCCTGGACCTGCGACAGGCGCTCCTCGTCCCCCTTGGCCCGAAGCGCGTCCTCAAGCTCGTACGCTACGTCGAAGTGATCCTCGATGGAGCGCTTGTTGCGGCCGGTCACCATGAGGACGTCGAGCAGTCCGGCGGATACCGCCTCTTCGACGACATACTGGATCGCCGGTTTGTCGACGATGGGCAGCATCTCCTTGGGGGTCGCCTTCGTCGCGGGCAGGAATCGTGTGCCGAGACCTGCGGCGGGGACCACGGCTTTGGTTACGGGATCGAAGTCAGCCATGGCTGAACACTAACGGAGCAGGCGGAGCGGGATATGGACAAGGTGACCCTGCGACGGCGGATCCTGGACAGCCGCTCGAAGATCGACGAGAAGACCCTGCGGGCGTCCTCCGCCGCCGTGCGGGAGACGCTGCTCGACCAGCCATGGGTGCAGATGGCGGGCCTGGTCGCCTGCTACTGGTCGACCGGATCGGAGCCCTCGACCCACGGGCTGGTCTTCGCGCTGTGGAAGCACGGGGCGACCGTGATCCTCCCGGTGCAGCGGCCGGACGGCGATCTCGACTGGGCGGTGTACGACGGGCCCGACTCCCTCGCGCCCGGGCCGCTCGGGATCATGGAGCCGGTGGACACCCGGCGCGGCGTGGACACGATCCGCACGGCCGCGCTGGTCCTCGTGCCGGCCCTGGCCGTGGACAGGTTCACCGGCGTACGGCTCGGCCGCGGCCGCGGGTTCTACGACAGGGCCCTTTCCCGGGTCGGGCCGAACGTCCCGACGGTGGCGCTGCTCCACGAGGGCGAGCTGATCGAGGACGTGCCGGCCGAGCCGCACGACCAGCGTGTACGGTTCGCGGCCCTACCGACCGGAATCACCCGTTTGGTGCATATGTGAAAAGATTCCGATAAGTCGCGGGAGGAGGGGGGCGGGTAAGGCTGAACATCTGGCTTCTCCTGTCCGCCGCCGTCGTCATCGCGGCCATCGCGTCCGTCCGCATCGCCCACCGCACCGGCCTGCCCAGCCTGCTGATCTACCTGGGTCTCGGGCTGCTCCTCGGCGAGTCCGGGATCGGCGGCATCCATTTCGAGGGCGCCCAACTCGCCCAGCAGCTCGGCCTGATCGCGCTCGCCGTCATCCTGGCCGAAGGCGGCCTGACCACCAACTGGGCCCACGTCCGCGACGCCGTGCCCACCGCGCTCGTGCTCGCCACGGTGGGCATCGCGGTCAGCATCGTCGGGCTGGCGGTAGCCGTACACGCCCTGCTGGGCATGGACTGGCGGACGGCGCTGCTGCTCGGCGCGGTCCTCGCCTCGACGGACGCCGCCGCCGTGTTCTCCGTGCTGCGGCGGCTTCCCCTGCCTCCCCGGCTGGCCGGGATCCTGGAGGCCGAGTCGGGCTTCAACGACGCCCCCACGGTCATCGTCGTGATGATGCTCAGCGCGGCCTCCCAGCCGATGCCGTCGCTGTGGCAGGTGGTGCTCGAAACCGCCTACGAGCTCGGCATCGGCGCGGCGGTGGGCCTCGCCGTCGGACCGGCCGCCGCCTACGCCCTGCGCCGGGTGGCGCTGCCCGCCTCGGGTCTTTATCCCATCGCGGTGCTGGCGCTGGCGTTCGTCGCGTACAGCGGGGCGGCGCTGCTGCACGGAAGCGGCTTCCTCGCCGTCTACGTCGGCACGCTGATCCTCGGCAACGCGCGGCTGCCCCACCGGGCGGCGACTCGTGGATTCGCCGAGGGCGCGGCGTGGCTGGCCCAGATCGGCCTCTTTGTCATGCTCGGCATACTCGCCAGCCCGTCCGAGCTGCCGCGCGTGATCGTCCCGGCCATGGTCGCCGGGCTGGCCCTCGTCTTCCTGGCCCGGCCGCTTTCGGTCGTGGTCTCCGCCGCGCTGGTGCAGGTCGCGCGGATCGGCAGCCTGTCATGGCGGGAGCAGGTGTTCCTGTCGTGGGCGGGTCTTCGCGGCGCGGTGCCGATCGTGCTCGCCACGATCCCGTGGGCCGCCGGCGTGCCGGGCGCCAAGGGGCTGTTCAACGACGTCTTCATCATCGTCATCGTGTTCACACTCGTACAGGGGCCGACGCTGCCTTATCTGGCGCGGATTCTGGGCGTGACGGCCGAAGGCGAGGCCCGCGACCTCTCCGTCGAAGCCGCGCCTCTGGAGGAGCTCAACGCCGACCTGCTCCAGATCCGAATCCCGACCGGCTCGCTGATGCACGGCGTCGAGATCTTCGAGCTGCGGCTTCCGGCGAACGCCCTGGTCACGATGGTCGTCCGAGGCGGCCGGTCCTTCGTGCCGACGGAGAACACCCGGTTGCGCGCGGAGGACCAGCTTCTCGTGGTGACCACCGCCGCCCAGCGGGAAACCGTCGAACGCCGCCTGCGCGCGGTCAGCCGCCGTGGCAAGCTCGCAGGCTGGTACGGCGAGCGAGGGGCCTAGCTGTCTCGACCTTTTGAGGCGGAGGCGGCCTCGGGGTGCCGGAGGCGGTCGCGGGGTGGGCGGACACGGGGTCGGGAAGCGGACCGAGGTGCAATAAACCGGGCTGGAGTGGCGTTTGTGCTCCTTGACTGCTTACCATTAGCAGTCGAACGGGTCGAGTGCCAGTCTCAGGAGGAGTGCGTGCCCACCTATCAGTACGCCTGTACCGCTTGCGGTGAGCAGCTGGAGGTCGTTCAGAAGTTCTCTGACGACCCGCTCACGGACTGCCCGGAATGCCAGGGCCGCCTGCGCAAGGTCTTCTCCCCGGTCGGCATCGTGTTCAAGGGGTCCGGTTTCTACCGCACCGACAGCCGGTCGTCGAGCTCGTCCACCTCCACGGTGTCGGGCGACTCCAAGAAGTCGGGCGGCGACTCCGCGAAGAAGCCGGGCGACTCGGCCAAGGAGGCCGCTCCCGCCGCGGCCTCGACGTCGGCCTCCGGATCGGCTTCGGGATCTTCTTCGGGATCTTCTTCGGGCAGCACGACTTCAGCGGCGACCTCCGCGGCGTGACGATCGGGCCCGGCGCCGGCCGGGCCTGCGCGGAGTTATCCACAGGCGTCGCGTCGAGGGTGGCCGTGATTCGCTAGGGTCGGCCGCATGGTCAACGACGTAGAGATCGGGGTCATCGGCGGCTCGGGGTTCTACTCCCTGATCGAGCACGCCGAGGAGATCCAGCTGGCGACGCCGTACGGCCCGCCGAGCGACAGCGTCACACTGGGCCGGATCGGCGACCGGTCCGTGGCCTTCATCCCCCGGCACGGGCGCGGCCACGTCCATCCCCCGCATCGCATCCCCTACCGGGCCAACCTCTGGGCCCTGCGCTCGCTCGGCGTCCGCCAGGTGCTCGCGCCCAGCGCCGTCGGGTCACTGCGGCCCGAGCTCGGTCCGGGCGCTCTGGTGATCCCCGACCAGCTGGTGGACCGCACCACCGGCCGCGCGCAGACCTACTACGACGCGGGCGGCGCCGTCCACGTGTCGTTCGCCGATCCCTACTGCCCCAGAGGCCGGGCCACGGCCGTGGCGAAGGCCCGCGAGACGGGGTGGGACACGGTCGACGGCGGCACGCTGGTGGTCATCGAGGGCCCCCGGTTCTCCACCCGCGCGGAGTCGAGGTGGTTCACGCAGGCCGGCTGGTCGATCATCGGCATGACCGGCCACCCGGAGGCGGTGCTCGCCCGGGAGCTGGCCCTCTGCTACACGTCGCTCTGCCTGGTGACCGATCACGACGCCGGTGTCGAGGCCGGCGAGGGGGTCACCCACGAGGAGGTTCTCGCCTTCTTCGCGGCCAACAGTGAGCGGATGCGCTCGCTGGTGAGCGAGGTCGTGGAGGCCCTCACCCTTGAGCGTGCGTGCCCGTGCGGCAGCGCCCTCGACGGCATCAAGCTCCCCTTCGACCTTCCATAACCGGCCATGCGCGCCGTCAGTCTGCTTCTCGCTCGTCGCCGCCGTCTGATCGCCGCCATCCTCGCGGGGCTGGCGGTGGCGTGCGTGGTCATGTCGGTCCGGCCCCCTCAGGGCGTGGACGTCCTCGCCGCCGCTCACGATCTCGGCGGAGGCCGCCTGTCCGCCTCCGACGTCATGGTCGTACGGCTGCCGCCCGACGCCGTGCCGGATGGCGCGTTCCGTACGGCATCGGCAGTCATGGGCCGTGTGGTCAGCGGGCCGATGCGCCGGGGCGAGCCGCTCACCGACGCCCGGCTGCTCGCTCAAGGGCTGCTCGCCGCTCAGGGGCCGGGCATGGTGGCGGCTCCCGTCCGGATCGCGGACCCGGCCGCCGCGAGGCTGCTCTCACCGGGAGACCTCATCGACGTCTTCGCCGCTTTCGAGGGAGAGGGCCGGCAGGCGTTCGCCGTCACGCAGGAGGTCAGGGTGATAACCCGCCCCTCGGGAGAGGACGACGAGGGCGCCCTCCTGGTCCTCGCGACCACTCCCACCCAGGCCGCGCAGCTGGCGCAGGCACAAGCTCATGGCCGCCTGTCCGTCGCCATCCATCCAAGGTGAGGAGGGCCCGGTGAGAAAGGGCCCGGTAAGAAGGGGCCCGGTGATCAAGGGCTTGGTGAGGAGGGCCTACCAGAGGCGAACACCGCCTGCGGCGAAACCGTTAGAGGAGTGAACCGATCTTGGGGTCGTATTCCCAGTGCCACGGCTCGAAGGGGCTGTGGTAGGCCCAGTCCGGGTGGATGAACCCGAAGCGCTTGCTGTTGGCCTCCAGCCAGTTGAACTGAACGGATCGGAAGGCCTGGACCCCGCCGCAGAGGTCGACCGCCATCCCCAGGCCGTGGTTGCTCTTGCCCGGGATCGCCGCGAGCCCGGGACGCTGGTAATAGACCGTCTGCTGCTCACTGAGGCTGCGATAGCTGTCCGACACGCAGATCGGCCTGCCGAACCGCCTCTGGTAGGCCAGGTTGAGGTCCGCGAAGGCGATGGCCGCGTCGGCCCGCAACTCCTCCCCCTCCTGCGGCAGCGGGCACAGGCTGGTCTTCGGGAGCAGGCCGTTCGGGTACTGCGCGGCGATGTCGACCCGCGTGGGATCACAGGCCCCCACCCCACGGTGGCCCTGGTTGACGTTGACGCCGAGCTTGGTCAGCGCCTTCGTGAGAGACCTGACCAGCCTGGACGAGCGCTTCCGCAGGCTGTCGATCTGCAGGTTGAGCTGGGCCTCCTGGAGGAGGTTGGCCGCCCGCAGTTCCTGCGCCTCGGTGGCGAACTGCTCCTGCTGCTGCTGTAGCCGTATCGCGTCGCCGAGGACGGTGTTGCGCCCGGCGACCAGATGGTCGACGTCACTCATGGCCCGAAGCGTCGTGGTGCCGTCGCTCTGGGTGAAGAGCGGCCCGAGCCCGGTCGTCGAGGGATCCTGATAGATCGACTCGACGAGATCGGAGAGCGGCTTGCGCATCTTGGCGAGCGCCTGGGTCGCCGCCTGGAGCTGGGTCAGCTTGGCGACCAGCTGTTTCTGTGAGGCGTCAAACTGCTTCTGCCTGGCGACCAGGGCCTTGTTGGCGTCCTCTATGCCCTTGAACGCCTGCTGGGCCTGCCGCCGCAACTCACTCAGGCTGCCCGGATCCTTCCCCTTCGCCTTCGCGTTTCTCTTGAGCGGATAGGCGCCGAGTGCCACGGCATGTGCGGTCGAACCCCGGCCGTTCGCAGAGGCGTCCCCCGCACGATCGGCCTGGACGGCCCGTGCCGTACGGGACGGGACCGCGTGGACGTCCTCTGCCGTACCGGACGGGACCGTGGGGGCGGCCTGCGCCGTACCGGAGAAGATTCCGCCGACGAGCGAAGTCATCGCCGTGACGACCGCGACCAGACGCGCTGATCGACGAGATGGCACGATCGACCCCCCGTTTGCGAACTCGTGACCCGGGTCAGGGACGCACGTTACTACAGGTCCTCACATCCCTGGGCGCGAGTTGTCACATGCGTTAGCTACCGATCACAGCTCCTTTCGGCATCTTGTCCGGATCCACGCGGTAATCGGCACGATTTGCGCACCACGGCTGGGCCATACATCCGCGCCCGCGCCCGCAAACAGGGGCCGCCGCCCATGCCGCGACCGAGGCGGGTGCGGGGGTCGGCGTGGGACAGGTTCTGAGGCGGGGGCCCTATACCTGGCCGCCGCGCTCCTGGCACAGCTCCCATAGCCAGGTGCCCTGCCACTCCAGTCCGCACGTGAGCCCCACTCCGTCGCCGTCCGATCGCCTCTCCTTGGGCCGGCGCTTCGGCCGTGCCTTACCGGCGGTCTGAACAGTCAGCTCCGGCCGTTCGACGAGTATGAGCCCTCCGTAGACGCGGGACGGCCCAAAAGGCTCGGGCACCGGCGTCGGGTCCAGCACATCGTCCTGTACGGCTCCCGCTGCCAGCCCCACGCCGCCCGGCGGATTGGCCTGGGCCACGGGATCGCTGCCCGTCGTCGCTGGAGGAGCGTCATTCGTTCCGACGCCGGGATCTGTCCCAGCCGGGGCCGTATCGGCGACACCCGAAGAGGTCCCGCGGTCGCCTGTGGTGAGCCCGTCCCCCGAGGTGGAACCCGCCGCCGAGCCCCCACCTGTCACTGGATCGGGGCCTGCCGCCGGGCCCCCGCCTGTCAGTGAATCGGTGCCTGCGGTTGCAGCGCCGTCCGTTTCCGAACCCGGGCCTGCCGTCGCAGCCGCGTCCGCTCCTGAGCCGGGGCCTGCCGTCGCACCTGCGCCCGCCATTGGGGCCGCGCCTGCGCTCATACCGGGCGCGTTTCCGCCCTCTGGCCGCGAAGCCGAGTCCGGAAGCGGCGAGCCCCCGTCCGCTGTTCCGACGCCGGGCCCCGCTTCTGCCCCGGACGCTGTTCGGGAAGCCTGCATCGGATGTCCGGCAGCCTTTGGGACTCCGCCCTGTGCGGAAGCTCCACGCGCCATGGCCTCATAGCCGGTGAAGTCGGCCATGAACATCCCAGAGGCCAGAATCGCGGGCGCGATCAGCGCCACGACGATGGCCACGGGACGCAGCCGACGAACATATTTGCGTCGCTCTCCGGTCACGAACAGTGACGTTAGACAGTCTCCACAAGAGCGGACTCGCCCACTTGCCAGGCCTTTACCGCACTTCAGCCGACAGATGACCCATGTCCTTCGGGCGACACCCTCCACCAGTGCACACGCGGCCCCAACCTTTCGCTAGGCTTACAGAGCACATCCAGCCTCCGTAGCTCAGGGGATAGAGCACCGCTCTCCTAAAGCGGGTGCCGCAGGTTCGAATCCTGCCGGGGGCACTCATGTGATGTCGCAAGACATCGGAAACCCTCGAACCTACGGGTTCGGGGGTTTCTTTGTGTACTGGGGTTGGTAGTCGCGTGTGGGGTCGATGATCA